>MDLF01000047.1:0-979 GCA_001730095.1 Rhodobacteraceae bacterium (ex Bugula neritina AB1)
CGGCAACGAAGCCTGCTTTCCGCGCCTGATCCGAGATCCGGCACATCTCCTCGAAGAACGCGTCGCTCACGCCGTATGTAGGCCGAACGGAATAGGCGATAACCGCTCCATCGGTCTGACCACCACGAAGTCGAAGTAGTGGGGGTGGAGTTCGCCGTCCGCATCGTACCATTCGAAGCCAACCTGCTCGTAGATCTCGCCGGTTTCCGGCCGGGCGGCCAGGCAAAGGCAGAACTGCAGCTCGTGATGGCTTTCGAGTTGGACAATGCGTCCAGGGCCATCGCCCAGGACGGCGTGGCCGGTGAAGTGCCCCTTGGAGGCCGCCGCGACATCGCGGTTGGCAAGGCTGGGTTCAGGAAGCCGGATGCCTCCCTGCTGAAAAGGATAAGACATTGATGTGTCTCACAGTTGAGTGGCCCGCGGCCCGGAGCTGGGCAGCGGTGATCGCTCTCGGCCTTCACCAGGCACAGCTCCTCCGGCGCTCCGCCCCGGTGAAAACCGAATGCGAAACGAGGGAGCTGACCGGTTCAGCGCGTGCTCCATCGGTCCCGGGCGAAAAACGCCCAGGCCGAATGCAGCCGTATTGGTGAGGCAGTCGCCGTCCTTGAAATCCGGTGCCGGATTTGATATCGAACTGTTCGCGCTCGTTCCTTTGCCGAGGTTCGGGCGCTTTCATTTTGGAGGGGTCATTTCTTCATTGGTTTTTCTCCTCGTTCAGTCAGTTTCAAATCGAGCCGGATCCTGAGCGAAAATCTCAGCACCGGGCACCCGGAGACGATAACAATCTGATCACCTTCCGAGAAGAATTTTTGTTGTTTTGTTTCCACGCGATACAACGCAGATCAAAGTTCCGTTCTCACTCCCGTCCGCTAGATCAGAACCTTACAAATTGTGCCTGCACCAAACTGTGGCACAAGTTTCAGCAGTCCTTGCGGCCGGGCGGAAATCCGAAAAGAAAAGGCCGCTGCGTGTTTTCGCA
>MDLF01000047.1:1079-49210 GCA_001730095.1 Rhodobacteraceae bacterium (ex Bugula neritina AB1)
CTGAACGTGATTCAAGCTGGTATCTGCGATGGAGACCAGCTTGGCACGAGACCTTATGTCGGACGAAGAATGGGTGTTCTTTGAGCGTTTCATCCTTTCTGCCCGCGCCCCGAACGGACGTAAACCCGCCAACCACCGGCTCGTTCTTGATGGGATATTCTGGATTGCCCGGACAGGCGCGCCGTGGCGCGATCTGCCGGAAGAGTTTGGCAAGTGGTCGAGCGTCTACCGCCAGTTCCGACGCTGGACGCTGGCGGGGCTCTGGGAGGAGATCATGGACGCCCTGAACCAAAGCGGGGCCGTGCCAGACGCCCTGCAAATGATCGATAGCACCGTGATCCGGGCCCATCATCAGGCAGCGGGTGCTAAAGGGGGCCTCCGCGACAGGGTTTCGGGCGTTCAAGAGGTGGCTTCACGACCAAGATCCACCTCCTCGTCAACGCGCATGGTCTGCCCATGAGGACAGAGGTCACGCCGGGTGACCTGCCCCCCGCAAAATCCCCCACCATGAAGTAGAGTCTGCCCAACCTATTTAGGAGCAGACGAATGCGTAAGAGCCGTTTCACCGAGGCGCAAATCATCGGGATGATCAAAGAGCAGGAAGCCGGAATGCCGACAGCGGAGGTGTGCCGTCGGCACGGCCTGAGCCCCGCGACCTTTTACAAGCTGAAGTCCAAATATGGCGGCATGGAGGTGTCGGAGGCCGCGCGGCTGAAAGCGCTTGAGGATGAGAATGCCAAGCTGAAGCGGCTGCTGGCAGACACGATGCTCGACAATGTGGTTCTGAAAGACTTGCTGGGAAAAAGCTGACGACACCGAAAGAGCGGCGAGAGGCAGCGCTCAATGCAATGCGGGATCATGACATCTCGCAGCGCAGGGCCTGCCGGCTTGTCGGTGTCGATCCAAAGACGGTCCGGCGCGAACGCCCGCCTGACCATCCCGAGATCCGTCAGGAGATGAAGGAGATCGCTGGCAAACGCCGCCGGTTCGGCTACCGGAGGATCGGCGTGCTGCTTGAGCGCAAAGGCATGATCATGAACCACAAGAAACTCTACCGCCTCTACCAGGAAGAAGGCCTCGCGGTGAAGCGGCGGCGCGGCCGCAAGCGCGCCCGGGGCTCGCGAACGCCGATGCCCGAAGCCACGCAGCCCAACCAGCGCTGGTCCCTGGACTTCCTGGCGGACAGCTTCGGCGCGTCGCGGAAATTCCGCATCCTGGCCGTGAATGATGACTGCTGCCGGGAAAACCTGTGCTTGGCCGCGGACACCAGCATTTCAGGCGAGCGCGTTGCCCGGGAGCTGGACGCGCTCGTCCGGATTTATGGAAAACCTGCTTGCATTGTCAGTGACAACGGCACGGAATTCACCAGCCGGGCAATCCTGAGATGGGCCGACAGGAACGGCGTGGACTGGCATTACATCGACCCCGGAAAACCGCAGCAGAATGCCTTCATCGAGTCATTCAACGGCAGCCTGCGGGACGAACTCCTCAATGAAGAGCTGTTCGATACCCTGGACGATGCCCGCCGCAAGCTGGCGCTGTGGCGCTACGATTACAACAACGTCAGGCCGCACTCTTCGCTGGGCAACAAAACACCCCGGCAAGCGCGGCAGGCGCTTGAGCTATTTGAGGGCTCCGCGCCCGCCACGCTTGCCAAGCCCAAGACCGACGACTACCAAAATCAAACCCGCAGACTCTCGTCATAAGCGAGGGACCAGCGGGGGGCAGGTCATCCCCCCTTTGACCAATGTCTAGCATGATGACCCCAATCTTTTCTCCCTGGCGTATTCTTTCCGAGAGAAAACTTGTCATCGGAGTTGGTGACGTATTGGGTTCCACCCAATTTGACGCAGCAGCAGCACCCACTGAGGATGCCATTGCGAGGCGACCGGCTGCGAGGTTTTGAATTCCCCGAGGCGAAGGAACAGGGCTTGCAACAGCGTTACCGCTGGGAACCCTGCGCGGGGCTGGGGTCGGTCTGCCAACGGTACTGTCACCGAACACACTTCTTGGCGAAGGAGCAGGGCCTGCATCGGTATTCCCGCTGGGAACCCTTCGCGGGGCCGGGGTCGGTCTGGAATGCGAGCTGTCGCCGCCCGCACCTGCCTGCACCCTTTGGCGGGCTTTCGGAACGGCACCTCCATGTCCATCATTCTGCAGCGGTTCATTACCGCCATGCAATGCCGCTGATCCACTTCCAGATACTGGATTGACCATCTCTTCCCCCAAATTATTCAAGACTGGGCGCAAGCGATAACAAGGGGCTCACTTATTCTGTTATTTTATCTGTTTATACCTGTTTCCAGGATGTACCCGGCGGCTGATGCCGCCGGGCACAGCTTCAGCTGTCCCAGATCGCTCCATATGCGGGAATGCCGAGCGTCTCCATATCGTGCACGACGCGGCGGGTGAGCTTCTGGTTCGAGATCACGATAACGGCTTCGGCGCCACTGTCGCGTACCGCCTGCAATGCCAGTGCCGATAGGTTCGGTTTGCCGCGGGCATCGGTGTCCCAGATCAGCGGGTTTTCAGTGTGGGCCTCGATCTCATCCACCAGCGCGTCGCCATAGGTGGCGCGGGGGCTGCGGGTGGACCAGATCAGCCGGTTCGGCACCTCGCCCGCCAGCAGATGCGGCAGGATCGGGCCGATGCCAGAGCCAGTGCCGACATAGACCACCTTTTTGAACAGAACCTCGATACGCGCCACGCCGGATGTCGTGATGCCTTTGACCCAGACCTTTTCTGGCGGGTTGTCGATGAACCGCCCTGTCCAGTCCCCTGCCCTGCTGATTGCCAGCCGGTAGCCGGACTGATCCGGCGCAGGGATGTTGGCAAAGGAATGATACTCGCCGAAAGGCGTGCGGCTGATTGCATTGGAACTGCCGGGGAACGGCGTGTCGCCGTAGTCGAACCGCACCAGAACGGCGTGATTGGACGGTTTCACGATACCGACATCCACCCGCTTCAGCGTCAGCCAGGGTGAGGCAATGGACAGGGTGATCAGGCAGAGCATCCAGAAAGCCGGCGTCTGCAGCAGATCGCCGCCGGTATCACGGGTGAGCGAGAGAGTCTGCGCCCAGAACAGTGCCAGCACGGTCCATCCCGCAAATCGGTGGATCTTTTCAAACGCATTGTGGAACCGGGCGCGGATGGGACCGATCGCTGAAATCACCATCAGGGTCATCAATGCGATCATCGCCGCGCTAAGGCCCAGGGTCAGATCTGATGGAAGTGCGGCGCCGTTCAGCCTGTTTGCCACCATGGCATATAGCAGAAAGCCGAACCAGACAGTGCCCGCCACGGTGCCGCCGGAATGCAGGCCGCCAAAGTGGAAAACCTTGCCTGCGCTCCAGCGGATCCAAAGAGGCCAGCTGACCGGGATCCGGGTTGCCAGCCAGAACAGCGCATTCACCACCCGCTGCTGGCGGATCAGAATCCCCAGTGACAGATTGATCAGTGCCATATCGGCGATGGGACCAAGCGCAAAGCCATCGCCTGTCAGCCAGTGCCCGCCGTAAAGGCCGACTGTAAAAACTGCCAGGTTGACTGCGGCCACAAGAAAGGCGAGGCGGCGGTATTCCATCAACGCCGGATGCCGGGTGATGCGTCGCCAGTTGTACGGGCGGGCGCCAGGATCAGTGGTTTCCAATGTCATCAGTTCAGCTCCAGGCCTGCCGTCGCGATATGATCCTGGGCCAGCTGCAGCAGCTGCCGTTTGTCCAGCTTGCCCCGTGGGGTGCGGGGCAGCCCGTCCATCGGCAGCACCACCGTTGGTGCGCAATAATAGGGCAGCCGACTATGCACTTCGTTCGCTGCCTTCTTGGGGCAGGCTTGTGCCGGAGAAATGAAGCTGACGAGATTTCTGCTGTCATACTTCAATGTGACAGCCTGATCGCAGCATTCGGAACATTCCAGCGCTGCAGTGACCCCGTCGAGCTCGACACGGAAGCCGCGTATTTTGACCAGATCGTCGACCCTGCCAAAATGTTCCAGCGCACCATCTTCGGTCCAGCGGCCCAGATCGCGGGTCCGGAACATCATTCGGCCGGGGCGGAACGGGTCGGGCCGATAGCGGTCTGCGGTGAGGTCCGGGTTGGCCAGATAGCCGGCCGTGACACAGTCGCCTCCAGCCCACATCTCGCCTTTGTGCCCGATTGGCAGGGGGTTCAGGTTATCGTCCAGGATGTAGACCGTGTTATTGGGTGTGGGCCGTCCGATCGACAGGACCGGCTTGTCCGGGTGATGCGGCTCGGCAGTGTTGATGATGGTGGTTTCGGTCGGCCCGCAGGAATTGTAAAAGGTGCAGAACCCGGACCAGGTGTCCGCCAATGGCCGCGGACAGGGTTCACCTGCGACAGCGGCTGTTTTGACCTGCCGGCAGCGGTCGGCATCCAGCGCATTCAGAATAGAGGGCGTGGCAATCAATATGTCCGCCTGCTCGGCTGTCTCCTGGATGGATTTGCCGCGTATCAGCAGTGTGGCGCCATTGGCGAGGGCGCCGAGTGTTTCCCAGGCAGCCATGTCAAAGGCAATCGACAGGATCTGACCCACCTTCAAGCCGGGGCGCATGCCTAAGTCTCCGGGGGAGGTGAGCAGGATATTGGCAAGGTTGGCGTGGGTAACCTGAACGCCATTGGGCACGCCGGTTGTGCCAGACGTGAACAGCATCATTGCCAGGTCATGCGGCTGGACCGCTATCTTATGCTTGCCGGGTTGCTGTGCATCCAGCGCCGGATCATAGGCAACTGTGTCGATTGTGATCAGGGTTTGGTGGGCGGCCACGGGCACCTGCTCTGATAATGTGCTGAGGCTGAGGATCACGCTGGCCCCGGTGGCATCGGCGATGTGGCGCAGGGTTTCCTTGGGCGCGACGCCTACGTGCTGGGGAACATAGGCGGCGCCAAGTTTGAGAATGGCGGCTATTCCCACAAGCATCTCGAGAGACCGGTGCAGATATAGGCATACAGCATCACCGCGCTGCACGCCGTGGGCCTGCAGGACCGCGGCCAGCCGCTCAGAGGCGGCATCAAGGGCACCATAGGTCATGCTGCGGCTGCCCGCCTGTGCGGCAATGGCGTCCGGCTGGGATATCATCTGGTGTAGGATGGCATCAGTGATGGTGGGAAAGCGCGGCTGTTGCGACGGGCCAAAGCCGAATTCCAGAAAGCGTTAGCGGTCCGCTTTGCTGAGGACCGCCAATGGATCTGCCTGGGCAGCCTGAACGGCCTGCGGTGCGAGTGTGTTGATATCGGAAATGAAATTTGTGGCTATGTCTTGCATGAGATTCTCCTGAAGTTGAATTCACTACAATTTGATAATGGGAAAATTTCCCATTAGAATTCACAAGAGATCAAAAACCGTTCACGAATCCGTTGGATGTGTAAATAGAGTGTTAATGCTAGGGGGAGCTGACCTGTTTTGGATGCCTACTGATGACGACCGGACCGGATGACCCCTTTGAGGCTGCATTGGCTGCGCTGCTGGCGCCGCTTGCACAGGCAATGGTGGCGCGCGGCTCGAGTTTTGGCACTGCCAGCGAAGCATTGAAAAAGGCGCTGCTGGAGGCCGCTTTGGCGACTTCGGACGGCAAGTTGAGCGACAGCAGGGCCAGTTTGCTAACTGGGGTGCACCGTAAGGATATCAAGCGTTTGCGCAGCCAGACTGGTGACGAAAACACCCGGCGCAGCGTGAACGCTGCGGCAATGGTGCTCAGCTGTTGGGCCACGGCACCCGAGTATCAGAGCGGCGATGACTCACCTCTTGATCTGCCCCGCCGGGGCAGCAACGGGAAGCCGGGGTTTGACGATTTGGTGCGGCAGACCCGTGCAGATATGGCCCCCGGGACGGTGTTGCAGGCGCTGCTTGATCAGGGTGCAGTTGGGCAGTTGGAGGATGGCCGCTTGCGACTGCTGTCACAGACATTGGTTCCAGCTGCTGGCGGCGCAGAACAGGTGGCGGCCTATCAGGCGACATTGACCGCGCATCTGGCAGCTGCAACGCAGAATTTGCTGGCAGAGCCCGGCGGGAAACGGCATTTAGACAGAGCTGTGCGCTATTCCCATTTGTCGCAGGCAGCGGTGGAGACGCTGCGGAAAACCTCGACTGAAAAGGTGCAAGCCCTGCTTGAAGAAATCAATAGTGAAGCCCGGCTGTTGCAGGAACAGGATGCAGACGGCGGCCATAGCGGACGGTTTGTCCTGGGCGCTTACATCCTGCCAACCCCGGGAAAGACCTCAAAAGAGGACAAAGAGCCATGAGCTTTGTCAGGCTGCTGTTGCTTGCCATTTTTACGGCTGTTTTTTCAGGGGCCATGGCCTTTGCACAGGAAAGTGAAGAACGTGAAGGCGGCATTATCGGCACCGGGATTGCCGGAACCGTGACGGCGCTTGGCAGCATTGAAGTGAATGGGCAGCAAATCCGTTTTGACGACACGTTGCCGGTTGATGACTCCCTGCCCGGCATGACCGCAGCCAGCCTTCGGCCCGGGCATACGGTTGCAGTGACGGTGCAGCCAGAGGGCACCGGCTGGCGTGCGCTCCATATTCGTCAGATTTGGCCGCTGGCCGGACCGGTCGAGTCGGCTGACAATGGCCGTCTGACAATACTCGGCAGCGAGGTTGAGGCCGGCGAACTGGCAAAAGATGTGGAGCCGGGTGATTGGCTTGCCGTCAGCGGGCTGTGGCAGGGCAACCGGGTTCTGGCATCGCGGCTGGATGTGCTGCCGCAGGACTACCGGCAGGCCCGGCTCAGCGGCAGTTACCTAGGTCCGGACAGGCAAGGCGGGCATCTGGTCGGCGGCACGCGCCTGTACGGATGGAAGCCAGAGCAATTGCAGCCGGGTGTTGTGCTGCGGGTGGTCGGCGCGGCGGTTCCGGGTGGAATTGCTGCCAGTCAGGTGGAAACCGGGCTGTTCAGTGCGGGCGCAGAGGTCGTACTGATCGAAGGATACTACTCCGATCCGAATCCGGACGGTCTTTACACGGTCCTTGGCAGCGGGCTCAGTGCCTTTACCAGCAATCCTTTGATGATCAGCACGGACGACAGGGTCATCCGGTGCGGAATACAGGGACAGCTTGGTTTGCCGCCGGATGCTTCGGTTTCCTCCCGTGCAGCAGCGGTGCAACTGGAGTGCACCGCTGGCAACTGAATGCGGCATCCCGGACCCTACCGCAGCGGCTGCGCCACAAACAGCTGCCTGGGGCAGCCGGGGCCAAAAGGCGTCCGGCCGTAAGTACCGAATTTGTCGACAGGTCTAAGTCCGGCACTTTCCAGAAGACGGTCGAGTTCTCCGGAACTGAGTATGCGCTGTGTATAGCTCGACGCAGCGACAGTTTCGCCGGTCTCGGCATCTTCAACGCGCCAATGCACCGAAAGCAACCTGTTTGGCCGGTCGTATTCAGATCGTTCCCAGCCACACAAGTTGCGCCCCGACGGAACGTCAGAAAAACGACTGATGATCTGTTCGGGTGTGGATGGGCTGAGAAACCGGTCGTCGACGTTGGAGACGTCGATAATCACCTGGCCAGCATCCGTGCAATGTGCGGCAAAGGCAGAGAGCGCAGTCAGGCTGTCGTGCGGAGAAAGATGCATTAGGGAATTGAATGGGCAGAGGACAGTATCAAACTGCATGCCAAGGTCGAAGGACCGCATATCTGCTTTGATGAAACGTGCCCCGGGCACCCGCTGCCGCGCCCGGTCCAGCATCGCAACAGAGGCATCAATTCCTGTCACAGAAGCGGCAGTTTCCAACAGGACATCTGTCAGTGTTCCTGAACCGCACGCAATTTCGAGCACATGTGACGAAGCCGGTACATAGTGCCGGTAGAAATCGAATTCCTCGTGGCGTTCACCATGCAGAACGTCATAGAAATCCGCGCATTTATCATAGAATTCTACGTTGCCGTCTGGCATCGGTGTGCCCCTTCTGTTTCAAGACGAGGCTAACCTGTGCGCAGGTGATAGCCGCATCGCTTCTACTTATGAGTGTAGGCGGGCGCTCCCAAGGCGCGGCTCAGATTTCAACAACTGAATTGCGGGCGGTGCGTGAAAACAGCAGAACCTGCTCCTCTTCGAGCAGCAGCTGGATCAGCATGTCCTTGTCGTCCTCGGGCAGTTCCGATTCAGCGATGAATTGCCGCGCTTCTGCCAATGCGACCCCCAGGCTCTCGCCGGTGTTCAGGCGTCTGATAACATCAGATATCTCCTCATGTGAGAACTGGAAGACGTTAGCAATCAACTGCATATGCTTCGGAAGGCGCTCTTGTCTGCCATTCCGGTGATCGTCGTGCAGGGCATCCTGAGGCATGTAAGCTTACCTGTAGCAATACCAAGGCAGAGCTGCCGCCTGTGCGGCAGTCTGTTCGGTCTTCAGCAGGCCTTGTATATCCCGGTTGGACACCCTCATGGCATTCATGTAGCCCTTTGGCGTTATGATGCCCAAGGGCGCAGAAACCGGAGAATGGGAAAAGTTCAGCACGCGGGCGATGCCGCTGGCTTCGATTTCCTCGGTCATGGTGGATGGAACAATCACCGGCCGTTTCAGCTCGCTCAGAAAGCTGCTGGTGAATTCTTTGTTATTGATGGTGATCAGGTCGCTGGCATCAAGCCCGGCAGCTGACAAGTTGGCCTGCACTTGAGACAGCAGTTTCGGACTGATGCCAGAGAAAACGGCGGTTCCTTCGGGAACGTTGCTCCATAGCAGCTCGCGGCTGCTGCCTAAGAAGTCGCTTTCGACCGGCACAGCCAGGCAGATCGAAATCTGGCCAATCTGTTTGAAGTCCACATTTGAACTGTCCGGGGTGTCATCGATGAAACCGATGATGGCTTCGCGCTTGGCAACGGCGTCGATGACTTCCTGACGACGGTGGCTGCTGATCTCGATGTTTGTTTCCTGATAGCGGCTCATGATTTCGGTCAGGTTGCCCATGTCTATGTTGGACGAATAGGCATCCTGAACCAGGGCGGACTTCCGCACCGAGCGGTGGAGGTTGGTGATCTTTCCGATCTCCAGTTCATAAGAACTGACAACCCGGGAAAAGACCTTAAGAACCTCCTCCCCTACCGGTGTCGGCTTGGTGGTTCGGACCTTGCCGGACCGCAGGAAAAGCTGATGTCTAGAAACGTCTTCAATTTCGTCGACAATAGCTGCAGCAGCCGGTTGTGAAATTTTTTCGGCGATTGCGCCTTTTGTGAAGCTTCCTGCCTCAACGATGGCCATGAAGACCTTCATTTTCCGTAGACTTATTTCCATTTATTATTATCCCCATCCCATGAAGGATAAATTCGCGCGGACCAAGTGATCCCGTTAGCACCCAGCGTTACCTGACAGTAACTCTCTGGATGTTAATTTTCCCCGCCGAACAGAAATACACAAGCGTAAGAAAAGTTAAAGAGATTTTCTGGTGGATTGTGTGTTCGTAAGTTTCGAACGAATATCCCTTGCAGGCAGGGATTAAAGTGCCAAAAGGATGAGGGAATAACTTTTTTGTGAAAAAATTTGAATGCGATGATGCTGTCGTAGATCGAGCTTGTGACTGTGAAGTCAGCAAAAAAATAGCATCAGTAACAAGTTAAGCAAGGATGGTAATTTTGCCCAGTTGGTAAAAAATAGTTATAAAACAGAATCCTATGGCAAATTTTGATTGGTGGTCTGTGTATTGAAGAGCCTGGTGGCGTGAGCGGAGGTCATTCAGGAATTCAGGCGGTGAATGAATGCGATTTTTCTCTGTTTCTCATTTTATTAGGTTGGTCCAATTCTCACTTTAGGGCGCTGGCTGGTAAGGTTCTGAGAAATACGCAAGGCCCGCCTCCATCGATTCCAGGCGGTGACTTTATGTCATGGATAACTGTGGGCCAAAATTACAAGTTGCGTAACAATCTTTGGGTGTATAATTGCGCGCGCCCGCCAAGATTGGATTTGTCGGAGAAATCCGCTCCGAGTTTCGACGCTGCTTACCCTACGTAACAATGAGGGTCAGCATTAGGCATAGGGCGAAGGAAGTGCAAATTTCAAATTTTAATGATCCATAATCCCTCGTTATAAGGTAAGAGTTGCTGACCTTACCCTCTGTGTTGTTGGTCCGCTTTTCGGCCGGGTTGTGCTGACTGTCCGGGAAATAAGAAAAACAGATTACGTCATAGGTAAAACAAAGGAGTATTCTCGGGGGCAAATTCGGGGATGTTGCGATGCCTGTTGCCGGTGGGTCGTTCAAATCATTCAGTGAGGCTGGTGTAAGCTTTGAGAGCATCCTGTATCAGGGGATGCTGGGCGGGAGTGCTGCAGTTCAGTCTTACCTGATGCTGCGCCGGAAAATGTTTCTACGCAGCATGTCTCAGGCATCGTCAGCAGGACTGGAGCTGGAAAAGTTCATTCGGGCAGTGACGGTCATCGATCAATCCGTCGCGCTTCTTGAACTGCTGGCGAATCCAGATCCGGGAACAATGCCTGAGAACGGACCGATCTCTGGCGAAAGCGATGCTGGCGAATGCTGATTGTCAAAATTATATCGGACGGGCTGGAAGACCGCTTTGTCAGCCTGGTGGAAGGCGTCCACACCGTCGGATCCAGCATCGATTCTGACATTGTTCTGCTGGATGGCGGGATTGATCCGCAGCATTTTTCGGTCGTTGTGTCGCCAGAGGGTGTCGCGGTCGAGATGTCAGCCGACTCCAGCGGAAATCTGCAGCGCAGCCAGGTAGAGAGCGTTGAACCTGTGGATCCTGGGTCTTCGTTTCAGTGGGCATGGGGGGATACGCTGATCCTGGGCGGTACCCGCATTCAGATGCAGGGCGATGTCCTGCGAAACCCGGCGTTTGCAGCGCCCGCGCCGGACAGTGATGGCAAGACGCCTCGGCCCTTTCGGATCAAACTCGTGGGAAGTGCTGCCGCCGGTCTGTTTGCAGCCATTCTCATTCTGACCCAGGTGGGTGCGGTGGAAACTGGTGAGGCGCAGGCAGCACCAGAGGCCGTTGAAGCTGAAGCGCCTGCTATTGAAATGGCCGATAACAACCTGCCTGACAAACCGGACCGCCAGGAGGTTCTGGCCGGACTTGCCGCGCGGGGGATCACGGTTGCCGGTTTTGCCCCTTTGGGGGAAGGATGGACCGGCACAGTCCGGGTGGCGACCCAGTCAGAACGAATGCGCGTTGACGCATCGCTTGGCGCGCTGGCGCCCTATTTCACGCCGCGGTTTTTTGTGGATGACCGTTTGGCCGCTGCTGCTGAGTTGGTGATCCGGAGTATTGCACCCAAAGCCGTCATTGAATCCGTTGCCAATGGGGAAATCATGGTCAGCGGCATTGCTGCAGATGCGCCAAAGGCAGAAATGCTGCGCGATAACCTGATGGCGGATGTCCCCGGGCTTCAGTCTGTCAGCTTTGACAATGGTCGGCAGGAAAGCCTGGATATGGTGGGCGACAAGATCGCCGGCACCTGGGCGGGGAAATTCCCTTATGTGCTTCTGGAAGACGGCAAAACCGTGCGTCCGGGTGAGGAAATCAGCAAGGATGCGCTGCTGATCCAGGTGCATCAGCAGGCAATCATCGTTGAGATCGGCGAGTCCCGGCATGAGGTGAAATTGCAATGAATATGGCCGCACCGTTGTTCAATGCAGACGACATGTTCGTGCTCGGCAATATCGCCGCCACAGCGATCAAAAAGGGACATGGCGCCCTGGCTGAGCCGCTTTTGAAACTCATTCAGGAAGAACGCCCAGCCAATGCCGGCGCGTTTGTTCTGGAGGCGATGTATCTGCATTCTGTTGGCAGAACCGATGATGCGCGGGAGTTTCTCGAGACATCAGGCGCGTTTCAGACGGAAAACAACCGGGATGAGGCCGTCGCGTTTCATCTCTATCTGATGCAGCAG
Source organism: Rhodobacteraceae bacterium (ex Bugula neritina AB1) (assembly GCA_001730095.1). Taxonomy (GTDB): domain Bacteria; phylum Pseudomonadota; class Alphaproteobacteria; order Rhodobacterales; family Rhodobacteraceae; genus Leisingera. The sequence continues at coordinate 12,946 of MDLF01000047.1, forward strand.
GCCGGACAAATCGAACAGGCCCACGAACTTGGCCAAACCTATCTGGCCGAAGGTCTTGTGACTTCAGATTCTGCTGTTTCAGCCGTGTCCACTGTCGTCTCTGAATGCGCAGACGAACTTTTTGAAACCATCGAAGACATCGATGGATCATCTGTACCGGAGGAAGTGAAATGATGCCGTCAATCAGCGGAACTGCACCTGTTGCGCAGTCTGCAACCGGCCAGGAAGACACCGGTGTGCCTGGAATTGCCAAGAATTTCAGCGAAACACTGCAAGGGTATGAGCAGCACATTATCGGCGACATTGAAAAGTCGCTGGCGCCTGACAGCGCGATTCAGAAGCTACCCAAGCATGTGCAGGACCAATTCAAGACGTGGGACAATCACTTTACAGATCCGGAGTCCCGGGCACTGATGGAATCGGTGAAGAAGAAGATCATCGAAATGCACGGCAGCAATCAGGACTACATCCGGGAAAAGGTGAAGTCGAACGCAGACAAGATCAGGATCGAGTTTGCAATCAAGGCCATCAGCAAAACCACAAACGGGATCCAGCAGATTCTGTCCGCCCAGTGATGGTTTGAGCTGGGGGGCACAGATCATGATCAGGCAGATTTTTGGCCAGCTGCAGGCCTGGAGCAAATTCACCGTGCTTGCCGCGGTATTGTGTCTGGCTGGCTGCCAGGTGGAATTGAACAGCAACCTCGAAGAGCGTGAGGCGAACGAGATGCTGTCCAAGCTGCTGTCGCATGGTCTTGTTGCCTCAAAAGAAAAGCAGGACGGAGGCATCACGCTTTATGTTGAGAAATCGCAGTTCGGCGCGGCGGTCGAACTGCTGAACGGCTACGGGCTGCCGCGCCGCAAATTTGTCAACATGGGTGAGGTGTTCAGCACCGAAGGACTGGTTGCAAGCCCGATGCAGGAATGGGCGCGCTACAACTTTGCATTGAGTCAGGAACTGTCCAAGTCGATTTCCTCCTTTCCAGGGGTGATTTCAGCAGAAGTGCATATTGCCAACCCACGGGATACCAAGCCCTTTGAAGACCCGCCCCCGCCCAGTGCTTCCGTGCTGGTTCTTATTGGTGAGGACTACGTCACCGAAAACCTGATCCCGCAGATCAAGCAGCTTGTTTCCTTCAGCATTGAAAACATCGACTACGACAGGGTCGGCGTCGTGCTGTCCCCTGTGGCACCGCCCAAAGTCGAGGCCGGCCAGATGGTCAGCTTTGCCGGTGTTCTGGTGCATCAAAGCAGCTTGATGACCGCCAGGATTCTACTGGCCGCAGCTGCCTTGCTGGCCGCGTTCGGGCTGGCCGGTTCCTTTGGGTTGGTCAAATGGCTGCAAAGCCGCAGTGGCAAAGGACCGGTATCGTGACCGTTGCGCGGATGTCAGCGCGGCCTTCGGAGTTTGTAGCCCCGGAGCAGTTTCAGGCCCTGACAGGGATGAACAACCCGATGCTGGCCGACGCTATGTGGCAAACTGCGGTGCTTCGCCTGTCGATCGATGACTTCCTGCGCGAGAGCCTTTTGCCGTTGCCCAGCCTGCCATCGGATGTGGCCGGGATATATGAAAAGATTGCCTTTAGCAGCCAGGAAGAGCTCATGAGCCTGGCACGGGTATTATCTGTGCTCATCAATTTTGCGGCGGTTGTTGCGACAACGGACAGCAAACGTTTGAATGCGGTGGTGGAATGGTGCGGAAATGCCGGCCTGCTTGACCTTCTGCGCAACCGTAAACTGCCGGAGTTCAAGAGCTTTCCGGTGCTGTCCAGCCTGTCTATCGACATGCTGGAGCTGTATGCCTCGCATATCCTTGTGCATTTGATCGGGGTTCTGCCCGACGGCTATCGGCAGCGTCTGCTGCTGAGATATCCCCCCGGCACCTATTCGGCTGAGCGCGCGTTTGCGGATGATGATCCGGACAGGCTGGTTTTTGACAAATACCTGCAGCTGGCGGTGCCGCTGTGGCCGTCAGCAGGAGAGCGTCATGCGCAGGATTGAACTGCCAGGCCCGGCCCCGAGACCGGCAAACGGGATCATCCGGGGTGAGCTGCTGGCCGCCGTCAATGAGGCGGATGCCTGTGTAACCGCCGCCAAGGAATGGTCTTTACAGGAGCAGGCCCGGATCGCCCGTCTGGCTGAAGACGCTGAAGCAAAAGCACGGCAATCGGGATATGAGGCCGGGTTGCAGCTGTTTGCCGAGGCGGGAAGCAAGCTCGATGCGGCGCGTGAAGCCCTCGCAGGCCGGGTCGAGCAACTGGTTGAACAATGCTTGCTGCAGGTTCTGGGCGGCATGCCGAAGGCCGATCTGTTTGAAGCAACCCTGACCTCAGTCCTGTCTGAGCTCCGGTCGGAAACGGCGCTGGTGGCGCGGGTGCACCCGGATCATGCCAGCGCCCTTGCGCAGGCGATCCACGCCGTCCGGAACAGTTTTGGCAGCCGCATTCAGATCAGTGCCGAATTTGATCAGTCGATGCCTGCAGACGACTGCATGATCTATACCGATACAGAGGTTATCAATGCCGGTGTCCCGGTGATGGTTGAGCAGCTGATTGACGCCTTTGTCGCGGCTGCAGACCGCGGAGGCGATGATGCAGGCTGACCCGAAGACCCGCGCAGAGAGCAGGGAAGGTTCGGGTCCTGCGATCTTCAAAAGATATGGACGCGTTCAGAATGTGTCTGGGGCCGTGGTCCGTGCCACAGGCAACTACAGCATAGGTGAAATCTGTTCCATCACGCGCGCCAATCAGGAACCCATACTGGCGGAAGTGGTTGGTTTTGACGGGCCAGAAGCCCTGCTGACGCCTTACGGGTTTTCCAACGGAATGTCCTACAATTCGACAATCCGTCCCGTCATGCCAGAATTTCTGGTGCCCGTCGGCGAAGCAATGACAGGCCGGGTTGTAAACGGGCTGGGCAAGCCGATCGACGGCGGACCAGAGATCGAGACGGATCAGTACTACCCGGGCATGCGCCCTCCCCCGGACCCGATGAGTCGGCCGGTGATCGACAGGCCGTTTTCATTGGGTGTGCGCGCTTTGGACGGCGCGCTGACCTGCGGCGACGGACAGCGGGTCGGGATTTTTGCTGCTGCAGGCGGCGGCAAGTCGACGCTGATGTCGATGCTGGTAAAATTTGCCGAATGCGACCGCTGCGTGATCGCCCTGATCGGCGAGCGCGGCCGCGAGGTGAGGGAGTTTGTCGAGCATCAGCTGGGAGCGGAAGGCATGGCGAAATCCATCGTCATTGTTGCCACCTCAGACAGCCCGGCGATTGAACAGGTCAAAGCAGCCTATACCGCAACAGCCATTGCCGAATACCACCGGGACCGCGGCGAGCGGGTGCTGTTGCTGATGGACAGCCTGACACGGTTTGCCCGGGCGCAGCGTCAGATCGGCCTGTCCGCCGGCGAACCTCCGACCCGGCGGGGTTTCCCCCCTTCGGTTTTCGAACGGCTGCCATCATTGCTGGAGCGCACCGGCAAGAACGAACACGGGTCCATCACCGCACTTTACACCGTGCTGGTCGAAGGTGATGACATGAACGAACCCGTGGCAGACGAGGTCCGGTCGCTCTTGGACGGACATATTGTACTGTCGCGCAAACTGGCTGCCTCGGGTCACTATCCGGCAATTGACGTTCTAAACAGCGCCAGTCGGGTTCTTGGTGCCATAACCAGCGAGGACCATCAGGCACTGATCGGCAAGATGCGAGGGCTGCTGGCCAAGTATCAGGAAATCGAGCTTCTGGTCCGTATCGGCGAATACATCGAAGGAACAGATCCCGAAGCTGATGCGGCGATCCATTATAAGCCGCTGATTGAGTCCTTCCTGAAACAGCGGACCAACGAGTTCTCCTCCTACGACGAGACACTGTCGCATCTGTATGAGATCCTGGGCCATGCGTGAATTTGCATCTCTCGTGGCGGTTCGAAACCGCAAACTGGATCGGTTCAGAGCAGCAGAACAGCAAGCTAAGCGAGAACGGTTTCAGGCCGTGAAGGCAGTCGAAGAGGCGCGGGCCGCGGTGGAGGACTACCGAAAAGAGATCATGACGCTTGAACTTGACCTGCTGAACGAAGTGCTGAACACGCGGGTTACGGTGACTGATCTGACAGCGATCGAGCACACTCTGAAAGAGGCCGAAGAAAAGGCTCATGCGCTGATGGATGACGTCCGGCAGGCCGAAGACGCTTTGCTGGAGGCCGAAGAGACGCAGCGGCAGGCCAGCCTCGACAAACGGGCAGCCCAGGCCTCTCTGAACAAGAGCACTGAAATTCTGAATATTCTGAAGGAAGATCACAAAGCAGCGCTAGTGCAGGCTGAAGACGCGGAAATCGATGCCTTTGTCGAAGTCCGCTATGGCCGGGCCGGGGCGTCAAGATGAAGCCGTTTACAGGGCTGCCGAAAATACAGCCGGACGTGGCCGCGCTGTGCAATGTACTGGCCGGGCGGCAGTGGTTCTTTGAAGGTCAGTTCCGGGTATTCGGTTCTGAAACCGAAGTCGTGCCTTGTCCTGTGGCCATCGAATTCCATCCGCTTGAAACCTTGCCGGACCGCCTGACAGGTCTGTCGGCGGAAACCGTGTTTGGCAGTTTTGATGTCTTCGTCGAACCGGATCTCGTTCGGCAGATCAGCGATATCTGCCTGCCGGGCTGGGACCAGGAACCTGCCGCAGCTGTCCGGCCTGACTGGCTGGCGCTTTTTGCGCTGTCGCAAGTCGCCGAGATGATCGGGATCGGACCGGAAATTGAAACGGCTTGGTCCCAGCGGGATTTTATGCGGCTCAGGCCAAACGATCTGACCGGCACGGTCAGCGGCACGCTGCATGTCAACGGCGCGGCGCATGTGTTTGTGATCAGAACCTGGTCGGTTCAGGCCGAAACGGTCGCCGCGTTGATCGGCAATTCAGCAGGTTGGCAAGCCGGCATGACCGACCCGGGCTTCTTGCTGGACGTTCGGCCTGCCACGCGGCCGGTGGCGTTGAACGATTTCAAACGCTTGTGTCCGGGCGACATTCTTTTGCTGCCGCAGACCGCGGACGGCCTGCCGGTGCAGGCCTGGCTTGGCCGGGAAATGTATTGGTCCGGGGTGCTGGATTTTGACGGCCGGGCGGTGATTCAGGGTAAAGCGAAAAGGGTATATGGCATGCATGATCAGGACTACTTTCCATCGGAAGTGTCTGAATTCGAAGACGGTCCAGACGGTTTTGCAGGGGGTGACGACGACGCCTGGCTAGAGGCTGAAGCTGCGGTTGCCGAGGCAGATTTCGAAGAACTGCAGGCCCCCACTTCAGACTTTCCTCTGGGACAGCTGCCGGTGCGCCTGGATTTCAAACTGGATGCAAAGACGCTGACCTTGGATGCCTTCAGCCGTCTGGGCGGAGGATCGGTTCTAGAGCTGGATTTTGACTTGGATGTTGCCCTGACAATTGAGGCAAACGGAACACCTGTCGGGACCGGCCAGCTGGTACAGATCGGTGACAGTGTCGGGCTGCAGATCATGAAATGGCATCCACGGAGCACGGCCGGCGATGAGTGAGGACCTGCCAGCCATCATCCCCACGGCGATTGCGATCATGGGGCTGACGTTTCTGCCATTTCTGGTGGTGATGGGCACGGCTTTTACCAAGATTTCCATCGTGCTGATGCTTCTGCGCAATGCTTTGGGGGTTCAGCAGGCACCCTCCGGCATGGTGATCAATTCCATCGCTCTGACCCTGACGGCCTTCATCATGGTGCCGGTTGGCGATGCCATACTGCGAGAGCTGCAGCAGCTGAACCTGACACTGTCTGACTGGGACAGCGCTATCCGTGTGTTTGACGTGATGACCAGCAACATGTCCGGCTACCTGACGCGCTTTGCCAACGAGCGCGAGCTGGAGTTTTTCATGGATGCGGCCCGGGCAATCTGGCCGGAAACGATGCATGGCTACATAACCGCAGACAACATCTTCCTGCTGCTGCCGGCGCATGTCACCTCGGAAATCACCAGAGCCTTTGAAATCGCCTTCCTGCTGTTTCTGCCCTTTGTGGTCGTGGATATGGTGGTGTCCAATATCCTGCTGGCGATGGGCGCGATGATGGTGCCGCCGATGCTGGTTTCACTGCCGATCAAAATTCTGCTGTTTGTGGCGGCAGACGGCTGGGCCCGCCTGCTGCACGGGCTGATCCTGAGCTATGTCTGACAGGAGCGATCATGTCCCCGAATGAAGTCATGCTGACTGCAAAAAATGCGGTTCTGATGGTTTTCTACCTGTCGATGCCGATCATCATTGCGGCCACGGTTGTCGGATTGATCATCGCGCTGCTGCAGACCTTGATCCAGCTGCAGGAGCAGACACTGGCCTTTGCCGCCAAACTGGCGGCGGTCATTGCGATGTTCTTCTTTACGGGCGGCTGGATGTCATATGAATTGCTCAAGCTGCTTGGACAGACGCTTGACCGCATCGGCGGTCAATAGGCGCGGACCGGATGGAGTTTGAACCCTTTGATACCGGTCTCATAGACTTTGCGATCTCCGGCACTTTGCTGGTTATGGCCCGGTTCACTGGTTACTTTGCGGTGTCCCCGTTTTTTAGCAAACGCGCCATGGGGCGGTCGGTCCGGCTTGGCTTTATCCTGGCAGCTGCCTTTATCTGTGCACCGCCTGTGGTGATGGAACTGCACAGCACACCGGAGCTTGGACGCAATCTGCATATTCTTGTCATCAAGGAATTTATCCTCGGATTCCTGCTGGGCGTTCTGACCTGGCTGCCGGTGCGGGGACTGGAATTTGCAGGTGTGGTCCTGGACACGCAGCGCGGCAGCACCCAGGCACAGGATTACGATGTGATCTTTGCCGCACAAACAACCCCGACAGCGATCCTGCTGGCACAGACGTTCAGCGCCTATTTCTTCACCAGCGGTGGGCTGCTGATGGTCCTGACAATGCTGTTTGAAAGCACTCGCATCTGGCCGCCTGCGGCGCCGTTTCCGGAGATCTCAGCCAATTCTTCCACCCTGCTCATCCAATTCGCAGGCATTCTGTTTGTCACGGCTCTTGCTGTCGCCATGCCGATTTCGGGCTTTATGATCATCGCGGATATCGTCATTGCCTTTCTGGCCCGCAGCGCCCAAAGCCTGAATGCCCTGACCTTTGGTATGCCGGTGAAATCCGGTATCATGCTGATCCTGCTCTTTTTCTACCTCGAGATCGTCTATCCGAAGATCATGATGACCTTTGGCGAGACGCTGGCCATGATGTCGAAAGTGCTGGTGCCATGAGCGGGGAAAAGACAGAGGAACCAACACAGAAGAAGCTTGATGACGCCCGCAAGGAAGGCCAGCTGCCGCAGCGCAAGAATGTGATCGAGGCGGTTTTTCTGACAGTCTCCATCCTGCTGCTGACCGGGCTAGCAGGCCGGATATCGGAGGCACTGCTGTCCATTCTCGACAACGTGCTTCTGGCGGTTCAATCCGGTTTCGACGATGGGCTGGGCTATGTGCTGATCAGCATCAAAGAGCTTGCCTCGGTCTTTCTGATTTTTCTGGGCGCCGCCTTTGCCTTCACGCTGCTTTTCGGCCTGTTCCTGAACAAGTTCAACTTTGCGCCCAAGGCGATGAGCCCCAAGTTTGAAAAGCTCAATCCGGTGAACGGGCTGAAATCCCTGTTCTCCAAGAACACGCTCTACAACTTCGGCCGCATCCTGACCTATTTCATAATTCTGTCTCTGCTCCTGTACTTCACGATCCGGAACAACTTCACCGAAGTCATCAACGCAAGTCACTGCGGGGCATACTGCCTGACGCCGCTGTTTCTGGGTTATCTCAAAACCCTGGTTGCGATCATTTTGGTTGTCTTGCTGATTTTGGCGGCGGCGGACTTCAAGGTGCAGAACGCACTGTTTCGCAAGCAGAACATGATGTCCAAGGACGACGTAAAGAATGAATTCAAAGGCCAGGAAGGGGATCCGCAGGTAAAGGGAGAGCGCAAATCCATCGCCATGCGCGAAGCAAATCTGCCAAGCCTCAAGGAGGCCACCCATGTCATCTACGGCGAACAGTTCATGGTTGCGATCATGTACTATCCAGGGGCAGAGACACCGCCTTTCATGGTGGCCAAGGCGCGGGGCGGTAGTATCGGAAAAACTCTGCGCCGCAGCCGCAGTTACGGCCTGCGGCTGTTCAATTTGCCAGGTGTTGCAAAAGAATTTCACAAAATGGCAGCTCCAGGTTCGTATTTGCCTGCCCGCTCAGCCGCAGGTATACATAAGGTCATAAAGATGGAGCAGGCCCGCAATACTTCCTGAATGGTTTGATGGCGGCCACAAAAACAGCTCTGCGTTCATTGAGGAAAAGAGAGGCGCCATGGAAGTGATCGCGTCCCAGACAGCGTTCGGCCGGATTGCCCGGACCAATACTGGCAGATGCTTTGCTGTTGCAGCTTTGGCCGCTGCGCTGGGTCTTGCGGCCTGCGCGACGCCAAACAGCAACTTCACAAGCGTGTCATCTCAGATCCACGTGGCAGAGCAATTTGTCAAAAACGGTGAATACGGCCAGGGTCACGGGATCTATGATCAGGTTGCCGAACGCAACAGCAGGTCCAAACAGGCCTTTCTTGAGCTGGGGGATTCCTACTTTCGGATCAATACTTTCCTGAAAGCGGAAACAAGCTACCGCAAAGCAATTGCCCTTGGTGCACAAGAAGAAGGCTATATTGGCCTGGGCCGGGTCGAACTGGTCCAGAACAAACCCCGGGACGCGGAAAATGCTTTCCGGGCTGCGCTGCAGAAGAACCCGGCAAACCTGGATGCCAAGAACGGCCTTGCGGTTGCATTCGACCTGCAGCGCCAGCACGGCAAGGCGCAGGAGATCTACCGGGAAATCCTCATTCAGGAGCCGGGGCATACCAAGACGCTCAACAACTTTGCTCTTTCGATGACTTTGAATGGTTCGCCAAGCCTGTCGAAACCTTTGTTTGCAGCTCTGGCGCGCTCAAACCCTGACAATGAAACCATCAGGCAGAATCTGGCCATTTCGCAATATCTTTCCGGCGAGCACCAGCAGGCGCAACGCACTGCAACGGTGGACTTGTCCGCTGCCGAGGCCAAAGAGAATTTCAGACTGCTGTCGCGGGCCCTTGTGATCGCCCGCTGATTTCCGGGTGCCAGTAATAGCATTTTCCTATTTCGCATTCAGTTTTCACCGGGTGTTAATCTGCGTGAACAGGAGGTTGCGATGAAAATAGGATTTTCCCAAAAAGTTGCGGAAACTGACATGAAGCCGGCCCGGCCGCTTCCTGCTGCAAAACAGTCCCGGCAAAAGGCTTCGGGCCAGCCGATGACCGATGCGTCCCGGACCGCCAAGCCAAAGTCAGGGCTCAAGGGATTGTTCTCGGAAGCCGCCAAATTTCTCAAGAAGGACACGCTGACGCCTGAGCAGAAATCAGCCAAGCGGGAAATGAAGTCAGCCAAGGCTGATCTGGCTCAGGCCCGGAGTATTGTTTCGGATCAGAAAGTCCGGTTGAAGCGGGTCGAAAACAGTTTTGACAAGAATATCGCCCAACTGAAGGACGACCAGAAGCAAAGCAAAGTTGCCGCTGAACAGGCCAAGCTGAAGTTCGAGAATTTCAAGCTAAACTTCGCGAAGCTCAACAAGCCCGCGATCGAGGATCTGCAGAAAAATAAGGTCCGGCTCGCCCAGATGAAGAAGACCCCTCTTGCAAATCAAAGAGAGATCAAGAGTCTGGAAAAAAACATCTCTTTGATGACCAAAGCTCTGACCCTCCCCGTGAAACGTCAGAGGCAGGAGATGGAGAACACGATTAAACAGGAATCACTGCGTCAGGCCTCTATTGCAGGGATCATCAAACGGGAGAAGCAGAACAGGGATTCCGCCCTGTCTGAACAGAGCGAGCGTCTTGAAGATACCCGTCACAACAAGCTGTTGGCGAAAGGACAACTGGCCATTGCCGAAGCGCAACTGGCCATGGCCCAGCTGAAGGCGAAGGCCTGAAGACCCAGGCTATTCTTCCTTCAGCTCCGAACGGAATGCTTCAATGAACCTACGCACCGCCAGTGGCGCTTTGTCCCCATAGGGGTGAATTGCAGAAATACGGACCGGTGCCTGTTCCAGCTGCGGCAACGCCCTGACGACTTCCTTGGAATCGACAAATTCCGTCATCACAAGATCGGGCAGCATTGCCATGCCAAAGCCGTCCTTGACCAGGGAACGGGCCACCGCGGCTGTATTGCAATACACACATGTATCAAAAACAAGAGACGCGAGGTTGCCGTCTTGCTTACGATAGCTATGCTGGATCGGATTGCCTTGCCAGTTTTGCGCAATATAGCGGTACTCAGCCACTTGGGCGGGATCGCCAAGGCCGTCGCGGCTGAACCCGTAGTAGTCCAGATAATCCAGGCTCACCCACAGGGACGTCGGAAGATACCCGACTGTCTGAGTGCGATAATTGCTGTCTGGCAATTCCCCTAGCCGGATGGCCACATCGATCTTGTTGCTGATTAAATCCAGCCGGGAATCATCGATCAGAAGCCGCGGCATAACTTCAGGATAGTGCTCGCGAATATTCTTGAGCGCCGGAACAACCGCCCTGCAAACAGTCGAGAAGGGTGCGGTGATGATCAGATCCCCTGCAGGCGCCTCAAGCGCATTGCTGATTTCCTCCTCAGCCTCTTTTGCCATGGACAAAATCTTCAGGCACGCTTGGTAGTACTTGCTGCCGGTTCTGGTCAGGGATTGCTGGCGGGTGGTCCGGTTCAGGAGACGGGCGCCAAGAGAGTTTTCCAAATCCTTCAGGGACTGGCTGACACTCGACTTTGCAAGGGCAAGCTTTTCAGCCGCGGCTGTAATAGATCCGGCCTCAACAACTGCCACAAAGACTCGAACTTGGGGAGTGATCGTAATGCTCATTCTCTTGGGCCCTTGAATTTCCTTACCGGTATCGAGCAGTTGCTGCGATCCCAAGCTTCTTCAGTTCCGCTGCTTCAAACCAATGAAACCCAGGCCGAGCGGAGCTCACCCTGCAGGGTACCAGTATAACTATTATCTATACCTTAATTGAGCAGTCAGCCTCCACAATCATAGGGTGAAGTAGAAGAAGTTAGGACATTCAGCAGATGCCAAGCTTGCCAAATAGCTTGGGTTAGAGAGGAATACTACGGTGCCCGGTATTAGATCAAATCAGCCTGTGCAATCGCAAAATTCGCAACGCCAGAAAGAAGTAGCCACTCCACCTCAAAGCCAGCGGGCAAGAGGTGAGAATGCGACAAATGCCGAAAGAAATGCGCAGCCCCAGCAGCAGGAAGCCGCGAATCGCATTCCGGCCCAGCAGGTCTTTGCTGCTGCCTCCCCTGCAACAGAGACCGAGTCTTCAGAAGCACGCTCAGATCAGTTTGTCCGAAGCGGTTTTGGTCGCACAACCAGGCGCGGAGGAACAGCGCCGGGAGCGAAACCCAAGGTCACCGAACAGAATGTTTACCAAGACCTCAAAAGCAAAAGCAAAGTTGCACGGGCGTTCATGGCACTAAAGCCGACTTTGATTGCAGGAAAAGTCCGCGCAAACACCAAGGTTGAGCATCAGGGAACTGAGACCAAATCCAAAGCTGAGAAGGCAAAGGCGGCGGCCAGGAAAGAAGGCCAGCAATGGGCAATGATCGGCAAAACCGCCGGCAAGCTGGCAGCCCTAGCAGTACGCAATGAGAAAGGCAAAGAAGCCGGCAAATACGGCACTGATCCGACCGCACAGCTGAACAAATCATCACCCGGCCGCTGGTTGGCAAAGTCCAGTTTGAACAAAGTCTTTAACACCGAGTCCAGGGAAGATCTGAAAAAGTCTTTTACGGCGTACCTTGACAGTACCCGGCCGGGCTCCTCCGTCGATGTTGGCATGGCGACAAACGTCAAATGGGGCCCCCGTATTCCAATTGGATCAATCTTGGCCTTACCTGTTGGACCAACAATTGGGCTGGATGTGAATCATGATCGGACGACCGGCTTCAAAATTGAACGGCAAGACGATGGAAATTTCTCCATCAAACTGAAGTACGAACAGGCCGATGGAGCCGGTCTTAGGGCCAGCATCGCCCCTGGGATAGGCGATGTCGCAGATCCTGCTGAAAACACATTTGCTTTGGCCGCTGTGAGCGCTGGCGGCAGCCACAAGGAAGAGCACAGCGTCACCATCAAGGATCAATCCCTTGAACGCACAGCAGAGTTCTTCAAACTCTACATCGATCACGACATTTCTGAAGATCAGGGAGATGACGCTGTTCATGGCAAGAAGTCGACCAACAAATTCTCAGCATGGATTGCAGCTGGACCGGGTGTCTATGCGGACTCCATAGGCGAAGCCAACGTCGGCGGCTTCGCGACGCTCAGTGTCAAGAAAGAGCTGGGCGGCACGGACAAGACTTACAAACTTCAGGACTCCCCCACAGGTGACGGAACGAAGGTCAAAGTGGACATCAAGAAGGAAAAAGTTGAATCCGAACCGGTGTTCTGGAATGGCGATGCATCGACAGACGCGGGTCTTGGTTGGGGGTTGTCCCAGGTCAGAGATGGCATTGACCTCAACCCGGCGATTGAACCGGCCCCCGCTGCAGCAGCCGGTGCACCCGCTCCGGAAGTCGGAGACGTAACCGGTAGCTTTAATGTCGCGGCCCGGCACCAGAATGTTGCCGGCGAAGGGGCCGCGCTGACACGATCAAAAGAAGGCAGTAACCCAAAAGATAAAAAGGTTTCCGAGCGGCAGGCAAATGCGCCGCTGAGCGAAATGACAGCCAAACGTTCAGTCATTCCCACCCGTAGGGAACGCTGGGCAGCAGAAGGCGGTTCCGGCCTCAAACCCGAAGCCCTGTTTGGCAAGGAACGGGCCGCCAAGATCATGAACCGAGCAATCTCTACGCTCAAGGACTCGACAGGTCAGGACTATGATGTCCGCAAGCGGAACCTGAAGTTTGACGCCAAAATGACGGTGAAACCCGAAGCGTTTGAAGAACTTGAAAAGGCTGCAAAGCGGGAAGCCCCTGACAATCACGAGGCGGTTCTGGCTGACAAGCTGAAATCGATCCTTAAAAACCCCAAGATGTTCAAAGACCGCATCGATTTTGATGTGTCTGTGACCGAAAGCAAAACCTACGGACAGGGTGCCAAATTCGGCGTTCCGTTTATTGCCGGTGTCGTGGAGAAGGCCGACATCACTTTCGAGCGCACGTTCGATCTCGGAAATGTCGATAATGAAAACACCCTCTTTTACAGCCGCCAGGAGTTCGAGGAAACTTATGGTGCTCCCAAAAAGCAAATTCCAAGCGGGGTTGAGCTGCCGGAGAGAAACACCGTGAGCACACCTCCTGGATTGGCGACAATTCAGGAAGAAGAAGAAAGCATCGAGGAGAATGCCGCCCCGGCCAATGAAGCTCCCGCGTCTGTCACAACCTTCACGCAACAGGATCTGGATGACATACTTGCGCCGACGAACAGACGGGACTGACCGGTAGAGCCGCGCGCATTTGCGGCAACAGCTCATCCAGAAAGGCGCGCGGGGTACAGCCATTGATGTTCGGCTCTTTGGCAATTAACTTGTAAAACCAGCGGTCGTTTTGAAAACCGGCCGCTGAATCATCGCATCAGCTGTTTGCTGTCTTGGGCGGCGTCATCGCAGCCACATCATCCGCTGTATAATCGATCGAGCCTTCCAGCAGATCTTTCTTGCTCAGCACGTCCTTCACAGAGGGCTTTTCGGCGTAAGCGTCCGGCCTGCCTGCACTGACGCGCCATAGAGTGTGTTGATAAGTGTCCACTAACGATAGTGGACATCTTGAGGGCAGATATGGCGGGCAAGAAGGGTCAGAAGAAGCGTTTCTGGTCGGATGAGGAGAAGGTTTCTATCTGTGCGCAGACATGTGCGCCGGGGATATCGGTAGCGCAGGTCGCGCGGCGATACGCGATGAACACCAATCTGATCCACAAGTGGCTGCGTGATCCAAAATTTGCGCCCGATCCGAAGGCCGTCGAAGAACAGACTGCCCCTGAGCCTTGCTTCCTTCCAGTTGAGATCGTTGACCGTCCTGTGACAGAAGAACCAGCCCCCACGCCTGCGGCCAATGCCGCATCCGGCCACAGCGCGATTGAGATCGACATTGCGGGCGGTCATCAGCTGCGGATTGTTGGCAGCTACGATCCTGAAGCATTGGCTCGGCTGATCCGGGGCCTGTCCGCATGATCCCTGTGCCGGCGAACACGCGAGTCTGGCTGGCGGCTGGTGTGACTGACATGCGGCGAGGATTTACGACGCTAGCAGCTCAGGCGGAACAGACGTTGAAGCAGGATCCGTTCACGGGACACCTGTTTGTCTTTCGCGGGCGTCGCGGTGACCTGATCAAGATCATCTGGTGGGATGGCCAGGGTGCGTGTCTGTTCAGCAAGCGACTTGAGAAGGGTCGGTTCGTATGGCCATCGGCGAAGGAGGGTAAAATCGCCCTGACCGCAGCCCAGTTGGCGATGCTATTGGAAGGGATCGATTGGCGTGTGCCGCAACGCAGTTGGACGCCGCTCAAGGCAGGATAAACGCCCGCATGGGATTCCCGCCGCGCTGTTGTTTTGCTATGATCCGGCCATGCTGGATGTAGCCAAATCCCTGCCGGAAGACCCTGATGAACTGAGACAGTTCACAGCGCTGTTGCTGGCCGAGGTGAAGTCGCAGGCCGTGCTGATCGAGAAGTTGCGGCACCAGTTGGCGGGTCATCGCAACCACCGGTTCGGATCATCATCCGAGAGCATAGAACAGCTTCAACTGGCGCTGGAAACAAGTGAGATCGCTGTTGCCAAGATGACGGCAAAACTGCGTCTTCCCGACGAAGAACCAAAAGACAAACCCAAGCGCCGCACGATCCCGGATCATATCCCGCGCATGGAAGTTGAGCTGACCACTGGGGACGACGATTGCCCTCAGTGCGGAGGTGGACTGCGGCGTCTTGGCGAGGACGTGACCGAAGAGTTGGAATACGTTCCTGGCCGCTTCATCGTGAACCGCATCGTGCGCCCGCGCTTTGCGTGTTCGGGCTGCGAAGCCTTCACCCAAGCCACATTACCATCGCGCCCTATTGAACGCGGAAGGCCGGGACCGGGTTTGCTGGCACATGTGTTGGTCAATAAATACGCCGATCATCTGCCGCTCTATCGCCAGAGCGGCATCTTCGAGCGCGATAGGATCGACATTGACCGTTCCACACTGGCCGACTGGGTCGGCAAATCCACAGCACTTTTAGAACCATTGGCGGATGCCATCGGGCGGCATGTGCTGGCCGGTCAAGCCATCTTCGCAGATGACACCCCAGTGAAGATGCTGGCGCCCGGCACCGGCAAAACAGCGACAGCCCGCCTTTGGGCGTATGGCCGAGACGAGAGGCCATGGGGCAGCAATGTCCCACCCGCCAGTTGGTACCAGTTCTCACCAGATCGCAAAGGGCAGCATCCCAAGGGTCACCTCGTAAGGTATCAGGGCTGGATGCATGCAGATGGATACGCCGGGTTCGAAGACCTCTACCGTTCCGGCGACATCCGAGAGGTGGCCTGTATGGCGCATGTCAGACGTAAGTTCGTCGACGTTTACCGCGCCCAGGGTTCTGCCATCGCCGACGAAGCCATCCAACGCATCGCGCAGCTCTACGCCGTTGAGAAAGAGGCCCGTGGATCGCCGCCAGAACGGCGCGCCGATCTCCGACAAGCGCAGGCAAAACCGATCTTTGACGATCTGGAAGCCTGGCTACACGCCCAGCTGCCCAGTATCTCTGGAAAATCACCGCTGGCAGGTGCAATCCGTTATGCTCTGACGCGCATGGCGCGGCTGCGGCCCTACCTCGATCACGGCATCTTGGAACTGGACAACAACACTGCCGAACGGGCTATGCGATCCGTCGCGATCGGACGCAAAAACTACTTGTTCGTTGGATCGCAAACCGGCGGCAAGGCCGCTGCCATCGCCTACACCCTGATCGAAACCGCCAAACTGAACAGCGTTGACCCGCAAGCATGGCTGGCCGACACGCTCGCCCGCATCCCGGACTACAAGATTAACCGTGTCGATGATCTGTTGCCATGGAAAACTACCTCATATCGCGGCTAGGCCGGACGCTTACTTTTCGGCGCCGTCCTCTGTCTCTGCAAAGCCGCGCTGGACCAGGCGTTTGATGTGCTGGCCGTCGCTTGCGTCCAGATCGCTGGCAAGCTTGATCTTGCGCTCGATGCTGAAGCCGGTTTCATGCGTTGTCTTGGCAAACCCTCCGACACCTGCTGAAATTTTCGATGCAACAGGAATTGCCGTTTTGGCATGAATCGTGAATTTGAGCAGATCCTTGTAATGAACGGGGTCTTTCAGGAACTCTCTGAGATGCTCCTGGGCTATCTGTTCAATCGAATTTTCGTCGGCTGACGGGTTGTCCTCTTGTGCGATCCGTTCTGCAAATGCTTTGGCGTCAGGTCTCAGCTTGTATTCCAGAACCACCCGCGACACCTGATCATGGGCTGCACCGCGACCCTGCGCCGCCAAAGCATCCCGGGCGCGATCGATGATGTACTGACCCGCCTTCTTGCCAAAAATCTGCTGCACTTCGTCGCCATTGAACGGCAGTCCTGCCAAGCTTTTCAGATCCTTCTGGCGCTTGCTCAGCGGCATTTCCAGTTCACATTTCTGCCCCTCCAGGGGGCTCAGGCTCTGAACTTCGTCATATTGTTTCAGCTTGCGCCGGTCCCTGACATCACCAACCCCCGCACCCGCCGAGGCATCCCGCGTAACATCGTCTGTTCCCATGTCCAACCTTGCACTTGCCGACAAAGGGCTGGCAGAGAGTCTCGGTGCATCCCCCAAGGTGCCGGATTTGGCTTTCTTTCGCCCCTCAGCTCCCCCGGTCTCGACGAATTTACCGACATTCACCTCTGTGCGGGTCTTCTTGCCAATAACACCGGTTGAAATTGTGGCACTGGTCCCGCCCTGAGCGCCGTGTTCGGTGTCCCCGGTGAATTTCTCCGATGCCAGCACCGCAGCGCGGGCGGCAAATTTCATGCCGAATGCCGAATTTGTCTTGAAGGACTTGAAATCCTTTGCCGTGGCTTCGCCCTGCAGAATCTTGCCGACCATTTTGCCAACGCCCTCCAGATCCAAGGCTGGGGATTCCCATTCCTTGACCTGGTTCTTCGCGATACCGCCCTGCAATCCGATACTGGGCCCGACCGGCCCGGGCGCAGGTTTGACGCGCCCTCTCACACCGGCATCCCATTGGTCCTGAACCTGAAGTGTCACACGATAGGTACCATCGCTTTTACGGCCGATTTCAAGGGCGGTCTGTTCCTTCCCTTTGCGGCCAATTCCAGCAGTCGCGCCGACTGGTCCGGTAACCTCCTTGGGCACTGACAGGCCAAAATCGCTGCCTTGGGATACTTTGATTTTGACCTTGTCCTGAGTGCTGCCATTGCCTTCAAAGGTTTCGGCAACATCCTGGATGATTGCAGTCACGTCTGTGTCCGTAAGCGCAAGTTTCTCCGTTTCTGCTATTCGGCTTTGATCCAGAACCGACTTCGCAAAGCCGTGCAGCGCTCGCTCTATAAACTTGGAATGCTGGATGTCCTCCAATGTGCTGATCATCCCATGTTTGTCCAAACGGGAATATGCCGGTCCGAAACTGCCCTGAAGCTCATGCAGCGGCTTGCCTTCCCTTGCATCCTTTCTGCTTTGCAGCTTGTTGGCATAGTAAAGCTTTTCTGTTGTTGCCGCCTTCTTGTAGCCTTTTGCAAAATCTTTCAGATGATCCTTGACGGTGTCCACCGGGTCGCGCCTGAACGTCGGACGGTCCTGGCCCGGCGCCTTGACAGTGTAGGATGTCGCCGCATTGAAGAAAGGGACAGCAGCCTGAGCCAGGCTTCGCTTGGCGCTTTTGGGGCTGTAGATATCCATCAACTGGGAAAACCTGTGCAACGGCATTCCCGATCGTGTGCCTTTTTGGTCAGCCGGGGCCATTTCCTCGGGAGCGGCTGTTTGCGCTGGGGCACCGGCGCCGAAGGGCCGCTGCGAGACAGGTTTGCTGCGCTTTTTCGCTGCGCGGCCCGCACCGCCGCGAACAAAGGCGCCGGGGTCTGCCACTGTCTCACTGTCCGCCACATCCCCGGCCCCGCTTGCTGAGGTTTCCTGCAGCAGCCGGGTCAGGCTCGGCCTTTCTGCACTGTCGATGCCGCGCCGTCGCAGTTCTTCTGTCACTTCGTCCTGAAGCTTTGGACCTTCGCGACCCCACACTTTGAAATCGTCATCCGGATGCTGCTCCCGGGCAGCCATGCTTGCCACAGAAGAGGATATTTTCAGATTGTTTGATTCAGCCACGCACTGCCCTCCATCTGCAGGCAAAGCTAGTGCGAATCTGTAACAACTATTTGTAATTCAACGGAAAACTCTTCGCTCAACGAGTCGAACGGTTTTTGTTGAAAGTTTAAGCCGCATCCTCGGCCGTCTCGGGCGACAGAAAACCGATCGGGTAAATAATCGTGTCGGGATGGATTTCCTGGTAGGCCAGCACAGGCAGGTAAATGCCATGTTTTGCAAGAATCGTATACAGCGGGAATCTCACATCCTGCTGGGTGATCAGCGCCGGATCCTGCCCGCGGTGGAATTCGCCAGCGACAAAGCTTTTGGCCTGTTCGGCAATATGCGCGGACACCTCGGGCGCCAGAATGAGATAGGATCCTTCATCGGTCTCCCGCATCCCCTCCCGGATGAAGTTTTCCAGCGTCGGCGCCGTGACGATCACCGGCAAGTATCCCTCCGGTGCAAATCGTTTGGTGATGAACTCGGACATCGACGTGCGCACCTTTTGCAGCACTTTCTCCGGCTCGGAACGGATCTGCGATGCCTTGGCAATGGCCTCAAGAATGCGGACTGTGCTGGTAATCGGAATGCGCTCTCGCAGCAGCATGCCCAGAACACTGCTGATCTGATTGTTCGAAAGATCTTCGCGCAAGTCAGCAACCAGATTGGGATTGCTGCGCCCGACCATGTCCAGAAGGTTTGACGCAGCCTGAAGGCCCGCAAAATCGCCAAGGTGCTCGATGACCGCCTTTTTGACGTGCATCAGCAACTGCTCCAGCGGACCCCAGTACTGAATGTTCTCTTCTTCCAGTCGGGGAATTTCTGATAGCTCGACCAAGGCACCTTCCTGGGCACCGAACCGGGGGATGCAGGGAATGCCAAGACTGTTCAGATAGCTCGAATTTGCCTTTACGAACACCGTGTTCATGTCCAGATGCCCGGACGCGACCCGTTCTTCCTTGATGTAGATCTCATAGACGTCCAGGTCATCGCTCAGGCGGTAACGCCAGTAGCCCATCGGCACGCCAAAATCAGCTTCGTTTGATGTCCGCACACCTTCCAGCGTGTTGTTGAAAACCTCCGGGTTGATCATTTTGGTGACCCTGCGCGGCAAGACAACCTTCAGAGTTTCATCTGACCCGGTGCGGGCCTTGATATCATCCCAGCTCAGCTCAAGCCGCTGGATCATAAGATCCCAGTCGCTCCACTGGGCCTCAATGGCTTTTGCGTATTTCTTGATCCCGAAATACACGCTGCCGGACAGCGACAACCCTAGCGTCGCAAAAATTGCCGTCGGAAAACCCGGAATGAACCCGAACAGCGCAATCACCAGCCCGGCAATAATGATTGTGCGGCGGTTGGCCATCACCTGCTGGCCAATCTCGGTTCCCAGATCCATGCCCTGGGGATTGGTCACCCGGGTCACCATCGTGCCGGCTGCGACCGAAATCAGCAGCGCCGGGATCTGGGACACCAGCCCGTCCCCGACCGTCATCAGCGCATAAAGCTGGATCGCCTCGCCAAAGGGCAAGCCGCGCTGCGCCATGCCGATTGCGACACCGCCCAACAGGTTGATTGCGGTAATCACCAGACCCGCAGTTGCATCGCCTTTGACGAATTTCATGGCCCCGTCCATGGAGCCGAACAGCTTGGCTTCGCGCTCAAGTGTCTGGCGGGCGGTGCGGGCGTCCACATGATCCATATTGCCGGCACGCACGTCGGCGTCGACGCTCATCTGCTTACCCGGCATGCCATCCAGAGTGAAACGGGCACCAACTTCCGCGACACGGTCCGCGCCTTTGGTGATTACCAGGAACTGCACAACGGTGATGATCAGAAAGATAACCAGCCCGACCACCAGATTGCCGCCGACAACAACCGTACCAAAGGTCTCAACGATTTTGCCTGCGTTGCCTTCGATCAGGATCAGACGTGTTGTCGAAATCGAAATCGCCAGACGGAACAGGGTTGTCACCAGCAGCAGCGAAGGAAACGTGGAGAATTGAACCGGGCTGTGCAGATGCAGCGCCATCAGCATGATGATGATGGCCGCACTCATGTTCAGCGTGATCAATACATCCATCAACACAGTCGGAAGCGGCAGGATCATCATCATCAGGATGAGCGCAAAGACAGCAATCAGCATGACGTCTTTTTGACGTCCAAGACCCGCTATGGCGTTCAGTATCTGCATTGCCCCCTGCCCTCTGGTCCTACTGGCCCGGAGTTTCGATGTCCGGTGAGTCCAGGGATGTCAGGTCCGGTCCGGAAATCTCGGCGCCGCGAACGACATGCAGATCGTTTTTGTCTGCTTCCTCGATCGCATCCACAGCCTTTTTCACAAGCTCGACATATGACGTCGGCCCGGACACAAGGAACACCCTGCGTTTGGGATCTGACGCATGCACGAACTTTTCCTGATAGATCCCAAGCTGGGACAGAACATCCAGAACCGTTCCGCCATCATTGTTCTGAAGCGGAATGATCTCTGTCTGCACAGTGGCAACACTTGAGATATGCAGCATCACACCATCGTAGAACCACAACAGGCCAAACTCATTCGAAAGCCGGTCCAGATAGTCCTGTCTGGACATGCGCTGTTCGATGCTTACAGACCGGTCATTGGTGATTTCTTCGTCTATGTTCACCGCCACCCTGACGTTGCGGCCAAAGGTTTCCAGCGTCGATCTAAGCCCCTGATTCTTGCCAAGGAACGGGTATTCTTCCCCTGCCTGCGGCAGCTGCCAACGGGTTACCGGTTCTTCTCCCTGCGCATGGGCCGCCTGGTGGGGGGCAAACAGCAAAAACAAAGCCGTGCTGAAAGCAAAGGAGAAGGAGGGCAACTGCAGAAGCTTCATAACCGTTCGTCAGTACAGGAAACCGGCAGGACCGTGGACTTCGACTTTTCCGATGCTGCCTGCCTTGCTGGCATATTGGGACAGAATATGCTCAAGATTTGACATCGGACGGGCCAGGATCTGTTCAACCGGCCGCCGTTCAAGGTTACCAAAGCGGGGCGTGATAACCGCGATCAATTCGCGTTTCGAAGAGCTGATGCTGTCGCTGCCCAACAGCCTGCGCATTGTGGATGCAAAAATGGTATCACTTTCTCCGGTCGCAGTGTTTCTGGTTTCCTGACGGCTCAGCCCGGCGATTACGAAACTCTGATTGTCGCGAAGCTCGACATTTGTTGCAAACCTGCGGGTCGATAAATTCGGAAAGGCATTGCCGTTGATAGTTGTCGTTGCCGGCTGCAGACCGGAAATGACGGAATTCACTTCCAGACGGAGTTTGCTGCCCGGAAGCATTTGCGGTTTGAATTTCACATTCATTCCAACAAATTTATAATCAATGCTGAAGTTTCCGTTTGCAGGGTCCGTTTGCCCTGAAAAGGTAGGAATTGCGATTTCCTCGCCGACGGAAAAATCAGCGTCCTTGCCGGAAACAGTTGTCAGCGAGGATTGGGTAACAAGCGTTGCAATGCCACTGTCTACAAGCAGATCAACGGTTGCATCCACCGAAGTCGCCGGATCGGTTTCATCATACCCAAAGCTGATAACGCCGCTGTTTCCGCTTTGCGCTCCGACCGAAAATCCGCTGGAGGCAACCAGGCCGTTCCAATCGATCCCATAGTTCTCAGCCTGATCTACGCTGATTTCCATCAGCCTGACTTCCAGCTGGATCAACTGGCTGTCCCGCACCACCAGCTCATCAATCAAGGCGCTGCTGGGGACGCTGTTGCGCAGGGTTTCAAGGACATTTTCGTGAACCCGTTCGGTGGAAACAACGCCGGAAACAAAAATGCTGCCGCGCGCAGACGCCAGCGAGATCGCCTCGCCGGGAAACCGCTGCGACAGGGTTGCGCGCAGCCCGCGCAAATTATGTGTCACCGAGACAGCAATTTCAAACAGGATTTCACCGTTAGTCCCGGTTGCAATCAGCGTGGTGTCACCAACCGCCTTGCCAAAGATGTAGGCTGCTTCTCCCGGAGAGGTTGATACATCTGCAACCGATGTGTCTGCCACAAAGATGGATTCCGCCTGCCCCAGGTTCGAAAGACTTTTGCCTTTGCCCTCTTCAACCACCATTCGCTGGGTTACCTGTGCATCCGCCGGCATGGGGGCAAAAGACAATAAGCCCAAAATCAGAATTGAAAGGGTGTATAGAAGTCCCTTGAAACCGGCATTCACGGATTCGTGATGTTTCATGGCAAGCCTGACCTAACGTAACTGCTCTTGTTTCACGGGTTTTATCCAACCGCCCGCATTTGCTTTTTAACAACATCAGTATCAGCCTCAGGATTCCGTTGCCAATGTTTTTCCGACAGAATGCGTTCCAGGCCGGCAAAACCGCGCAGGCTGACATGGCTTGCAACTTCAGAAGCTTTCATTTGGCTGGAAGCAAGCATCAGCTGATCATGCTTTGCTCCGATAGGTGCCGTATCAACAGCTGCAGCCCGTGAAACCCCGCGAGCCGCATTGGCTTCGTCTGCCTGCTGTTTCTTGCGCAGCCCCTTGAGCATCTCCGAAGACTGTGGATCATGCTGGGGTTTAGCAACTGCGGGCTTGGCTTGCCGCAGTTTTCTGGCCCGCTGGACGCTCGGATCACTGTCCTGTTCGCCGTTTTCCTTGTTCGAACCGCTATGGGCCCGCTGCGTAGCGCTGTAGGCTTCGTCGACGCCGCCATCCTGCGCATCCTTGAGCATGGCTGCATAGGACGTCTGACTCTCGATCTTCTCCTTCGGCGCGTTCTGTTTCCGCTGCTGCTCGGCAGCGGCGGCCTGCTGTTGCTGCTGTTGGCGCCGCGGAGCAACCGGCTGCACAAGAGACTGCTGAGGTCTCTCGGAACCTCCTGGCCGGATCGAATTGCTCATGCCTGTCCTCCTCTCAGAAAGCTGCGGACAGCCTCGGATCTGGTGGCGTCAGAGCTGCCAGTCAGCATTTCCAGCCGTGCCTTCACATAGGCAAAGTTCCTAGACGGACGTCTCGCATCGCCAAGAACGCTGGAAAGCTCACTGAATTTCTGATTCAGCAACAGCGCATAGGCGTACATTTCCCGTATCCGGTCATCTTCGGGAAACATAGCCAAGCCAAGCCGCCCATAGGTTTCCGCCTTCCACAGCAATCCGGATCGGATGCTGAAAGACGTAAAAACCAAGAGCGTATCGGCACAGGAAATCATCTTGCCGCCCTGCCCCGGTTCCGGTCAGGACTGGCGGCACAATCCCGCAGGCCACGCTGCTGTATGGACGGGCGCTTGCTCATTCCGCAGCTCTGACTGCAGCTGCTCTGGGCATTTTTTTGAAATACCCGATATCAGCCACTTCAAAGCCCAGGCGCTCCAGCGCCGGCGTCGGCTCTGGCATTGTCAGGAACACATATTCCACATTCTTGCCTTCGGCCCACCGCATGAACGCGCGGTACAGCGCAAACCCTCTGCCCCGGGATTCCGGCTTGGTGTACCAGACAAGCTCGTTTGCAACAGGAATTGGCGCATATGGCGTGGCACTGATCGCCCCCACAAAGAAACCTGCCCCTTCATCAAGGATCAGGACCAGCATCTCATCAGAACCGATTGCCGCATCCAGCGCTTCCAACCAGGCGGCTTCGTCATACGGCAACTGCTTCCCCCGCTTGTGGACTGCCCGGAATTCCGTGCTCAGCTCTTTCAGAAGCGGAAGATCATCTTGTGTTGCGTGGCGAACTGCCATTTCGGTCTCCTTGACGTTCTGTGGACGGCTGACGGCGCTTCACCCCATGCTTTGCTGGATCTTGGAAATCAGGCTGAACTTCCCTGACAGAGAACTCATCACGCGCCGCGACTCCTGATTGGCCATGGCACGCTCAGCATGATACTTCGATACTTGCATCGAATAGATATCCAGCTTGTTTTTGATTTCCTGATATAGCCGTTCGCTTCTATTCGCTTTGTGACTGCCAAGAGCCTGCGACTGTTTGGTCAGGACCTGCATCAGCTGCAACGAGGAAAACCCCGGACTGCTGCCATTCTGTATAGCGCCTGGAAGTTCAATCATTGTTCAGCTCTTCAATTATGGCAGTTCCGCACTTTCTGTCAAGAGATATCGAAAGGCGGAACTTGCCGTTTTTGCCCTTAGGCTTGGGCCGCAGTAGTCAATTTTTCAGTGATACCCTTGGATTGCGCCATCGCGTCTTTCGTCGCGTCTGAGGACCGTGTCTGCTGGTCGTTGTCGATCCGACGCTGATGCTGCTGCTGAGAAGACATCTGCTGCATTGCGAACTGTTCGCGTGAGTTCGCTTGCTGCTGCTGGTGGTTCATCAGCATATGCTGCTGGGATTGCAGTTCCTGCTGCTGGGTCAGGGCCTGGGAAAGAGCCAGAGATGCGGACATGTGAGTTTCCTTTCAAGTTCAGTTGCTAGATTTAGTTTGTCGGCCTGATTACAGGCCAACGGTCACACGTGACGTCTAAAATTCAGTGGTACTTCATACCGCCGGCATCAGGCGCACCCTTGCTGCTGTCGCCCATATGGATGTGGATCTCGATATCCCGATCATCCATACCGCTGCCAAAGCTGTTCGGCCCCTGCGCACCGCCCAGACCGCCATTGTTGCTGCCCTGACCCATGCTGCCTTGCGCCTGGTTGCTGTTGCCGCACTGGTGACCGGCTTGCTGACTGCCTTGCTGACCCCCAATGTTGTTGTCCTTCATCATCTGCTGAATCAGTTCGGACTGCTTTTCGTTCTTTTCCTCCATCTTCTTCAGCTGTTCTTTGAAGTCGCTGCCCTGCTCTTTGATATCATCCTGCAGATCCTTGGTTTGATCCATCATCTGCTGATTCATCTTGTTGTTCTGGGCTTGCTGCATCATGTTCATCATCATTGAAATAATCATAGAATTCCTCCAATTCGGTTCGTTTCTACAAAGGCGGCCAAGGTGGGAAACGAGCTATTGGTCGTCTCATCATCTTCGGATCAGCACTTTGTGCCTTACAATTGCCAGATTTCAGCAAGCCCGACAGATAAGGTCATAGAAATTACTTATAGCGCCTGAATTTTATTAAAATTGGCCTGTTTACACGTGGTTACACGCAACAAATGAAGCCGGATTTCCAAGGGCAACGCATAGATGGCGCAGGGGTTATGCTAATAGCATTAACCATTATGGCAAAAACGGGAATCGCTATCGGGTCGGCCTGATGCCAATCCGTTCTGAAGCCGCCACAGATCTGCATAGGCATACTGGCGGCATAGTCCGGGCCTGGTAAGTGCCGATGAGACGCCCTGCAGAACCCGCAGGTGGGTGAAGGGTCATGCGCACTGCTCAGGTGTTGCTGGGACCGTTGGAGCCGAGCGGGACCACCCTCACCGGATAGATGCATGAGACGCAAACAGGCCCCTCGCAAGCGGGGGCCTGTTTTGTGGTTTGCTATAGACGTTGAACGTCAAGCTTTGCGGCTGTCTGCAGGCCCGGACCGCAAGTGTTTTTGATAATAGACCGCGTAGTCATCATCAAAACTTGGGTCTGTTACCGGCAGCTCCAGTGCTGCCCGCAGTTTGTTGGCAATATGGCGGCGGGACCAGTTTACAGCGGCAAGGCCTGAGCCATGGCTGTCCTCCAGATCGGCCAGCAAGGACAGGATTCTGGTGTTCAGATCTTCCATTGCAGGTTCTTGTGCCGCTGCAACCACAGGGGTCAGTGAGGTCAAAGTTATACCGCTGCCTGCGGCTAGAAACTTCCGCCGCGTGGTGCCGGTTTTCGATGAACTATGTGTCATGAGAGGTTTCCTTGACTGTAACGCTCTGCCGGGCCCGCAGGCCCGGTCGCCTGATGTGTCAGATACCGGCAACATCCTTGAGATCGATTCCAAGTGCTTTCGCGATGCCCTCGGCGTAGCCGGGATCAGCGTGATGGCAGTTTTGGATGTGACGGTGCTGAATTTCCGTCCGGGCCGGTGAAATGGCGCGAGCGGTGTTTTCAAACAGCTGTGCCTTCTGGTCCGCAGTCATGAGCCGGAACAATTCGCCGGGCTGCGAATAATAGTCTTCATCTTCGCGGTGGTTCCAGTGATCCGCTGCACCTTCCAAAGACAGCGGAGGCTCCGAGTAATCCGGCTGCTCCTGCCATTCCCCGAACATGTTCGGCTCATACCCGAGCGTCGATCCAAAGTTCCCATCCACCCGCATCGCACCGTCACGGTGGTAGGAATGGAAGGGGCAGCGGGGAGCGTTCACAGGGATCTGAGAATGGTTAACCCCAAGGCGGTAGCGGGCCGCATCCCCATAGGAGAACAGCCGGCCCTGCAGCATCTTGTCCGGCGAAAAACCGATACCAGGAACAACCGTAGAAGGCGCAAATGAGGCCTGTTCAACTTCCGCATAGTAGTTATCTGGGTTTTTGTTGAGCTCGAACTCGCCGACTTCGATCAGCGGGTAATCCTCTTTTGGCCAGACCTTGGTGAGATCAAATGGGTTGATATGGTAGCTGCCGGCTTCCTGCTCAGGCATGATCTGAACAAACATCTTCCACTTCGGGAAATCGCCGTTTTCGATGCTGTCGTAGAGATCACGCTGATGGCTTTCCCGGTCGCCTGCAACAATCTCCGCGGCTTCCGCATCGGTCAGGTTCTTGATCCCTTGCTGGGTTTTGAAGTGAAACTTCACCCAGAAACGTTCGTTATCGGCATTTATCAAACTGAAAGTATGGCTGCCGAACCCATCCATGTGCCGGTAGGTGGCAGGCAAACCGCGGTCCGACATCACAATGGTAACCTGGTGGAGCGCTTCGGGCAGATTGGTCCAGAAATCCCAGTTGTTGTCGGCACTGCGCAGGTTTGTCCGCGGGTCGCGTTTGACCGCGTGATTAAGGTCCGGGAATTTCAAAGGGTCGCGCAGGAAAAAGACCGGAGTGTTGTTTCCGACCAGATCCCAATTGCCTTCCTCGGTGTAGAACTTGATCGCAAAGCCGCGGATGTCCCGTTCTGCATCCGCTGCACCGCGTTCTCCGGCAACAGTAGAGAACCTGACAAAGAGATCCGTTGTCTTGCCGATTTCAGAAAATATCTTGGCGCGGGTGAACTTGGTGATGTCATGGGTGACCCGGAAAGTACCATAGGCGCCGGATCCTTTGGCATGCATACGGCGCTCGGGAATCACCTCCCGGTCAAAGTGGGCCATTTTCTCCAGGAACCAGACGTCCTGCAGTAATGCAGGCCCCCGCCGTCCGGCTGTCTGGATGTTTTGATTGTCAGGCACCGGGGCGCCGAAAGCTGTGGTCAGCTTAGGTTTGGACGTCATGAAATTCACTCCATTTCTAGAATGAATTAACGCTACCCTCCAAAAATAATTGCGCAACCATTAGAGGTATTTAGATTGGTAAATTACACTCAAGATTGCGTGATGGAAATAATTCCCGCAAAGATTGCCGCGTTTCAGATTTCAGGCTCCGAAACCTATGGGACACTGCATGAGAACACGGGTGACCGAAAACACTTCTAATTGGTCTTGACGCAAGACAGATACTCTTGGCTGATCTTGCAAACCCTTTACGGCACAGACAGCGGCTCGCCACAAGGCGACGACCGGCTGACAATACCAACCATCACGCTTCCTCAAAGACAGATGCCAGCTGGCTCGCAAGTTTCCGCACGCCGGCCGGGGAATGTGGATTGCAGACCACGTGAAAATCAATCTGTCCAAGTTCCGGAAGATGACTTTCCAGCACTTTGACCGAGTAGGGGTTTCTGTTCGTCCGCAGGAAGGAATCCACGGTAAAACCCACGCCATAGCCACGCCGGATGGCATCAAAGTAGGAAGTCAGGGACGAGGTTTCAAAGACCACCCTGTGCGCCCGGTTGCTGCTTTCCAATATTTCGTCCGCAGACGGGCCCCGGCTGACATTGCCACGCCAGATCACCACTGGAACTTCGGCATTATCTGCCAGGGTGCTCTCATCAAACTGCGGCCCGCAGATCCAGCTCAATTTGCAGTGTTTGGAGAAAATACTATGTTCCGGTTCGCCAAGCCGGCTGCAGACCACGGCTATCTCAATTTGCCCCAGCGCGACCTTTCTCAGAAGGTTGTCTTCGCTGTCGGTTACAATTTCCAGCTTTGGCCCGGTGCCCGGTGTATCCAGCTTCCAGATCATTTCAGGGCCAAAGAAAAATTCAATCGCAGGAAGAACCCCGATCCGCGATCGGGCAAAGGTGCCCCCCTCGACCAGGCTGTCGATCTTGCCGAGTTCGTCTACAATTCTCTGGGTGATTTCATACAGCTGCTGGGCCTCATCCGTCAGGCCCAGATGTGGGTTCCGGTCAATGAAAAGCGGAAACTGCACAGCATCCTCCAACCGCTTGATACGGTTGCTGATCGCAGGCTGCGACAAGTTCAATTTCTTCGAACACGCGGTGTAAGATTTAAGCTGCGCGAGTTCAAAGAACGTCCGCAAAAGGTCGATGCTGACCTGGCTCATATACGCCAATCCTGTTTTTCGGGATCGTTACCTGTCAGCATATGATTACTCCTCTTAACAACTAATCACAAATGACTATAGCTGCCGCCACGGAAGCCTACCGCTTGCGGCAAGGGCGTCCGTTTCTCAAAGCGTTCACCTGGCACTTAAGCCCCCCAGTCGTGCATCATAGGTCAGCACGACGTTGCCGGCTGCGCTGGCTGAACAGGCCGCAGTATTTCCGAATGCTCGTGGAATGCCAGATGTCACCTGCACTGCGCAGGCGCGGTCTGGCCCCTGCCCTAAAACGCGCAGGCCCGCAGCCGGACACCCTGGGCAATCGAGTCCGCCAAAGGCTGGGGAAACCCGTCTGGAAGACTGTTCCGAGTGGTTTCCAAAGCAGGTTCAAGCTGCATCAGAATTTCCGACAGCACCTCTTGCGCCAGCCCAGGGCCATAGCCCGTCATCTTGGCGGCCTGCAAGAAATGCCGCGGCACAACCTCATTGATCCGGTAATGCCCCTCTACCGCCATGGCAAGACGCATGCGGTTCTGGCGGATCTGCCCGTCGTCAACTGCCTTCTGTGCGCTCAGCACATCATAAAGCGGCGTCATCCGGAAACCGCCGGGGCGCAATGCGATGCTGAAGTTCTTGGCGTGCCCGTCCGTCGCCCCCAACAGCCAGAACAGAACTTGCGCGCGAAAGAATGCGCGCTGATCAGCCTCTGGGTCGTCGCTGCCCGCCAGCAGGCCAATCCCCTCGGCAATCCCCGGTCCGCCATCCATTTGATACTTCTGGCTGGGTGGCACACCCAGCGCCTGGCAGAAATCCTCCTGCGGCAGGCGGATCAGTCGGCCATCCCGGGTCCACGCCCTGTCAAACCGCGTCACGGCAAGGCTCCGCACATCCTCGAAATCAATGATCTCCACCTCAGCCGTATCCATGCCCATGGCACGGCAAAAGCGCATGCAGAAGAACTCGTTCTCGACGCTGTCGGACAGATCGATGCCTGCAGGCAGCACACCAAGCTGCGTCTTGAGGATATGGGTCGTCGGCGCCGCACCCGAAGGCCGGATCCACGCGCCCTCATGCCTAAGCAGCGCGGTTTTTTCCTGTGCGCCTGCAATGGAAATGCGAAAGTCGTCTTCCTCATCCAGTCCCAAAGGGGCACTTGCCAGGTTGCGCAGCAGCGCGGCGATCTGGGCGTCCGTCACCGGTTCACCTTCAAGGGCGCCGACCGCAGAGGCCCCCTCCGAGACAAATTGCAACGCCCCGACGCAATCGCGCCCGATCTTCTCCAGCATATGCCAGGCGTCCGTCCCCCCCGCGCGCACCCGGGCCGCGACACGTTCCCGGATTGCCTGATTGTCCGGCAGCAGATTTTCCAGATATGCGATAACCGGCCCGCCCTGATGCGCATCTTCGCGCAGCGGCAGGGACAACGAAATCGGCATCGCATGTTCCCATTCCAGCCAGCCAGGATCATAGGCAAAACTGATTGCACCCGAGCCTGCAAGGCGCAGCGCCCCGACCTGCCGCCCGTTCAAAAGCACCTGCATCAGGCCGCTGCGGCCGTGTCTTGCCATCAGAAGATGTCCTCGATGTCCACCGAACCGCCGCGTTCGGCCAGCTGGAACTCAAGCCCGAGCGCAGCCATGACTGTCAGCACGGTGGCCAGCTTGGTGCCGGCATCGCCGTTTTCAAGCGATGAAATCGTGGCGACACGCAGATTGGTGCGGGCGCTGATATCGCCCTGGGTCCAGCCGCGTGCCTTGCGGGTCCGGCGCAGCGCCTCGCCAAGCTGTCCTGCTGTCCGTGCTGTGAGCTTCATGATCCGGCCCCCTTTACGCCACAGCGTAAATCAAACAAACTTACGCTGCAACGTAAAAAACCAAATATTACGCCATAGCGTAATTTCATGAAAATAGACGGCCGCTGGCTCTGTACTGGACGCGGGCGATCAGCTGCAGAAGGCTTTGCACGAACCCGGTCGTTTGCCGAAGCGACATCCCGAACAGCGCTTTCATCGTCAGGCAAGTCTGGATCGCAGAGCCGCTGAAACGCTGCCGGCGACATCGCGTGCTGCTCGGTGGTGGCGCCCAGATCCTCTCCGGGTCAAACCAGATCGACAGAGATCCGCGCGGCTTCAATGCTGCGGTATACTGAAGGCTAGTTCCTGGTCTTCTCCTTCAGCGGGGCCCAACTGCTCATGCTTACCTGCCCTCACTCTGGATGCACGCGATGCATCCCGCGCGGGATTTTTGCAACAAAGTCCTATGAGAGCCCTATGACGACAATACATCAAGCCGCCTATGGCCACGCCATCCGTCGACCTGAACTACAGCCCAAGTTTTGAGCGCGTCTGCTCAACATTGGAATGGAATTTGTAGCCTTTTTTCATCCCGGAGTATTTTTTGATCCCAGAGTGTTTTCCAGACAGGGGCCACCATTCCGTATCATTCGGCCAGCTACGCCAAACTGTTCCCCAGCGGTCGACAACATGGGAAATACATGCCTGGTCGCCAAGGCTCTTTCCTGCCCGGCTGTTGTTGGGCCAATACCAAGACAGTTGATGGCACAAACGGCCTTGCGAATCGACATTCCATTCCCCGGCGCCAAGGCTGTCACTGTTGTCGCTGCACCAGGCGCGGGCTTGCTGATTAGGCGAATAGTAAATGCCGCCATTGCATCCTTGGGCCCAGAGATCGGTATTCCCAGCATAGATTTTCGATACAAGTTGCGGAGACGCAGGCTTGGCGCTGCGAGGCTTCGGATCCGCCAGGACAAGAGATGGAATGGCGCCCAAAAGAACGACGGCCATCAGTTTTACAGATATCTTCATGTGAACCCCACTAAACGCTCTTGCCCAAACTTGGATTTTCACTCGGTTGAAAACCCCTTGGGTAAAAGGTGATAGAACGCTTCCAAAGAGAAACAATACCTTTTTGTAGAAACTGAATCAAACCTCGCACGTCCCGCCGGATCTTTCATGCAATCCCGACAATCATCAGCTATTGTCTCTGTGTCGGAAACAGATTGTGCCCGCACGGCGCCGGCCTCTTGTGGGAACCTGATTCTATGGGTGTCCACGGTTCTAGACTGACTCCGGTGCAGCTGTACTTAAAGCGGCTCGTGGCAACAGTGCCTCCCAAAGCCATGGAATTGTCGCTTGAACTCGTGATTCAAAAAGAGATTTCAAATAAAATTTGAAGAAATTTTGACAAGCCCTCCTCCAATGGGGGAGTTTGAAGCCATGTAGTCTGGTCTGCTTGTCAAGCGTGGAAGCCTGTGGGGACAGGAATCGCGCAGTTTTGACGGCAGTGCTGGCCTGCAAGGGGGGCGGGGAGCCGTGGCTGACAACAGTTTTGACTTTTGCTTTGCGGGTGTGTGCCTTGCAACTTTCGAAGTGCAGTACGACTGCATTCGGAGGGTGGTGGTTTGAGGCGGTTTTCCTTTCATCAGGACAGGCTTGAAACCGTTGCGTCATCTGGCAGGGTTTTTGCCGATCCCAAAAGGGTCCGCGTTCGCCGGGTAAGGGCTGTTTTCTGGGCCTTTTTGACGGCTGTCATTTGCTGGGCTGTGCTGTTTCTTGATGGGTCTTTCTCTTTGCAGTCTGCACTGCGGGAGCTGAACCCCTTTTACGATGACAAACCTACTCATGCGTCCTCTACGGCGAACGGTTCCGATCATCACGACCAGGTCCATTTGGCTTCGGCCGTTTCGGTATCAGAAGCAGAAAACTCCTGTGGAGATGGGCGCAAACAGCCTCTTTTTTCGGCACTGGCAAACACGGCAGCTCCTATGGTCTTTGGTCATGTGCCTGTGACATCTGAAGAAGCATTTTTGTCGCTGGATGACAGTTGCGGCCAAATCAGCGTGATCGTGCCTGAGTGGATCAGCATTGTCGAGAAAAGCGGTCGCCCTGCAATATCCGTTATCAGCAAGGATACCCGGATTGCTGTTGAAGAGTACATTGCAAAGACCGCTTTGCGTCCGCAGCTCTTGCCAGTCATTTTGCTGGGTGAGGCACGGCAGAAAGAGGTCTTTCTCGATAGCCTGACAGATGCAGAGCGCGTGGCAGCACTTAGCGAAGATATGGCCACCACTGTAGTGGCTTTGAATGCCCAAGGTGCTTGCCTGGACTTCTCCGGTTTGAAACCAGATGCGTTCCGTCGCCTTAAGCCGCTGATGTCGGGTTTCTCAAATGCACTTCGTTCCCGAGGGCTGAAAGCCTGTACTATCCTTTCGGGTCAGCAACCCCATTGGAAAGAGCCGGATCTGACTGATCTGTTTGACCAGATCATCCTGAAGCTGTTTCAGCAGCCTTGGGTGGAATCCGTCCCAGGCCCGCTTGCACCTTTCAACTGGGCTGCAGAATTGTCGGCCGAGGCAGTCCAAGCTGTCGGAGCAGACAAACTAGTTGTTGCGCTCGGCAATTTCTCCGTTGAGTGGACCTCTGGTGCATCAAAACCGGAAGTCCTTTCTTACGCGCAAGCCATGCAGAGAATAAGCTCCTCCGAAGGAGGATTGCAATTCAGCGCCAAAGTCCACAATAGCTTTAGCCGCTACCGTGACGCCCAAGGGCGTCAGCGCAAGATCTGGATGCTGGATGCCGCGTCGGCTCACAACCAACTTGTCCGCCTAAAGGAACTTGGCATTGCCAATGTTGCCATATGGTCCCTTGGGCAAGAGGATCCCGGGATCTGGAAAGTCCTGCAGCATCAAGATGCCCCCAAAAAAGTTCTAAACGAAGACCTTCGTGTCGTAGAGCTTAACAACTTTGTAGATTACAGGGGGCAAGGCGCGTTTATCCGAATAGACCAGCGCGCATCTGCAGGAAGCCGTCAGCTTTTTTTCGAGGCGGAGACGGGCTTGGTCAACAACCAGATCTATAGCCATTTGCCGAAACCATACACGATAGAGCTGTATGGCAAACCGGATAGGCGCAAGGTGGTTCTGACCTTTGATGACGGTCCACATGAGATTTACACCAAGGAAATCCTGGATATTCTGCAGGAAGAGAATGTTCCGGGGTCCTTCTTTGTTGTTGGCACCAGTGTCATGGATTCTCCTGACCTGGTTACCCGAATGGTTGACGAAGGGCACGAAGTCGGTGCGCACAGCTTCTCCCATCCCAGAATGGACCAGATTTCCAATACACGTGTTGATCTGGAGTTTTCGCTGTCAGCCAAGATCCTGGCTGGATCCGCTGGCCGCAAGACCTTGCTCTACCGTGAACCCTTTCAGCGTAGCGGCGGCCCGATCAGCGCAGAGCGGGTGGCCTCACTGGAGGCAGCTGAAGCCCGAGGGTTCGCGATTGCGGGTATGGAAATTGTTCCCAAGGACTGGGAAGGCTGGGACAGCGGGGAAATCGCAAATTATGTAATAGACCAGGTGGAACAGGGGAGCGGCAATGTCATTCTTTTGCATGACGGTGGCCAGGACCGTACTGCCACAGTAGACGCAGTGCGCCCGATAATCCGATCGCTGCGGGCAAAAGGCTATGAGTTTACGACTTTGGCGGACCTTCTTGGCACGAACCGGGCGGCGTTGATGCCTGTTGCCGAGGGCGGATCCCCGGTCTTTGACAGAGTCTCCTTCTCCATTGTCTGGATGGCGCAGCAAGCTGTCGTTTTTGTTTTCTGGACGGTGCTCGCCATTGGCATAGTTCGCTCAGTCGGCATTCTGGCTCTGGCGCTATTGAACCGCCGTGAAAGATTTACACCCTTGCAAAGACAGCCGAAGGTTGCGGTGATAATCCCCGCCCACAATGAGGCAAAGGTGATCTCTCAGAGCATCGAAAGCGTGCGTGCCAGCGGTTACAGAAACCTGGAAGTCATCGTGGTGGACGACGGCTCCACCGATGACACACTCATTGAGGTTCTCAAGTTCGGCCACAAGAGCGAAGTCCGCCTCATCTCGCAACCAAATCAAGGGAAGTGGAGTGCGCTCAACAGGGCCATTTTGAGCACTGATGCCGAGTTTGTTGTTTGCATCGATGCGGATACGCAAATTTGCAAAAATGCAATTACACATCTCGTCAGGCACTTTGCAGACCCGAAGACCGGTGCGGTGGCAGGTAAAATTATCGCAGGCAATCGCGTGAACCTGCTGACCCGGCTTCAGGCCTTCGAGTACGCAACCTCCCAAAACGTTGAAAGGAGGGCGTTTGACCTGATCAATGGCATTCTGGTCGTTCCGGGGGCCATCGGGGCGTGGCGGGTTGACGCTTTGAAAAAAGCGGGATTGTTCAGCGACGAAACTCTGACCGAGGACACCGACCTGACGATCCAAGTGAATCGGGCAGGGTATAAAATTGTCTTCGAGCCAAAGGCCAAAGCGTTTACCGAAGTGCCGGAAAAGGTGGGGCAGCTTCTGAAACAGAGACTTCGCTGGTCCTTTGGAATGTTCCAAGGCGCCTGGAAGCATAAACGAGCGATCATTGAGAGACGTTCAGTTGGCCTGGTATCAATTTCCGACATGTTTGTTTTCGGCTATGTGTTCCCGCTGTTGGCCCCAATTGCAGATCTGTTTGTGATCTTGATGCTGTAC
Source organism: Rhodobacteraceae bacterium (ex Bugula neritina AB1) (assembly GCA_001730095.1). Lineage (GTDB taxonomy): Bacteria > Pseudomonadota > Alphaproteobacteria > Rhodobacterales > Rhodobacteraceae > Leisingera. Next base: position 48,273 of record MDLF01000047.1, read on the forward strand.
AATCTGATGGCAGGCGGCTGGGCTGGCGAAGTAGGAAGTTCCCAGCACACAAATACTGCTCAGTACCTGTGGGCCTATTTGGCCCTACCGGCATTGGAGCTCCTAATTGCCGCTATTGCGATCACGTCTGATGAAGACGAAAGCAAATGGTCCTTGCTGCTGTTCCCGCTACAGCGCCTCGTTTACCGTCCACTTATGTATTTTTCGGTGATGCGCTCGGTTTTACGTGCCGTAACTGGACGTTTGGCCAGTTGGGGAAGCATAAAGCGTCAGGGGCGAGACTACGGTTTGGTGGCTAGAAGCACATGAGGCGTAGAGGATTTCTTAAATCGGCCGCAGCGGGCCTGGCTTTGTTTCCAAGTTTCGGCTCGGCTGCAGTGATTGGAAAGCACCCTGTGCAAACTTTTGCCGCAGTGACCGATATCAACGAAGACGTTTCAATCCCGCATCTTATTGCGGTGATTGATGCTTTTGTTGACCGGAACATACCGCTGGCCTGCATTGTGAATCCTTTTGACAGACATGGCCGTGCGCATAGTCCAAGAAGCAAGCTGGCACAGGTTCTGAACGGCTATTTGATTGGCAGCAGCGGGCTGGATGTTGTTCCTTACGTTCCGGATCTGCAGTCCCTGTCCGAATATTTCCAAGCCAGGGCAGCTCATGACGCCGTCTCTGCCATGCAAAAGATGCTGTGGTCGGGGGGCGCCGCCGGACAATCGGCCAGTGGACCGCAGGTAATCGCCTGTGCGGATCTGGAAAATCCTGCTGCGCCACGCGGTGTGCGTTCTGCGGGTATTCACAATCTCCTGTCGATTCCGGCGCGGTCAGCCCCGGTCAGAACCGAAACTTGGGACAATGGTGTCGTAAGGCTGTATGGTGGCAAGCTGCTGTCCCTGAATGATTTTGACGGGAATGCCCAAGCCGCCGCACCTTCTGCC
>MDLF01000047.1:49310-130246 GCA_001730095.1 Rhodobacteraceae bacterium (ex Bugula neritina AB1)
CGGCCAGTGGACCGCAGGTAATCGCCTGTGCGGATCTGGAAAATCCTGCTGCGCCGCGCGGTGTGCGTTCTGCGGGTATTCACAATCTCCTGTCGGTTCCGGCGCGATCAGCCCCGGTCAGGACCGAAACTTGGGATAATGGTGTCGTAAGGCTGTATGGTGGCAGGCTGCTGTCCCTGAATGATTTTGACGGGAATGCCCAAGCCGCCGCACCTTCTGCCAGCCAGAATATAGTCTACATCTCAGCGAAAGATTTTTCCGGGATGGGTGTGAAAAATCTGAAGGCAGCGTCAGATTGGTTTGCCAACGCGCTGTCGCAACAGGAACTGGATGGAGATGCGTCGCTATTGCCGATGACGGACATTCAACTGCGCGACGCCTACGGCTTCAAACGGACAGTTTGCCTGCATGTTCTGAAGCCGCTGCAGAATGATCGGGATCAACTTTCCGGGTATTCAGCATTTACAGAGTTTCTCCAGACCGCCGGAATCCCCCATTCCACCGGAAACCAGTTTGCGGGAGGAACCGACAACGGCTTATGGGTGCCAACCGACTTTCACCAAAAGCACGCTGGAGCCGGTGCCGCAGAACACAGCATGCTGCCTGTGGAAATTGAAAACCAGAGTGGGGTGAAAATCCGGACGGTCAGGCCGTTGAAGCCTGGAATTGGCGTTGCCTTTTTCGCAGAAACAGGCGCCGTTCAAGGGTTGGAGGGCGCGGGTTTCCTGCACTTCCCGCAACGGGTTGTCAGCGATGGCGCTGCGGCGGAACAATTTGTGTCAGCCACGGCGGGAACCGGGGATGTGGTGGTTTTTATACAGCCAGAGTCGATTGCCTTTCCGCCTGAGCGGCGGGCATTGCAAAACCTTTTAAAGGACATGCTCAGGTCTGAGGGGACGAAGTTTCTCCGTCTTGAAAAATTCGTACGAACCGTTGCCCCGGCAGGGCCGCTGCCGGCCCGCTGGAGGAAGACAGCTGCCGCCGCGCCGGAGTTGAAAAAACCACGACAAAACCTTTCGGACGCCTGGCGGCGAGAGCTTTTGGAAGATGCCCGTGTTGCTTGGCAGTATTTCGAAAAATTCACTGATCCCAGGACCGGATTGTGCCCGGCGACAGTGGACTTTGCGCCGGGGGGGCGGAAACACGAGGCTGTCACGATGTGGGATGTTGGCAGTCACATCAACGGCTTAGTGGCTGCTGTGCAGATTGGCCTGATAAGCCAGCCGGACTTTGAAACTGCTATCCAGAAGATCCTACCCAATATCACGGGCAGGACCTTCAAGGGGCGTCATTTGCCGCAGGGATGGATTCGGACGGATCGCCGCAAATGGGGCAACAGGGACTTTGACGGCTCCGACGCAGGTCGCCTGCTTGCTGCCTTGGACAACCTGCGTCGGCACAGCAATTTCGGGGAACAACTGGCTAAGTTGGTCTCTTCCTGGGACCTTCGGAAGGTCATCCTTGAGGGCGAAATTCACTCGGTCACAAATGGAGAACTTGAAACTTCATATGTGTCACATAGTGCCCATTATTCGGCATTGGCCTTTCGGCGGTGGGGGATCGCTGCAAGATCCCCATATGAAGTCTTTACAAGCCGGTCGGCAGCCGATGGGCAAATGGCTCTGCTGGAAGCCGCAGCCAAAATCGGACCATTTGGCGCAGAACCCCTGTTGCTTGAAGCAATGGAAATGGGGATGTCAAAGGAAAGCGCCTATCTGGCGGATGTCCTGTTTGCCGCTCAGCTAGAGGACTTTCGCGAGACTGGCCGGCTCATCTGCGTTTCGGAAGGGCCAATCGACAAGTCGCCCTGGTTCCTCTATCAGGGGCTGCAACTGGATGCAAAGAAACGGACCTGGGCCTTTGACACGGTTGGGCAGGAGCCTGAATACAGAACGCCGGAGTTTCGCGAGGAAAATCTGGTTCTCAGCAGTAAGGCAGCATTTCTCTGGTCAGCTTATCAGCCACATGAATACTCTGAGAAACTATTCCGGTTCACAAGAAGTGCTGCCAGAACGAAAAACGGGTTTGCGTCGAGCATCTATCTGAAGACCGGGCGGACGACCGAAGCCTACACAGACTTGAATACAAACGGTGTTATTCTTCAGGCTATTGCCCATCGTCTTGCCGGCTCCAACTGACAGGCTTAGGCCGACAAGACATGGATTAACTACAGCTTCGCATTAAAGGGTGGCACACCCGCTGGCTGCAATTTCCCCTGGCGAAACCAGATAGCCAGGGCCGGGGTTTAGAATGACCTGCTGAATTCCTGTGATACGGTTCATGCAGCGATCGACCCAATTTTCGTCGAGACCTTGGCCGCCAACGTAGATATCCAGCCAATCGTGCCCCTGGTAGCCACTGTGGCAGGGGCCCGTTTGAGGTTTTGGCCCGTCGCCGCAAAGATCCTCAACGATTGCGTATTTCTGCAGATTTTTGACGTAGAATTTCGTGCCTGCAGGGTAGTCCATGTAGCTGCGACCGTTTCGTTTTTCATGCCCAACTGCAAGAGTGATTGGGTCCTCGTAGGTTCCTGTTCCGCCAGCCTGCTGGTGGATCACAGGCCGGGCAATCTGCGCCGATCCGCGGGGCGTGTTGTCCCAGTAGCTGTAACCAGTCAGGAAGACGTTCATGGTTTGTTCTCCGCTATATGCAGAGCTAATTTCACTAGGCATTCCTTCGTCAACTAGGAGGCGGGTGCTTTGCGCTCCGTTGAGACTGCCATTGGAATTTCCACTCACACTACAAGCAGCTGTTGAAAGTATTGCACCTGTTAAGAGTATAATTCTGGAAACTTTGTAGGTCATACTGCCATCCTGTTTAACTGAGAACTCAGGAAGCCACAGCGCACTTGGACATTGCAGCCACCAACGTCGGCAATATGCATGATGGATGGTAATAACGTATTAAAATTATAAGGAGAATTTTAAATCTTCCAATCCTTGGAAGTGAATAACCGCTAACGATTCAAACATCTCGAACGGCGGCATCTGAACATAGTCGGGATCAACCGCATAGAATGCCTGATTGCCACCATGGCGAATATCGGGCTTCGGCTCAGACTCCTCGTAGTAGGTCTCTGGCAGCCCCTCGATCTGATCGACGTTGAAAACCGTGTAGCCCTTGATGAAAGGAATCTCAACTTCGCGGTCTTGACCCGCATCATCGGTCTCAGTCTTGAAAACCTTCGCATGCCTCCAGTGTTCAATTCTACGGCGTTCTTCTATGCTCGGTTGCGAATATTCGGCGCCCATGCCAGCCTCTTCTCATTAGATAACCCTTTGGTTTCTAATAGAAGTCGTAGTTGGGTGTGGCGCGCACCCGGCTACAACATGTTGCAACCAAACGGATTCATAAGCGAAATTTTGTAAAATCCTTCCGAAAGAATAACGTCTGCTGCAGGCTGAAGGTAAACCAAGCCTGCTAGACGTTTTTATGCGCTCAGGCGTTTCTGGTCTGTGGCAAAGTCCGAACCACCACTGTCGCCGCCTAAATCGAAACGGCCCACGATATCTGCCAGGCTTTGCGATTCATGCTGCAGCAGCTGGCTGGCGGCGGCGGCTTCTTCGGACATGGCGGCGTTCTGCTGTGTCATACTGTCCAGCTGATGCATGGCGCCGTCGATTTTCTCCAGCCCATCCGACTGCGCGCGCACGCCGTCGGCGATTTCGGTGACCAGCCCGGACACGGCCGAAACCTGATCAATGATGCGGGTCAGCGCGTCGCCTGCGCGGCCCACCATGGCGACGCCGTTTGCCACATGCTCCTCGCTGGCGGAGGTCAGGCCTTTGATCTGGCCGGCGGCATTGGAGGCACGCTGCGCCAGCGCCCGCACCTCAGAGGCGACCACTGCAAAACCGGCACCTGCCGGGCCAGCGCGGGCGGCTTCAACGCCTGCGTTCAGCGCCAGCAGGTTGGTCTGAAAAGCAATGTCGTCAATCATGTTGATGATCTTGGAAATCTCCGATGAGGCTTCCTGGATCTGGTCCATGGCCGCCACGGCGGAGGTTACGACATCGGTGCTTTGCTCAGCTTCGCTGCGGGCGCCCTGCATGGTTTCATCCATCTGGCCTGCCCGCCCGGCAGTTTCGCGGATGCCACCGGTCAGTTCGCGGATGGACCCGGCGGTTTCTTCCAGTGTCGCGGCCTGGCTTTCGGTGCGATGCGCCATTTCGGTTGCCGCGCCGCGCTGTTCTTCTGAGAAACGGTCCACATTTCCCGCCGCGCCAACCACCTCGGCCATGGAGCCGCGCAAACGTTCCAGGCTGCGGTTGAAGTTTTCCCGCAGGGCTTCGTAATGGCCGCCAAAGGGCGCCCGGATGTCGCAGGCCAGGTTGCCGCGCTGCAGTTCGGACAGGGCTGCGCTCATGCTCTCGACCACGGCGGCGGCGTGGCGGGCGGCCTCGACTTCGCGGGCGGCGGCCTCATCCGCCTCTTTCAGCTTGCCGCGGAAGGTGTCGAGGCTACGGGCCAGATCGCCCAGTTCATCGCCGCGGGCCAGGCCTCGGATTTCCGCATTGTAGTTGGCATCGGACAGCGCATTGGTAGCCTCGCGCAGGGCGTGGATCGGGCGGGTGACACTGCGCGCCGCCAGCCAGGACACGCCAATGGCTGCCAGCAGCGCAGCGCCGATCATTGCAGCAGCAATCAGGCGGATACGCTCCACCACCGCAAAGGCGGTGTGTTCACCGGTTTCCAGTACCAGCGACCAATCAAAACCGGGCAGATCCAGTGGCATGACCAGGGCAATGGCGCGCTCGCCGAGCGAGGAGTCGACGCCTTTGAACTGGGTGGCGTGCCGGGATTTTGCTGCCTGGATCTGCGGTGTGCCGGGCAGCGTCTGAAGCGCGGGGAATAGGCCCGCGGCTGAAGATGGGCTGCGCGCCACACCATCAGTGCTGACCACATAGATGTTCTGGTGGGTGCCGCCAGCCAGATTGCTGGTCAAAGCGCTGACCACTCCGGAAGTGCCGATCTGGATGGCGATCACGCCCGCGATACCGCCGCGTTTGGTGAACACCGGTGCGGCCATAAAGGCAGCGGCGTCAGGACTGTGGCTGTAGGTGGAAAAATCCGCTGCTGCCACAGTGCCGGCTTCTGCTGCCAGTGCGGCCTGAAACACTCGGGCCAGGCCGCTGTCCGGTGTCTCATCCACATTGGTCAGGAAATCCCCCTTCTTCTTCACGGAATAGACCACCTGCCCTGCGGGCGTGATCAGATAAAGATCCTTGTATCCGTTCAGGCGCAGGCTTTGCAGGAAAGTGGGGTGATAGGTGACATGCGACTGATTGTAGTAAGACCCGTCGCCGGCATCTGTCAGTTCCTCCCGCTGGTCCGCCGGATTTGGGTTTTCGGTGGCATAGGTCTGTTTCAGATAGGCGATGGGGTCGTCTTCCTCGACCATGCCGATTACCCGCTCAAAGTTGCTGATGGCCCGGAACACCGCGGGCTGGCCTGCCAGGCTGGAGACATCGGACCGCGCCGCCTTGATCAGGAACCCAAGCGCCTGAGCACCTGATTTGGCTTCGATCCTCTGGGTGGCAAAGGCGTTTTCTCGGATGCTGCGTTCTGCCATGGAATACACCAGCAGCGATACGGTGACGAGGAAGACACCAGTCAATGCCACCATGATCAGCGGCAGTTTCAGTTTCAGTGGCAGTTTGGTTAGTCGGGGCAATGGTCAGCGTCTCCTGCGGTCTGCGACACCCGGGCAGACCGGGTTCGGGAGGAGACATAAGCCGCAAAATCTTGATAAAGTGTGTATCGTAAGGGTATCACAAATGAAGTTTTCCGGAATTCCCAGGGGAGAGATGTCGCAAAATCGACATTTGCTGTCTGAGGTTTGAGGGAATGTATTTTCTCGCTGATTTTTAGGGATAAATGGGCTGCCCGGAACGCAGAGTCAGTGGAAAACGTGACGCAAAACGTCATGTGGGCGGTTAAATGTATTCGGTGTTTTCGCATGAGAGGGCCAGAACACCCGCCATGGGTAGGAAACGGCCAGATTTTAAGTTGTCATTCCCGCTGAACCGGATCAAAAATCCGTTATGGATAATAAAGACCACGAAATTCTGCGGCTGATCCAGTCAAACGCTCAGCTAACCGCCGAAGCGATCAGCCAGGAGGTTGGCCTGTCGGCGCCGGCAGTGCAGAAACGGCTGAAGAAGCTGCGCGATACAGGGGTGGTTGAAAGAGATATCGCGGTCCTGTCGCCGTCCCGGCTGGGCCGTGAAATGACGGTGATCGTGCAGGTGGTGCTGGAACGGGAAAGCCGGATACATCTGGATTCTTTCAAGCGCAAGATGCACCAGGCGCCGCAGGTGCAGCAGTGCTATTACACCACGGGTGAGGCGGATTTCATCCTGATCATCATCGTCAAGGACATCAAGGAATACGAGGCTTTCACTCAGGAGTATTTCTTTGATGAATCCAATGTCAGCCGGTTTACATCGTCTGTTGTGATGGACCGGGTGAAAGTGTCGTTGGACATACTGTAGCTGCAGCCGTGAACCAGCTGCACCCGGCGGATGCTACAGTGTCACTGTAGCGCCGGAGTGTGCTGCGACCAGAGTTTTCAGAAACAGCTTTGTTATTCGGGTTGCTGCAGGGCGTTTGCGGGTGACCGCCGCAAACTGGCTGCGATAGCAGGCTTCTCTTGGCAGCACCTTGCGCATCAGCCCGCTGCCAACAAAACCAGCAGCCAGATGGTCGGGAAGAAAGCCCAGATAGCTGCCGGACATGATGAGAATCGCAAGAGCTTGTTCGTTTTGAACCTTGGCCGCGCGGCGGAAGCCGAGTGTCTGGCCGACATGCAGATTCGGAGAGCTGACCCGGATGCCGGCGTAATTCATCGCCTGAACATCTGCCAGGGTGAGCCCACTATGGTCGAGGTCAAAGAAAGGGTGGCCCTTGCCGCAGTAGAGAAACATGTTTTCCCCGTATAGCGGCATGTACTCCAGGCTGGGCGACGGGCGGTGCAGGGCCAGAATGCCGATGTCAAGTTCACCGCCGATCACCATGGATTCGATCACGTTCGGTGGTTCCAGCGACAGATCGATTTCGACAGAGGGCGCCGCCTTGTTGAAGGTCCGGATGGCGCCGGCCAGAAAGGCTTCGGGATTGGAGGCGCATTGATCGAACAGAGCGATTCTAATGGTGCCTGCCAGCTGCTGCTTGATTTCATTCACTTCGGCGCGGAAATCAGAAACCGAGTTCAACAGATCCTCAGCAGACTTCAGCACCTTCACACCGTCATCCGTGAGAGAGAACCCGGCTGGCCCCCGGTTGCACAGCTTGAGGTCCAGACGCAGTTCCAGATCGGCGATATATTTGGAAATTGTTGATTTGCCTATATTTAATTCTGTTTCTGCCGCTGCTAGACCACCGCTCTCTGCGACGGCCTTGAAGACTCGGAGCAATTTCAGGTCGGCGTCGGCGATATGTTTGACACGGGATGCACGGTTCATTTGAAGGTTCGATATATGTGAAACTTTGCTTTCATAAGTTTACATTCTAGAAACATTAAGTGCAATGTAGCGTCCCGCCAGCCAAGGAATGATCTGACCGGGAGAGTGGTCAGAGAATGTTCCGGCGCAAGTTTTGGCTCAAGATTGACAATACGGGAGGAAGTTATGTCATTTCTCAAGAAAGTCTGCACACTGACTGCGGCCGTTTCCGCTGCTGCGATGCTGACAACTGGTGCTGTATCTGCAAAGAATTTCAAGATTGCCGTGGGCGACGGCGCCGGCAGTTCACAGGAAGGCACCGGCAAATTCTTCATTGAAGCGCTGGAAGAAAAGTCCGGCGGCAAGCACACAGCAACCATGTTCCTGAATGGTCAGCTGGGGTCCGAGCAGGACACCGTCAACGAAGCGGCAATCGGCACCTTGGATATGTCGCTGCTGGCGATCAACAATGTGACCCCGTTCTCGCCGACCGTTGGCGTGTTCACCCTGCCCTACGTTATCCTGTCTCTGGAAGACGCAGAAAAGCTGACCCAGGGCCCGATCGGCCAGGAGCTGACGGAAAACACTATCCGTGACGCCGGCGTGCGCATTCTGGCCTGGACCTACACCGGTTTCCGCCGCCTGACCAACTCCAAAAAGCCGGTCACCACGGTTGCCGACCTGCAGGATCTGGTCATCCGCGTTCCCAAGAACGAAATCATGATCGAGACCTACAAGTCCTGGGGCATCAACCCGACTCCGATGGCCTGGTCCGAGACCTTCACCGGTCTGCAGACCAAAGTTGTCGATGGTCAGGACAACCCCTACACCACCATCAACGCGATGAAGTTCTATGAAGTGCAGGAATATGTGACCAACCTGCGTTACATCTTCTCGATCGAACCGCTGATCGTCTCTGAAGCAGTGTTCCAGGACCTGTCCGAAGAAGACCAGCAGATCCTGATCGAAGCGGGCCAGGAAGCGACCGTGAAATCGGCGCAGTACCTGCGCGACATCGAAGCCGAGATCAAGGAAGGTCTGCTCGCCAAGGGTATGAAGATCGACGATCCGGCAAATGATGAGGCCGAGTTCATCAAGCTGGCAACCGAAGCCGTCTGGCCGCAGTTCTATGACTCCATCGGTGGTGTCGAAAAGCTGAACACCGTGCTGACCACCATTGGTCGTGACCCGGTCCAGTAAGCCTCTGGTAAATATATAAAAATAACAAAGCAGCGCCACGTGCGCTGCTTTGCACAGGGGAGGAGTACATTATGTTCTGGAAATTCCTGGACAATATAGAAAGCTATATCTGCCGCCTATTGCTGTCCGGCTTTGTCATTCTGCTGTTTGTGCAGATCGTCTCGCGCGAGGCATTTGGCCATTCGTTTTCCTGGATCGAAGAACTGTCGGTCTACATGTTCGTCTGGTTTGTCTATTTTGGGGCCAGTTACGCGGCACTGAAGGGTGCGCATAACCGCGTCACCTTCCAGTTCAAATTTCTGCCTGCCGGCTGGATCAAATACATCGAAGCCTTTGCCGACCTCTTCTGGCTGTTCTTCAACTGCTATTTCCTGTGGCTGGCGACTGATTTCGTCTTCAACAAGATGAACAAGTTCTGGAAGTCACAGACCTTGGGCATCGAGATGAAATATATCTATATCGTGCTGCCCATCGCCTTTGCGCTGATGACGATCCGCATTCTGCAGGTGAATTACCGCAAGCTGATCCGCGGCGAAGATATCCACGATCCCGACCAGATCGACCTTGATGAAATCAAGGCCGCTGCTGACGCCGAAAAGAACTCATAGAAGGGAGGGATAGCATAATGGAAACTGAAATCGTCACGATCCTGTTCGGATCATTCTTGCTGCTTTTGCTGATTGGCGCACCGATCACGGTTGCCCTGGGCGTTTCATCGCTGATCTCCTTCCTGTATCTGGATGAAAATCCGATCAAGTTTGTGCAGATCGCCTTTACCTCGGTTGGGTCGTTCCCGCTGATGGCGCTGCCCGCCTTTATTCTGGCCGGTGCGCTGATGGAGGCCGCGGGGATCTCCAAGCGGCTGATCAATGTGGCTGAAAGCCTGGCCGGACCGTTTACCGGCGGCATTTCAGCTGCAACCGTGATGGCCTGTCTGTTCTTTGGCGCGATCTCTGGCTCTGGCCCGGCCACCACGGCGGCCGTTGGCATGCTGATGATCCCGGCCATGATCAACCGCGGCTATGAAAAGGGCTATGCCTCTGCGGTCACGGCCTCCTCTGGCGGCCTGGGCATCATCATCCCGCCATCGATTCCGATGGTGATCTTCGGCATTGCAGCCCTTGGCATGGCACCGCCGCCGGAAGCGGTCGAGAAATTCGGCACATTCCAGTCGGTGTCGATCTCCAAGCTGTTCATCGCTGGCTTCATGCCCGCCTTCCTGATTGCCACCAGCCTTTTGATCCTGAACTATTTCATGTCAAAAAAACGCGGCTACAAGGGCGTGGCCGAAGGCTGGTCGATCCGCAATGTCGGCTGTGAGATGTACCGGGGCTTCTGGTCGCTGATGGCACCTCTGGTGATCCTGGGCGGGATCTATACCGGTTTCTTCACCCCGACCGAAGCAGCCATTGTGGCCATTTTCTATACTCTTGTGGTTGGTGTCTTCATCTACCGCGAGCTGACCTGGTCGTCGCTGTTCCAGTCGCTGGAAGCCACCACTTGGCTGACTGGCCGCGTGCTGCTGATCCTGTTCACCGCAACTGTGTTCGGCCGCCTGCTGGTGGAAAACCAGATCCCGGCATTGATCGCAGACAGCATGCTGAGCTTCACTCAGAACCTCTATGTGATCTGGGCGCTGATCATCTTCTTCCTGCTGTTTGTCGGCATGTTCATGGAAACGCTGGCCACCATCCTGATTCTGGTGCCGGTGATGCTGCCAGTGGCCTATTCTGTGGGCATCGACCCGATCCATTTCGGTGTCGTCATGGTCTGCACGCTGGGCATCGGTTTCCAGACGCCGCCCCTGGGAGAGAACCTGTTCATCGCATCAGGCATCTCGAACATCTCAATCGAGGAGATCTCGCTGCGTGCTCTGCCCTTTGCGGCGGTGAACACCATCGCGATCTTTGTTATCGCGTTCTTCCCGGAAATCTCGCTGTGGCTGCCGCGGCTGTTCGGCTATTGATCTGAAAGGGGACTGTTATGAAACCGATGGTGACAAAAATCCTGTTTGCCACTGATCTGTCGCAGAATTCGCCATATGCCATGCGCCACGCGGCCAGCCTGGCGCAGGCGACTGGGGCGGAAATCCACGTGCTGCATGTGAATGAGCCGATTTCCGAGGATGCGCGCATCACCTTTGAAATGTTCGTGCTGAACGATGAGACCCGTAAATCGGCGGCCAAACGGCGGCACGAGATGGTCAAGCAGGTGCTGGCCGAACGGCAAGCCCGGTTCTGGGCTGCGTTTGAAGGCGATGATGCCAAGATCCGCGACCAGGTTGCCTCGGTCGAGGTGACTGATGGCCATCCGGCTGAGGTGATCCTGCGTCGTTCGGTAGAGCTGGGCTGCGACCTGATTGTGCTGGGCGCCCATGACCACGGGTTTTCCCACACGTTCCTGGGCACGGTTGCCAAGCGGGTTCTGCGCCGTTCGCAGATCCCGACTTTGGTGGTGCCCTACCAGAACGACGAGAGCTGACCACAACGAGCAGCCCGCTGCATCTGCGGCGGGCTGCCATTGCGACCCAGATGGTCAGCGGCTGGTTTCCTGCAGCTCGCTGGTCTCACTTTCGGGCATATCCTCGATAAGCCGTGTCTCCAGCAGCTGGCCGTTCTGATAGAGGACAGGATTGGCGACAGCGGCGATATGGCTGTTGAATTCACGCAGAGCACGCAGGGTTTCCAGATGGATGTCCGAAGTGTCAAAGCTGTCGCGCGCGCCGTTCTGAAGCCGACCCAGATGCCGTTTGCGGCTGTCGTGCTCCATCCGCTTCAGCTCGGTCTTTTCCAGGCTCAGGAGCCGCGCGCTTTCCAGATCATCGGAAATCAGAACGTTGGAGGCCAGTTGCATATTGGCCAGGATCGCTTCGTGCATACGGGTGATCTCCAGCCAGCCCTCCTTGGAGAAGCTCAGGCCTTTCTTGTTCAGATTGTCCGCCAGCACCGTCAGGCGGCGCGCCACCACATCGCCTGCGGTCTCCAGCCGGATCGCGTATTCCATCAGGCTGCGGGCGGTCTTCAATTCCGCCTTGCCAAAACTGTCTTCGGGGATTGCCGCCACATACTGACGGATGCCAGAGAGGCAATCGTTGACCTCATTGTCCATCCGCTGCACCGCTTTGATCTGCTCCCGGCTGCCGCCCTGATAAAGTTCCAGCACCGGGCGAAACATGGCGCTGACCTGGTCGGCCATCCGCAGCAGTTCCCGCTTGAGATTGGCCGCAGCCTGTGCGGGTGAGGCATAGTTGCCCTGCTCCAACGCGCTGACCGGACGACCTGGCTGCACAGGCTCCGTCTGCACCGGCTCCGGGAAGGCGCAGGCAAACAGTCTCTCCAGCGGCGTGCAGGCCGGCAGCGCCAGCAGCAAAAGCGACCCATTGAACAAAAGATGGGCGCTGACCAGCATCTGTCCGCCTTGCGGATCGCCCAGCCAGCCCTGGCGCAGCGCCAGATTGGCACCAAACAGGCAGATCACCGCCCAGGTGCCGCGCAAGGCCAGGTTGGCATAGGGAATGCGCCGCGCTCTCAGCGCCATGCCGCGGCTGAGCCAGATCGGAATGAAAGCAGAGCCGAAATTCGCGCCGAGCACCAGCGAAAGGCCGGCCGCAAAAGGGATAGCGCCGATTTGCACCAGGGTAACGCACATCAGGATCGCGGCAACAGAAGAATGCATGACAAAGGCCAGCGCGCCGCCGACCAGAAAGGCAGTGATGTAGTCACGGGCCAGGTAGCCTGCGACCGCGGGCAGAAATGCACTGTCGCGGATCGGGTCCATCGCCTCGCGCAGGAACCTGAGCGAAATCAGGATGAAAGCCACACCCATCAGAATCCGGCCCAGCTGACGCGCTTTCTTGGCCTCGGTCTTTACAAACAGATAGCCGCCTGTGGCCAGCAGCACCGGCACCAGCCAATCAAGCTTGAAGGACAGGATCTGGATGATCAGCGCCGAGCCGAGATCGCCGCCGAGCACAATCGCCAGCCCCGTCGGAAATGCGAGGTAGCCGCTGGCGGCAAAGCCGGAGGTGAGCAGCGCCACCGCAGCTGAGCTTTGCAGGACAATGGCCAGCAAAAGCCCCATCACGCCCGCCTGCAGATGGCTTTGTCGTCCGGTCAGCAGCCGCTGGAATGAGGCGCCGTAGCTGCGCTCTATCCCGGTCCGCACCATCCGCACTGCATAGAGAAGCAGCATCGTCGCGCCCGCAAGACTGATCAGAAAAGTTAATATTGCCATGTGGTTATCCTTTGATCAGCGCCGGTGTGACGACATGCAGCTGCGGCATCGGGCTGGCCGTTCAGGTTGGTGACTACTTTGCCCGCAGTCGAAATCACAGGAGAGACTGGCGGAACGTCATAAGGCTGCAGATCAAAATCGATGACGGCATCCGCACGACCCCGTACATGGAAAGGTTGCCTGTTCAAAAGCCCCGGCGAAAAGCCGAACAGCGGATGGCCGGACCAGAGAGGCCGAATGCCACCGGTGGGATCGGCGCTCCAGTCGTTTTTGCGGCCTGCGCCTGCAGAACTGTGCTCCGGGCCAGGGCTGCGGGCGGTTTCAGACGCAGTCTCTGCGGTCCGCAGGGCGTGGTCAGCGTGATCTTTTGTCATGGCATCCTTGCGGCTGTACCGCTGGGCCGAATTTGGCTGGCTTGCGGAAAAATCTCATGTAGAATTTGTGAATATGTGGGTTTGGCAAACAAAAATCCAGTGTTTTTGACCGAAAAACCAACATGTGCCAGGGTCGCGCGATCATCCATCCGCAGGCTGCACGCCCCGCCGGTGCTATCCGGCGCCAGTCAAATGCCGTGTCGCCAAGGAAAAGAGCTCTGCCTGGGAGCCGATGCCAAGCTTGGTATAGGCGTGGTGGCGGTGCACTTTGACGGTGCCTTCTGCGATGCCCAGACAGGCGGCGGCAGACGGGCTGGAATGGCCCTGCAGAATAAGCTGTACCACTTCCCGTTCCCGCGGGCTGAGAACGCCGGAGCCAAATGTCTGCATCCGGTCTTCCCAATCCGGGGCCTGGGCGCCGTTCGGGGCCGCTTCCTCTTGTCCCCATTGGCGCAGAACCGATGCTGAGATCAGGTCAAATGCGGCGTTCAGCCGATCTGTGTCCGCCGCCGAAAACCGCTGCTGCCGGGCAAAGCAAGCCAGTGAAACGATCAACCAATTCTCTGCCCCGTCCTGTACAAGGATGCCAATTTCGTCACTGATGCTGATCTTGCGGTAAAAGGCACGGTAGTATTCAGAGCGGTAGAAGGCCTCAGGAGCCAGGTCCAGCAGCCGATAGGCGCCGGGTGTGCACCCGTTGCGGCACGCCTGATAGAGCGGATCCAGAAGATAGGGGCCGCTGGCATAGAATTCCACGGTGATCGCCGCCTGCAATTCATCCAGATCCTGATAGAGCGGCACTGGTGGCTGGGTTCCCGCGTAACGCGAGATGACCATGGAATCAAAACTGCAGCACTGAGACAGAACCTGCCGCAGGGCGCCTGGGAAGCGCTCTGTTGCGACGGTTTCAGCCAGCGCGGTCATTGCTTTGACCCAGCCTGAAGGCATCGGCGGGAAAGAAGGGGTCTCTGGCATCTATGTCTTTCGATATATATCTTTGGCCAAGTTTGCCGGCATAAGCGGCAAAGTCAAACTGGGGTCAGACGGATTAAGAATTTACGGAGCCCCAGATGACCGATTCCTCCAGTGTGAACCCCGTACAGGGAGATCTGGCCTTTACCCGTGAAAGCGACCGTGGCGTGGTGGCCGAAGCCAGCTACGCCGGCGCGCTCAGCTTCATGCGGCGGCGCTATTCCCGCGATCTCAGCCGCGCTGATGTGGCGGTGATGGGGGTTCCTTTCGATCTGTCGGTGTCCAGCCGCTCGGGGACCCGGCTGGGGCCGAGGGCGGTGCGCTCTGGCTCCAGCCACATTGCCTGGTCCAAACCCTGGCCATGGGAGGTTGACCCCTATGAAGTGCTTCGGGTGGTCGACTATGGCGATTGCGAGTTCGACTATGGCTACCCGCATAAAGTACCGGGGGAAATCGTGCAGAC
Source organism: Rhodobacteraceae bacterium (ex Bugula neritina AB1) (assembly GCA_001730095.1). Taxonomy (GTDB): domain Bacteria; phylum Pseudomonadota; class Alphaproteobacteria; order Rhodobacterales; family Rhodobacteraceae; genus Leisingera. The sequence continues at coordinate 63,995 of MDLF01000047.1, forward strand.
CGCGCGGGATGTTCTGGCCACGGATACAGCGCTGCTGTCGATCGGCGGTGACCATTTCATCACCTACCCTTTGCTGCAGGCCCATGTGGAGAAACATGGCCCCCTGAGCCTGATCCAGTTTGATGCCCATTCCGATACCTGGGCCGACGAGGAAGGCCGGATCGACCATGGCACCATGCTGTGGCACGCTATCCGTGAAGGGCTGGTGGACCCCGCCCGCTCTGTTCAGGTCGGCATCCGCACCCACAACCCCGATCCGCTGGGCATGAACATCATTGATGCAATCGAGGTGCAAAAATCCGGGCCGGAAGCCGTCGCAGACAAGATCCGCAGCATTGTTGGCGGTCACAAGACCTATGTGACCTTTGATATTGATGCGCTGGAGCCGGATTCTGCCCCCGGTACCGGCACCCCGGTGATCGGTGGCCTGACGCCTTATCAGGCGCAGGAAATCATCCGCGGGCTGGCCGGGACAAATGTGGTGGGCATGGATGTGGTGGAGGTCGCCCCGGCCTATGATGTTTCCGAAATCACGGCCATCGCTGCGGCTACGATCGCCAACGATCTGCTGTGCCTTTACGCTGCGGGGCCTTCCGGCCGGCGCTGAGGCGCTTCAACGGGGGGAGCGTCTGCTTCTCCCTGGTCTGGGCGGATTGCGCCAGTCAGCGCGAAATGCGCCGGGAACATCGCCGCCAGAAACCGAAAGATGATCCGGGCGGCTTCGTCCCTGTCAAAGCGGTCGGGGTGCAGCAGAAAGTCGGTCCACATACCTTCGAGCAGCGCCAGAGTGCCATGGGTCGCATCACGCGCCACACCAGGGGCATCCGGTGTTCCGGCCTCGCGCACGATCCGGGAAAAAGCGTTGTGGATCATGCCGCGCAGCCGCCCGTCGCGGGTGTCGGAGTATTCGGCAATGGCTGTACGGTTGCGCGCCTCGCCTCGGAAGGCATACCAGATACTGACGTTGCGCCGGTTCAGGATCCGTTCACTGAGATCGCCGCGCACGATCATTTCGATCCGTTTTTGCGGGCTGTCACCCGCAGTCTGCAGCAGGGCCTCGATGCCGTCGTAATACTCCTGCGAAGAATGGTGCGCTGCTGCTTGGACCAGATTGTCCTTGCCGCCAAAGTGCAAATGTATCATGCCGCGCGACAGGCCGGCCCGCTGGATAATTTCGCTGACAGAGGTCTCGGAGATCCCCTTCTCTGCCACCGAATCCAGAACAGCGCAGATCAGGGCCAGGCGGTTCTGCTCGCGGTTCTGTTCCCGTTTCCCGGTCATTTGATTCCGATTTCCCGATGTCTGCCGCATTTGGGCGGTGCTGATACGTGGTGCAGACCACTGCGGCAAGCGGTGGCTTTCCAACAGTCTAGGCACATAAAGACGGTTTCTTCAAACATAATGGACGTTTGTACATTTTTTGAGAAACATGTTGACAGAACAGCCTGCCGAGCCGCAAGTTTTGATGGACGATTGTCCATTTTTGATGATGGCGCCCCACCCTGAAAACAGCAGGCAACAAAGAGACATGGCCGGATTTCTTAGAACCGAGGCTGGAAAAGGTCTGGCGCTCAGCGCCCCGGCTTCGCTCTATGTGGGGCTCTTGGTGGCTGCGCCGCTGGGCATTCTGGTGGCCTACAGCTTCTGGACGCAAACCTATGTCGAGATCGACAAGACGCCGTCCTGGGCCAATTATCTGGAGGCTGCCACTGATCCGCTGGTGCGTCACCTGATGCTGCGGTCGATCCTGATTGCGGCAGCCGTCACTGCGGCGACAGTGGCACTGGCCTATCCGATTGCCTATTTCATCGCCTTTCGCACACATCGGAAAACCCTGTGGCTTTTGCTGATCACCATCCCGTTCTGGTCCAGCTATCTGCTGCGGGTGTTCAGCTGGAAACTGATCCTTGGTTTCAACGGTGTGATGAATTCGGCGCTGATTTCGCTGGGGATGATTGATGAGCCACTGACCTTCCTGCTGTATAATGAATTTGCGGTGGTGCTGACGCTGGCCCATGCTTGGGCGCCGTTCGCGATTTTGCCGATTTATGTTTCACTGCAAAAAATCGACCGCTCGCTTTTGGAAGCCGCAACAGACCTTGGCTGTTCGAAACTGGAGCGCTTTGTCCGTGTAACCCTGCCATTGACGGTGCCCGGCATTATCGCCGCCAGTCTGATCATCTTCATTCCGACCGTTGGCGATTATGTCACCCCCTCTCTGGTCGGCGGATCGCAGGGCAAAATGGTGGCGAACCTTATCCAGGTGCAGTTCGGCCCTGCCAACAACTGGCCTTTGGGCGCAACCCTGTCGCTGGTTGCCATGGCCTCAGTTGGCTTTGTGGCAGTCCTGTTTGTCATCCTTGCGACGGCGCTGGGGAGGAGAATTCGGTGAACACTCCGACAAGCGAACCCTTGGCCAAAGCACTGACACCCGCCATCAGAAAGCCGCGGCGCAGGTCTTTGCGATTTCCCTGGCTGCTGGTCTATGCCATCGCCTATTTGGTTTTCCTGTATCTGCCGGTGCTGCTGCTGCCGCTGTTCTCCTTTAACGACGGCACCATTGTTGCGTTCCCGATGAAGGGTTTCACTCTGAAATGGTACGCGCAGCTGGGTGCGCAGGACACGCTGCTGCAGGCGATGGTGAATTCTCTGATTGTCGGCAGTGTGACCGCGCTTGCGGCCACCTCGCTGGGCCTGTTTGCGGCGCGGGCCTATGTCCGCTACCGCTTCAAGGGGCGTGAGCTGTCGGAAGGGCTGGTGATGCTGCCGCTGGTCATTCCCGGCATCATCGTGGCGTCTTCCATGCTGGTGCTGTTCATCGCGCTGGGGCTGAAACCGTCGCTCACCACGGTGATCCTGGGGCATGTCTTTGTTGCCCTGCCCTTTGCGGTTTCGATCATGAAATCTGCCTTTGACGACTTTGACCAGTCGCTGGAGGAAGCGGCCTTCGATCTTGGTGAAAGCGTCATTGGCACGTTCCGCCGGGTGACCTTGCCCATCGTGGCTCCGGGGATTGTGGCCAGCCTGCTGGTGACCTTCACCGTTTCCTTTGATGAATTTGTGCTGGCCTTTTTCCTGTCGGGCAACCAGCCCACCTTGCCGGTCTACATCTGGAGCCAGATCCGCTTTCCGGCCAAGCTGCCGAACACGCTGGCGCTTGGCTCGCTCTTGCTGCTCGCCTCGGTGGTGCTGCTGCTGATCGCCGAATACTTCCGCCGCCGTTCAAACAAATCCGCTTGATCAAGGATATGAAGATGACCCGTCAGAACATCATCGAAATTTCCGGAGTGGAAAAGCGGTTCGGCTCCTTCATCGCTGTGCGCGATCTGAACCTCTCTCTGAAAGAGGGCGAATTCTTCTCTCTGCTTGGTCCTTCGGGCTGCGGCAAGACCACGGCTTTGCGGATGATTGCTGGGTTTCAGGATCATGATGCCGGTACAATCCGCATCGACGGGCAGGATATGGCGCAGATCCCTGCCAACAAGCGGCCGACCAATATGGTGTTTCAATCCTATGCGATCTTTCCGCATCTGAACGTCGGCGACAATGTGGCCTTTGGCCTGCGCAAGCTGAATCTGGGCAAGGCCGAAACAGACGCCCGCGTTGCCGAGGCGCTGGAGATGGTGGAGCTCGGCGGGCTGCAGTCGCGCAAGGCCACAGAGCTTTCGGGCGGCCAGCGCCAGCGGGTTGCCCTGGCCCGGGCCCTGGTGATGCGGCCCAAGGTTTTGCTGCTGGATGAACCACTGTCGGCGCTGGACAAGAACCTGCGCGAGGCGATGCAGTTCGAAATGCGGCGGCTTCAGCAAAAGCTGGGCATCACCTTTGTGATGGTCACCCACGACCAGTATGAGGCGATGACCATGTCCGACCGCATCGGCGTGATGTTCAAGGGGCAGCTCAAGCAGGTCGACAAGCCCGAGGTGCTTTATGCCCGCCCCTGCAGCCGGGAAGTCGCGGCCTTCATTGGCGGCATGAATTTCCTGGATGCCTCAGTGACTGCAAAGGCAGAAGGAAAACTGCAGGCCCAGGTGCAGGGCTTCGGGCCGCTGGCCATCGATGTGAACCCCAATGTGACGCGGCGTGGAACCAAGCTGCTGACGGGCATCCGGCCAGAGCAGCTGGAGATTTCGGCGAAGAAACCCGAAGGCTATGACGGCTATCTGCAAGGCACCGTCACCAATGCCGCTTTCTACGGCGAAAACGTTCACTACCACGTGACGGCTGCGGGCGTGCCGCAGCCCATCGCAGTGTCGGTTCCGAACTATTTCCACACGGTTGATCACCAGCAGGGCGATCCGGTCTGGCTGGGCGTGCAGAACGCTTCAGTCATCGATCTGGGCGCCCGCGAGGCATGAGATAAATGGGAGGAAAGAAAATGAAACATCTGAAAACGGTACTGGCCGCTGCGACAGCCTTATCTGCTTCGGCGGGGATCGCATCCGCCGATGCGTCCAGCCTGTCGGTCTTTGACTGGTCCGGCTACGAGGATCAGGGCTTTTATGGCGATTACGTTGCCAAATACGGCGGCGCGCCCAGCTATACCTATTTCGGCAGCGTCGAGGAGGCCTTTACCAAGCTGCAATCGGGCTTTGCCGCCGACCTGGCCCACCCCTGCACTGACGGGCTGCGCAAATGGGTGGCCGCGGGGCTGGTAAAACCCATCGACACCGCAAAAATCGCCAACTGGGACAGCCTGCTGCCGCAGATCAAGGATGTCGATGGCATCACCATCGATGGCAACACCTATATGGTGCCGTTTGAATGGGGCAACACCGGGCTGATCTACCGCACCGACCAGATCGACGGGGCTGCGGTGTCTTTGCAATTGCTGGCGGACCCCGCCTACCAGGGCAAGATTGCGATCCCCGATGCGGCGTCCTCGGCCTATGCAATGGCGGCTCTGGCGACGGGCGCTTCCAGCTACACGGATATGAGCGACGAGGAGTTTCAGAAGGCCTCGGACTTCTTGCGTGCGATCCACCCGAACATGCGGTTCTACTGGTCTGATGCGGGCCAGCTGGATCAGGCCATTGCCTCTGGCGAGGTGCTGATGGGCTGGGGATGGAACCAGTCAGAGCTGAACCTGATCTGGAACGAAACACCGGCCAAGATGATGCGCGACGTGGAAAAAGGCATTGCGACCTGGGTCTGCGGCTATGTGCATCTGAACGCATCCACCCAAAGCGACGAGCAGGTCTATGACATGCTGAACGCGCTGAGCGCCGAGGCCAGCGGAAAATACATTATCGAAAACTGGGGCTATGCCCATTCCAATGCCGCAGCCTTCAAGTCCGCGGATCAGAGCCTGATCGAATCCTACGGTTTTGCTGACGTCGACAAATTCTTTGCCAGCAGCCTGTTCTTTGATGCGGTCAATCCTGAGCTGGAGGGCCGCATGCTGAAGGAGTTCGAGCGCATCAAAGCCGGCTTCTGAGCATTTCTGGCGGCGGGTGCTGAGACCCGCCGCCCCGCAAACCATAGACAACCCCTGCAACAAAGGATGTGCCAGTATGCCAGGCGCAAATGGGTATTCCATTCTGTTCGAACCGGTTAAAATCGGCCCGGTCACCACCCGCAACCGCTTTTTCCAGGTGCCGCATTGCACCGGCCTGGGCCATGTGCGCCCGCAGGCCGAAGCTGCCGTGCGCGCAATGAAGGCAGAGGGCGGCTGGTCTGTGGTTTCCACGCAGGAGACCGAGATCCACCCGACCTCGGATCTTGGCCCCTATGCCGAACACCGGCTGTGGGACAGGCACGACATCCCGGCGTTGCAGCTGATGACGGAGCAGGTTCATGCCAAAGAGGCGCTGGCCGCGATCCAGCTGGCCCATAACGGCCATCATGCCACCAACCATCTGACCCGCGCCCCGGCGCTGGGGGTCTGCGACCGGCCCATTGATGCGATCTATCCGAAACAGGCCCGCGCCATGGACAAACAGGACATCCGTGACCTGCGCCGCTGGCACCGCGATGCGGCGCTTCGTGCGCGCGCGGCGGGGTTTGACATCGTCTATGTCTATGCGGGCCACCAGATGACCTTGGCGCATCATTTCCTGCTGCCCCAGTACAATACCCGCAGCGACGAATACGGCGGCAGTCTGGAAAACCGCGTCCGCCTGACCCGCGAACTTCTGGAAGACACCCGCGAGGTGCTGGACGGCCACTGCGCCGTCGCCTTCCGCTTTGCGGTGGATCAGATGATGGGGGCAGACGGCATGCAGGCCAGCGAAGAAGGTCGTGCCGTGGTGGAGATGCTGGCGGATCTGCCCGACCTTTGGGATGTGAATGTAGCTGATTGGAGCAACGACAGTATGACCACCCGCTTTCAGCCCGAAGACGGCTATCAGATCCCCTATACCGATTTCGTGAAACAGGTGACGAACAAACCTGTGGTCGGCGTCGGGCGGTTCACCTCGCCCGACCTGATGACCTCGCTGGTTTCCAAAGGTGTGCTGGACCTGATCGGCGCAGCCCGGCCGTCAATCGCCGATCCCTTCCTGCCCAAGAAGATTGAGGAAGGCCGGATCGAGGAGATCCGCGAATGCATTGGCTGCAACATCTGTGTGTCAGCTGACAATCTTGGGGTTCCGATCCGCTGCACTCAGAACCCGACAATGGGAGAGGAATGGCGGCGAAAATGGCACCCGGAGCTGATCGCCTCCAAGCAGCAGGAAGAGACCGCGCTGGTGGTCGGCTCCGGACCGGCGGGTCTGGAATGCGCCATGCAGCTGGCCAAGCGCGGCTATCAGGTAACGCTGGCCGAAGCCGCAGGGGAATTCGGCGGCCGGGTGTTGAAGGAAAGCAGGCTGAAAGGGCTGTCCGCCTGGAAGCGGGTTGCCGACAACCGCCTGTGGGACCTGCAGCAGCGGGGCAATGTGCAGATGTTCACCAGCAGCCCGGTCACCGCAGCTGAGATCGCGGATCTGGCCATCCCCAATGTGTTCCTGGCCACCGGCAGCAGCTGGCACCGGGACGGACGCGGGCGCACGTCACCGCTGCCTTTAGATATCAAGGACATACCCGTGTTCACCCCTGACGACGTGATGGAAGGCGCTTTGCCGCCGGACAATCGCCCGGTACTGCTTTATGACGACGATCAGGGGTATTTGGGCGGTGTGCTGGCCAGCCATTTGGCCGCCGCAAACCGCAAGGTGGTCCTGGTAACACCTGGCGCCATCGCCTCTGCCTTTACCGAACTCACCCTGGAACAGCACCGGGTGCAAGCAGAGCTGCTGGAGGCAGGGGTGGAGATCCTTCCGCTGCATACCCTGCAATCTGCGGATGGTTCCGGTGCCACGCTGACCTGTGTTTACACAAGCCGCAGCCGCCGCGTGGAATGTGCCAGCCTGCTGTTGGTCACCTCGCGCCAGCGCAGCACCGCGCTGCATGATGAGCTGGCGACAAATCACGCAGACAGCCTGACGACGCTGGAACTGATCGGTGACGCAGCAGCCCCCGGCCTGATTGCCGATGCAGTTTTTGCCGGTCACCTTGCGGCCCGCAATTTCGAACGCGATCCGGCGGCGGCGGATGCCGACTGGTTCCGCCGTGAACTGATTTCCCTCAAAGACATGGGAGGCGCATGATGCCCAAAGATGACCTGCAAGTGATGCGTGAGCTGATGGAGAACCACCGCGAGGGCTTTGCGCTGGAGCGGCATTTCTATACCTCTGAAGCGGTTTATGAGCACGACATCAAGATGTTCTGGAACCGCAACTGGATCTGGGTTGGCCATGTCAGCCAGATTGCAGAGCCGGGGGACTATTTCCTGTTCGACTACGGTCCGGAATCGGTGATCGTGGTGCGTGACCGCGAGGGCGAGGTCCGCGCACATCTGAACGTCTGCCGCCATCGCGGCTCTCGCGTGTGTCTGGAAAAACAGGGAACGGCGCGGGTGTTTTCCTGCCCCTATCATGCCTGGACGTTTGGCCTGGACGGGAAACTGCGCGGCGGCCGCGCCATGGGGCCGGATTTCGACCCCGCTGAATACGGGCTGTTTCCGGTGCAAGTGCAGATTTTTCAGGGCCTTATCTTTGTCTGCGCCGATGAAAACCCGCCGCCGCTGACAGGTGGTCTGGACCAGCTGTTGCCGCTTGCAGCGCCGATGCAGCTTGAGAACCTGACACTGGCGCATGAGGCCTCCTATCCGGTTCCCGCCAATTGGAAACTGGCGCTTGAAAACTACCTTGAGTGCTATCACTGCGCGCCATCGCACCAGGATTATTCCCGCAGCCATTCGCTGAAAGACCCGGCAGACGTCCAGAAATACGGTGAAGCGCTGCGCACGAGGTCCGCCGCAATCGGCCTGCCTTCAGAAGAACTGGACCTGACTGGCCCCAACGCGCAGGCGCCCGGCGCGGATGTCTATTGGCGCCGCTATCCTCTGCTCCCTGGCTATCAGACCGGCAGCGAGGATGGCGCGCCATTGGCGCCGCCCTTGGGCGCGCTGACTGGCCATGACGGCGGCGCCACGGATCTGACCATCGGCATCCTGAACAATTTCCTGATCTATGCCGACCATCTGGTCGGCTACCGCTTTGTGCCCCGCGGCCTGCAGGAGACCGACATTCAGGTCGCCTGGTATGTGCGTGGCGATGCCAAAGAGGGGCGTGATTACGACAAAGAGGCGCTCACCTGGCTGTGGCATGTCACCTCGCTCGATGATGAACGCATCATTCGCCACAATCAGGAGGGCGTGAATTCGCACCGTTTCGCACCCGGCCCGCTGTCCGAGATGGAATGGAGCCTGTCCAGCTTCTATCGCAGCTATTTCAGGATGATCTGAACAGTCAGAACCCGAAACTCTAGCGCAGGCCGCAGGCCCGGTCTGCTTGCCCCCGCCCGCACGATGTCGGGCAGGATCCTGGGCGCGCATTTTCCAAACTACCGCTGCCGCAAGCTGGAGGCCGAGGGTCGCACCAAATTCCTGATAAAACTGCCGCCGGAGACCATGCGCCCCGGCGGCTGACGCTGTGGGCGCTTACTGAACCACCGGCTCCTGTGCCAGCTCCAGATGCAGCTCGCTGCCGGTATAGGGGCTGGCGGCGATTGCCGCATCGTCCAGCTCAACCCCCAAGCCCGGTTCGCGGGAGGGGATCACATAGCCGTCTTCCCAGGTGATCGCGGACTTCAGGCAGGACATATAGGGGCCTTCAAAAGTGCCGATGCTTTCCAGGATCAGGAAATTCGGGCTGCAAGTGGCGATCTGGATGTTCGCCGCGGCCACCACCGGCCCGCAGTAAAGATGCGGTGCGATCTGGGCCTGCCGGGTTTCGGCCATGGATGCGATTTTCTTGGCTTCCAACAGGCCGCCGACCCGGCCCAGATTCATCTGCAGGATGGAGGCGGAACCTGCTTCGAGAACCCGCGCGAATTCATGTTTGGTGCACAGCCGTTCACCGGTTGAGACCGGCACCGACGTGAACCGCGCCACTTCTGCCATGTCGGCCGGGTTTTCCGGTGTTGTGGGTTCTTCGAACCAAAGGGGTTCATAAGGTTCCAGCCGCCGAGCCATCCGCTTGGCGCCAGAGACGGTGAACTGCCCATGGGTGCCGAACAGCAGATCCGCACGGGTGCCGACCGCCTCTCGGATGCGCTTCACGAACATCTCGCTGCGCTCCAGATCCTCCAGCCGCGGTTGATGGCCGTCAAAGATTGTATAGGGGCCTGCGGGGTCGAACTTCACTGCGGTGAAGCCTTTGTCCACCTGGATCAGCGCTGCCTCTGCCGCCATGTCAGGGTCGTTGTAGACATTGGGCGTGTCCGGGTCCGGGTAGACATCGCCTTCAGCCGGGTAGAGGTAGGTATAGCTGCGCAGCCGGTCATGCACCTGGCCGCCCATCAGCTCATAGACCGGCTTGCCCGCCGCCTTGCCGATGATGTCCCAACAGGCCATTTCCAGACCGCTCAAGACCCCCATCACTGTCACATCGGGCCGCATCGAGTAGCCGGCGCCATAGGATTTGCGCCACAGCTTTTCGATATGATGCGGATCGCAGCCTTCAAACTGGCGGCCAAACATATCCTGCGCCATGGCGCAGCACAGATCGGGACCGAAGGTTGCGTTGTAAATTTCGCCAACGCCCGTAATGCCGCAGGCCGTGGTCAGACGCACAAAGATGAAATAGCGGCCGCCGTGGCGCGGCGGCGGATTGCCGAACACAAAGGTTTCGATTTTGTCGAGTTTCATCCGTGAATTTCCCGTCATTCAGCCGCCAAGGGCCCATTTTCATTGTCTTCCAAAACCATTTCCGCTCCGCGCGCGGCCAGCATCAGTGTCGGCGCATTGGTGTTGCCCGAGGTCACATTCGGAAACGATGAGGCATCAATCACCCGCAGCCCCGCCATCCCGTGCACCCGAAGCCGCGCATCCAGAACCGAGTCCGCCGCAGTATGTCCCATCCGACAGGTGCAGCTTGCGTGAAACACGCTGCCTGCGCGTTCGCGGAAATTCTCCAGCAGTGCTGCGTCATCCATGCCGAGAATATCCGGATCGCGCCGTTCCTTGGTGACGCTTTTCATGGTCGGGGTGGAAGCCAGGGCTTGCAGCAGGTGGCTGGCGCGAATGGCTGCGGCCTGATCCTCTTCAGCCGAGAGCGAGTTCGGCTCAATCAGCGGTGCCTGGCGCGGGTCTGCGGATGTGATGTTGATCTGTCCGCGGCTGACCGGACGGCCAGGCTGCACACACAGCAAGAAGCCGTTGTCCCGGTCGATCTGCGGTTTGCCGTTGGTTTGCGTCGAATAGGACGCCGGGTTGCAGTAGACCTGCACATCGGGCTGTGCCGCGCCTTTGGTCCGGACAAAACCGCTGCACTGATTGACCGGCACGCTCAGTGGCCCCTTGCGGGTCAGCACATATTGCATTCCGGCTTTCATCTGCTTGGCAAAACTGCCCAGCCGCTCATTCAATGTGGCGCGATTGGCCCAGAAGAAATGCGAGACCGCCAAGTGATCCTGCAGGCCCTGCCCCACCTGCGGCAAATCTTGGGTGACCTCGATACCATGGCGCTGCAACAGCTTTGCCGGGCCGATCCCCGACAGTTGCAGCAGCTGCGGCGAGTTTACAGCGCCGGCGCTCAGGATCACTTCCCGGGCAGCAAGCGCCTGCTCTGTCTGGCCCTTTGTTTTGTAGGCAACACCGGTCGCCCTGCCGCCGGATGTCAGAACCTTCTCAACCAATGCACCGCTGACCACGGTCAGATTGTCGCGTTTCATTGCGGGCCTTAGAAAGGCGTCAGCCGAAGACCAGCGCCGCCCGTCCTTCACGGTGCTGCGCACATAGCCCATGCCTTCGCTCGGCAGGGTGTTGGCACCGGTTTCTGCCGCGGCATTCATGTCCTGAAGGAATGGCCAGCCCATATCCTGCGCCGCTGACAGAAAATTGCGGGCAAAGGGATGCATCCGCTCGCTCAGGTCCGTGACGCGAACAGGGCCCGTGCCGCGCAGCCTGCGGCGGCCTTCGTGCCATTCGTCATTGCTTTCCAGTGCTTCATAGCTGCGGCGCACGTTGTTCCAGCCCCAGCCGGTGGCGCCTGCGGTCTCCCAGTCGTCGAAGTCATGCGGCAGCCCGCGCACATAGGCCATCGCGTTGATCGAGCTCGACCCGCCCAGCACCTTGCCTCGCGGCCAATAGGCCTCGCGCCCGTTCAGCCCCGGATCAGCGGCCGCAGAGTAGCGCCAGTTCACTTTCGGGTCGGAGAAGGTAAAGCCGTACCCCACCGGAATTTTGATCCAGAACCGCCGGTCGCTGCCACCGGCCTCGATCAGCAACACCTTGTAGCGGCCATTGGCCGTCAGCTTGTCTGCCAGCACGCAGCCCGCCGATCCGGCCCCTACGATAATGAAATCAAATGTTTGCGCCATTGCGGGCTCCGACTCCCCTAGTATCGCCTAGCTTGCCCGCAGACGGACGGTTAATTCAAACAATGTGTTTTACCCCTAAGGCTAAACTGTGCTTAAACATAGCCATGACTGACCTGCCCCATGTTACTTGGCTGAAAGCCTTTGAAGCTGCTGCGCGGCTCAACAGTTTTTCTGCTGCTGCCGAAGAACTGGGCCTGACGCCTGCGGCCATCAGCCAGCAGATCAGGCTGCTGGAGAAACATCTGAATGCCCAGCTTTTCAAACGACTGCCGCGCGGCGTTGCGCTGACCGGAACTGGTCAAGCCTATGCGCAACCGATCCGAAAATCCTTTAACGACATGCAACTGGCCACCGCCGGTCTGTTCGGCAAACAGCGCAAACGTGTGGTCCGGGTGCGGGCCTCAATCTCTTGCGCGGCCTTGGTGCTTGCGCCGCAGCTGGCCCGTTTCCAGGTTGCGCATCCGGATATCCTCATCAAGCTTACAACGTCTATCTGGGCCAACCGGTTCGACGAGGAAGGGCTGGATATTGATATTCGCTATGGCGGCGACTGGCAGGACATCGAAACGCTGCATCTGGGCCATGAAAACGCGGTGCCGGTCTGCAGCCCGGCCTATCTGCAAAGCCTGGGCGGAAGTCCCACAATCCACGATCTGGCGGGTGCAGATGTGGTCCAGATTTTCGGGTCGGAAACAGATTGGGGGCGCTTGTCGGATTTGCATGGGCTGAACCTGCAATCACCGACAGACTGGCTCAAGGCTGACTCGTCACTGCTGGCGCTGCAGACGATTGCCGCGGGGCATGGTGTCACCATGGTGCTGGAAAGCTTTGCCAAGCAGTACGTGGAGCAGGGCCTGGTTGTTACCCCGACCCCATTCAAACTGCCCAAGCGCCGCTCTCACTATGTGGTGATGAATGATCGCGCGGGTCAGCGGGAGGAGGTGAAGACCTTCTGCAACTGGCTTATGTCCCTGTATCAGGAGATACTCTGAGGTCCCGCGCCCTTTTTCTTTCTTGCCAACACCTATGCAACAACTGCCTGCAGTGATGCCTGCATCGCCTGCCACAGCTCTTCGGCAGGTTCGGTGCCGACTGAGATCCGGATGAAACCCGGCGCCACTGCATCCCCCCAGCGGGCGCGACGTTCGGCTGAGGTATGGACACCGCCAAAGGATGTCGCAGCGCGGATCAGCGGGCACCCGTTGATGAAGGCATCGGCCTGTTCCGCGCTGTCCAGAGTGATCGAGATCAGAAAGCCAAACCTGGCCATCTGCTGTTTTGCCAGCGCATGCGAAGGGTCGGAGGCCAGCCCCGGAAAGCGGATCTGGCGCACCAGCGGATGCGCGGCCAGCCGTTCGGCCAGCACGTCTGCGGTGCTGCACATCCGGTCAAAACGCACCTCCAGCGTCTCCAGTCCCCGGTGCGCCAGCCAGGCCTCGTGCGGGCCGGGGATGCCGCCGCCGAACTGGCGCCATTCGCGCGCCGCCTGCAGCACATCTGCATTGCGGGTGGCCAGATGCCCCATCAGCACATCCGAATGGCCGCCCGGCGCCTTGGTGTCGGACGCCACCACCACATCCGCACCCAGCTCCAGCGGGCGCTGGCCCAGCGGTGTCATGGTGGTGTTGTCGACGATCAGCAGCCCGCCTGCCGCGTGGACCTCCTCCGAGATTGCAGGCAGGTCGCAGAGATCCAGCCCGGGGTTCGAAGGTGTCTCTGCAAAGACAACGTCAAATCCCGCAAGCCCGCCCTCGCAAAAGGCAGCGGTCGGGCGCTGCACGACCTCAACGCCAAGGTTCTGCAGAAACCGCTCGCCGAGCCTGCGGGTCACATAGTAGCCGTCCGAAGGGATCAGAATCCGGGATCCTGCCTTGACCGTGGCAAACAGCGCCGCCGAGATTGCCGCCATGCCTGACGGGAAGGCCAGGGTCGGCGCGTCTTCCAGAAAGGCCAGCACATGCTCCAGATGCTCCCAGGTGGCATTGTCCGCCCGGCCATAGCTGGGACCGCCGGTCCAGTCGCCCGGCAGGTGGTACATTGAGCTTTGGGTCAGCGGCAGCGCCACCGGCTCGCCTTCGGACAGCCTGTTGCCGCGCAGGTGCAGCATGGCGCCGGCTTTGGGGGCGGTGGGTGTGTCCATGATCTGGCGCCTTTCTTAACTACCGGTTCCACAAATTCATAACGGGCGCCCCGTAACAGAAACAAGGCCGGGAACAGATGTTTCCCGGCCCAGAAGGTGCTTTGCGCAATAAATGGTCAACCCATCCAGCGGCGCACCGGTGCGGCGGCCTCTTCGAGCGTCTGGCAGACCACATCAATCAATGTCGGGCCGTCATGGGCAAAGGCGTCCTTGATCGCCCGGTCCAGCTCTTCCGGCCTTTCCACCCGCCAGGTCTTGACCCCGAATGCCTCAGCCACCGCGGCGTGGTTGGTGCGGTTGAAGTCCACATTGTAGTAGCGCTTTTCGTAGCCATCCCGCTGGCTCGCCTTGATCCAGCCAAAGTTGGCGTTGGAAAACACCACATAGGTAATGGGCGCGTTGCAGCGGACCACGGTTTCCAGCTCACCACAGGTGAAGTTGAAGGACCCGTCGCCCATCATCCCCACAACCTTGGCATCAGGCCGCCCGAACCAGGCCCCGAGCGAGGCCGACAGCGAGTACCCCAAAGCCCCATGCGCGCGATTGGTGATGTAGTGACGGCCCGGATGTTTCTGCTGTGAGTAGGCATTGTAATAGGGGCAGCTGGTGCCGGGGTCAGAGACCACGATGGCGTTATCGGGCAAGTTTCGGTTCAAGGCGTGGATGATCTGCTCCGGCAATACCTGATCGGTCTTGCTGTTTGCCAGCGCCTCGAACTTGGCGAACTTGCGCTGCTTGATATCGGCGATTTTGACAGCAGCGCCAAAGGACGGCAGATCGTCTTTGCGACTGTCCAGATAGGCGTTCACCGCCTGCAGGCTCAGCTTCAGGTCGGCCACCACCCCCACCTCGGTCGGGTAGTTGGCGCCGATGGTCATCGGATCATTGTCGAAATGCACAATGCGCTTGCCGGGCTTCGGCGCCTCCCAGCGGGACGTGGTGGTTGATCCCGCCCGGCAGCCCATGAAGACAACCAGATCCGCATTTTCCATCATCTCCCAGGTCTCATCGGTGCCGCCGTTGGAGCCGACCACGCCCAGCATCTGCGGGTGGGTGTCGGCCAGCGATCCCTTGCCAGAGATCGATGTGCCCACAGCAATGTCGAGGCGGGAGGCCAATGTGCCTAGTTCCTCCATTGCGTCGGAAATCACCACGCCGCCGCCGCAGACAATCAGCGGCGATTTGGCGGTGAGGATGGCCTGCGCCGCAGCCTCTGCTGCTCCCGGTTCGGGGGCCGCGCGGTAGGCAGGGTAGCTGTGATGCTTGGGGTCGGCCCAGATGTCATCCGCTGCCACGTCGTCATATTGAATGTCATAAGGCAGCCCCAGATGCGCCGAGCCAGAGCGGCCGGTGGTCATCGCCCGGAACGCCTGGCGCACCATGCGCGGGATGTGGTCGGCGCGTTTGATCACCGTGTTGAACTTGGTCAGCGGCCCCATCAGGACCTCCTGGTTGACCTCAGTCAGCGGGTATTTTCCGTATGATCCGATCGAAATGTCAGTGGTGATCGCCAGCACCGCATAAGAGCTTTCGTTGGCCTCAATCAGCCCCGGCAGGATATAGGTTGCACCGCCGCCGGACGGCCCCTCGCAGACCCCCACCCGTCCCGTCACACGGGAAAAGCCGTCAGCCATATAGGCCGCGCTGCGCTCGTCGCGGGTCAGGACATGGGTAATGCCGTGCTCCAGCCGGTTCATCGCATCATAAAAAGGCAGCGTGGTATCGCCGCAAAGGCCGAAAATATGGCTGACCCCATGCGCCTCCAAGGCGCGCACCATCGCTTCGGCGCCGTTCATCGTGTTCTTCCTAAGAGCCCTTTGAAACCGCTGTGGCCTTGTCCCAGACTGCAATTCGGGATTCGCATTCTGAACTGTATACAATATTGTAGATAGATGTGAAGACCAAATTTGCCTCACGGCAGCCCACTGCCCGCCAATGGCAATTCATCCAGATCATGCCCCCAACAGCCGTAACGCTCCGAATTTGCTGAACGGGTGGGGCCTGGGCCAGCAGGTCGCGCAGCATGGGAGCATCCCTTGCGTTGCTGCCGACATTTGCTGCTCGGCGACGGTGCAACTGCGCATGCCTTCCGGCGATTGCGCCGAAGGCCTACAGTGAATCCCATCACAAGATTTCTGCAGCAAAGCCTTCAGACACCATATCCGCAGGCTGTCAAAATTTGATATGGTCATGGCAGCCGCACACATCATTGCCGACAGGGGCGACACCGCTGATTGATTGCGGCGCCTGCTTGCATCGGCAGTCAAAGACGCCTCCGGCAATCAACCGGACGGCACATTCAGAACAATCGAGTTATTTGCATGACAGAAGCAGAACAGAACAATCCACAGGCACGCCCGCTTCCCCTGACCTCCGCAGACCTGCCTGGCGGTCTTTGGTCAAAGACGCATATCTTCCGGCACGGCCAATGCGATCCGGCCGGGATCGTCTACACGCCCAAGTTTTTTGACGTATTCAATCAGGTGGTAGAAGCCTGGTTCTGCGAACGCCTGGGCATTGATTATTACGAGATCATCGGCCCGCGCCGCACCGGTCTGGGTTATGCAAGCGTTGGGGCGACGTTCTTTTCGCCCTGTATGATGGGCGATGAAATCGACGTCTTTGTTACCGTGGCCGCTATTGGCAGCAAATCCTACCAATTGCAGCTGCATGCACTGAAAGGCGGCAGCGAAGCCCTGCGCGGAAACCTCACAACTGTCACAACATGCCTGAAGGAACACCGTGCCATCGGGATTCCCGAAGATATCAAGGCGGCACTGGCTGCCTATGCCGAACTCAGCAATTAGGCCCGACATACCGCTGCACAGACAGGGATGCATGCCGGCAGGCTGTTACCCGCAGTGCCCGTGAGACACCTGTTCAGGTTCAGCAGAAATTGGGAAGAACTCGGCAGCAAGCGCCAGCAAAAACCTGACCACGGCTTCTCTGGCCTGCTCTTGGGATTTTTTCGCGCGCAGCTTGCGGGCCAGCGCAGAGCTGCGGGTGTCGGCCTCCTGCGTCAGCAGCAGCAGAGCAATTTCCCTGAGCTGGTGCATCGCCAGGTCAGCCTCGTCCTCAGCCAGCCTTTCCAAAAGCTCTGCAGGCGCTGCGCATTCAGCAAGCAGGCGTTTCAGGGCGGGCCCGTGTTTTGATCCCTCGGCCCGGGCAAAGCAGATGTCGGTTATGCCCGCCATTTCAGCGTCAAAGGCCGCAACAGGTATACAGGCGCTCTGCTTGGAGTAGCCAGCCTGCCGCACCACATGGAGATCCCGCTGCGCCGGGTCATAGGATATCTCAAGCCCTTGGGTTGATACCCTTGCACTGACTGGATGGCCGAAACGCTTGCGCAGGCTGAGCGCCTCTGCAAAGAGCACCAGCTGCACAAGGTCAGCATGCTGCAAGTCGCAGGAAATACGCTGGATGCCACTGCGCCCCGCGTGCTTGTAACTCAGCGCAAGCCATGCTCCGCCGTCCTCCCGCATCTCTAGTGAAAAATTCTCTGCTGGCATGTTGCGGGTTATATGGATGGAGCCCGGACCTTCAAGCCTCAGCGGACAGGCATGCTTGTGCCAGGCGGCTCGGCGCCTAAGCTGAGATGTTTCATGGGGGCAGATTATTTGCCTTCTGAATGGGTTATCGGGCTCTGCTCAGCTTGTGCTTCCACCTGGGATTTTTTACCCTACAAGCAGCTTTGTGGTCAAAATGCCAATTCACGTACTGAAAACCGCCGGTTTGGAGTAAGACTTGGACCTGGGTTTTGTGCTCTACTCTTAAGGAGGTTCCAAGATGAGATTTCTGAAACAGACGATTGCCGCTGGTACGGCAGCGGTCAGCCTGGCCGTATCAGCAGCCGGGGCGGATGAATGGAGGTTCAACAATTTCCTGCCGGACACCCGGCCGGAAACTGCCGAGCTGGAAAAGTTTGCCTCAGACGTAAATGCGGCGCTTGGTGCGGACAAAATCAAGATGTACAGCGGTGGCTCGCTGGGACTGCCGAATACCGACACGCTGCGTTTCCTGCCCAAAGGGGCTGTTGAGATGAGCCTGATGTGGGCAAATTACCTGGGCCGCGATGCACCTGCGCTCAGTTCTGTTGTCGTGCAGGGCACCATTGGTTCGATTGAGGAGTTCGAAAAGGCAATCCCGGCGGTCCGTGAAATCTATGAGGAAGAATTTGCAGACTGGGGCGTGTCTTCGGTTGGGTATGTGGCGATCCCGATGCTGTCGGTGTCAGTATTCTGCCGCGACGAACCCGTGCACACGCTGGACGCTCTGAAAACCAAGAAACTGCGGGTCTGGGCACGTGATCAGGTCGAGACCTTCACCCGGCTGGGCGTCGCCGCGCAGATCATTCCCCAAGAAGAAATGTATGTCGCCATGAAAACCGGGGTGGTGGATTGTGCACTGTACCCGGCGCTTTACGCCCATACGGTTTCGCTGCAGGAGGTCGCAAGCTACGCCTCCTTCCTCTATCCGATGGCGTCTGGCCCCTATGTGATTGGCGTCGCATCTGACAAATGGGAGGCCACCGACGAAGCCACCAAGGCCGCCATTGCCACAGCGGCAAAGGACCTGTGGGACCGCACCAACCAGTATGAAGATGACTTTGAGCGTGAACTGGCAGCGCGGGAGGAATTGGGAAAGAACGGCGTCACCTGGGGCGACGACTTCCCGCAGGAAGACCGCGACCTGTTTGTTGCTGCGGTCACGGAAACCTGGGCCATGCTGGCCGAGGAGGCGGGCGGCAAGGCGCCAGCCTACCGTGAACGCGTGCTGACTGCATTGGGCCGCTGATCCGGACATGACCCGGACTGCAAGGAACTTTGTCGCGCTGGGGCTGGACCGTCTGGCCCTGGCCTGCGCAGGTGCGGCTGCACTGTGCATGATCGCCATTGTCGGCATCATTGTCACCAGCGTGCTGATGCGCAAATTCGCCAACACCCCGCTGCACTTCACGGAGGAAGTGGTCGGCCTGCTGCTGAGCGTGTCGCTGTTCCTGGGACTGCCAATGGTGACATTGCGGGCCAAACACGTCCGGGTGGCGCTGTTGGCGGATTTCCTGAAAGGACGCGCCCATGCAGCGGTTCAGATCGCTGCGCTTCTGGTGGGCTGTGTCTTCTTCTTCTGGCTGATCGTCGAGACGGTTCCCTGGTTCGAATTTGCCTTCAAACGCAACCTGAAAACCGAAACCTCGCGGGTGCTGCTGTACCCCTGGATGGCCGTCATGCCGCTGTCTCTGACGCTGACCGCTGCGGTGCTGGTGGCCCGGCTGACCGGGCTGATAGAGCGGCGAGACGACAGCGAGGCGGATCGCCCTTTCACGGATGAGGCTTCCTGATGGCATTCTGGCTGACGTTGATTGGCGGGTTGGTGGCGACCGCCGGCACCGGTGTCGCCCTGGGCGCCGCATTGGGGCTCACCGGGCTTTTGATCCTGCACTTCTTTTCCAACGGCGCAACCTCGCTGGCGGTGGACGCGATCTGGAGTGTTTTCAACTCTTTCACCCTCAGTGCGGTGCCGATGTTCATCCTGCTGGGCGAAGTCCTGTTGCGCAGCGGTATCAGCGAGAAGGCCTATTCCGCCTTTTCGCCGCTGTTCCGGCGGATCCCTGGCGGGCTGTTGCACACCAATATCGCAGTCTGCACGTTGTTTGGCGCAGTCAGCGGCTCCAGCCTGTCGACCGCTGCTGCAGTGGGGTCAGTGGCCTATCCAGAGATGTCCAGGCGCGGCTATGACAAAGATGCCATTGTCGGCAGCCTGGCCGGCGGCGGCACCCTTGGGCTGCTGATCCCGCCCAGCCTGTCGTTTCTGATTTACGGCGCCCTGACAGAGACCTCAATCGGGCGGCTGTTCGCGGCGGGCATTATTCCGGGTTTTCTGGTGGGGGCGATGTTCATGGCCTATCTGCTGGTCAAATCCATTCGGAACCCCGCCATTGCACCGCGCAGCGAGACCCCGGTGCCGCTGGGCCAGGCCCTGGCGGGTTTTGCGCAGATTTGGCCGCTGCTGGCGCTGATCCTTGCGGTGATCGGCAGCATTGTCGGCGGTCTTGCGACCCCAACCGAGGCCGCGGGCGTTGGCGTGGTTCTGGCTGTCATCATCTGTTCCATCTGGGGGGATCTGACCTGGCAGAAACTGGGTGAAGCGGTCTATCATTCGGTGCTTTTGTTCACCTCTGTCGGCTTTCTGGTGCTGGGGGCAACCATTCTGGCAAAGTCGGCCAGCATCCTAGGCATTCCGCAGCAGGTGCTGGAAGCCGTGTCTGAAAGCGGACTGGGAACCTACAGCGTTCTGCTGATCGTCGTGCTGATCTATCTGCTGCTGGGCTGTTTCTTTGACGGGCTGTCACTGATGATCATGACCCTGCCGGTGGTGTTTCCGCTGCTGACAGGGCTGGGCTTCGACCCGGTCTGGATCGGGGTGATCATCACCATTGTGATCGAAATCGGCCAGGTGACGCCGCCGGTCGGGCTGAACCTGTCGGTGCTGACGGCGCTGACCGGCAATGACGTCAGTCTGGGCCGTGTTGCCATTGCCACGGTGCCCTATTGGCTGATCCACCTGTTTGCCATCCTGCTGCTCGCCTTGTTCCCGGCCCTGGCACTGTTCCTGCCCGGCCTGCTGTTCTGATTTAGGAAATCTGAAAATGGTTGTGAAAGTGAAACCCAAAAGCTTTGGCCCGGTGTTCGTCTTGTTTGATGGCAGCGCAGAGCTGCTCTACGCCTATGGCGACCCGTCGCAAACCAGCCCCTATCCGCCGGTCACCTCGCCGGTTGATACGATGCTGGCGTCTTTGGCGGCCTGTATCGTGCGGTCAGTGGAATGGGCCGCAAACCAGCACAAAGCCCCGCTCAGCCCTTTTCAGGTCAGGGTGGACGGGCTGAAATCAGCCGAACTGCCAGGACGGATTGAAACGGCCCGGATCACTGTCATTGGCAGCTTGGTTGAGGATGCTGAAGTCGCCGCCAGAATTCTGAAGCAGGCCAAATCGATCTGCACAGTCAGCAACTCAATGAACACCGAAGTCACGGTAACCCTGCAGCCGGATTGACACAGCGGCCCCAGCCGCGGTTTGCCCGCTGCTCACCTGGAAACACAGATGACTGATCAGATGATGAATGCCGGCGACATTCCCGTTGATACGCTGACCACATTGGAGATGCTGGACCGGGATCCCGCTGCCGTCTACCGGCGCTTGCGGCGGGAAACCCCGGTTGTCAGGATCAAGGCGATCAACCGGATCGTGCTGACCAAAGCAGACGATTGCCATCTGGCCAAGACGGACACCCGCCATTTCCACTCCACCGACAGCACAAGCGCGATGCAGCGGGCGTTTGGTGGCCACACCTTGATGCGCAAGGATGGACCTGCGCATCTGCAGGAGCGGCAGGCCATGTGTCCAAGTTTTCATGCCAGTCACATGTGCAGCACATGGCAGCAATTGTTCGATCAAGTTGCCGATGCGGTGGTCGCTGCGCTGCCAAACGCCGGCGTCACTGATCTTCGTCAGTCTCTGGCGGCTCCTTTGTCGGCGCTTTACGTGCAACAGGTTCTGGGGATTGAGCCCAGCAGCCAAGATCAGCTGTTCGAATGGGCCAATGCGCTGATCACCGGCGCGATGAATGCAGGCTTCGATCCGGCGGTCTTTGCCATCAGCGACCGCGCCAACGACGAGATGAACGCCTGTTTCGACCAGATGATCATCCATCATCGCCGCAATCCCAATGCGTCTCTTTTGTCGGTGATGGCAAATGCTGCTGATCCGCTGCCGCTGAGCCAGATCCGTACCAACATGAAAATCTGTGTCGGCGGGTCGGTGGTTGAAAGCCGGGATGCGATCCTGTCCACTCTGGACGGGTTGTTGCGAAACCCTGACCAGTTGCGGTTCTCGATTGAAACCGGCCGCTGGGATCTGGCCTGCGAAGAAGGCCTGCGCTGGGTCGCGCCGATACAGGCCAGCCCGCGCATCATCGCCAAAGCTGTTGCGCTGCGCGGCGTGACCCTGCCCCAAGGAGAAACGATTATGGTGATCCAGGGGTCTGCCAACCACGACGAGGACTATTGGCAAAACCCGGAGCAATTCGACATTCACCGCCCGCAGATCGCGAACCAGACCTTTGGCCTTGGCCCGCATCGCTGCATGGGCGGCGATATGTACCGCCGCCTGGTCAGCGACGCCTTGCTCCCCAAGTTGTTCGAGCGGTTTCCGGATTTGACCGCAGCAGCAGACACCCCGGTGGAATACCGCGGCTTTGCCTTTCGCTGTCGGAACCACTGAAAAACTGCCATTGATGCCCACGCCCGCCTCGTAAGCTGTTGTTTTTTAATATCCCATATCTGCACAAACCAGTCGGGGCGGCTTTTCTGCCATTTTCCACGGAATTATCTGCCATCGAAAGTTCCAAAAAATTGCCACCCGAAGGCGGCAATATGGATGGTTTGTACGTTGGAGCGCTAGAGCTCCAAGGCTTTCGGCAAGTCAGCCCGTCGGTAGAGAATCGCGCCCAGGGTCTTGGCGTCGAATGCCGGCTTCACTTCATGTGCAGCAAGTATCCACTTCAATTGCGTCTGCTTGCATTTCGCCTCGATCAGAAGACTCTTGAAGGTCACGAACTTGCTGCGGAAGCAGGCCATGGCTTCGGGCGTGACCCACGGCTCGGCTTCACCCGGTACGGAAACCGTTTCCAGAACAGCTTCACCGGTCTTCTCCGCAAGCAGCCGCTTACCCGCAGCTTCCCCAATACCCAGCATCATAAATGCACAGCTGGCAGTCATGCCGGGCCTGCTGAGAGATGTGAGGGCCTTGATCTCCTTCGGATCGACCAGGAGACCGCCAATACCAGGCGTCGTTTCAAGCCGCATAACACGCCGAAACTGGCCATCAAACAGAGCAGCCAATACCAAATGCATGTTCTTCTGAGTGATTGCAGCACTCTTCGTCAGCCGCACCATGGTACCAGGGGCCTTGGACACAGGCATAGCGATGCGTTCAAGGCGCGTGAGAAGCGCGTTAACCTGCTCGCGGTCGACCGCCCGTCTGATTTTGGCATTCGACAACCCGCCGTCGTGTAACAGGGTCAAGATCCCCCCGTCCAAAAGCGCTGCAACCATGTTTCTGGATGCATTGAGCATTTGCGGCAGCAGGGTAACTGCTACCGCCCGTTTCACTTCCTCTGAGACGGCTTTACCTGTCTCATAATCCACCAGCACATGGGAACCAGGCAGCTCTGCCTCGGCTTCTGTGATCATGCCTTTGGCCAGCAGAGCATTTTTCAAAGTGGCACTATGCACGCCTTCGGAAGCGGCCAAGGAGGCAAGGCTGCTCCGGGGCGGGTTCACCACGGCCGTTCCAAGCAGCAGCTGGCCCGCCTGTACGTCCAGGTTATCCAGAATGTGCTCGCGAAGGACGTCCCTAATCGGGCCAGGGTCTTTTGACAGCTTTGAGGACCCGAGCCAAGAGTACAGCATTCCATATGCCGACAGGCGCCGCAGCGGGCCGTCCGCCGTCATCCGGGCACGTTCCAAAAGCTGCTCCAATGCGGTCCTGACGCCGTCCTCCCCGCTAGTTACATATCGCCAGCCAGCCTGCCCTGCCGCATCCCAATCCATCTGTTCCAGTTCGGCCGCTTTTGTTCGAGAACCGAACGTCAAAACAGCTCCCAGCATCTCGGTTGCCCGGACGGCCTGTTCGATCCCCTGATCATCAAGCCATCCCGGCCCCTTGACGCCTTCCAGGCGGCCAAGGACGTAGTCCTGAAGCGGTGACGGTGAGCGTTCAGGCAGCGGCTCAGCCAAGGCCTGCAGCGCGGATCCGGTTTCAGGCACCAGCATTTGCAACTCCCGAGACAAGTCATCCTGGGCGTCATGCAGCCGCTCCATGAGCGGCTGCTGATGGCGCGGGCAAACCCTGACCGGAGCCAGCAGCCACTCCAGCCGCCCCCGCCGCCGCGCGTGGGGACGGCTGGCGCCATCTTCATCCTCCGCCAGGCAGGCAGGGCAGAAGCGGGTCGCACGGCCAGTCATGAAGTCCTTGGAAAACACCTCGCCGCGCAGTTCAAAACGCCTGCCGTCCAGGCTGCGGATGGTGTTGTGCTCCACCACCTTGTGGTCCTGACAAGCAAGATCACAGAGGCGCCGGATCGCGTCTGGATGCCCGCCCGCGAGCCGCATGAACGGCACGTCCATGTCGTTGAGGAAAGGCCGGAGGCTGCCACCGGTGTGCAGGGCTGCAAGACGCGCAGCCCAGGACAGCGGCGTCTCGCCAGGTGCAAACGGAAGAGAGGGATACAGCTTGTCCATGGTCATGCCCTCTGCTTCCGCTTGCGTTTGACCGGCTTCCTGGACTCTTCCTCTTCATCGGAAGCATCCGGGTCGATCGTCCACCACTCCGGAACCTCGAACACATTCTGGTCGAGCGGGCATCCCTCGTCGAACGCCCAGGCTTCCGAGAAATGCCAGATATCCAGAGCCGCCTCACCATGGTTCAGCGCCTGCTCGATTGCCGCATTGATGGTCTCGATGCAGCGCCCGAACCTGTAGCGGGAGGCATGGAACAGCCTGTCGACCAGGTCCTCTTGCTGAGGCGGCTCCAGATCCGCGCGGGCGCAGTATTGCTCGATCAGGGCAGCGAACTGTTCCTTGTCAGTATGCACTGCGACCGGTTTCAGATTGATGGTGGAAAACCGGCGCTTAACCTGCGCGTCCGTACGGATGATTTCCCGGAGCCTTTCGGTGCCGGACAGGATCACAATCACCGGGTGCTCCCCCTGCATCAGCGTCTTCACCGCCCTGAGGATCAGGTTCCGGTCGGCACAGAACAGATCGTGCGCCTCGTCAATCCACAGGACGGCGATCCCGAGCAAGTGGAGCCGTTCACGGAACACCTGGAGCTGGCTCCAGACCTCGCTGCGGCCGGATTTCACGGGGTAGCCGCTGCGGGTCAAAAGCTCCTGCGTCACGCTCTTCAGGGTCGCGGGGCTCGGCACCACCGTATCCAGGTAGAGAGGGCGCCCCTCCGGCATCTGGGAGAGCACAGGGTGCCGGGAAAGGCCCCGGTCCACCAAAGTAGATTTACCGCCGCCGGGTCCGTCGATCACCAGGATGCCGCGCGTCTCGCCGGTGGAGGTGAAGCGCAAAGCCTCAGGCAGCAGGTTGCCCGAGTTATCGCGTTTCAGGAGCCGGTCGAGGTGGGACGCGAATTCCGCGTCCCTGGGAGATCCGACATGAAGGTTGCGCAGGGTTTCCAGCGTGTCGGCGATCTTTGCATGGTCAGTCATGATCAGTTGTCCTCGATGGTCAGGTTGGAAGGTTTGGTTCCACGGCGTGCAGAGGCCGGTTTCTTGCTGGCGGTTTTCTCGGTTTCGCTGGTTTCCGCTTCTGGGGCAGGGAAAGAACTGCCGATGCCGTCCTTGGCCTTCTGCAACGGCTTGTGTTTGCCGAACCGGACGCCCCGGAAGATCCGTTTTTCCTCCCGCGCAATGCGCTCCGGCGACCAGTCCTCGACCACCAGATTGGCAAGTGCCATGGCCTCGGCGTTGCGTTCGGAGATCGCTTTGATCGCCTGCTGAACAACCTCGGTGTTGATCCGCTTTGCCTTGGGGTTCCTGGAACGCACGTCCCGGGTGGCCGACAGCCAGATCTGCGCGGGCACGCCATCAAGCTCATGGTCGATGGCGGGAACAGTGAACCAGTCGCTGCCAAGCCGCACTTCGATGGCGCCGATGTCCTTGGGGTGCCAGCGCACGTCGACATCGCATTTGTCCTTGCGCAGCATCCAGTCGGCCAGCCGTTCCGAATGGTAGCGGACGCCAAGAACGGTCAAGCCTTCCTTGCTGAGGACACGCGTCATCCGGTGGCCGAAGACGAGCCGGCTGCGGCGCATGTCCGGAGACGGCCGAACACCCCATTTCCCCATCAAACGGCGCCAGGTCTCGGCGGGCGTCTTGCCGTCCAAACCGCGGTGCGGAGTGTTGTGGTAGATGTCTACAACCCAGCGCACCAGAACGAAGGCCAGGTCGTCGAAGGTCAGAGCTGCGCGCTCTTCCGGCTTTGCGTCCCCCTTGCTGACGACGTCGGAAAACGTGCGACCGGACAGGCGGGGCAGCAGGTCCAAGGCGACAGTGTTGAACACACGCTCAATGGTCCCGCGGACTTCCGGGCAGCCCGCGATTGCCAGTTCCTTGGTGATCCCAAGATCGGCACAAGCGAAGCGGAAGGCCTGCGACTTGAACGCAACTCCGCAGTCCGTGACGATCAGTTCCGGAATACCATACATGTCCCAATGACCGAGTGCGCCAACCAGATCAGCCCATTGGCCTTTGTTGGACACAACCATCTGGAGCACCTGTACCGCGGCCCGCGCTTTCGGCGCCGTGGAAATGACCATCCCCACGATGCAGCGGGTGGTGCAGCAGAT
The DNA here is from genome assembly GCA_001730095.1 of Rhodobacteraceae bacterium (ex Bugula neritina AB1). Taxonomy (GTDB): domain Bacteria; phylum Pseudomonadota; class Alphaproteobacteria; order Rhodobacterales; family Rhodobacteraceae; genus Leisingera. Next base: position 90,412 of record MDLF01000047.1, read on the forward strand.
CGCCACCGTCAGCGTCCAACGCTTCGCGGTCTTGTCCAGGCCCAGCTGGAGGCGTTCCTCTTCAGTGAACAGGTCGATGAGCCCGCTGGAATGCATCAGCGTCATCAGATCGATTTCCCATTCATCGATCTCGACCCGCTGAAGCGGGCGGGTCAGGTCAAGCCCGTTCAGAACCGGCTTGAACTTTTTACGGGCAGCCGCTTCGCCGTAGCGGGCCGTGATCACCGCAAACGGGTCGAGCGCCCGGATCGCACGGCGTGTGGTTTCCCGGCTGGGCACTTTGAAGGAAGGCAGCCCGCGTTCTTTCCGCTCGGCATTCCGGTCCTCAAAGGCGATCTGAACATTTTCGTGGATCGTCTTGATGGTTGGCCTCTCAAGGCTCATGTAGCCGCGCACTTCCTTCATCAGCAGACCGACTTCTTCCGGTCCAAGAACCCGGTTGCGGTTCCCGCGCAAATGCATCGCGTCCAGCAAGCCCGCCTGGCCATCAAGTTCAGCAGCCTTGATCCAGTTTCGCAGCGTCCGGGGCTTTGGCGGAATCGAAATGTCCGCCGATTTTCCCGGCTCGGCCACACCCAAAGGATTGAGGTTTTCCGCAAACTGCGTTGCCTTGCCGATCAGAACTTCGGTGTTGGCCTTGATCGCAGCATCGGTGCGGTTGATCTTACCCTCACGCTCCATTTCGAGGAACGCCTCGACATAGGCGCTGCGTTTTGCGACCCGGGCGTTATGGGTCAACGGCAAAGCGGACAGAAGGCTGGTGCTGGACTGCTGCTGCCGGGCCGCCTTTTCCGGATGGAAAAAATTCGGCTCAATGCGGAGACGACCCAGCGACGACAGGCGGCTCAGTTCCTCATGCGAGAACTGATAGGCCCGGCCGGTTCCATCCTCCATTTTCAGCGTTTTCCCAGCTTCATTCTCGAAGAGGAAGCTGTAAGACACCTCATTGACGGTAATGCGGTCGAAGGCACCGATTGCGATGCGGGTTTGGCGATAGTCGTAAGTCAGTTTCATCATTGCCATCAGACCTGCTCCTTCCTGAGGACCTGAGATTTCGGGGAGATATGCGCGTAGCTGACGCCCTGGAGGAAGCCGTCCTCATTGTGCCATTCGAAGCCGGCCTGTTCGCAGACCTCACCAGTCTCCGGTCCGGAAGAAACTCCGAACAGGAGCCATTCCTCTTCATTGAAAACGTCGATGCGGCCGCTGGATTGCATCAGCGTCGTCAGATCGATGTTCCAGTCATCGATCTCAATCCGCTGGAGCGGATGGTGCAGGTCCAGCACGTTCAGAACCGGCTCGAACGCCGCGTGTGCGGCTGCATTGTGGTAATCGTAGGACAGCTTCATCAGACCTGCTCCCTTTTGAAGACCTGGGATTTCGGGGAAATGCGCTCGTGGCTTACGAGCTGAAGATGGCGGGACCGGAGCAGCCGGATCAGCGCCCGGAAGCCCATGGCGCCGCAGCCAGCACGGTCCCTGAGAGCCTCCAGAGTTTCGATGCCCTGCATGTCCCGAACGGCTTTCCGCGCCGCGTCATCGGCCTCCGGATCCTCCTCGCGAACGGAATGAAGCAGTTCGGCATTGAACAGCTCGACGGGGTCCAGGTCCTCTTCCGTCAGCAGGCGGACATCGGCAACGAAGCCTGCTTTCCGCGCCTGATCCGAGATCCGGCACATCTCCTCGAAAAACGCGTCGCTCACGCCATAGGTAGGCCGCACGGAATAGGCGATAACCACTCCATCAGTCTGCACCACCACGAAGTCGAAGTAGTGGGGGTGGAGCTCGCCGTCTGCATCGTGCCATTCAAAGCTAACCTGCTCGTAGATCTCGCCGGTTTCCGGCCGGGCGGCCAGGCAAAGGCAGAACTGCAGCTCGTGATGGCTTTCGAGTTGGACAATGCGTCCAGGGCCATCGCCCAGGACGGCGTGGCCGGTGAAGTGCCCCTTGGAGGCCGCCGCGACATCGCGGTTGGCAAGGCTGGGTTCAGGAAGCCGGATGCCTCCCCGTTGAAAAGGATAGGACATTGATGTGTCTCACAGTTGAGTGGCCCGCCGCCCGGAACTGGGCAGCGGTGATCGCTCGCGGCCGGCACCAGGCACAGCTCTTCCGGCGCTCCGCCCCGGTAAAAACCGAATGCGAAACCTGGGAGCTGACCGGTGCAGCGCGTGCTCCATCGGCCCCGGACGCAAAGCGTCCAGGCCGCATGCAGCTGTATTGGTGAGGCAGTCGCCGTCCTTGAAATCCGGAGCCGGATTTGCTATCAGACCATTGCTACGTGGCGGACATTGAGCTGCCTACAATGAACGCGCTCGTTCCTTTGCCGAGGTTCGGGCGCTTTCATTTTGAAGGGGTCATTTCTTCATCGGCGTTTCTCCTCGTTCAGTCAGTTTCAAATCGAGCCGGATCCTGAGCGAAAATCCCAGCACCGGGCACCCGGAGACGATAACAACCTGACCGCCTTCCGAGAAGGATTTTTGTTGTTTTGTTTCAACGCGATACAATGCAAATCAAAGTTCCGTTTTCACTCCCGGCCGCTAGATCAGAACCTTACAAATTGTGCCTGCGCCAGACTGTGGCACAAGTTTCAGCAGTCCTACCGGCCGGGCAGAAATCCGAAAAAGAAAAGGCCGCTGCGTGTTTTCGCAAACGGCCCGGTCTCAAGGATAGGGAATGATCTGTCTTATACGTTCCGGCTCACTGGTCTTCGCGAAATCCAGAGGCTGAAAACGGCATTCCGCGGCCACTGATTCGGTGAAGTTCGATGTGAGCAGGAGCGGTGAACTGAACAGTACCCTGCGCCCGATCCGGGAGGATCAGCCTATGAGGCGCGGGGCCGCAGATGCGATATGGCGGTTCATGTTCATGGGGAAAGAAGTAACTGATGCACAACCGGAGGGTCAAGCAGGTTTTGTGAGGGCTTCTGAAATATTTTGAAACCTTTTGAAGGCCGCCGCAAACGCGGCGAGCGCATTCACGGTTTTCTAAGTTCCTAAGCGGAGGCTGCGCTGCACCTCTTGGGAGTTTCGCGCGCACAAAGCACAGCCACGGATAGAGAGGTATACCTGAGTATCTTTTGGTGGAGTACTGTACACCAAGGCAGGATACTTGGGGGTACTAAGAGCCGCTTCGCCACAGGGCGGCAGCGGTCCGGCGTTTCCCAAATCAGAGCAGGATACGTTTTTTGTCTCGTAGAGCTCTGATGCTGTAACCGCCCCCCGACGGTCCAGATGAGCCAGAAACCTTCCATTATACAAATCCTTCAATCAGGCCGACAGGTGCTGATGTCAGACATATCTCAGGTTAAAAGTCGGATACTCTAGTCCAATGAAACCGCCCATTCTCCTTTGCGCATCACGTGAACAATCTCCCCAGTTTTGGACACACCATCAATATCCAGCTGTGCAGACCCTATCATCCAGTCCACATGGATCATGCTTTGATTGCAGCCCCGCTCCCGCAACGTGCTGAGCGGTAACCCGCTTCCGGCTTCAATGGTGCTCGAGTAGCTTTGCCCGAAAGCCAGATGACACGAGGCATTCTCGTCAAAGAGGGTATTGTAGAACAAAACACCCGACCGGCTTATTGGAGACGAGTCTGGAACCAGAGCCACCTCGCCGATCCTGCAGGCCCCCTCATCCGTCTCGAGCAGTTCCCGCAGAGCATCCTGGCCCTTTGCGGCGTGCGCCGAGACCGCTTTTCCAGCTTCAAACCTGACCTTGATGCCGTCTATCAGTTGACCCTGGTAGGAGAGCGGCTTGGTCCCTGAAACAAGACCGCTTACCCTGTCGGCGTGCGGGCAGGTGAATACTTCCTCGGTGGGAATATTGGGCTGAAAGGCAACGCCGTTTCCAGCCAGTGACCTACCCCCTTTCCAAACATGACCGTCCGGCAATCCAATCGTCAGATCCGTCCCCGGGCCTCTGTAACGCAACTCGGAAAACCTGCAGGTGTTCAGCCAATCTATGCGGGTCTTCAAATTCCTGGAATGCGCATCCCAATTCGCAACCGGGTCCGGGCCCTCCAGGCGCGAGGCATTGAAGATCATGTCCATCAGCATTTTTTGGGCTTTTTCAGGCGCTTCCGAAGGAAAGACCTGAGATGCCCAGGCGGCGCCGGGAAAAGCAGTTACACACCAATTGACATCGAAATTGGCAATCGGTTTTGTTGCCGGTTTTGCGGCCCGGGACACCGCCTTGCTCAGCCGGGCGGCGCAATCCGGGTCCTGGTGCGCCAGCAGCATCGGATCGTTCCCCAAAATGCTCAGCCGGGCGGCGCCGTTCTCCAGGGCTTTGGCGATCCCCTCATAGTACCACTCGGACGCATGGTCGAAACTCTCCGACGGCGCATGGAGAAACCGGGCCAGAGTCATTTCATCATCCGTGAAAAACGGAACTACAGCATTGGCACCTGCCTTGTAGGCATGAACGGCTACGCGGCGTATTAGCGGCAGAGCCTCTGCCGGGGCAAACACCACAAGTTCCTGGCCGGATTGCAGGTTCAGCCCGGTGCGCACTGTAATTTCCGCCAGTTTGTCGAGCTGGTCCGGGTCAATTCCGTGGGGCAACGTCAAATTCCTCTTCCGTGAAGTTTCTCATGCAAGCCTTCTGCAGACAGGTCCGCATTCTCAGGCGGTCACCGGCATCGGGCTGCGGACCCGGCAGTCGGCCAACTGCTCCTGCAGGTATTCCGCCAGTGGCTCCAGCCGCTCCTGAAAATACAAATGCGCCCCGGCAAACCCCTGCAGGTCAAAACCGCCGCCCGCAAATGCGCGCCATTGCGCCAGGCTTTCCTTCGGCGCTCGGCGGTCGCCCTCTCCGAACAGCGCAGAGACCGGAACCGGCAGTGGCGCTGCGGCGCTTACGCTGTGGGTTTCCGCGGCTTTGAGATCGGCCCTTAAGATCGGCAGTGCAAGTTCGGCCAAAACAGGGTCCCGCAACAGCTCGGCACCGGGGCCGCCAAACCCTTCAACCGCAGCGATCAAGCCGGAATCGGAAAGTTTGTGAACCGGCTCGGGGCGCGGCGCGGCCTGCGGCCCATGCGCTGACAGGAAAATGTGGCACAGCCGGTCGCCGCGCTGCAGCATCCTGCAAGCAAGCTCATAGGCGATCAATGCGCCGTAGCTGTGACCAAACAGAGCAACAGGCCCGTCCATGACAGCAGGGAGCTCAGCGAAAACAGCGTCGCAGAGAGCATTCAGTTCTTCGTGGGGCGCCTCTCTTAGCCGGTCCTGGCGGCCCGGATACTGAACGGCCACCACCTCAACGGCCGGAGACAGTCGCTGCGCGAGATCATAGAAGTTCCCCGCCACGCCGCCGGCAAACGGCAAGCAGATCAAACGGACAGCGTCTGGGCGGGCCCGCTGGTATTGACGGAACCAAAGCTTGTTTAACGTTTGTCTCATCGCGGATTACAGGACAAACGACTGGAACGGGCCCGGATCACGGCCGGGGAAGTCGGCCAGCATAGTTTCCTCGCTTCGCACCCGCCGCAGTTCATCCGGGTACAAAACCGCTACGACCACCGTCTCGCTCTCCGCATCCGCCTCAGCCAGAACGGACCCGTAGGGTGACCAGATCGCGCTTGAGCCGCAGACGTCCCAGCCGCCGGTTTTCCCAACATGGTTGGACAGGACGCAGTAGAGAGTGTTGTCCAGCGCCCGGGCCGGATACCAGACGCGGGATTCGTGATAGCCGTTGCCCTGGCTGCACAAGGCGCTGGCAAGATACACATGGCACCCTTGCAGCGCCGCCGACCTCGCATGTTCAGGGAACCCCGCATCATAGCAGATCGCAAGCCCGAACCGCCATCCGTCCAGTTCCAGCGACACCCCGGTCTTGCCCGGGGCATAAAGCTGGCGTTCAGTGTGGAACAGGAACTGCTTGTGATACAAGCCGCGGACCTCACCCGCGCGGTCAACAATCAAGGACGAAACGTGCAGCGCCCCCGCTTCAAAGGCTGCTGCGCCGACAACGGCGGCCATGTTTGCTTCGCGGCACGCGTCAAGTATCGGCTGGATGCGCGGATCGCCGCTGCGGACGGCATACCGTTCCGGATCCGAAGCGATCAGCCCGGTTTCATAACCGGTCAGGAATTTCTCAGGGAAGACAATGATCTCGGCTCCGGCTTGTTTTGCCTCCATGATCATTCTGGCGGCCTTTTCGGCATTTGCCTCGACATCCCCGGCAACCGGCTGGGCCTGAGCAGCTGCAACGGCAACAGGACGCGCCGGCATAGCAATGGTCTTCAAAGTGTTCGCCATTTCTCAGGTCTCCTCAAGCTTCGGGGATTTGGCTGCAACGTCGCAAACGAGCTTCGCAGCGTCATAGGGGCGTGTGCCCATGAAATAGTGCCCGCCGTCTTGCAGCACCTTGACCTCAAGCTGGCCTGCCAGCGGTTCCCAGCCGTGATGGCGGCCGTCAAACTGCGCTGTGGCCGGATCGTCTGAGGCCAGCACCAGAGTCACTGGCGCCGCAAGCTGCAGGTGGCGCGCACCGCGCAGCCGGTTCAGCAGGTATCCGTTTGCTTCCAAGGAATCGTGACGGAAGACGTCAACGATAAAGGTTTCAAAATCCGGCCCGGCGTTCACCAAGCCGTCCTCTCCAGCCCATTCCTTGTACAGATCCCGGATGTCGTCAAACCGCAAGTTGCGGGCGTTTTCCATTGTCGCGGCAACTTCCTCCGGTTCCGGCAGGATCTTTGCTGCCAGAAAAACATGCTGCAGTACCTGTGGAGCAGTTTCCTGCAGCCGTTCAGCAACCGCTATGGCCAGTGCAGACCCGACACAGTGCCCCCAAATGCAGACCGGGCCATCACCGCGTTTCTCTATCTCTTCGGCAATCTGCGCAACCGTGGTCTCGAAGTCTGCCAGCCCTGCGGCCGCACCTCCGAACGTGTGGCCGGGAAGCTCTGCCCCCAGAACGGCAAACTCAGGCCAGAGTTTTGCCAGGGCCCGCGCAAACGGGAGAAAGTGCCCGGCGTTTCCGCCCGCATATGGCAGACAGACCACGGTTGGAGCTCTGGCTTCTGCGCTGCCGGCCAGATGCATCAGGATAGGCTGCCCGCCGGCCTCTGCCTCCGGCCCAGCAACGGCTGCTGCCATTTCAGACAACCGGGAATGCTGCATGAACTCACGCAGTGAAATCTTCCCATCCAGCTCCAGAACAACCCGCAGCGCCGAAAGTGAATTGCCGCCAATTTCGAAAAAGTCGCTGTCCTTGTGAAGGCTGGTTCCTGACAGTTTGAGGATTTTTTCCCAAACAGCTGCAAGCTCGGCCTCGAAAGCAGTCAGCGGCGCATCCTCCGCGGGACTGCCAGCCGTCCGCATTTCTTCAACAGCGGATGCCCCTAGGCGGGTCAAACCCCCCTTGCTGTCCCACTTTGCAATCTCACCCGAGGCTTCGATCCGGCCGTAGGTTCCGATCGGTGCCAGATTGCCGCTGCCATCTAGGATCGCGCTGCGGTCTTCCTGTGCAGCCGAGAAGGCGTCAATTTCCGCCTGTTCGCCCGGCGACAGAAGTGCGGAAGCATTATGATCCGCATCAGGAGTTTCCAGCATGCGCCGGAGAGCCTCGACAAAATAGCCGCCAATCCTGAAAATGTGGCTCTCGTCAAAGCTGGCGGTGTGATAGTGCAGGCTGAGGTTCACTTCATCGGTGTAGAAATGCTGTGACACTTCCACCCGCAGCGGGAATTCGGTGATCGCTGCCGCACGCACATCCAGCAGGGTGAACTCGGGCAGCTTTTTTAGCTCCTTGAGCGAGTAGAAGTGAGTGAAGTTGAACACCGTTTCAAAAAGCAGATCTGTCGTTCCGCGGTCTTGCTTAACCTGCGCCATCGGGTAGCGTCGGTACGGCAGAACCGAGGCCTCCGCCTCGTAGGTCTGGCGGATCAGGTCACGCCAGCTGCCTGCAGCCAGGCTGACCCGGAAGGGCATGGTGTTAAGAAAAACGCCAAGCGCTCGTTCCGCCCCCGGCAATTCCGGCCGCCCGCCGATTTCATACCCGGTAAAGACATCCGGGCTGCCGCTGATGACGCTCAGCACTTTCAGATGCGCCGCCAGCAAAACATCCTTGAGCGGAACGCCCTGCTCTTGCGCCAGGGCCACAATCCGGTCCGACATCCCCGGCGGCAATTCGATGTCGCGGAAGCTGACATCAATTGTTTCACCTGGGACGGCCTCACGCAGGCGGGGAACATCCGTCTGCGGGCAGTTTTCCAGATGCGCTTCCCAGAAAGTGCGGAATGCCGGCGACTGGATAGCGTGCTGTTCCAGCCCGATGAAATTGCGCAGATGGTGATCCGCTGCGCGATCTTCATAAACTCTGCCTTCCTTCAGGCCATGGTAAATCTTGAACAGTTCGGTGTGGAGTTGGTTCATGCTCCAGCCGTCCAGCATCGAGTTGTGCTGGCTGATGCTGTACCGGAACAGATCATCCGCCAGAATGTGAATATGCAGCCGTACGATTCCGGGTTGCTGCCAGTCAAACGGCCGGCTCTGCTCCTGCTGGAACCAGCTGGCATAGTGCGCGTCCTGTTCTTCCTCCGAGACAACGCCGCGCAGGTCATCAATAACTAGAGGCAGATCTCTAACTTCGGAATGCACATACTGCATGTACTGCTCGTGTTCCTTGAGACGGTAGCTGGTGCGCAGAATCGGGTTGGACCTGACGAGCAACCCTACTGCTTCAGTAAACAGCTCCGTGTCGATTTCGCCTTGGATCAGGAAGCTGACAATGTCGTGGTAACTGGTGTTCCCATGCATCATTTCGCTTTGAAAGATCAGCCCGGCCTGCAGCATCGACATCGGATATGCGTCTTCGATGCCGGCCGGAATCCGGGCACGGTCGGCTTCCGAGATGAGCGAAAAGGCCTCAAACTCCCGGGGCGCAGCATCCCCCTCCGCCAAAGGTTCCGCGGCATGGACGATCTCGCGAATGGTCGGGTGGCTGAATAGCTGCTGGAAGGAGAAATCCAATCCCTGAGCCCGCGCCTTGGCCAGAACCGAAACAAAGTGGATGGAATTGCCGCCAAGTGCAAAGAAGCTCTCAGTGACACTGATCCGCTCAAGGCCAAGAACCTCTTGCCAGATCTCTGCCAGCGCTTTCTCCTCTGCGGTTTCCGGCGCGGCATATTCGGCACGCTCTGAGACCGGATCCGGCAGCGCGTTGCGGTCGAGCTTGCCGCTTTGCGACAACGGAAAAGCTTCCAGACGAAGTATCCGTTCCGGCACCATGTATTCCGGCAGGTGTTCTGCCAGCCTGGCGCGCATTTCCGCCTCATCCGCAATGTCATTTCCCAGAAGGTAAGCCCAGAGATGCTGCTGGCAGTCGCTTCCTTCACGGACAATGGCCACAGCATTTGAGACACCCGGAAGTTCCAACAGCCGGCTTTCAATTTCTCCGAGCTCGATCCGGAAACCGCGCAGCTTCACTTGGAAGTCGTTCCTGCCAAGGTATTCAACCGTGCCGTCCTGCCGCCATCTGGCGAGATCGCCGGTCCGGTACAGCCGCTCCTCGCCTACAGTTTCGCCGTCTACGAAACGATCTGCTGTCAGCTCCGGGTTGTTTATATACCCCCGGGCAAGCCCGCGTCCGGCAAGATACAGTTCACCCGCCATATCCACCCCGCAAGGCGCCATCGAAGAATCGAGAATATACAGCCGCGTATTGGCGATCGGGGCGCCGATCGGCACAATTGTCTCATCCCCCTTGAGGGCGAAATGGGTCACGTCCACAGTCGCTTCGGTCGGGCCGTAGAGGTTGATCAGGCGGCATCCCTCTTCGCCGAATGCTTTGAAAAATACCTGCACCTGATTGACTTGCAAGGCTTCGCCACTGGTGAAAACCTGTCTCAGCGATTGCAGACGAGTGCCCTCGTCCAAAGTGCTCGTGTAGTCAAGAAACGCGCCGAGCATTGTGGGGACGAAATGCATGACCGTCACACCGAACTGCTCAATTGCTTCAATCAATGCCGCTGGTTCTTTCTCCGCTCCTGGTGCGGGCACAGCAAGCCTGGCGCCTTCAGTCAACCACCAGAACAATTCCCAGACCGAAACGTCGAAGGTCAGCGGCGTCTTCTGGATCAAGCAATCGCCGCCGGTCAGCGGGTAGGAAGCCTGCATCCACTGCAAGCGGTTGACCGCACTGTGGTGCTCAACCAGCACCCCCTTGGGTTGGCCCGTCGAGCCGGACGTATATATCACGTAAGCGCCAGCCCGGGGATCGACGTCCGGCAGACCGGCACGGTCCAGCAAGGGCACGCCGCGGTGGGAAAGGTCAAAGACCGGCACGGAGCCATCCAGGTTATGTCGGTTCTCTTCAGCGCAGAAGACGGCCTGCGCACCGCTGTTGGACAAACAATAGCGGATGCGGCTTTCCGGCTGCGCTGGGTCCATCGGCAGATAGGCCCCCCCTGCCCGCAGGATGCCGATAATCGCCGCCAGTGTTTCGAAAGACCGCGGCGCCAGGACGCCGATCACCGGATTTTCCCCAAGGTCTGCACTCAGCACTTCCGATGCTACATGGCGCGACGCTATTTCCAGCTCGGCGAAACTGTAGACGCCGGTGCTGGTCAGGACCGCTGGATCCATCCCGCGGGCTTCAAATGTTCTGTCAAACAAGGCCGTCAGAGAAGTGACAGGAATTTCCGCATCGGTCCGGTTGGCCGACGCAATCAACGCTTGGTCCTGGTCCGTCATCAGGCTGCACATTGAAAGAGGCGCCTTGGCATTTTCCACGGCATAGGCTGCCAGTTTCAGGAACCGGCGCGCGAAACGTTCCGCAGCCGCAAATGAAAGCTCTGCAGGGTTCGCATAGATTTCAATCCGCGGCCTATCCGGCTGACGGCGGTATACCAGAAGCAGAGACACATTCTCCTGCATTTGGGGAAGCTCGTCCCCATCGCAGACAGCAACCGCAACCCGAGTGTCCGGCGCTGAGAGATCAAAGGGGTAATCCCGGTTGCGAAGCGCCAATTCGCCGTTTTTGGCAGTGCGGGACAGAAGCGTTTGCAATGTCTCTCCGGGCTCGAACTGAGACCGGATGGGTAACAGGAGGCGTCCGCCCGTGCGCGGGTTCTCCCACCACAGCGACAGAACCCCGTCATCGGCACCTTCCAGGCGCCAAATCAGCGCAGACGCCATTGCCACAGTAAACATCTGCAAAGCCGATTTGTCCTGCTTGCTGCCGCGCCAGATCCGGCTATCCAGGTCCTGCGGCATGTCCAGGCCCGCGCATAGCTCCAGCGCGTTTCCTGGGCTTAGCCTGACACCGTCGCTGGACAGCGAAAAGGCGGCAGCGCCGTCCAGAAATCCGGTCCAGAATTCTTGGGCTTCAGGGTTGAGGTTGGCGTTGATTCTGCGTTCGCCAACAGTCATGTGAATGGTTTTCATGGCCGGGTTTCCAATTTCAAAAATCAAATTCCAATTCCGCCTCAGGCCGGGCTTGCCCGGCCGGTGTGGAAGGCAGAACTCCTAAGCGGGAGACCGGCAGCGTATCAGCAGCCGGGTCTGTCAGCTGATCCACAAGATCCAGCAGAATCCCTTGCAGGGCCACGACTGTGTCTCGCTGGAACAAGCTCGCGTCATACTCCCACTCGGCATCGATTCCGGTGTCCGATTGGTAGAGCTGCAGATTGAGATCAAACATGGCCTGGCCCGGAGGAAGCGGGCGCAACAAGTGCTTCGCCCCAAGGAAATCAACCGTCAGGCTGTCTCTGGTTTGCAGCGCAAACAGCGTGTCGAACAAGGGGTTACGCGCCGGATTTCCTGCGCTTTCAGTCATGTCCACAAGATCGCGGAAGGGGAAATGCTGATGCGCGATCGAGTCTCTGAGCACTTGGCCCGACGTCCGCAGGAACGCGCCTGCTGCCGCATCTCCGCCGGTCTCGAGCCTTACGCAAACCGTATTTGCCAGCATGCCATAGGCCTCGGAAAACCCGGTTTCTGCCCGGGCATGCGCCGGGATGCCGAAGGTGACAGTCTGCTCTCCGGTAACCCGTGAGAGAAACAGGCCGTAAACACCTGCCAGCAACTCAAACAGGGTCAGCCGGTAATTCTTTGCGGCCAGTTTGCAGCGCTGCAACCGTGCCGCGCCTAGGTCGAAGCGCAGAACCCCGCTTTCTCTGCTGCGCTCCGGGGTCCGCGGAAAATCCATAGGCAGACTGTCCCGCAGAACCGGGGTGTCCTGCAGCCGGGACCTCCAGAATGCACGCTGCGCCTCACGCAGCTCAGCTCCGGCTCCCTCATGCGCCCACTGGGAGATTTCGGCAAAGGAAGCGCCCGCAGCGCTCAGGGCCTCACCTCTGTACAACCTGTCCAGATCGCCCAGAACCATGGCCAGCGTCACCCCGTCCGCAATGATGTGGTGCATGTCGAGGAACAATTGCCAGCCGCTGCCGGTGTCGTGAAGGCTTGCCCGCCAAAGTGGCCCGGTTTGCAGATCAAATGGGCGGATGTCCTGCTTAGGATCCACGGCCCTCGGGACACGCGGCAAGGCAACCGGTGTCATTCCGGCAATCCGCTGGCTGGGCGGTTGCGACAACTGCATAACCAATCGCAGAGCCTCCCTCTGCTGGACCAGTTCCGACAGCGCCTGCTCAAGCCTGTCAAAGTCGGTGTCCGTCGGTAGATCAATCATCACAGGCACGTTGTACCGCACTGAGGCCGGGTTCTTCATTTGCTCGACGTACAAAGGCATCTGTTGCGGCGTGAGCGGAAAGACTCCGTCCAGACCCGGTGCGGGTGAAACCGGGGGTTCGCTTTGCGGCTTGCAGTCCTTGCTTTGCAGAAAGGTGCTCAACTCAGCGATTGACGGATGCGCCAGAAGCGAAGTCACCGGAACATGAATGCCGGTTTCCTTTTGCAATGCAGCAGAAATTCGCGCTGCAGCCAGGGAGTCGATACCAAGATCAAAAAATGAATCCGCCGTTCCCGCACCGTCCAGCCCGGTGCATTGGGAAATCACGTCCGCCAGCTGGAGCTCCAGCTCCGTTTCAGGCGCAACATATTCCGGGCTTAGAAGATCGAATTCCTCCAGCGTCGGAAGCCTGCTGCGGTCGACCTTGCCATGGGAGGTGAGCGGAAGCGCCTCCAGGAAAACAATGAAATGCGGAACCATGTGGCCGGGAAGAACCGATAAAAGATAGGAACGCAGGTCCAGATCGCTGATCGTCTCGTCTGCAACCGCATAGACAACCAGTTTTGGGCCCAGCGGCGACTCCGCGACCGCAGCCACAGCTTCGGAGACCTCTTCATGCTCCCGCAGGAGGTTTTCAATTTCTCCAAGCTCGATCCGGTAGCCCCGAACCTTTACCTGGCTGTCCCGGCGGCCAAGGAACACGATTTCCCCATCCTTGCGCTGCCGCACCAGATCTCCGGTCCGGTACATCCTGCCCTTGCCAGTGAATGGATCAGGCAGGAATCTCTCGGCCGTCAGCTCTGCCTGGTTGAGGTAACCGAGCGCGACACCGTCGCCTCCGACAAAAAGCTCACCCTCGGTTCCCGGCGCAGCAGGACTTCCCTGATTGTCAAGAACGTAGGCAGTGGAATAGGCGATCGGCAGACCGATCGGAACATCCATGGCAGGGTCGTCATGCTGAATGACGTGCATGGTGGAAAATGTTGTGTTCTCCGTCGGCCCGTATCCGTTTACTACGGTCAGCCCCGGACAGGATGCCTGGACTGCCTGCACATGCCTGCGCACAACCACATCTCCGCCGACAATCAGATGAGACAATGGCTTGAAGGCCGCGCTGTCTTCCGCGGCAAGCTGGTTGAATAGCGGCGAGGTCAGCCAAAGCGTGGTAGCCTGGCGGGCGGCCAGCTCCTTACCAAGCGCCGCGGCGCTCAGGATGGTATCTTCGCCAGGCAGGATTACACAGCCGCCATTCAGCAGCGTTCCCCAGATTTCGAAAGTGACCGCATCGAACGTCGGTGCGCCCGTCTGCATGGTCCGTGTACCGGGCCCCAGCGGAACCGGGTTGCGGCCCTGTGTCAGCCGCAGGATGTTGCGGTGGCTGACAACCACCCCCTTTGGTTTGCCGGTGCTGCCCGAAGTGTACATGACATAGGCAGCGCGGTCCTCGCAAAGGCCTTCGGCATCCGGTTCAGAAGATGCGCTTTGCCGATTTTCGATTCTGAATTCTCCTGCAACCCTGCTTGGCTTCAGGATCAACCGCGGCCGCGCATCCTCAAGCAACGCCGCGACCCTGGCCTCCGGATCCTTGGGGTTAAGCGGAAGGTAGCAACCGCCGGCCTTGAGCACAGCCAGCATGGCCACAATCCACTCAGCACAGCGGGTGAACCGGATCCCGATTATCTCATTGGCAACAGTCGTCTCGCGCCTCAGTCGCGCCGCCAAATCATCTGCAGCCCGGTTCAAGGCTGCAAAGCTCAGGCTACCCTGCGGACTCTCAACTGCAATCGCATCTGGCCGCAGGTCCACTTGGGTTTCAAAAACCCCATGCACGGACGCAGGCAGAGCGGCCCCCAAGGGGCCGGACATAACCGGCTCTGCCTTGCGGGCTGCCGGCAGGCTGTCAAAGGTAGAATTCATCATGTTGAAATCTCCATGTGCAATAAGTCGTTGATCTGCTTGGCCGCCGCCGCAAAAGATCCGCTGTCGGCGGCTTGCCCGTAAACAACCCCCAAAAGCCCCTGGGTGCCGTCCTCCGCGCTGAGCAGGTCACCTGGCTGCGCCCGGACCTCGACCTGCCGGACCCCTTCGATCTCCGAGATGGAGTCGATGCCTCCAATCCGTCCGATCCGGCCTGCAGCCCGATCCGGCGGCGTCAGGAAAACCTGGTACGTGACGCCCTCGAAGCCCGGTTCAGCCACAGACGGCAGCTTTCCGACCGCCAGCAGCAAAGCCAACTGCACCAGGTTCACATCCGAGGCTCGTTTGAGGATTTCCGGTACATACCCGCCCAATCTCCCGTTGACCTCGATGATTTTCGGCCCGCTGCTGGTCAGTTTGATCTCAGTATGGGTAATGCCATGCCGGACGCCAAGCGCCGCAACGGCCTGCGCTTCCAGCGCACGGACTTCCGCAAGCACCGGCTGCGGGAGCGAACACGGTAAAAACATACCCGTTTCCCGGAAAGACGGCGTTAAGGGCAGCTTGCCGGTGACACAGATCTGCTGGGACTGCCCGTCGCAATGCAGGCTTTCCACCGAGACATAATCGCCAAAATCTGCTCCCGCGACGGCCGGGTCGCCTTGGAAAAACTCCTCGACAATGAAATCTATACCCTGGGGCGCCTGTGCAAGCGCGTACCTGAACTCGGTCTCATCCCTGACAAGCAGGGTATGCACACTCCCGGCGCCGACAACCGGCTTCAAAACGGCCGGAAAGACCATGCCTGGCGGCACTCCGCAGCTGCCTGCCGGCAGATGTTCGAACCTGCAAGCGTGAACACCTGCGGCGCTGAGCGCTTCCCGCTGCACGGTTTTCTCTGTCAGCGCCTTGACCGTCCCAGCATCGTGCCCAGGCAACCCGAGCGCACAAGCTAGAGCTGATGCCCGGGGCAGCGCATACTCGCTGAACGTCGTGATCCCTTTGAGGGAAAAGCCTGCAAGAGTGTTTCCGGCCTGCTTGTCCGATTGACCGGTGATATCTGCCAGCAGTGCCCTTGGCGGCAGCTGCTGCATCTGATCCTCGGCTCCCGGCAGCTGCCTGTCCAGCACAAAAACCGGTGTGACCTTACGCGCGGCTGCGGCCAGAACCGTGGGAACCGAAGCCGAGCCTAACCCAAGCACGATGCCAACGGCATCAGGCATCCGGCTGGCGAGGCGGTTGCGTGTATTAGCATTGCCTCACGCCCGGTCTTCAGTGGCAGCCAAATGCGCATTCAAGGAGGCAGGCGTCGGCTTCAGGTAGAGATCCTTGAGCGTGACATGCCCGTACATGGTCTTGCGGATTTCCGAGACCAGGCGCACCGCGGTCAATGAATTGCCGCCAATGAGGAAGAACTCGTCTCCAGCGCCGGTTTCCCCGTCGAAGAAGAGATTCCAGATGCCGAGCATTTGCTGCAGATCATCCTGCGGCTGTACGCGGCCTCCTCCTGCGCTCCCGTCTAGCACGCTCTCCGTTTCACGGGCTCTTTCACGCAGTGTCTTGACGTCGAGCTTGCCATTGACCGTGAGCGTCAGCTCTTCCACCGGCAAAATGATAGACGGCATCATGTAGGCCGGCAGATATTTCGAAACCGATTGCCGGACAATCTCCGGAGTGATCCGGTTCTCCAGCACCACAAAGGCATCCAGCCGTGCGCTTGATGGGTCGCCTTCACGGGCTTCGGTCACCACTACTGCTGCTGCCTTGACCCCTGCAACGTTCTGGATCACCGATCGGACTTCTTCCAGTTCAATCCGGAAACCCCGGATCTTCACCTGGCTGTCAATGCGGCCCATGTGCTCCAGGACGCCTCCGGGCAGCAGCCGCCCTAGATCCCCGCTACGGTACATCCGCTGACCCGATACAGGGTCGGAAATGAAGCGCTCTGCGGTGAGATCCGGCTGGTTCAGATAACCTTCCGCCAGACCGGCGCCGCCAACATAAATCTCACCAGGTACCCCCAAGGGCTGCACCTCACCATCGTTGTTGCGGACTGAAACCGACCATCCCGGAAGCGCCGGTCCAACCGCCATCGAGCCTGCAAGGGCAAGCTGCGGTGAAAACTCTTGCAGGGTGACATGCACGGTAGTCTCCGTGATCCCGAACATGTTGATCATCCGGCATCGTGCCCCCGGGTACTTGCGGTACCAGGGCAGCAGTACCTGCGCGTTCAGCGCTTCGCCTCCAAAGATCACCAGCCGCAGCTTTTCCAGCATTGGCCGGCCGCGGTCGGCCTGGCACAATGCATTGAAAGCCGAGGGGGTCTGGTTCAGAACTGTGACACCCTGTGCTGCAAGCAGGTCATGAAAGTCCTCCGGCGACCGGCTGACCCAATAGGGCACGACGACCAAAGTACCACCGGTCAGGAGGCAGCCCCAGATCTCCCATACAGAAAAGTCGAACGCTGCGGAATGGAAGAAAGTCCAGACATCTTCTGCACCGAGTTTCATGGTCTCGCAGGTTGCGCTGACCAGGGCCGACACATTCCGGTTCGGAACCCCGACGCCTTTCGGACGTCCAGTGGAGCCGGAGGTGAAGATCACATACGCTGTTTTGTCCGGGTCCGCATTAGAGGCCGTGAGTTCATCCCCGCCGGCGCAGTCTTCCAACTCATCAGGTGCTATCCGCCGCACGCCCTCAACTTCAGGAAAGGCATCCTCGGCGGAGATCACGGTCGTTAGCTCGGCCTGTTCAGCAGTGTAGCGCAGCCGTTCTTCCGGGTAGTCCGGATCCATCGGCACATAGGCTGCGCCGATACGGGCTGCTGCCAGCATCGAAGCGATAAGCTCAATGCCTCGGTCCAGGCACAAGCCGACCCGGCCGCCTGCAGTTACGCCCAGCTCCAGCAGCCCCGACGCCAAACGGCCCGACATTGCCAGCAACTGTGCATAGCTGACCTCCTGGCCTTCAAACCTGAGCGCGACGGCATCCGGTGTGTCCGCCGCAACGCGTTCGAACATTGCAGCAATGCTCACGGGGGCGCCGGTAGCTTCCTGTGAGCAGCCGCCAAGATCCAGAATCTCACCAACTTCCTTCTCTGAAAGCACCGGTACGCTGGCCGCGTGCCCCGAAATAGTGCCCACTGAGAGATTCCGCGCAATCCGGCCCAGCTGCCGGGCAGTGCGCTGCGCTATCGGGCTCGACAACAGGCATGTGTCGAAATCCAGTTCTGCTCTGGCAGAGGCGCCGCTGCTGGTCTGGAATATGCGCAGAGAGACCGTAAAAGGCGAAGGGAAGCACGGCGTATAAACCTCTTCGCCTTGCAGCACAGCCAGTTCGACGCCGATTTCAAACGGCTCCGCCCTGTCAGCGGGAAAGGCCTGCACAGTCAAAGCCTCTGCCCCCGCAAGGAAATCCTCGACGGTGTCATTGGGAGTGAGGCCTGCAAAAAAGGAGCCAAAAACAGCCCCCTCTGCCTGGCTGGCCGCGAGCACAGGCAAGACCGGGTTCTGGACGCCGTAACGTGCAAGCAGGATGCCGAGCGCAGCCACCAGGACTTTGCCGACGCTGTCCGCCGGAAGGCCTTCCAGGTCCAGTGCAACAGTCTGCCTGCCCTCTGGGCCTTTGCGGCTGCCCAGCCCCCATTCGCAGGTTTGCGCCCCCCAAACCACCTCCGAAGCGGGATCGCCAGAACGTACGGGAAGCGGTTGTGCCGGTGCCCCGGCCGGGGTTCCCAACACAGCCGATGAAAGCCGGCTGAGATCCTGCAGAGTGTATTGGCTCATGCGCCCGGTAAGCGTCAGGACGCCTTCTCCGTCCGGAGCCGCAAACAAGACCGCCCTGCCTTCTCCATTGCCGGTTTTGCGGCGCTGCTCACGCCCGATCAACCGCTCGGAATGCGGGTGGTTCACTGAGTTAGCAAGCGGTTCGGCCCAGACGCTGAAACCATGCTCCTCCAAGGTCCTGAACCGTGCGCGCACCCGCTCCAGCGCCTCACTGCCGGACACACTACAAGTCAGCGTGTGATAGCCGCGGACCGGAAGCTCGCTCCCCACCGGTGTGAAGCCTGTGCTCAAGTTAAATGAAGTATTCATTGGCTGTTTCCAACTCGTTACCGGGCAGTAAAGCCCGCATCCACAGTGGTGATTGTTCCCGTAACCCGGCGCGACTTTCCGCTCGCCAGCCAGACCATCGCGTCGGCGACATCCAATGGGTCGACAACCGAAGACATGGCAACCGACTCAAGATCCACGGCCTCCTGCTCCTCCAGTTCCAACCCGAGCGCATCAGCAACAACGCCAGTCATATGGCCGTCCATTACCGGATCGTCGCGAACAGGGCCGGGGCAAAGAGCGTTCACGCGGACATTCATTTTCGCATAGTCCAAGGCGGCCGATTTCGTCAGGCCGATCACCGCATGCTTGGACGCCACATAGGCACCGAAGCGGCGGTATCCGACCAGGCCGGCGGTTGAAGCCACGTTGATGATGCTGCCCTGGGATTGCTCAACCATGACCGGAGCAACCGCCGCAATCATGCGCCAGACACCGCTCAGGTTCACGTCCATCATGACCTGCCATTCCGCTTCCGAATACTCGTGTGCCATCTTGCCGGCCGGTGCCCCGACAGCAGCGTTGTTTACAAGGACGTCGATACTGCCAAACCGCTCTTTGGCCAGCGCGGCGGTCCGGCGACAATCCTCCATGTTACGGACATCAGCGATGACCGGCAGCACGGCAGCGCCCAGCTCTCTGCACATCTCTGCGGTCCGCTCGATCTGCGCACTGCTGGCCAGCCGGTACGGCACGTCTGGCAGAGCGGCGTCCACATCGGTGATGACAATATTGGCGCCTTCTTCCGCTGCACGCAGCGCGCATGCACGGCCAATGCCGCGCCCGGCCCCGGTGATCACAACGGTGCGGTCAGACAGCAGCATAGCGGGCCTCCCCGGCTTCGGCGCCGATCTCGGCCAAAATAGCGAACAGCTCGCTGGGATCGCTTGCGAGATACATATGGCCTCCCCGGACATCCTTGAGAGTGAAAGAACTGCTAGTGTAATCGGACCAGGCCATCACTTCCTCGCGCGCCACCAAAGCATCCTGATCGGCTGCAATCGCCGTGATCGGCACCGGAAGCTTACGGACGCCGGAAGAAACATATGTCTCGTCCATGATGAAATCGGCCCGCAACGGCGGCAGCAACAGCTCCCGCATTTCCGGAATATCCATCGCCTCATGCGTGTAGCCGGTGGTTGACTTCACCAATTCAAGAAAGGCGTCATCCGACATGGAGCCCGTTCCTAGCTGCCGGGAAATTTCCGGAACCCGCGAGGCGCTGACCACAAGGTGGCGCACCAGGCCCGGTTTGGCAGCAATCAACCTATGGGTGATTTCGTAGGCCAGCACAGACCCCAAGAAGCAGTGCCCGAACACAATCAGAGCCTCATCTCCAGCGCCGCCGACTTCCGCCAGAATATTGCCTGCCAGTTCACCCGCGGCCTTCTGCAGGCAGGTGAAAGGCGGCTCGGCAATCAGCCGTTCACGCCCCGGCAGCATTACCGGAGACAGCTTAAATGCGGAGAACCCTGCATGCGCCCACCCATGATAAAAACTGGCACCCGCACCTGCAAATGGAACGCAAATCAGCTTCATCGTCGTTAATTCCATTTCTCTCTTTCCAAATTTTGACGTCCATTTTCAAATAGAGTTAGCTGACAGATACTGACCCCGCTGCATTTTCTCCCGGCGCGGTCATTTCGGTCAATTTCCTGTCCGTCGCCTTTTTCAAAGCAATCATTACAAACACATTTCCAACGAGGCAGATGCCGGACAATCCGAACAGCATGGCATTGATGCCGATGCGTTCACTGAACACGCTAACGATCAGACCTGCGAGCGGGTAGGAAAATACAATTACCAACACCATTAATCCCAAGGTCTTCCCAAGGTCCTGTTTTGGGATATTCTTCACCCGTTCTGTCCGCAAATAAACACCGGCTGATGCATCGGCCATGACCACAACCGCGAACCCTACGAAGAACACCCAGTACTGCGAGGCTAAAGCCGCAATAAACCCGCCCAGAGAGACCCCCAGGAACGACGCCACGCCGACAAAAAAAATCGAATAGCGGCGGGACAGAACCGGTACAATGAACATGCTGCAGATCGTTACCGCGGCGGCGGTGAAACTGAGCGCGCCAAAGTAGAATTCGGGAAGGCCAAAGGTGCCGGTCACCATTGCTGCACCGATCGACAGCAGCGAGCAGTATACAACATTGACCAAGATCCCGTAGGCGCAAAGAAGCATAAGAGAATGATTCGAAATCAGGATTTTCGCCCCATGCAAGATATCCGCCAATGGTGCCCCGGCGTCCCCCCGTTCAGCAGCAGCATTCACGCCACGTGAAAGCAGCATATTCAGCAAGCTGACAAAAAAGGCAGATCCGGCGATCAGATAGAGAACCTCTTTGTCTACAACCGCAAGCAAAGCCGCCGCAGCAACCGGCCCCAGCAGCAGGCTGAACTGATCCACTGCCTGCAGCATGGATTGCGCTTTGTGTAATTCTTCGGACGGCATGTATTTGGGTATCAGCGTTTCTAGCGCCACAAACGCCTGATTGAGGCAGAAACACATTATGCCCGCTGAAATGCTAACAATCAGAAATGCATGCTGCGGGGCCGCGTTGAGAAGCAGGAAAACGGTTGCGCACGCAAAAAGGCGTATTCCATCCGAAACAGCGTAGAGGCGTGAACCGCCGATCCGGTCCGCCATAATGCCAGCAAAAGGCAGGGCCAGCAACCCGACCCCCCATTCGATAGCAAAACTCAAACCAGCCTTGGAAACGCTCCCGGTGATTTGGAATACGATCAAAGGCGCAGCAAACAGCGTTATTTGCGTTCCCAATGCGGACAAAAATCTTGCCAACAGGAACCGATAGAATGCGGTCATCCCAACCTCTCGAATTTTGACGGACTCCGGCCTAATTTTCCGAAAATGGAATCTCCTCGGCCTTTCCGTAATTCTATTATAGGGAGCGTTGAGTTTGATCAATACTCTCTAAAGGATATTACTGCCACAGCCAACATTTTTGCATTGCAAAAGGTGAACCGCTTAGGCGGCGCCGGGCGCGGCATGTGCCGGAAATCCCCCACAGCCGAGCGCGTGATGCAAATCCGCTAGCTTCTCAATATGCTCAGGTTGCAGAACCCGGTGGTCCAGGTCCCAATGACGCAGCCGGCTGCACAGATCCTCAAGAGCCATCGCAGCGACGTCCTGCGGCAATGGAGACAAGGACAAAGCCCGGTCAATCATTTCGGCCCGGCACAACAGGACCGTCAGTTCGTCCAGAGCCAGCTGGCGGGCGTCTCCCGCTGACGAATGCCCATGCAGGCGCTGATAACAACTTAGAGCAAAGCCGTGCAGCAGTTTGAGCTGGTCCGCAACATCCGCAGAAAGTGGCCTTTGCTGAAACATCGAAATTCCAGACATTGCTTTCAGTACCTTTGCTGCGGCAGCTGCCGGCCTTCGCGGACACGAGCCAGCTTGCGCTCGAGATAACTCCAATACGTGCTGACAGCCGCGTCGGAAAAGATGAACTCTTCCTTCTCCGTGATGTCACTCCCCTCGGATCCGGAGATATGGCCGCTTGCCTCTGCCCTTAGCTGCAAGGCGCAGGCTTGCTCCAGGCAAACAGCCAGAACTGCAGCTTCCTGGATTGTACCGCCAACCGTAACCAGACCGTGGTTCTTCAGCAGCACCGCCTTGCCAGCGCCCAGGGCGTCCGCCAGCCGGCCTGCCGTGTTTAAGTCCAGAATAGTATTGGTGGTCAGGTCAAAGTAGCCGAGCGCCCCCGCAAAAACGCATCCATCATGGCTCAGCGGGACTAGCGGCCGCCGCTTCGCACCAAAAATGAGCGCGTTGGGAGCATGTGTGTGAACAATGGCGTTTACTCCCGGGCAGCGCGCATAGACAGCGCTGTGAATGGGCCACTCGGGAGGGACGGTCACTGTACCAGACAGCCTGCCGCCATCCATGCCGCATAGAGCGAATGATGTGCTGGACGCCTCTTCAAACCCCATCGCCGCGCCCCGGATCCAATATTCGGCGGAAGATCCACGGCGTGCAGAGATCTGGCCATGGTTCAGGTCGTTTTGCCCTTCCATGTACAGGATGTGGCAAGCCGTGGTCAGCCGTTTGATCAGCGCCTTGTCCAGCGGCGCCCCCACTGCGCCCTCAGCACGAGCCGGCATATTCATGCCACCACCTCCAGTGCCAACTGCACCTGGACAAACTCTGCGATGGTTGCAGTGTTTTGCAGGAAAGAAGCATCCTCATTCATGTCGATAACGACGCCGAATTCCGCCTCCAGCCTCATGATTACCGTCAAGATTTTCATGGAGTCCATGCCGGCGCTTATCAGATCGCCCTTAGCGGCATGCAATTTCTCCACACTGACGGCACCGCCGCTCGCCATTGAAACCACCGCTTCAACGCGGGAAAGCAGGTCATGCATTTTGAAATCTCCTGTTGCGAAATCGGGACCGAAGGCCGACAGCATCAATCTTGCCAGCTGCATTCCGTGGCAAAGCGGAAGCAAACTGAATTTTCTGAGGGATCTTGAAAGCCGCCAGCTGACAGCCCAGCTGGCGGCGGATAACAGCTTCGTCCGGCAGGTTCTGCCCGGCGACCACCGCGCATACGGCCATCCCTTGATCAGGGACAGGATCGCCAAACACAAATGCCTCGTCGACACCGGGCAGGCTCAGCAAGGCTCCTACCACCTCCGAGGACTCGAACTTCTTTCCGCCAACATCCAGGATGGCATCCCTGCGCCCCCGCAGAAACAGGCGTCCCTCGGAGATCACGGCTAAGTCCGAGGTCACATAGAACCCATCTGCCGTCAGCCTCTTCTCAAGCTCACCTGGGCGGTTTAGGTACCGTGTCGCCAGATAGGGCGTGCGGACCTGGAGCACACCGTTCTCGGTTCGCATCAGGCATCCCTGCAATGCGGTGCCGTTTCCGCATGCAGCCGCCAAATCCGCTTCCGTCGTGACGGGCCCTGCTTCGGCAATTCCATAGTAGTTGGAAACATCCAGCCCGTACTGTGCCTTCAGCGCATTGCGGGTATCATCGCTGAGCGAGGAGGCCGCAGAATACACCTGCTGCAGGCTTGCCGGCAGTTTGTTCCGGGCTAGCCCGGAACTCGCCAGAAGCTTGTAAAATGCCGGGAAGCCGATCAGCCGGGTCACGTGATGCCTTGCAGCTTCGCGCAGTACTTGCGGAGGGCTTGCCCAGCCGCTGTAGATAACAAGCTGCGCCCCGCTCAAAAACGTGGCGGCAAGGGATGTATTGAAGGCAAGCCCATTGAAGAAGCCGGCCAGGCACAGGGTTATGTCGCTGCTTTCCATGCGGTTTGAACGCATCCAAACCCGGCCGGCTTCCAAAACCGCAGTGTGACTGAACTCGAGGCATTTCGGCGCGCTGCTCGTACCGCTGGTAAACCGGCAGACGGCCGTGGAAGGGTGCAGCAAATTGGTCTTGTCGGCTGCAGGAAACGCATACAGCTGCAGGCCTTGCCATTCGCCAATACGAGGCAGATCAAACTCCCATTCCGTGGCGACGAGCAGGACATCCAGCTGAACATCCCTCGCAATGGCCCCGATCTCAGTCCGGCTAAGCTTGTCGTCAATCAGAAATGGCACTTTGCCAGCTTTGACAGCCCCATACATCGCTGCGAGGTAGAGGGCCGAGTTTGGCAGTGCGAACCCCAGCCTCGCGGGGATCTGAGAGCCGGCAAACCACCTCGCCCATGCCTGGATCTGACCAGCAAACTCAGAATAGCTCCAGCTCGTGCTCAGGCAGTGCAAGGCCGGGCGATCCGCAAAGCGGAGGCAAGCGTCCAGTACACTATCAGCAAGGTTTACATTCATGAGGCTATTCCGGCGCGGGAAGGGGCAGGCCAACAGTGTTCAAGCGGGACAGGCAGGGAAGAGCCGAAAAAGGACATCAGCTGCGCCTCCCCGCCGCTGGAAAACTTGTGATGGGACAGGGAATGAGTGATCTGCGCGATTTCGTTCTCGGCCAGTGTTCCAGCCCCGCCGGCCATGTCCTGCGCATTGAGCGCCAGTTCAAAAGCATCCCGTATGGCCAGTGCCTTGAACCCCGCGACTTGCGCCTCGTTGAAACGGTTGCCTGCAATGTCGCGCAAAGTGGCAGTAATGGCCTGTTGTAAAACGGTGTGGCGCGCACGCGCCTTCGCTTTCCATCGCATAAATGCCGGATGCTTTGAAAAAGCTGTGCCCAACACCTGGCGGCCCGCCAAATCCACCTCGACAACGCACCGCAGCCTGCCAAGCAACCGGGCTGCGGAGACAGCATTGAGCAGCCTTGACAGCGTCATCACCCGGTTCCACACCCGCAGTCGCTGCAATCCGGAGCTGAGAATATACTCCTGCGGTACAAATACACTGTCCATTTCAAGAGCGCCCTGAGAGTACATCGCTCCGCTTGCCGACTGCCGGGTCCGGGATCTGGACAACCCTGCCCCCCTTAACGGCAGGATTGCTGCATGGCTGATTGCTCCGCTTTGAAACGTGACAACCGAGAAATCGGCATGCGGCATGTTGACAGACAGCCACTTTCTGCCGCTGAGAAGAAATCCCCCTTGATGCCGCCTGCCTTCAGCAGGATGGGCCGGGTCACGGTCTGTATATGCCGTGCAAAAAACCACCTCGCCGCGCTGCACCGGGCCAAGCAGCTCGGCTGCGGCGGTTACATCACGGGCAAAATGCAGGGTTAGCGCTGCCACCAAGCCATGCACATAGATTGCCAGATCAAGCTCGCTCTTATGGTCATGACACAAGGCGTCAGACATCATTGCCACAGCCCGCGCGGCATCAACTCCGGTCAGGCTTCGATCAGGCGGCGGCATCAGGCTGAACAGCCCAGCTGCCCCCAGTTCCTGCCAAAGCCCAGCCTGGTAAATCCCGTCCCTTTGCGCTTTCAGGCGATCCAGACTGTCAGGCGAGAGCAGCTCCTGGATTGCCCTGACCCTGGCATGGTCGCCGGGCGAAAAAAGGTCCTCAAGGCCTGGCTGTTGCATCAGTCCCATGACAGCTAGGCCTCAAGCCGGACGGCACACTCGGGCCTAGGCAGGCTCGCGGCAAAGACAGACATGTGATCAATGACCTCGTCCAGCCTGTCTTCCAGCAGCCGGTGGCTGTTGTCGACTTCAACAAGTTCATGTCTGGGCTCAGTAAGGCAACTGCGTAAAAAGCTTATTGGCTGAATCGGGTCCTGAGTGCCGCGCAGGACCAAGGCCGGCCCGGCAAACTCCCGCATTTTCTCCCATTCGAAACGGCCTACCGGCTTATTTTGCTGGGTCTTGACCCAAAAATGCTCTGGCTCACGCAGAAAGGCAGCAAGCGCGAACTGGTCCGAAAGAAAGTAATTCCGGTCTTCGCGAAACCCCCTGCCATGAGGATCCACTAAATTCATCACCACCGCCAGCATGTAAGCATCAGCGGATAAAATCGCCTTCTTCATTGCCCCGTAAAAAAAGTCGATGAAACCGCTGTCGCGCTGCCGTACCAGCGGGCTTTGCAACACCGCCGGGCAGGCACCCAAGTGATGAGCGACATACAGGGCCAGCTCCGCATTTGAGCAGTAACCCACAATGACCGGATGGCGGATGCCCAGCCCGGAACAGGCGCAACGAACCTCTGCCAGAACTTCTTCGGGCGTCAGCGGTCGCTCCAGCCGGCTGGATTGTCCCATATTTGTATTATCCAGAACAACACCCCCAATCGTGCCGGGGAACTGAGCATAGAAATCCGCAACCGTTGTTGTGTCACGGTACTCGGTACTGAGGACAACAAAACTTGGAGCGTCCAGAAAACGCGCCACGCTGCCGAAAGTAGAATAGGCCAGGCTCCGGCCCTGAAAGGAAATCTCACCCATGATTGCGCTTCCCTGAAATGGCTTTGGCTGGCTTGGATGGTGGAAACAGAACGCGGGCTGCTATTGCCACCGCGTCTCGGGCCATGCCGACGCGTTCCGCACGCGGCCTCAGCGGCCCTGTTCCCAGGCCCCTAGCGAGCCCTTGCCCGCCTACGTTCTGCAGCGGCAAAGCCGACATCTCAGGCTTCATCGCTTTCCCGCTGCATGACAAAATTAATCAGGCTGTCCTCGTGATAGAGCCCGGCCGGGCAGGACTGAATGAAGCCGATGCCTATCATTACTCCCGCTGCTGAAGAGCTGCGGTTCAGAAGACGGTGCGTGACTTCAATTCGTTCCCCGGCACCGGCCGCCACAAATAGGTGCTCGCTCACGCCATCCCCCATACGCAACGAAGAGATCGGCGCGGCACTGTCTTCCACACGGCTTTCCCAGGCATCCCTCCAAGAGATTGCAGTTGCGCTGGGGCTGTCAGCCTTTTCGCTGTGGTGCAGGTCGACCACGGCGGCCTCCCAGCCACCCAGTTTCTGAGCAAAGCTCGCGGCCAATTCTATTTGTGCTTTGGCGAGCAGGGCGCCCATGCTGAAATTGCCCACACTCAGCACTGCGGAATGTTCCGCCCTTTGCCGCAGTAGCGCGTAATGCTCCGGGTGCAGGCCGCTTGTTCCGGTGATCAGCGAAAACGGTGCTGAACTTGAAAGCTCCAGCAGCCGGTGCAAAGCGGCTTCATGCGTGAAGTCGATAACAATTGCATGGCTGGGCATGCCGGAAATACAAAGCCCGGCTTCCGCATCGCTCAGGCCGCGCAAAGAAAATACTTCCATCTGACAGTTGGCATGCCTGTTGGCGCAAGCCAGCCGGACAGCCTGCGCCATTTTTCATTTCCGAATTCATTTCTTTTTGAAACGTCACGAACACCACCCCTCTTCACAAACGGCGATTTGCAAGACTCAATTCTTCGATCTCAAAACCAGGGTGCGCCATTCCAGCACGCCGCCCCCCTTTTTCAAAAGAGGATCTATCTTCAAACTTCTTGAAAGGAGACTTTCCCCACTTCCCCTAAAAGATCGCTCAGGACTCTGGGAACTGACTCCCTCTCGCGATCAACCTTTCTCCCATTCACGTGCCCTACCCCCAAAACAAGCGCGTAGATTGGAAGGCTCCCCTTTGCATTCTTCAGGACATTGGACAGTTTCAAAACCTCAAATCCACCAACACAGCAAATTGGCACATTCATGTGCGTTGCGGCTAGGTAGAACATTTGGCCAAGGAAACCGGAGGATATTCCCGCATCAAAGAGGTCACGCTCCGAATTTGAATTCAGACAGAATGAAATGAGGGAACTTGATGTTTCAGTGAAACCTTGCCCCAAGAAAGTATTCGAGATCAGCCCTAGACTATTTTCCAGCAGGGGCTGGCGTTCCGGCTGTCCCCCGTTCTGTTCGTAAATGTTCCAGACACCCGTTTTTTCCTTGATGGCCGCCTTCACGCGTATGGGTACTCCCGGCCCGAAAACAGCCCCCAGTCCGGCTCCCGAAGCATGTTTGGCCAGCCCGACAACCCGGGCCTGCCCCAAACAGTCTCCGCTAAACCCTTCAGCGGAACGACGCCGCGTTACCGCCGCCGAGAAATCGTTCCAAGTCATACCATTAAGAAGGGGCAGCGTCTCCATGCCGCCCAACCAGCCGGCGTCCCGTACACTGTCCCAAGAGGACTCGGAGAATGGCAAAGCGACCTCCGGATGCAGTTCCTGAATACGGCCCAAGACGTCCGGGGAAAACGGGTCGAAACGCTTGCCCCCCAATGTTATCGCAGCCACAATGACCGGTCCCGAGCGGCCAAAGACGGAGCGAATCTTCTTTTCTCCGGAAAAGACCCTGGCCCTGAAGGGAGTTCCCGAAGTTTTGGCTCCCGCAATAAGACTTCCCAACACATGGCCGCAGTCCTGCAGCCCGTAAAAAAATCCGCGGCTTCCGTATTTTGAAACCGTCCGCTCCGGAAGATACAGGATATAAATGGATATAGATTCGAAATCCGAAAGCACACCCGCTTCCATCACTTCACCAATGTCGCCAATTTCGAAAGCCGAGTGAAACTTCGCCCCATCTGCCCCATGAGGCGCTAGGATAAATTGATACGGATAAATTGCGCCGGCGGAAGGGGCTGGAAAGCTGCCGGTATCAGAATAACTGCCCGTTAAGCACTTTTTGACAATTTCATTCAAACAGAGAGACACTTTTGCCACCTTGACAATTCAATTTCGAAACACCCTTCATCACACAGCAATGGCGTTAGAGGGCCATCCCGCGTGTAACATTGCTCAACAACTGAAATCCACCCAAGGTTATCATTTACCTCTCATGCGTGCGTATAGTGATCTATTTCGATCGTCAATCCCTCTTGAGGGGCTCGTTGCTTTTTCACCCTCCTAAGAAACACCTGCAAGCAAACAACCATTCTTGCCGAGCCGCACACTTCAGAGCTGTGGGAAAATATTTCAATTGAGAAAGTGAATCAGGGAAATTCTTTGGCCGCGGACTGGCCGCTTTGAATTCCTCCGGAGGCCATTTTCTTCTGCAGGGCCAAGATGGCCAGGAAGGCAATGCCCAGCATGACCGCAGCAAAGCTGCAGACAGCCTCCCATCCATACGTAACGGCAAGAACCGACGCGATCGGAGTTGCAACAGCAAAGCTAGAGGAAACCAGAAAATTACTGGCGCCCTCCGCCGTCCTGCGCAATCCCGCCTCCATGGTCGCAAGCAGAGACGTGCCTGCAATGAACATCAGGTTCCACCCGATGCCGATCATGATCATAACAACAAGGAAGTTGGCGAAGGCGACCCCTGCAAAGCCGGCACAAAGACCGATTCCGCTGAACACAATCCCTAGAATTATTGTATTCGCCGAGCCGATGAGTCTGATGACGCGGGGCGTCAGGACCGAGGGGGCAAACATAGCCAGGAAATGCCACTGTATCACTTGCGTCGTGTCGGAATAGTCGAACCCGCAATCAAACATGGTCATTGGGGTGGCATCCATGACAACCGCCATCGCAAGAAAGGAGACCACAGCCGCAACGGTGCCCGTAACGAAAGCCGGCAGCAGCAAGACCTTCCTAAGAGGTTCGGACGGTGCCGTGTCTCCCTTCCTGCTTTGTGCGGCAGCGGATTGCAAAAACAGGTAAAGGGCAGCGCTTGCAAGACACAGAAGAACACAGACGCCAAATGGTGCAAGGAAAGGGATAGGCAGCAATGGATTGGTCCACCGTGAAATCGCAGGCCCCAGAAAGGCGGCAAGGATCCCGCTGGACACAACAAACGATACCGCCTGCCGCTTCTGGTCAGGACTGGAGAACAGTTCTGCGGCAGCATACCGAGTGTATTCGCCAAAGCCGCTCAAAGCGCCCAGAAAGGGAGTTGAGACAACCAGCAGCCAAAAGCTGCCGGTGTAGACCGCATAGCAGCAGGCCGCCCCGCCTGCGGCAGCAACAAGACTGCCTGTCACAAATGCCGGGCGGCGTCCCAGCCGCCTCATCAAAAAGGCTGCCGGGATCGTTGAAAGGCATGACCCGATAACTTCCGTCGTAAGGGGAAGCAGCACCAAGTGCTTGTTTGGAGCCATGTTATAGCCGGCTGCGGCGCAAATGGTGAGCACTGCAGCCATCAAACTGAAAGCCAAGCCCTCACACAAAACCAGTATGATCAGGTTTCGAGAGAACACATTCCACCCCATGTAACCCAGCTGCCTATTTTCACAATCTCTTAGTGAAATCCCTCCATGGCATGAATGCCATAACGACCTCGTTTCATGCCATACAGGGTGTCTTCAGCTCAGTTCCTGAACCGCTGGATGCAGAGGTAGGCAGGTCTCAGATAGTCTTGAAGCGGTCACGATAGTCCGATGGTGAAATCCGCAGATGGCGCAGCATGACCCGCCGCAGCCGCTCCTCATCACCAAAACCGCTCTTAACGGCAACCGCCTTTATCGGCATACGTGATGTCTCCAGGAGTTTCCGGGCTTCCTGCAAGCGCAATTCCTCCACAGCCTTGGCCGGAGAGAGCCCCGTTTCCAATGCGTAGACTCTTGAGAAATTCCGGGGGCTCATATTAGCGGCGGCTGCCAAGGCTTCGATCCGCAAATCTGACTGCAAGTTTTCCTGCATCCAAGCGTGCAATGCATTGAACCGGTCTGATGCCTCGCGGAACCTACTGTGCGCGAGATGACTGAATTGAGATTGCCCGCCGGGCCGCGTCAAGTAGGATACAAGCGATCTGGCAAGATCCAATGCAACCGTCTTGCCATAGTCTTCCGAAACCATTGCCAGCGCCATGTCGATGCCGGCAGTCACTCCTGCAGACGTCCAAATGTGCCCGTCACGCACATAAATCGGGTCAACCTCAACCTGGAGCGAAGGGTAGGTTGAAGCTAGCTCCGAGCATTCACTCCAGTGCGTAACAACCCGGCGATTTTCAAGGATACCCGCTGCCGCAAGCACAAAAGCGCCGGTGCAGACGGCTCCAACCCGGCGGCTTCGATGAACGACCTCCTTAACCAAAGCGATGGCATCCGGGTCCTTTGCTGCTGTGAACGCCCCTGCGCCACCCACGATGATGACCGTGTCATACAAGGTGTCCGGGCCGTTCCTGAGAGAGACTGTTGATACCGGCAGCACGGTGTCGGTGCGGATAACACCGCCATCCGGCGAAGAAACGGTCACAACGTAGCAGGGCTTTCCATTCACGGACGCATCGGTAAACACCTGCAACGGCCCGACGAGGTCCAACATCTTAGATTTCGGGAAGGCGACAAAGAGAACTCGCTTGGGGATATTGTCGCATTCTTCAGACATCCCGCATTTCATGCCACATCTCTGTCTGCCGGTCGAGTGTGATTATTGCACACACAACCCGATACCCTCCGCCACAAGCTCCCCGCGGCGGACGTTGCGAATCTGGAGCAGTCTCAGGCGAACCTCCGGATTACCCCGCCGCTGATCGGGCTGGACATGCTCAAGCCACACAGTATGCCTGCAAGTCGTTTGAGGACTGGAGGGGTTCAAATCCATCTCTGCACTGCAAGGCCTTTCACTCTTCGCAGTGCAAGGAGAGGAAGGGGTCATGGATCCAGATGAATTGGACAGGCAGTGCTGCAAGAAACAGCTAAGAGCCATCTATGTCATGCCAACAGTTCATAACCCCTTTGGAACCGTGATGGGAGAAGATGCGCGGCGGAGGATCGCGGATGTTGCTGAACGGCATGATCTCATCATCATCGAAGACAGTGCTTATGCGTTTCTTGAAACATCGCCGCCGCCGAGCTTTGTCGATCTAGCGCCTGACCGGACCGTTCACGTGGGCGGCTTTTCAAAAAGCATTGCTACAGGGTTAAGGATTGGATACCTCATCTTTCCGGAGCGTTGGAAAAGCGCGGCATCACGCGTTATCAGAGCAACGACGTGGAACACGCCAGCATTGATTTCGGCACTAGTCACGCATTGGATCGAAGATGGCACAGTTGCTGAGTTCGAGGCGGCGAGACGTCGTCTGGGTGCTGCAGGTCAAAAGCTGTGCCGAGAAATACTGGCCGGTATCCCATTGGCGGCACATGAGAACGCCAGCTTCACATGGCTGCCTCTCTCCAAAGGCGAACGGGCCGAACCGGTAATTGCACGGCTGTCCGGAAAGGGCATTGCGGTGTCGTCCGCTGCTCCCTACGCGGTTGGTGACGCCGTGCCTCAGGCAATGAGGCTCGCATTCGGTGGCATCTCGGAGCAGGAACTGCGCTTCAGCCTTGAGAAAGTTCGAGACGAACTTGCGCCATGCGATTGCCGCACATCGTCGTGAAAAACCACACTGTGTGGTCACCGTCCGCTTCGCGTATCAAGTACAATTTGCACTGAAGGATTCCAACTGCTGAATTCTATCGTAAGAGCAGTCTCTTTGGGCAACGAATCAAGCCCTTGATCTGATGCGAAGGGGGTGCTGCCCTCTTGGTGCTCTACTCTATTTGAGCTCTTAACTATCTTTGGCGGTGATCGAGGTCAGAGGCGATGGCAAAGGCATTGCCGGGACCAGAGCTCGCACCAACACCCGCAATCCGTGTTGATTAAAAAACGAGCCGCAATCCGGTTGTGAGGCGCGTCTCAAGATGCACCTATTGGAAGTATGTCCAAAGCCAAGAATCACCTAAAGGTAGTATTTTAGAGAGGGATTGTTCATGAAGATTTGCATCATTAACACCGGCGGCACCATCAGCTGTGTCGGCGATCCGCTCGCCCCCATGTCAGCTGCGGATTTCGCCGCTGCGTCGCAGACAATCCTCGACCCGATCCTGGCAGAAGAGTTCTCTGACACCACCCTGGTTTACGAGACCGATCTGGTCTTTCCGGAAAGTTCGACCGGAACACTCGACAGCACCAACCTGCAGCCAAGCGACTGGTGCCTGATGGCAGGCTACATCCTCGACAATTACGCTGACTACGATGGCTTCGTCATTCTGCACGGCACCGACTCGATGGATTTCACCGGCTCCGCATTGCCGTTCCTGCTGAATGTCTTCGACGCCCAGGGGTTTGGCACCGCCCTGCTGTCCAAGCCGGTCATCATCACCGGTTCTCAGGTGCCGATGTTTGCCGAAACCACGCCAGGAGACACTTCGGACCTGACGCTGAACTTCAACACCGATGCCTTTCAGAATTTCTGCGGTGCCGTGGCCTGCGCACGGCTCGGAATTCCCGAAGTCGGGGTCTATTTTGACAGCTGCCTCTACCGCGGCGACCGGGTGCTGAAAGTGAATGCCAGCGAGTTTGTGGCGTTCAACTCGCCCAACTACCCGCCGCTGGCGCAATACGGCATTCGGCTGACGCAATATCCGGACCGGATGCTGCCGGACCCGGTCAGCTCCAGCGTCAGCCTGGATAACGCCACCGCCTTGGCCACCGCGCAAGCACAGCTGAGCACCATCACTGACGCCATCGATGACTTTCCGGTGATGCAGTTCAACGCCTTTCCAGCAGTCTACAGCACAACCAGCGGTACCGCCATCATCGCCAATCTCATCACTGCGATGGTGGGCACCGGCCTGAAAGGCCTGGTGCTGGAATCCTATGGCGAAGGCAACTTCCCCTCCGGCAATCCCGACAACGCATCAGAAGGTGGAATTTACACCGCCCTGAAGACCGCTAATGATGCAGGTGTCGTGATTGTCGACAGCACGCAGGTTATTGCCGGAACGGTCAATGACTCGGCCTATGCCTCGGGCGCCTGGCTGCCCGATGTGGGGGCGCTCAGCGCCTCGGATATGACGCCGATGGCAGCCTTTGCCAAGACAATGATCCTGCAAGCCGCCGCGGCCGGCAACAGCTGGACGGCTGATCAGGTCAAGGACCTCATCCAGCTCAACTTGTTCGGCGAAGTCCAGAACGTCAGCCGCCTCGACAGCCGCAGCAACAGTCAGCTGCTGGCCGGCCAGTCGATCATGGCGCTGGATGGCAGCGCCACACTCAGCAATGATCCCGTCTCCGGCCCGGTCCTTAGCGCCAGCGACGGAACTTTCCTGTGGGCGCCCTTCGGAAGCCAGGCCGCAGGTCATCCGGGCAGCCTGTTCATGCAGAATGACGGCAATCTTGTGCTGCGCAGCGCCGACAACGAACCCATCTGGGCCACAGACACCGGTGTCAGCGGCGGTGCCTCTTCCATGCTGATGATCTCCGGCTCCTATGGCAGCGGCGACCTTGCGCTCAGCGTCTACAATTATTCCGGCCAGACGCTGTCGGCCACGCTCTACTCGCAAAACTGATTTCAAAACCCGGGAGAATATCATGACGCCTGCATTCAAATTCAGCGGCCGTGTGGCCAAAGGTGATCTGCGCCACTCCATCAGGGAGGAAGCGCCTGACGGGGCGCTGATCGCACCGAACTATGTCGAAACCACATGGGGCAGCGTTCCGCAATATGCCGCTACCGTCCGCGACACCAATACCGGCTATGACCCGGCAGGCGACTGCCAGGGGTCATTCATGTCGGCGAAATACCAGCCCAACAACAACTGCTATGCCTATGGCTGCAACATCGCCTCGAATTCCTTCCCCCAGCCCGGCCGCGCCAACGGCGCGCCTGCGCTCTCGGAAGACTTCACCGCCGAGCATGTGCGTGACAATGCCATCAGCGACGGGCTGGTCTATGTCGGCACCAGGCTGGACGATATCAAAGAGCATGCGGCGGCCGCCGGCGCGGGCGGGCATTACGTCGCCCTGATGTTTTCGCCGCCGGAAAACGCCATCGGCGGAGATCCGGAGGCCAACTGGCCTGGGGACTACCACTGGGCGCGCTGCGACAGCCTGTCCCCAATGTCCTGGTCGCAGAAGGACGGCGGCGATCAGGTGACGAACTTCGACTTTGCCGGCAATCCGATCACCGATCCGGCAAGTGCCAACTGGCGGGTCAACCAGGGACCAATCCAGACCACCGGTACTGGCAAGGACTTCAATGAGTACGCCGTGACCTACGGATTTTACTGCTACATGTTCGTGCCCGATGGATCCGTGAACATCATCTGAACTCTCCCGGAAATTCAGCGAAAGATTTGTCCATGTGTACCATTGGAACCGTCTTTGACGGCCAGACCATCCATACCTTCAAGCAATGCGACCTGATCCCGGTCACCGAATTCAACGAGCCGCAGACCAGGGCCGGCAGCAACGGCGTTGTCAGCTACACCGCCCTGACCCGGGGAGACGGCGGCGGCCGGCTCTGGGCAGGGAGCAACAGCTCGGGCGTGTCCTTTGTGGCCGCCGACGCCTACACCACGTCCGCCAATTACTACGTCACCGATGAACAGACCGACGCCTTGTTCGCGGCCTATGAGAAGAGCATCTCCAGCTTCACCACCGCCAGCGCCGCCGCAGACTTCCTGGCCGGGTTCTACCAGGACATGGGCAGCGGAACCGCTTTCCCGGCGCCCGATATCAGCCTGCTGACAGGATGGGCGGACGAGGCGCAGACACAGCCCGTTTCGATCTTCCTCGAATACATGCCGCGTCCCTTCCTGCACGCGCCGGTGCGCCGGATCGTCCGCCACGCCGGGCATTTCGCCTCGACCAACCATTTCCGCATTCAGCCCGAGGCCATCCACTACCCGGCCAACCATTCGACCTACCTGCGGTTGTCGCGGGCTGAGCTTCTGCTGCAGCAGGACCCGACCCATGCCGGGATCATGTCGGTGCTGCCGGTGCGAACTCTCGATCTGCCGAGAGACCGATTATCCGAACGAGGAATTCCAGACCCAGGCTACGGCGCTGTTCTCAGCGGCGCCCGGTGCCGCACCGGTCTGCGAATACCAGGTCAACGGCAACCCGCTGACCAATCCGTTGCAAACCTATGAGGGAGCCGCCGCATGATACCTGTCACCATAGACCGCAACAACAACCCGCCCGCCCCGAAACCCGATGGGGATTTCCGATTTGTCGATCAAGGCAACTACCTGAAATCCGCCCTGGTCCCCGGGCTGACCCTGTATTCGGACAGTGCAACCTCCTGCATCATCACCATCGTTGTTGCCCAAAAGGGTGAGGAGATCTCAGCCACGCTGGCGCATCTGGACAGCCCCGATTGCATCAAGGCCTTTTTCACGGTTGTGACGGCGGAAAATTACGACAGCGTCCAGGTCTATGCCCAGGGTGCCAACCCGCCGGACAATGAAACCGCAAGGCAGAACGCCGCCCAGCTCAAGGCCTCTGTCGAAAGCTTTGGCAGCACGCTGGCGGCAGCGGACCTGTACCTGCTCGAGGGCAGCCCGCGTGACAACAACCGCGGCGATTTCGGCATCAGCATCGGCGCGGCGGGTGGCATAGTTGTCTCGAACCAGCCGTATGCTCTCGAACTCACCGACCGCGATCCGACCTGCGGCGGGCAGACCGTTTACTGCATCATGCGCCGCCAGGAGCAACCGCCGGTCGAGATCCGCAACGCAGCGCTGCCGTTCACCCATGCCGAACTGGTGGAGCTCTCCTCCATCGCCCTCAGCTATCGCAAGACCCCGGATGATCCGGCCTCGGCGTTCACCAATATCGTCAACATGCAGAATGCGGCGATCCGAGAAAGTTGGTCGACGACCCCGCAATACGAGGCGCCGTGGTTTTCGGATCAACTGAAACAGGGCGCTTGTTTCGCCCTCTCCATGGCCCCGGTCACCACTCTCAGCAGCTACTATTTGAGCAAGGCGCACGAGCGCCCGTTCACCCGCCTGCGCCGGGCTATATTGCCAGCGGATTAAGGCCGCTCCGCGGCAACGCCACTTCTTACCGGTGGGCCGAATAGGGCCCACCGGAGCCCGGGTTAAAACTTTGTGCGTCTATGTCCTCAAATTGCATGACCGCATAGAAATCGGCCTCAGTTTCTGACGCCAAATTGCGCCAAGAAGAATTCCAGGCCGAATTACTCTAAGGCCCGAAAGTGCGGAATGCAGTGCTCAATGCAATTCAGCGTAGCGCAGGTTAATATCTTGCACTAAGTGCGCCTTTCTGCTTTGACCATGCGAAACCAAAACCACAGGTGATACATGGCAATTGATCTGACCGGGCTGAATGCCTCCGAACTGGAAGTGCTGGCAAAGAAAATCGAAGCCCGCAAAGCGGAAGTGGAAAAAGAGGCCAAGCAAAACGCCTATGCCGAAATGCTTGAGGTTGCTGAGAAACACGGCGTCTCGTTTGAGGAAGTCATTGCTCTGCATGGCGGTAAAGGCCGCAAGTCCGGAACCAAAGCGCCCGCAAAGTATGCCAATCCGGAAGACCCGGCCCAGACCTGGAGCGGCCGGGGACGTAAACCGGCCTGGGTTCATGAAGCGTTGCAGGCTGGGAAGTCCATCGAGGACTTGGAGATCTGATCCGACACCTGGCAAGCGATTTCATCTGACTGTTGGAATTCACTCTTACACCCAGAGCGCTGGCGGCCCTTGGCCGCCGCGCTGCAGACTTGTTTAGATACCCGAAACGCCAAGTTCCTATTAATAGAACACTCACGCACAGGCGTCATTCCACGTGTTAGCTTGCTGAAGTCCAAACCTATCGTTCGCTATCCCGAAGGCGTCACCAGTCCTGCATCGTGACTCGCAGCATCCGAACGCACCGGCTGGACCGTTTGTCAACATGACCCGGGTCACATGAGCACACGCGGTGAGGGAGCGGCAAGCCCCCTTGAACTTAAGATGAGGAGTAGAGATAGTCGTCACCGGAAAAACTTAGTTGGGGCAACATTCATGTCTAGTTCTGGAAAATACTGTTGTTTCAGTTGCCCAAGTAGCGATTTCACTGTTCGGCCGATAGAACAGCCGTGCCCAAGCTGCGGACGCTCTTTCAACTATGAACTGCAGAACCCTCCGAAAGAAATCCGAGACTTTCGAATTCTCTATTCGCTCGGAAGAGGATTCTACGGGGCCACGTTCGTAGCTGAGAAAAAGGGGCCGTTCGCTAGGAAATATGTCCTAAAGGTAGTCCCGACGGCAGTCTATCAATTTTTTGGAAAAGACTTCCATGCAGAATGCCGGACCCACTCCACTACAGCACAAGGTGCGGACTTCATAGTTGATATTATCGATGCCTTTGAAGATGAAGCACAATTCGGCGATCGGTTAATGGAAATCCACGTTGCCGTTCTAGAGCATCTCGATGGCAAGCCCCTCCAGAAATACCTCAGCGCTTCTGCCAACCTGCCTCCAGCTCGAGTTGCTCAAATCTCTTGCGATTTAATCAAGATCAGCCACGAGCTAAGGAGCCGTGGGCAAAACCACAATGACTTTCACTCAGGTAACATTCTCATTGAAGAGCTTACTAAAGAACGCGCGAGAGATGGTGCCATTGATCCTTCGATTCGCGCAGTAGCAATCGATCTAGGTTCGACTTCCGGAGATCGCCGCTCAGGCGGTGGTTACAAAAGTGACCTTCATTGGATCGCTGAGCATATCCGCGCACTTTCGAAGGGTATAGCCCAAGACTCTGATGACCTAACAGACCTTGACGCCAGGGTTTCTCTCGCCCTTCAAGACGTTGCATCAACCTTCGCTGCTCCAGTTGAAGCGCAAAGAACCCCAAACGCTGACGAGTTGATACGCTCCATTGAAAGAGCCTTTTACCGCTCGGCAGAACCGTGGCGACCTTGGCGAGAACAACTTTCGTTCCGTCGCTACGCAGAGTCGTACAATGCTCAAACACTGGCCTCTTGGCATATTCCTCAACTTTTAGTTGACCCCAAAGGTGAGTGGCAAAAGCGGGCAAGTTCCAAGGGTCCCTTAATAGTTACAGGTATGAGAGGGTGCGGAAAAACAATGCTCTTGCGCTCATTAGAGTTTCATGCGCGAGCGCGACAGAAAACAAAGGAAACCAATCTCGAAGTAATATCTCGCTTAAAGGAAGATGGGTTCGTCGGCTTTTTCGTTTCCGCGCAAGTCCTACTCGATGAAAGCAGAGATTCCTCCCTGTCAAATGAGAAGATTTTTGCTAGGTTAGCAGTTTCGTATGCTCTTGAAGCGTCCCGCGCCCTGGCTCACTTGAAAGATATAGAAGAAGAACAGGTCGAAAGGCATAGTCCCGCGATCATTTCAGAGGTCTTGCAGCAGATATTAACAGACTTCGAAATTGAAGCTCGAACAGCATCAATCGAACGCTTTGAGCATACGCTCATCAAGAAAATGTTGGAAGTTAGCCGGACGGACAGCACCTGCAAACTAGCCATGCACCCTTCCAAAGCGTTCCCGGCCTTGGCAAGGGCAATTGTGAGGTGCTCAAAGTTATGGACTTCTTCTCGAGTTCTATTTCTTCTGGATGATGTTTCCACTCGATACTTGGCCCCAGAGAAGATTGAGGAAATTCTGTCTGCGATCATCTTCCAGAACACTGATCAATCCGTCGAATGTTCCTTTAAACTGACTTCGGAAACGCAAACGATTTTTCTATCCCTTAAGTCTCTCGGTGGTGTCGAGCAGGCGGCCCACTGGCGGGACTTTGAAACCTTTGACCTTGGCGCCGAAGTTTACCAACGTCTGAAAGGTCGCAAAGGCAAGGATTTCATTGGGAGCATTCTCGCTCAACGTTCCGAATACTTCCCTGGTCATCCTAACAGCAAGCCAATCGCTGTAATGGGGGACACAACATTAAGTAGCATTGCTGAGACGATCTGCCAATCTCAACCAAGCTCTGCCAAAAGAAAGTCCGCGTACAATGGGATATCAGCTCTAAAGGCAGTATGTGTTGGTGATATAGGGAGTGTCATTTCAATTTACGAGGACATCTTACTTAAGGGGTGACCTGCCCCCCGCTGGTCCCTCGCTTATGAC
>MDLF01000048.1:0-126956 GCA_001730095.1 Rhodobacteraceae bacterium (ex Bugula neritina AB1)
GCTGCCATACTCCGCCCCATGCGACTTAAGGGTCGTATAGAGAGGGCTGCGGCGAATATCCCGCGCAGATGACTTTTCATGTCCTGGCGGCTGTAGCGTATAATGTTCGCCATAGATCTCGATGGCCCGCGAGTACAAGTAATCTTCGGTTGTATGCACCGGCCCAAAGCGACGCGCGTCCAGGGACCACAGGTCCTTTTGGGGCGATCCGTTCAGGATCCAGTCCGCCATGACCTCACCGATTCCACCGCCCGCGGCGATCCCAACAACACAGCCCGACGCAACAAAGCCGTTTTCAAGATCGGCAATCGGCCCGAGGACAAAATCTCCATCCGCAGAAAACGGAATGGGTCCGTTTACGACGTCGCGAATACCCAATGAACCCAGGATCGGTGTGCGGGTGATCGCAGCATTGAGAAACGGCTCCAACCGATCCAGTTCAGGCGGCAAAAGCTCCTGCCCAAAGTTCTTGGGAATTTTGTCTTTGTCGAACGGAACCGTATTCGGTTCCCAGGCCCCGACAATCAGGCCATTTGCCTCGGGTTTATAGTAGATGGACAAGTCTGGATCGCGCATCGACGGCATGTTGGCGTTCACGTCATCCAGATTGTCTGTAATCAGGTATTGGTGCTCAACCCCGCAACAGGCGAGGTTCACACCCATTCTCTTGCCCAGCTCACGCGCCCAGACGCCCCCGGCATTGACCACGGTATTACATTCAATGGTGCCCTTGGTCGTCTCCACCGCGGTGATGCGGCGTCCCGACTTTTTGAACCCCGTGACCGATATGCCCTGTTCTATTGTGGCGCCGTGGTTTCGCGCACCAATGGCAAAGGACTGGGTCAGACCGGTGGGGTCCGCGACACCGTCCCCTGGAACATACAGCGCGCCCAGCACGCCATTTGTGTCCATGATCGGGAACAGGTCGCGGGCCTCATTGGCCGTGAGGATTTCAGCTTCCAGGCCGAAACTGTCGGCCATCGTCTTTGAGCGGCGGATTTCCCGCAACCGCTCTTCATTTGAAGCCAGTCTCAGACTGCCCGTAGCGCGCCACCCGGTCGCTTGCCCTGTTTCAGCTTCCAGCCCGGCGTAGATTTCAGTGCTCCGCTTGAGCATTGATGACACGTTTTTCGAGGACCGCAGCTGACCGACCATACCGGCGGCATGCCAGGTGGACCCATGAGTCAAGGCGG
Source organism: Rhodobacteraceae bacterium (ex Bugula neritina AB1) (assembly GCA_001730095.1). Classification (GTDB taxonomy): domain Bacteria; phylum Pseudomonadota; class Alphaproteobacteria; order Rhodobacterales; family Rhodobacteraceae; genus Leisingera. Next base: position 1,194 of record MDLF01000048.1, read on the forward strand.
CCTTTTCGAGCAAAACGACGTCTTCCGCTCCGGCCTTGGCGAGATGGTAGGCGATGGAGGTGCCCAAGATCCCCCCACCGACCACAACGATGTTCGCCTGAGATTTCATGCGCGCACTTTCTCGGAGGACGGATCATAGACGGGGTGGAAATGCACCTGCGCGGGCGTCAAAACTCCGGCCACTTCCAGTTCATATTCACCCTGTTCAATGAACGCCTTGTCGACACCGGCCTTGTTGCTGACATATCCGAGACCAACTGGCATCCCGACCGAGTGGCCAAACCCGCCAGACGTGAGATAGCCAACTTGCACGCCATTGCGGTAAATGGTTTCTCGTCCAAGCAGAACCACGTCCTTGTTTTCCACAGTGAACGACACCAGGCGGCGTCCCAGCGGGCGATTGCGCGCGTCTTCCAAGGCGGCCCGGCCGACAAAATCGACGTTCTTGTCGAAGTCCACCGCGAACCCGATGCCGGCTTCAAACGGGTTCTCGTCAGGCGTAACCTCAGCCCCCCAGACACACATCCGTTTTTCGATGCGCAAGCCATCGAGCGCTCGGTAACCGGCATCTTTCAGCCCGTAAGCTTCACCCGCCTGCTTGAGACGGTCGTAAACCGTTTGCATGTACTCTGACGGGATGTGCAGTTCCCAACCCAGCTCGCCGACGAATGACATACGCATTGCCCGGACCGGTGCCCCGGCAACCATGATGTCCTTCACATGGCCAAAGGGAAAATCGGCACCATCCAGTGATGCTTCTGTAATCGACGCCAGCAATTCACGGGATTTCGGCCCCATCAGGCCAAGCACGCCATATTGCGAGGTGATGTTTATCAGGGAAACGGTTTCGTCCTGAATGCTCTTCTCGATGAAGTTGAAGTCACGCGTCGCCATAGCCGTGCCGGTAACGACATAATACTTGTCTTCTGCGATCCGAGCGATTGTCAGGTCGGATTCAATCCCGCCCTTGGCGTTCAGAATTTGCGTGTATGTCAGTCGCCCGGGGGCTTTCGCCATATTGCCCGCACAAATGCGCTGCAGGAACTTTTCTGCATCGGGGCCAACAAGCATTGCCTTGGAGAAAGAGGACTGATCAAAGACTGCCACATCTTCGCGACAGGCACGGTGTTCCTCGGCGACATGTGGCATCCAATTGAAATTGCTCCACGCGTATTGATCCACAGGCTCCACGCCTTGTGGTGCGAACCAGTTTGCGCGCTCCCAACCGGCCTTGGCTCCGAAGCTGGCCCCGTTTGCCTTCAGGCGATCGTAGATTGCGCTTTTGCGCAGCGGGCGACCTTTTTGGAATTCATAATATGGCCAATGCAATGCAAAGTGGTGACCCTGCCCCTCAAGTGACCGTGTCCGAACGGCATTGTCAGACCAGTGAAACTGCGAGAAGCGGCGAATATCAACAGGCCAGAGATCAAATGGCGCCTCGCCTTCCAGCATCCAGGTCGCGATGGCCATGCCAGCCCCGCCACCTGCCGCGATACCCATGGCGTTGTACCCGGTAGAGACGAAGAAGTTTCTCACTTCCGGGGCTTCGCCCAGAATGAAATAAGTGTCTTCGGTGAAGCCTTCGAGACCGTTGAACCACTGTTTTATGCCAGCATTGGCCAAGCCAGGGAACCGCTCCATCATCGACGGCATAAATTGCTCAAAATGATCGAATTCTTCCGGGAAGAGCTTAAACTCTTCATCATTCAAAGTTGGACGCGGCAAATGTGGGATGGGATTGAACTCGTAGCCGCCGCAGACCAATCCGCCCACTTCTTCCTTGTAATAGGTCAACTTGTCCGGATCGCGCAGCGACGGCATCGTCGGGCTGAGACCCTCGAGCTTTTCCGTAACCATGTACTGGTGGTGCGACGGTTGAACCGGGATATTGACACCGGCCATACGGCCAAGCTCGCGAGACCACGTCCCCGCCGCAACAAGAACCTTGTCACACTTGATGTCGCCACGGGTGGTTTTGACGCCTACCACCGAGCCATTCTCGATTTCAAAGCCGAGAACGCCCGTACCTTCAAAGATCTTTACCCCACGATTGCGCGCACCTTTGGCCAACGACATGGTGATGTCCGACGGATTGGCGACCCCGTCCGAGGCCGTGTACAATCCGCAATCCAGATCCGAGACATCCATTCCAGGGCACATCTCTGCAACCTCCTGTGGGGTAAGCAGTTCCGTCTCCAGGTCAAAGGAACGCGCCATTGTGAGCTGGCGCAGGTACTCGCGGCGGCGGTCTTTCGTGCAGGCCAACCGCAGCGATCCGTTCGCCTTCCAACCCGTCGCAAGCTCGGTTTCCGCCTCAAGACTCGCGTAAAGCTCGACCGAGTAGCGCAGAAGACGCGTCAGGTTTGCACTTGCCCTTTGCTGACCGACCATCCCGGCCGCGTGCCAAGTGGACCCGGAGGTCAGTTGGCCGCGTTCCAGGACAACAACATCTTTGCAGCCAAACTTGGCCAGGTGATAGGCCGCAGAACAGCCGGCAATGCCTCCACCAACGATGACAATTTCACTTTGTGTTGGAAAATTCTTCATTTCGCCCTCACCAACGATTCGCGCAGCATGACATTGGACACGGATGCCAGCCGCCCTCTTCTTGAAAACCCGCACAAAGCAATCTGCGCGCGCAGTTCACTGTTTGCCAACAAGGACAGATGCGACCCGGCATGTTACTTCGCACGCCCCTTGATGCTTCCCAGCACCTCGGTGATGCGGTCGCGCGCAATGGTCATGTCCTCCAGCGTGCCCGACATGAACACTCGCCCCGTGGCGCCCATCATCTGAACGTCGTTTATGGTGACACCGGGCGCGGCCTTTTCTGCCTCATTGGCCGCAACGCAGGCAAACAGTGCAGGGGCCATTTCATAGATGAGCAACGCCACCCCCGGCACCAGTATCGACCCATCCCGCGACCGGTTCAGAATGATCGCATGTTGATCCGACAAATCCTCGATGATGTCGTGATACAAAACCTTGGGTGCCAGTTGATCAGCCGCCTTGGCGCCAATCCCGTTGAGGATCGCCTGCCCGGCCGCCTCCAGTTCTTTCATCGAGTCAGCATGCAACTCCAAAAGTCCGAACTGTCGTTCGGTAAACAGAATGCCCGGTTCCATGTCCGGTGCAACTTTCAGCGCGAGATCGGTGATCCGGTGAATACTCAAGGCCGGAGCGACCTCGATAATCAGCGAGTTTTGCCCTTTGAAAGGCGGATAGGCTCTGGCCCGCGTCGGCGACGACAAGTATGCCGCAAACTGCGGCTGCAGATCTTCGATGGGGAGATATACGCGAAGTTCTGTCATGTCCTATTCACCTTTCTTCGCTGACTTACTTCGCAGCGGCAAAGTGTTTGCCAAGATCGGTATGCGGACGCGGAATCACGTGAACCGCAGTAAGATCACCAACCTGGCTGGCTGCCTGGGCCCCTGCCTCTGTCGCGGCCTTCACGGCACCAACGTCCCCGCGGACGACAACAGAAACCAGCCCACCCCCCACTTCGTTGCGTGCGACGATTTCAACATTAGCCGCTTTGACCATTGCATCCGCAGCTGACAGGGCAGGCACGTAGCCTTTGGTTTCGATCATTCCGATTGCAAGATTTGCCATGGGGTTATCCTCTCTTGAATTTATTTTGATTTTTCGTCGATGGATCCGATGATGATCGCATCAACCGGAGCCGTTATTCCCTTGAAATAGGCGGCAGCGACCGACCCTTGCGTGATCAACACGGCTTCGTCGTCTGCACATCCCAGCGGATCAAAGGCGATCAAACGACCACCTCCGTCGGCCTCCACCTCCAACAGTGCCCCGGCGGGCAGCGTGTCGACATGTCTGGAAGACCAGATTTTTCCTTTCACGCGACCTTTGATCATAGTTCAATCCTTTCGATCCGGATGCCTCGGCGCCGGGCTTCGTCCTGGGCCAGCGGAGTGATGCAACTGAGCCGGGCCACGCGCACATGGCGTCCGGAAATCGCGGCGATATCGCTTTCGGTGACCAGCTTCTTGTCCAGAACGTCTGGTGTCGGTCCTCGAGGGGTGGAAACAATGGGACGCGCAGGCATCGCGGCTGCGGGCAGTCCACCCAGCGAAAACTGTATGGTCCCGGCGCGCACCCCGGAAGCATAGCTGGGATCCTGCAAGCGCTCCACAAGGTCCTGCGCGAACCGGTTCAGGTCGGCGCTCGAGGATATCTGCACCCTCTCGGTCGATACTTGCCGTGTTTCCGAACGCAGCGCAGCCAATTCCTCGCGCAGAATCGAGCGTATTTCGTCCCGTATTGACGACATTATTCAGCTCCGGCATCGCGCAATGCCTGTTCTGCTGCGTTTCTCGCGTTGCGTACGTCGGCTTCGGTTCCGGCCAGATACAACCGGCCATTCGCACCCACCATGCGCATATCGATCAACTTGATATCTGCTTCCTTCTCGGCTTCGTTGCAGGCAAGGATCGCGTAAGCCGCCGACTGGCACTCCAGCAGGTAGATGCTGTCACCACCAATCACCATCGATCCCAGTTTGTTGCGGTTCATGAGAAACGCATGCTGGTCATCAACATTTGTCACCAGTTTGGACGCCGAAATCCTGGGCGGCGCCACGTCATTCATGGTCTGTCCCAGCTCTTCGAGGATTGCCGCAGCGCCCGAGTGCACTTCGGCAGTCGAGTGAGAATGGAATTGCAACGTCCCGAACTGGCGCTCCACGACAAGAAGCCCCGCCCGCACATCAGAGCTCTTGAGCACCACGTCAGTCAGCGCCTCGATGTCCAGACCGGGTGCGATCTCGACGATCTGGGCCGCCATACGCAATCGCGGCAGAGTTCCACGCATCCACGTAGAGATATAGGCAAGGGTTTGCGGCTGAAGCTGGTCAATGAAAATGGAAGCACGGAGATTTGGCATCTATAGGCTCCCTTTGAGGCTTCGAAGTTCTTCCAAAATCAATTGTCGAATCTCGTTTCTGTCGGTCTGTGGGGATGGATCAGGTACCGTGGCCATTGGCGAAGCCGTCGGAGCAGGCGTTTGCGTGGTCTGGGAAAGATCAACAACCTCCAGGTTGGCGGGCACATCGCTCCCGAACGCGATCTTGGTCCAGTGCACCAGATGCTGCGGGCCGACGTTTTCGCCAATCGACGAACGCCCGGAGTATCCTGTCCCGATCATGAACGACGGTGGAAGATATGTCGCAAAACCGGCAGCACCCTGGCTGCAAGGTGCGTTTACCACCACCCGGTAAACCGGCATCGCTTGGGAAAAGGCAACCAGATGGGTCTGGTCATTACCGTGGAACGCCGCCGAATGCCCGGCACCGCGTTTCGCCGCGTGCTTGGCAAAGGTCACCGCTTGCTGGAAATCCACGGCTGCCGTCAGCGTCAGCACGGGGCACAGTTTTTCCTTGAACAACAGATCATCCTGTCCGGGCTTTGGCACCACTGGCACCAGGACCTTGGCCGTCGGGCTGACCCTGATGCCTGCCCTCTCCGCGATCCACGTCGCGGATTTGCCAATGGCTTCAAGGTTAAAACCCTTGTCGCCCCAAAGGTAACTGCGCAACCGATCCGTATCTTCTTCGTTGCAGACATGCGCGCCCGCAGTACGTAGCGCCCGCTTTACGTTGTCAAAATTCTCTTCCAGCGTCAGGCAAATGCTTTCGTTGGTACACAGGATCGAATTGTCGAAACTCTTGCTGTCGACGAGGCATTTCGCAGCCGCATCAACCTGGGCTGATGGATCGACAAAGGCCACCGCATTGCCGGGCCCGACGCCAAGCGCCGGATTGCCCGAAGAATAGGCCGCACGCACCATCATGTTGCCACCTGTGGCCATGATGACGTTGATCTTGTCAGATGCCATAATCTCTTCCACCAAGGGCACCGACGGTTCTTCAACACATTGAATGAGACCTGACGGCGCGCCTGCCGCTTCGGCAGCTTCGGCAACGGCGCGCGCGGCGGCAACAGAGCTCTGCTTGGCCATCGGGTGCGGGCTCAGCACGATCGCATTGCGGCTGAGAATGGCCAGTATTGATTTGTAATAGACTGTGGCCACCGGGTTGGTGACCGGAGCCAGCGCAAAGATGACACCGGCGGGCTTGGGCAACTCGATGATCTTGCGATCCTCATCAACACGAGGCGTCACCAGATCCATATCGCGGTAATGATCCAGCAGATCATGGGTGCACAGCCGGTTCTTGATGGTCTTGTGTTCCACAACACCATAACCGGTTTCCTCAACCGCGAGCTCCGCGAACTCGGCGGCCCTGTCAAAGGCCGCCTTTGCAACCGCCTCAGCGATGCGCAAGACGGCTTCGCGATCAAAGGTCTGGTAGTATTTCGCGGCCCAGGCCGCACGTCCCACTTTCATATGGGCCGATGACAGGTCCCGATCCGGGACGTTCAGGCGCGCGCCACCGTCCATTATGCAACCCTCCGCATCGATCTGAGAAGCTGACGCGCGCGCGGCATCGCCGCATCAAAACGATCCATGATTTCCTGGCAGAGCTCCACGTCCTTCACGACGCCCGGCTTGAATTGCAGAACCCGCTTGTCCAACGAAGAAAAGATGGCCCACACCCCGTTTTCATAAAGCGCCCTTGAGACCGCAATGGCCCCTTCCGGGTGATCGAACTCCAACCCAAGCACCAGGCCGCGCTGCCGGACTCCGACAAACAGGTCACTGTGTCTGGCCATCATCTCGGCCATCGATCTGGCAAAGAAGTTGGCGACAAAATCAATGTTCGAAATGATCTCCGGCCGTTGCAGCATTTCCAGCACGTGATGCCCAACCAGACAGCCCAGCTCTGACCCCCCCGCCGTCGAAATATGCGCCGCGCCGTCTTCGACCTGCCACTGGCCGCATTCTTCTGTGACCATGCAGGCGCTGACAGGATAGATGCCGCCGCCCAGTCCCTTACCACAGACAAAGATGTCCGGCTTCAGGCCATATCCTTGCCAACCCCACATCACGCCGGTGCGCATCAGACCGGTCTGCACTTCGTCCGAAATGAACTTGGCGCCGTATTTATGGCACAGGTCCTGACACGCCTTGAGATACCCGTCTTCCGGCATTGGAAAGCCATAGGTCGCCGGAATGGTCTCGATGATAAAGGCCGCAACGTCGCCTTTTTTCAACTCCTGCTCCAGCGCATCCGGGTCATTGAACGGAACCTGAAAGAACTCCTCGGGGCGATCCGCAAGAAAGATCTTGCTGAAACGCTCGTCGCCGGTGGCCACGGAAAGCCCGGAATGGCCGTGATATCCCTTGATGATCGAGACGATCTTCTTACGTTTGGTCGCATAGCGCGCGGTCTTGATGGCAAGTTCCACCGCCTCTGCGCCGCCCGCGCCAAAAATTGCGTATTTCATGTGGGGCGTTGTCGCCACGAGTTTTTCCGCAAAGGCCGCTCGCGCGACAGACGGGAACCAGTGGTTGCCTATGTCAAAATAGTCGAGACCGGATTTCAACACCTCGACCAGCTCCGGGTGCCGGTGGCCGAAATTGTAGGTGCCGCCGTTCAGGTGCAGATCAATCAGCCGCTTCCCGGTCATGTCGTGCAAAAAGTAACCTTCGCGGCGGTCGATCACCATCGGAGTGCCGGCATCTTGCCAGAACTTGACCTTGCCCGGATTCCAGTACTCTGCCGCTTTCGTCAGCAATTCTTCTTTGGAGGCGAACGAAAAGTAACCGTAGTTAAACACGTGATTCCCCTGTGTGGATGGTCATAAAGTACCATCATTTGCCCGTTTAGCAACTTTTTATGCTGGATGTCGGTCATTTTACTTGCTGGAAATCCCCGAGATTCCCCGTAGTCTGGATCAACGGAGGCATAAATTGACCCAGAAATTATCAAAAAAGGCAAAACGACAGGAACACATCCTGAAAGCGCTTGAATTAGACCCGGCCATGCGGGTCAATGACCTGGCAAGACGTCTGGATGTGTCACAAGAGACCGTCAGACGCGACCTCAGCGAACTCGACGACAGCGGCAGGATCAAACGAACTTATGGAGGAGCCGTTCGCGCGACTCGCTTCGAACCGCATCTGGCAGAACGTCTGCAACTGCACATAAAAGAGCGCGAAAGAATCGCACAGAAGGCGGTGGAACTTCTCGGAGATCACGAAAGCCTGTTTGTCGGCGGCGGCTCGACAACCTTTCACTTTGCCCGTGCGCTAAAGTCGGCAGACAGAAGATTGACGGTGCTCACGCCTTCCTTTGGCATTGCCACCGAGCTGGCAAGCAACGCCAAGATCGAAGTGCTTTTCCTGCCCGGTCAGGTCGAACCACGCGAAGGGTTGGTGCATGGCCCGGAGACCCTCGAATACATTGGCCGCTACCGGACGCCCCTTGCCGTGGTCGGGGCCACCGCCGTTGACGAAGAAGGCGTGAGCGAGGCCCTTCTCAGCTCAGCACGTGTTTATCAGGCGATGATTCAAAGTGCAGATCGCACTTTGGTACTGGCGGATTCCTCCAAAATGGGCGGGCGTTCCCTTCGGGTTGTTCTCAAGTGGAATCCAAACGTGGATCTGCTCACCGACAGCCAACCCAGCGACAGCATCCGCCAGGCAGCCGAGGACGCGGGAACCCAAATTCTTGTCGCCCCTTGACGTCCAGTCCAAAAAGAGATGCTGGCAGACGGATTGCGGCTTACCTCTGCCGGGCCTGCAAACCGCCCCTTTTTTTGCGGCCAGGTCATCCACGCCCTCAACACGCAGGGGCGATTGCGGGATGGGGCGAAATGACACTCTAAGGGATTTTGGCAAAGCCGCCATGCGCGCACGGCGCGGCGGATTCTACGAAAGAGCCCCATGTAAGTACCGGCTGCTGTTCGCAAGTGAGATATTGGCGTGGCTTGCGGAAGTCGCTGATATGTATCCGGCCTGTTTGTCGGCTCGCGGGCCGTGGCCATTTTGGGTTACGCACGCGCCGTGGTCTCATTACTGTCCAGACCGATGACGATCATTTGGGCTCTCAGACTCTGGGGGCGTAGTGTCTCCGTACCATGCTTTTCTCCTTCGCGAACTCCTTTGGGACTTGAGGCGCTTCAGATGGCGCCCAAAGCCTCGTCTCTCTGGACCGCATACTTCGACCCGTGGCGCAGAACGCTCCCTGCGGTGCGGGCCAGCTTGTTGGCCAATGCAACTGCGGCCTTGTTGTGGGGCATGCGTGCCGTGACGCCCCTCAGCCAATCCCCCAAGCCCACGGCATCCCAGCGGTGTGGACGCATCAAGATGACATTGGCAGCCTGCACTAACAACATGCGTAAATACCCATTGCCGCGCTTGCTGATCCGACCAAGGATGGTCCGCCCACCTGTGCTGAACTGGCGCGGCACCAGACCTACCCACGCTGCAAAGTCCCGCCCTCTGTCAAATACCTCGCCCTTGCCAATGGCGGCAACGATCGCCGTCGATATCAGTGGACCGATCCCTGGAATGGTCATGATGTTGGCGCTGTATTCTTCTGACTTGCTGATCTCTTCAATCTCTGAGGAGATTGCATTGATCCGTTCATCAACCCAGAGCCAATCGCCATAAAGCCCCATCAGGATGGAGCGCATACGGGGTGAGATTTCATCACGCCGGTTTTCCAGGATCGCCTCAAACGAGCTCTGCAACCTATGCCGTCCCGCCCGCACGGTGATGCCTTGCGCAATCAGGAACGCCCGGATTTGATTGATCGTGGCGGTGCGGCGTGCCACCAGTCTTGACCGCACTCGGTGCATTGCCTGCAGGTCCAATTGATCCTGACTTTTCTCGGTAACGGTCCGCAGGTTTGGTCTCATTGCTGCTTCTGCGATTGCCGCGGCATCATTGTAGTCGTTCTTTTGCCCTTTATTGAATGGCTTCACATAGATCGCTGGAATGATCCGGGGTTCGAAGCCAAGCTCTCGCAGCATGCGGCCAACAAAATGCGCGCTCATGCAGGCTTCCATACCAACGATGCAGTGAGGAAGTTGCTCAAACGTCGACTTCAACGCCAACCGCCTAATTTTTTGGCGCAAAACGCGCTGACCTGCGTGGTCAAAGCCGACCAGATGGAACGTGTCTTTTCCGATGTCGACGCCAATGACTGCAACCTCGTCGATATCTTCAGGGTTCTTCGATTTCATAGCCACTTCTCCTGTTTGCAGAAATAGGCAAAGCCTAAACTGATGGGTGAAGCAGCCGGTACATCCCATTAGTTCCGAATGCTGCGTTGTGGCTGAACGGAAGCAAAGAACCGGAAACCGCCGATGGAAGTTTAGGATAGCAATAACTGCCAAGCACCCATAGGCGTCTGGCAGTTAAGTTTGAATGGTACGAACAGTCTATTCGATCCAACCGTTGACAACATCTGCGTTATTGGCGACCCATTCTTCGGCCACATCGCGGGGGTCCATTTTATCCCGGCCGATCTTCAGGATCCAATCGTTGATCGTGTCGGGTTCCATAGCCAGCTGGCTAAGAAATTTGGCAACCGGCGGATTCCGTTGCTCAAGCGATTTGGAATAGGCGACATAGATACTGGCATCCTGACTGGCGCAGGCGAATGTGGAAACTTCCAACCAGTCTTCGGCATCCAGGTTCACATCCTCGCAGCCCTCGGTGCGGGCCGGTTCCTCGATCGGTGTGATGTCATAGGCGGCGTGGATCCATTCCGGCGTCCAGTAGTAAAACAGGATCGGCTGCTCGCGGGTCACGGCAGTTTTCAGCTGTGCCTTGAACGTGTCCTGAGGCAGCACTTCGGCTTCCCATAATTCTTCCAGACCGTATGATTTGAACTTGACCTGCCACATGCGGGTGGATTTCCAACCGGCATCGCCCGCCCAATATTCACCCTTGCCGTTGCCGTCTTTATCGAACATTGCGGCAATCTCGGGGTCTTTAAGGTCTTCGATCGAGGTGATACGGTCGGCCATGTGGCTGGGCACATAGATGCGCTGCGTGCCTTTGTATGGGATGTTGTGGGCGACTGTGCCTGCTTCGTCGATATACTTGTCCCAGATGGCTTGCCGGTTCGGCATCCACAGATCGGAGTAAACATCGACCGAGCCGTCCCCCTTGTCCATGCCCGTTGCAATGACCGAGCCGTCTGACATGCCGTCGACAATTTCCGCCTCGGAATCGAGCGGCCCTTCGATGACCGCCTGAATGACATGGCCGATGGCCTTGGCTCCGGTCCAGCTAAGGTCACCGATCTTGACGGTGGCGTCCTGAGCCATAACTCCGGTTGCCAAGGCCGACAAGGTGACGGCTCCAATTGTTGTTTTGAGGTTTTTCATAACTTTCCCTTTCCTGTTGTGACGGGGCCGGGTGACCCCTTTATTGGATTTTTATTGGCGCGTGACTTTCGCCTTCTGGACCACCCTGTCGATCATCATCGCCAACAGAGCAATTCCGATACCGGCCAGGACGCCGCGCCCTGTCTCGGTATTCTCAAGGGCCTCGGTCACCACGTACCCCATGCCCCCCGCGCCGATCAGCGCGGCAATGACCACCATGGAGAGGCTCATCATCACGACCTGGTTGATCCCGGCCATGATCGACGGCAGCGCCAGAGGCAGTTCGACCTTGGTCAGCAACTGACGGGGGTTCGCCCCAAAGGCGAGCGCGGCTTCCTTGGTGTTGTCGGGTACGTGCCGGATGCCCAATGCGGTCAAGCGCACCATCGGTGGCATCGCAAAGATCACCGTCGCCAGAATGCCCGGAGGCTTGCCAATTGAGAAAAACGCGATGGCGGGCAGCAGATAGACAAAGGACGGGATGGTCTGCATCACATCAAGGATCGGCGTGACAACAGCCTGACCGCGCCGCGACTTACCAACCCAAACCCCAAGGGGCAGCCCTGCAACCACACAGATCAGCGATGAAGCCACCACCAGAGACATCGTATCCATCGCCGTCTGCCAAAACCCGAAGACAGCGAGATAGATCAGCGAGGCGCCCACAAAGATCGCTGTACGGCTGCCCGCGACCTGATAGGCGATGAACAGCAGAACGCTCATCGTGATCGGCCAGGGCGTGCCCACAAACACCGAGGTGATCGCGCTGAGCATACCGCGCAGAACATGGGTGATACCGTCGAACAGGAACCCATAGAACACAGTCAGATAGCTGATCCCATCATCAATCGCTTGCGACGTATAGGTGTTCAGGTTGACCGGCGGCGCCCCTTCGCTTGGAGGGGTCCGCTTGATGGTGCGATTGCCGTCGTCATCCCGCGGGAAAGAAATCTGATCGGGTCGGTCGATCCAGATGAAAGTGGGGAATTCCCCGATGATGAAACAATCGAAGCGCTTTTTGAACTCGACATGCTCACCCTTGGCAATTGCCCGGTCTTGGCGGATACAGCTGCGTTCTTCGGGCGCAAATTGGGTCGTGCGGTACAGCAGCAATGGCAAGATCAGCAGTGAGATCAGCAAAGCGATGAGCAAACGTGAGGCAACAAGCCCGGAATTGACCCTCCGGTCGATGCGCCATTTTTCGTATTGGGCTGAATAGAACCGGTCCGCTAGCCAGGCAAACAATAAACGCCCGATCACGAATACAACAATCGCGCTGACCAGATGGGTTTGCGTCCAGCCCTCGTAGCGTTCGACCAGATAGGCCTTGCCGGCGTTTTCGATGGCGGCGTTGGAATATTTGTGGACCAGCGCGCAATTCACCAGCGTGATCAGGTCCACAACAAAACCGATGATGAACAGCTTCCAGTTCCCGCGCAGGGCGGCCCAGACAAAACCACCCAGAAGAGCCGCTTTGTTCAGGTGAAAGCGGCCCAGCGTCGCCTTCTGGATTTGCAGGAATACGTCCGCATAGTAAGCGCCGTTTGCCCCGGCGAAATCGATGAAGGGTTTGCGGATATCAGGTGTATCGTTCATGGTTCAGGTTTCCCCTTGAATGCCGCGCAGCAGGGCGTCTTTGGTCACGACCCCGACGGGTTTGTTGTCGCTCATGATCACCACGGGATTGTCCTGATTGACCGCTAGACCAACCAACGTATCGAGATCGTCTTCTGGATCCGCCTGAGGGCAGTCCTGAAGACTTGGCAGCATGACGCCGCCGGATTCATATTTTTCAACCGGTTGCATAACCGTATGCGCGAAGATGAGTTTCAGCTTGGAGATGCCCGCCACGAAATCCGCCACATAGTCATCGGCTGGTTTGGTGACGATCTCTTCCGGTGTGCCGGTTTGAACGATCTCGCCATCCTTCATGATGGCGATGCGGCTGCCCATGCGGATGGCCTCATCCAGATCATGCGTGATGAAAAGTGTTGTCTTTTTCATCGACTTCGAAAGTTCGAGAAATTCGTCCTGCAACCCGCGTCGAATGAGCGGGTCTAGCGCGGAGAACGGCTCGTCCATCAGCAGGATATCGGGGTCCGCCGCCATGGCACGCGCCAGCCCGACCCGCTGCTGCATACCGCCCGATAGCTCGGACGGGTAGCGGTCGCCATAGCCTTGCAGATCTACCAGCTCGATGGTGCGGTCGGCGACCTGTGCACGGGTAAAGGCGTCAACGTTGCGCAGCTCCAACGCAAAGGCGATGTTGTCGCGTACTGTCCGGTGCGGCAGCAAGGCCATGTTCTGGAAAACCATGCCGATCTTGTCCGCGCGCATTACCCGCAGTTCTTCGGCATCCAGGTCCCCGACATTCACTCCATTGATAAGAATCTCACCGCCTGTAGGCTCGATCAGACGGTTGATGTGACGCACCAGGGTGGATTTGCCAGAGCCCGAAAGCCCCATGATGCAGAAGATTTCGCTTTCGCCAACGCTGATCGAGACGTCCCGCACGCCGACAACCGCCTGATACTGTTCCAGCACCTCTGCCTTGGTCAGGTTATCCCTGCGGACGGCTTCCATTGCTTCGTCAGCGCGAGCGCCAAATATCTTCCAGACATTGCGCGTCTCAACGACGTTTTTTCTTGTTGCGTCACTCACGCTCTTGCTTTCTCTCTTTTGGGGTCAAGGAATGGCAGGCTGGTGACGTTGCATGGCAGGCGCTTCATGTGGCCATCCAGTTTTCCGACTTCCAGCGTGGTGCCAGGTTCTGCATTTTCAACCGCCACACGCGCCATCGCGATGGCGTGACCCAGTTGCGGTGAAAAACTGCCGCTGGTCACGACACCAACTTTTTCGCGACCAACAAATACGCCATCGCCATGGGTCGGCACTTCATTGCCTGGCAAAAGCAGGCCGACCAATTTGCGCCGTGGTGATGCAGCGTTGCGTTCTAATGCGGCCCGGCCCAGGAAGGCAGGCTTCTTGAAATCAACGGCAAAGCCCAGGCCGGATTCCAAGGCGTCACTTTCTGGGCCAAACTCCGCCCCGGCGATCATCAGCCCGGCCTCAAGACGCAACATGTCCAGCGCATGGCCGCCCATCGGCACCAGCCCATGCTTTTCGCCGGCCGCCATCAGCCCATCCCAGATTTCCAGCGCATCATTCTGGTCGCAGAAAATCTCGTAACCCAGCTCGCCGGTAAACCCAGAGCGACACAGCATGAAAACGGGCCCGTCCCGGTCATGCAAACGGGCCACCGTGAAGCCGAACCATTTCAGATTGTCCAGCGACGGTCGCGTTGGTTGCGTGAACACAATCTCGCGCAGAATGTCACGGGATTTCGGCCCCTGTATCGCCAGATTGGGCATCTTGTGGCCCAGCGACAGGATACGGGCGTTCAGGTCCAACTGTTCCGCCTGTTCGCGCAGATGTGCGGCGGAAAGGTCCGAACCACAGCACCAGCGGAAGGCGGTTGGCTCTAGCCTGAACAGTGTGCCATCATCCAGCACGCTGCCCCTTTCGTCGCATAACAGAGCATAAAAACCGCGATGTTGTGACAGCTTTGCGACGTCGCGCGTCATGCAATGCTGCAGCAATTCCTCAGCATCCGGTCCCACCACATCGAATTTGCGCAGACCAGACATATCCTGCAGAGTGGCTGCGTTTCGGCAGGCCCAATATTCCTCGGTGGCACCGGTTGCGTCATATTGCGTCGGCATCCAAAGGTCACGCGCAGGCTGGTAGTTGCTTGTCAGCTTGGAGGTGCGCGGATGAAAGGCCGAGTGCCGGGTCAGCTTGCCCTCATCCCCGGGCATGGCCCGCCAGGAAACAGAATGTGTAATCGAGCTATCCTCCTCGTAGATACGCACGTGAATGTCGGTGGGATTCCAGCCGTTGATCGGATCAACATCATCCGGACAGGCGGTCGAGACGCAGACCAGGTCTGTCAGCGCCTGCATCACCACGTAATCTCCGGGGCGCGACCACGCCTCATCGGCGCCAATGTGATGGCTCTGCCAATCTATCCAGGAGTTGAAAAAGAAGTTGATGGCAGGCCAGGCGCGCCGGGACTGGATGCCATAAGGCGCAAAGGCATGACTGATATTGTCGGAACAGTTCAGATGGCCAGGAAAGCCACGCTCTTCATATCCCCGAGCGGTACAGGCCAGGGCGAAGGTATCATGGCGCCCGACGGTATCCTGCCGCACTGCCAGCAGCGGGCGCATGTCCTGATCAAAGAATTTGTCGTGTAGGCCAGGCAAGGGATAGGCACTGCGCGTCATCGTGCGTGATACGGCAGAATCGATAAAGCGTTCGATGCCTGCATCCAGGGCGGATGACCGCATGGCCATGAAATCCGAACATTGCTGCCCTTCCACGTCGATGACCTGGACAAACTGACCTTTCCCGAGCTCGTAAGCATGCGCCGTACCGCGCTTGACGCGCCACTCGTCGCGCACCCTGCCGAGAGGGTCCGGCAGATTTGCTTCGGCCGAACCGCCCTCAGGCAGCTTTATCTCAACAGAAAAGCGCGCGCCGCCACCGGATGTGACAAAGTCCCGGTCAACGGGTGCAATAACGAATAGCCTCGCCGGGGCGCGCAACCGGGTGATGAATGTTTCTCCGGGCGCGGTTGAAGGGTCAAACACACTATAGGCGCGCGCAGAAAAAAGGCAGCCATCGCGACGCTTCGCGATGGCTGCCATGATGCGGCTGTCGAATTTCTCTGGATCCAGTGCGATACTGTCTTCAGCAGGCAATTCGATCGCCGACAGGGAGAACGAAGATTCATCTGCGGTCTGTGCGGTTATCCATGCGGTTGCAGCCCCGTCGACATTGGTAACAGAAATGACAGCGCCAGCAGGTAGGTCGACATGGCCCATTTCGCCCCACATTATGTCGAGCTTCAGCCGGTTCGCCGACTTGAGACCCTCAAACCTGTAGCGCTCACTGCTCTTTAACATCTGGACGTTCACTTTATGGCCTCTCCGGTCGTCGCCTTAGCAATGAAAGTAACCGGTTACATGTTTGACTCAAAGCCGCCAAAAAACCGGTTACATAGCTGGTTAATGTTGATGTAACCGGTTTCATAAAAGCAATTGCATCATCATGCGTCAAGAGGTATTTACAGTCAGCAATGATCGGAGAGCGGTTTGACCAGAAAAGTCGGTAGAATACGGGACGTCGCAAGCGAGACCGGGTTGTCAATTGCCACCATCTCCCGGGTGATGAACGGGGCCAAGAATGTGAACCCCGACACCCGCAAGCGTGTTCTGGACGCCTGCAAGAAACTTGATTACTTGCCCAACCCTGCCGCGCGCGCGCTTTCGACCAGCAAGTCAAAAACCATCGCCGCCATCATCCCCACCATCGAACACTCGGTATTTGCGAAATATGTTGCGGCCATAGAAAACACCCTTGCCGAGAACGGATATTCTCTCGTCTTAGCTATTTCGAAAAGTGATCTGGAGGTCGAGTTAACCGCCGCACGGAAACTGCTGGGCATGGGGGCGGAAGCATTCATTTTGAGTGGAGCAACCCACAGTTCCGACCTGTTCGACCTGTTCGACCGGCGCGGTGTGCCTTATGTCTTTACTTCGGTCTGGGACAAAGACAGCACCGTTCCAACGATTGGATACGATAACAGGTCGCTGGCAAAGCAGGCAGTGGACTACCTTAAGACCAAGGGTCATCGCAGCATCGCAGTCCTGCATGGCCCAGCCCAGGAAAGTGACAGGACACTCGCCCGCATCGAAGGGGCGAAAGCGTCAGGAGAAGATGGTCTTCGGTTGGATTTTTACGAAACAACTCTGGATGTGGCGGGGGGCAAGGCAGCCATTCACCAGGCGTTGGCGATCAGTGAAGACTATACAGCGGCATTGTGTTTTTCGGATGTCCTTGCCCTTGGTGCCCTTTTTGGCTTGGGGGAAGCCGGTAAGAGCATTCCAGATGATGTCTCGGTCATGGGTTTTGACAATCTTGACTGGTCAGAAGCTGTCGTTCCGCCGTTAACCACAATCAACCTGCCGGCGAGGCAGATGGGCTCCACTGTGGCCTCACAATTGATGGATTTACTTGAAACGGGTGCGCCTCTGATGCCAACCGAACTAACCGGGAAAATTCTAGAGAGACAATCCGTTGTGACATTGAAGTGAGCCAGCAGTTTATAGAAGTAGAAAATTTCTTCGCTTTGGATCGCAAGACACAGCAACATATTGGGCCGAGCACTGGCAAGGGATCACAGTCAATCCCGTGTCAAACAACTTTTGCGCATCATTGCCACTTGTGTGGAGCGCAGCATCAACTGGGGCCGCAGCCACCTGCTGGATGTCTGCACTCGGGAAAGCGGCCCCGAAATTTCGCGCCAGCAGCGGAGTGCCTGCTGCGCCTGGTACGAATGTCGCGAAAGGACTGCGAACAGCCAAATGCGCCTGTAGCACCCAAGTCAGGCGACGAGGACCGGCATGGGCTCGATTAGATCAATTGCCACGCATTGGCCGAGCAACCAGTTTAGTGACTGAACTGGTTACGACACCCTTCCGGTGTGATGAGGGAGCGAAACAACATCCACGGGTAGGGTACAGCGTTCAACTAGTTGCCGTGCGTTGACACCCGCATGGAACCCCATAAATTAGTCACAAAAGTTCCCCTCCGATGATAAGAACCCATGGGGTTCTCCTAGACGGTAGTCGGAGGGGTCGTAACCTTCAAAAAAGTTCAGTTAGATTGCCTTTCTGCTGCTTCGTCGGTAATCCCCCCGATCTTAAGGGGATGCGGAAGTAGAATTTTCTCGGGAGGATGAACGAGGAGCTTCCGATGAAGAAGACACGATTCACAGAAGCCCAGATCATGGGTGTGCTGCGCCAGATGGAAGGCGGTGTGCCTGCCGCCGAACTGTGCCGCGAGCACGGGAGTGAGGCGGAATAGGAATTGATCCAGTGGATCAATTCCCCGCCAAACCAGCGCCACGCTGTACAAGTGGCGGGTGAAGTATGGCGGCATGGACGCCAGTCTCATCAGTGAGATGAAGGCGATGGCCGAGGAGAACCGGCGGCTGAAGCACATATACGCTGACGTCAGCATGCAGAACGACCTGCTGAAGGAGGCGCTCGGAAAAAAATGATCCGGCCATCCACTGCCCAGCAGGGCATTGCGAAGCAATGTCCCGAGAGGGGCAACGCCGAGAGTTGGCCGTGAAAGCGGTGGCGATCAACGGCGTCAGCATTGCGCTGGCCTGCCGGGCATTTGGTGTCAGCGAGACGTGCTATCGGTACAGCCTGAAGCTGGACGAAGAGAACGAACAGATCGCCACCTAACATGAACAACACACCGGAATGGAACCGGTGCAAGCCTATAGCTCTTCTCCTTCAGGGCAAAAACCGCTCAAAAAGCGTGACAAGTCCATCGCTCTTCTCTGCTGAAGGCACCCGCTACCAGCAGGACTATCTGGGTGAAAACGACGAGGGTGCGCAATTGCCGATGCTGCATATATTTACCCGGTCAGATGACGGCATCCGGCATTTCTGGGGATCAGAGATGCTGTTTGAGCCCAGCCCCTGGCAGCCGCGTCATGTCGATGCGCTGTGGCCGATGTGGAACCTGTTCGACCTTACTCCCGATGGGCGTGGTGATCACATGCCCGGTCAGCGCTGACCCGCTCAACCACATAAAAAAGCGCCGCCGGATTGCTCCAGCGGCGCTGATCTTTGGCAAGTACTGCCGCTTAGTAGCGGTAGTGTTCCGGCTTGAACGGGCCTTCCGGCTTGACGCCGATGTAGGCGGCCTGTTCGGCGCTCAGCTCAGTCAGTTTAACGCCGATGCGGCCCAGGTGCAGGCGAGCGACTTTTTCGTCCAGATGCTTGGGCAGGATGTAGACGTCGTTTTCATAGTGATCGCCGCGGGTCCACAGTTCGATCTGTGCCAGCACCTGGTTGGTGAAAGAGGCCGACATCACAAACGACGGGTGGCCAGTGGCGTTGCCAAGGTTCAAGAGGCGGCCTTCGGACAACAGGATCAGACGGCTGCCCGAGGGCATCTCGATCATGTCCACCTGATCTTTGATGTTGGTCCACTTGTGGTTCTTCAGCGCGGCGACTTGGATTTCGTTGTCGAAATGGCCGATGTTGCCGACGATGGCCATGTCCTTCATCTCGCGCATATGCTCGATGCGGATCACGTCCTTGTTGCCGGTGGTGGTGATGAAGACGTCGGCGGTGGCGACTTCATCTTCCAGCAGGGTGACCTCAAAGCCGTCCATGGCGGCCTGCAGGGCGCAGATCGGGTCGGCCTCAGTCACTTTGACACGGGCGCCGGCGCCGCGCAGCGAAGCTGCTGAGCCTTTGCCCACATCGCCGTAACCGCAGACCACGGCAACCTTGCCGGCCAGCATGGTGTCAGTGGCGCGGCGGATGCCGTCGACCAGCGATTCCTTACAGCCGTATTTGTTGTCGAACTTGGACTTGGTGACCGAGTCGTTCACGTTGATCGCCGGGAACGGCAGCTGGCCGTTTTTCTGCAGCTCATACAGGCGGTGAACGCCGGTGGTGGTCTCCTCGGACACGCCCAGGATCGCATCGCGGGTCTTGGTGAACCAGCCGGGGGAGGCTTCCATGCGCTTGAGGATCTGCGCCTTGATAACGGCTTCTTCCTCGGACTGCGGCACCGGAATGATATCCTCGCCTGCTTCGGCGCGGGCGCCCAGCAGCACATAGAGGGTGGCGTCGCCGCCATCGTCCAAGATCAGGTTGGCGCCCTCAGGGAACATGAAGGATTTATCGAGGTAATCCCAATGCTCCTCCAGGGTCTGGCCCTTGATCGCAAAGACCGGAATGCCGGCCTCGGCAATTGCCGCTGCGGCATGGTCCTGGGTCGAGAAGATGTTGCAGGATGCCCAGCGCACATCTGCGCCCAGCGCCACCAGCGTTTCGATCAGAACCGCAGTCTGAATAGTCATGTGCAGCGAGCCGACGATGCGCGCGCCTTTCAGCGGTTTGCTGTCGCCGTATTCCTTGCGCAATGCCATCAGGCCCGGCATTTCTGTTTCAGCGATATCCAGCTCTTTGCGGCCAAAGCCTGCCAGCGCGATGTCCTTGACGATATAATCCCCGGCCATAGTCTGCTCCATTCCGGTTACGAGTACACTTGATGCAGGGCCTAGCATTGCAATAGTTTATATTCAACGAAGATACCCGAGACCGGAGCCGAGGGCTCAGGCATTTCATCACTCGCCAGGTAGAAGAAAGAGCCTGCAATGCAGGCAAAGTCAGCTTGGCGTGCCTGGTTCCGGCGCTTTATCTGCTATCTGGAAAAAGGACGATCCGGTTGCAACAACGCAACTGATCCCGTTTGCATGAGTGACCAAAACCGAAAAAGTACCGGTTTCGTCAGATGACCAAACTTCTATCATTGTCGCTTCAGCCCGGCTTTTCTGCAGACCGCCGGCCGTAAGCCGTTCGGAGTAGCCGCTTTCCAGTCTTTGCGTCATAACCTCGCGGTTACCGCAGCTGGCTGCCAAGGCTGGCGGCGCTGTCGCAGCCATGCCGAACAACAGGGAAAGACCTAGTAAACGCTTGAACATGACAAACTCCTTTCTGTTGCGTGTCTGTTCGCAAAAGGGGTTTGCCGCAGGGAGGGGGCGGTGCCCCTTGTGTACCTATGATATTGGGGCTGACGGCAGGGTTTTCAAACGCACGCGGTATAAACTGCCCGTTTTAATCTGTGTTCGCGCAAACAGGTTTTGATCCGGGGAACATTGCTCTGCTCACCTTCAGAGGGTAGTCAAATACCCGAGTACAGCGACAGGACACCCCCATGCCCGCGAAACCTGCCCGGGCCTGGCAGCGTATGCTGTCCGGCCGCCGCCTGGATCTTCTGGACCCAACGCCAATGGACATAGAGATTGAGGATATTGCCCATGGGCTGGCATTTGTGGCGCGGTGGAACGGGCAGACACGCGGGGATTTCGCCTATTCGGTGGCAGAGCATTCACTGCTGGTCGAGGACATCTTTAGCCGGATGCAGCCCAGAGCACCCGTCAAATGGCGGCTGGCGGCGCTGCTGCATGATGCGCCGGAATATGTGATCGGCGATATGATTTCACCAGTGAAGGCTGCGGTCGGGCCGGGATACGAGGATCTGGATCAGCGGCTGACTGCGGCCATTCATCTGCGGTTCGGTCTGCCTGCCGCCCTGCCCAAAACCGTCAAGGCGCAGATCAAGCGCGCCGACAAGGTCAGCGCCTGGATGGAAGCGGTGCAGATCGCCGGGTTCTCAAAAGCAGAAGCCAGCAAATTCTTTGGCCGTCTGAATGCGGAGATTGCCGATGGCCTGCAGATCCGCCTGCGCCCGCCGGTAGACGTGCGGCAGGATTTCATTGCCCGGCACCAGGCGCTGTTGCAGCAGATGTAGCCGACAACGGGTTCCTTCCGGCCGGGGGCTGCCCTGCCGGTGTGCACTTATTGTCCTGCTGCCTGTCCTGCGAAATAATGTCGGTCAGTTGAGGATGGCGGCGCCGCCATGGGGCGGAGGCGGGACGGGAGGGTCGCTCCCGCACGCGAACGTCGTCTGTGCGTGCCCGTGCCAATGGGCCCTGTTCCATGGTGCCGGGGGTGTCAGGCCCGGCGATGACCGCGATCACCTGGGACTATGCCCCAGGCCGCTTAAAATCGCGTGAGGCCACCGTGCGCAGGCAGCGCAACACCCTGTCGGCGCCGCAGGGATCACGGCGCCTGCTGTGGAACGCTCAGCGCGGGCTGCGCTTGGCCAGAATCCGCTGCAGGGTACGGCGGTGCATGTTCAGCCGCCGCGCCGTTTCCGAGACATTGCGGTCGCACAGCTCATAGATCCGCTGGATATGCTCCCAGCGCACCCGGTCGGCGCTCATCGGGTTTTCCGGCGGCGGCGGCAGCTCGTCTCCGGTCGACAGCAGCGCGTTCATGATGTCGGTGGCGTCAGCCGGCTTGGACAGGTAATCGGTCGCGCCGATCTTTACAGCCGCAACTGCCGTTGCGATGGCGCCATAGCCAGTCAGCACCACAACCCGGCTGTCCGGGCGCTTTTCTCGCAGCACCTCGACCACATCCAGGCCGTTGCCATCCTCAAGCCGCAGATCAACCACCGCATAGGCCGGCGGGCGGGCGGTTGCGATAGCACTGCCTCCAGCTACAGAGCCCGCGGTTTCCACTTCAAAGCCGCGTTTTTCCATAGCCTTGGCCAGGCGCCGCAGAAACGGCTCGTCATCATCGACGAGCAACATTGTCTTGTCGGGTCCAATTTCCTGCATAACAGTTTCGGCCATGCCCGGTCCTCCGCGCAGCTTTATTTATTCATGCAAGAATATGACCGGGCAGGGGAAAAGGTCAAACAGCTATCCTGCTTCAACTTTTTTCAACGAAACAGGCGGTTTTCTCTGCCATCTGCTCGGCTGTTTCATCGCGGCGGAAGAACTCTACGAAGCCTTCCTCGGGCAGCACGAGATAGGAGAATGTAGAGTGATCTACGAGATAGTAATCCTCATCCCCGTCGTTCTTCTTGAAGTAGGTTTTGTAGGCCTTGCTGGCGGTCTTCACCTGCTCCAGAGAGCCTGTCAGCCCAATCATCTTTTCATGCAGGTTGGCAGCGAAATCCCCAACGGCTTCAGGCGTATCGCGGTCCGGGTCGATGGAAATGAACACTGGTGTTGCACTGATTCCGCGCTCTGCCAGAACGTCAATCGAATCTGCATTGCGAGCTGCATCCATAGGGCAGACATCCGGGCAGAAGGTGTAGCCGAAATAGACGATGGAGGGCTCGGTGATCACGTCCTTGTCGGTGACAGTCTCCCCCTTCGCATTCACCAGCTCGAACGGTCCGCCGATAGTGTCTGCTCCGCCTGCAATCTGGCTGCTGCGGCACTGCGCGAATTTGTCACCCCCACCGCCCCCGCGGGTCATGAACCAGGCGCCGCCCACCAGGGCAGCGACAAAAACAGCAGCAAGAAGAGCATAAAGGCGGGTCATGGGATCACACTTTTCATCAGGGAAGGGTTGTTGATCGTTTGCGGCGCCAGACCTATCAAGAATTACAGCCGATGCAACTGACGCACGGCGTCACATCTGCGGGAGCACCGAAGCCGAATGAGCGATCGCCTTTTCATGCTGCAAAGCAGCCACGATCACAGCCATTGGGTCCGGTTGCGGACACTGATCCTGCTGCGCTGGGTGGCAATTGCCGGGCAAATCTCAGCGATCGCGGTGGCGCAGCACCGGTTCAATCTGCAGCTGGAGCTTGGGCTGTGCTATCTGGCAATCGGGATTTCCGCCGCCGGCAACCTGATTGCCATCTTTGCGTTTCCGGAAAACAAACGCCTCAGCGAGTTCGAAAACTTCCTGATGGTTCTGTTCGATCTGCTGCAACTGGCCTTTCTGGTCTATCTGACCGGCGGGCTGAACAATCCCTTTGCGTTGCTTGTGCTGGGACCGGTGACAATTTCCGCAGCGGTGATGGGTTTGCGTTCGACCCTCATCATCGGGGCGACCGCTATTATCCTGGTTACCCTTATGGCCGAGTTCCACCTGCCACTGCGGACCGAGCAGGGGTTTGTCCTGCGCATCCCGGATGTGTTCATTTTCGGCAACTGGATCGCAATCGTCATCGCAATTCTGTTTATCGGTGCCTATTCCTTCAAGGTCAGCAACGAGATGAGACTGATGTCAGATGCGCTGAGCGCCACCCAGCTGGCGTTGTCGCGCGAGCAGAAGCTGACCGACCTGGGCGGTGTGGTCGCGGCGGCAGCGCATGAGCTGGGAACGCCGCTGGCCACCATCAAGCTGACCAGTGCTGAACTGATCGAAGAACTGGAGGACCGGCCGGAGCTGCGCGAAGATGCTGCCCTGATCCGCGAGCAGGCCGACCGTTGCCGGGATATCCTGCGCGCCATGGGCCGGGCCGGCAACGACGACCTGCACTTGCGACAGGCACCGTTTTCAACACTTGTGACAGAAGCGGCTGAACCGCATATGAACCGGGGCAAGGCTGTTCTGTATCATGAGGAACCGTTGGAAGGCGGAGATTACCAGCAGCCTACGGTCCTGCGGAAACCGGAAATCATCCACGGGCTGCGCAATCTGGTGCAGAATGCGGTCGATTTCTCCAAATCCGCGGTCTGGATCGATGCCGCCTGGGACAACGAACGGATCGTTCTCAGAATCAGCGACGACGGGCTGGGGTTTCCACCGCATCTGCTGGGCCGTATCGGCGACCCTTTCGTGCGCCGCCGCCGCGGCGAAAGTGAGCTGAAGCAGCGCCCCGGATACGAAGGCATGGGCCTTGGCTTGTTTATCGCCAAGACTCTGCTGCAACGTACTGGCGCGCAGCTGAGGTTTGCCAATGGGTCTGACCCTCACCAGACCCTGATTCCAGGAATCAAACGGCAAGGCGCCATCATCGAAGTTGTCTGGCCGCGCATCAAGATCGACGCAATGGCAACAGGAGGGCCTGTGACAGGGAAAAATATACCGTTAGAAATTTAACTATTCACTTTTAGGAAACCAATTAAACTTCATTTAACCATTTTTAGGGAACCATGCTGTAAAACGAGAGCTGAACTAGGCAGGAAAACATGCAGAATTTCGCGTCGATCGAATTGTTTGTACTGGCTGCACTGTGCGCCGCCACAGCCGCAGCCGCGGTCTGGTGGCTGTCGCCTTCACCCCGCCGCAACAGTATGGAACAAGACCTGCTGACCGCCGACGGCCGCACCGATGCTGTTTTTCTGTTTGACGACAGCAGCCTGATCGGTTGGTCTTCTGGCGCCCGCAAATTCATTGGCGATCAGGCCGAAAACTTTGATTGGAGCATGCTGCGCGATCAGCTGGCCCGCAGTTACCCCGGCCTGCCGCAGTCGCCCGGATATCTCAAAGACGTGGGGCCGCTGGTGCTGTCCGGCACTGCCGCTGCAGAAAGCCGCGAGGCGCATTGCGAATGGATCGATGGTGTGACCCGTGTGCAGCTGCGCCGCAGCACTGTGGAAGAGCACAACAAGTCTCTAAATCAGGAATTGACGACCTTGCGCGCCGCCGTGCATCAGGCGCCCTATCCGGTCTGGTTGCAATCCGAAGAAGGCAGCGTCACCTGGTCCAACCTTGCCTATGACAATCTCAGTCAGAAGATCCGTGGCCGCAGCACGGATGTTGCCGAGCCTTTGTTCACCGATCTGCATGATCCGATGACCAGTGGCAAACCGGAACGGATTTTCATCCCTCTGCCGGACAGTGGCAAAAAACTTTGGTACAACGTGTCGACCACCGAAACCGAGGCTGGCTGGCTGTGTCATGCGGTCGATGTGAATGCTGTCGTTGACGCAGAGGTCGCCCAGCGCAACTTTGTTCAGACTCTGGCCAAGACCTTTGCCCAGCTGTCGATTGGCCTGGCTATCTTTGACCGCAACCGTCAGCTGGTCCTGTTCAATCCGGTCCTGATTGATCTCACTGCGCTGTCTGCAAACTTTCTCAGCTCGCGCCCCAACCTGCTGACCTTCTTTGACCGCCTGCGCGATCAACGGATGATGCCGGAACCCAAAAGCTACTCCAGCTGGCGCCATCAGATGGCGGACCTTCTGGAAGCCGCTGCGGAAGGCCGTTACCAGGAAACCTGGTCGCTACCGTCGGGCTCTGTCTACAAAGTCTCTGGTCGGCCGCACCCGGATGGCGCTATCGCTTTCCTGTTCGAGGATATCACTGCTGAAGTCTCCCTGACCCGCCAATTCCGCTCTGAACTGGAGATGGGCCAGTCAATCCTGGATCATATGAACGAAGCCATTGCAGTTTTTGCCAATGACGGCAGCCTCAGCTTTTCCAACAGCGCCTATGACAACCTTTGGCAGATGGACCCCGATTCCAGCTTTGCCAAAGTGTCGATCATGGATGCCAGCCGGATCTGGCAGGACACCTGCGTCCCCACCCCGGTTTGGGGAGAGATCCGTGACTTTGTAGCAGGCTGTGAAACCCGCGATCCCTGGTGGTCCAATGTTCAGCTGCGCGATGGCACCCGGAAGATTTGCAGAGTGTCCGCCATTCAGAATGGTGCCACCATGGTATCCTTCCGCTCTCCGGAAACCGCCGCCCTGCCAGACACACAGGAACGCTTCCCAGCCTCCACCCAGGGCTGAACGGGAAACCGGCTTGCAGCATCTTCGCGGCGGCGCCATTGTACCGCCATGACCACACACTCTGCGGCCTGCACGCTGAATTCGCCTGAAGAAACGGCCAAGCTGGCCGCCCGTATCGCCGGAGCTCTGCGCCCCGGCGATTGCCTGTTGCTGGATGGCGTCATCGGGGCCGGCAAGACCCATTTCGCGCGCCATCTCATCCAGTCTTTGATGGAAGTCCCGGAAGACGTGCCATCGCCAACCTTTACGCTGGTGCAAACATACGATGTGCCTGCCGGCGAGCTGTGGCACACTGATTTATACCGGCTGTCTTCTCTGGATGAGCTGGAAGAGCTGGGTCTGACCGACGCATTTGACACCGCAATCTGCCTGGTGGAATGGCCCGGCAAGCTGCAGGAGCTGACGCCGCCGCACGCCCTGCGTCTGCAGTTGGCGCTTGACCCGAAAATCGAAGACCGCCGCCAGCTGACATTCAGCTGGAGCGACGCAAAATGGCAGCCTCTCATGGAGCGCATCTTCGCATGATTGACCGAAAGACCCTTTGCGAGAAATTTCTGTCGCAGACACCCTATGTCGACTGGCAGCGCGGTTTGCTGGCCGGCGATGCCTCTAACAGGCGTTACGAACGGTTGACCGGACCAGACGGCAGAACCGTCGTCCTGATGGACGCCCCCCCGGAGAAAGGCGAGGACGTGCGCCCCTTTGTGCGCATAGCTGACTATTTGCGGACGCAGGGGCTGAGTGCGCCTGAAATTCTGGCGCAGGATGCTGTGCATGGCTTTCTTCTGCTGGAAGACCTTGGCGACGATCTGTTTTCCCGTGTGATCCAGCGGGAACCGGCCTTGGAAAAAGAACTCTACGAAGCCGCAACGGATGTTCTTGTGGCCCTTCACCAGGCTCCGATGCCGAAACTGGAACCCTATGGGCCAAGATTGATGGCGGAAATGTCCGGGCTGGCATTGTCAAAGTACCGGACAGGCATTCTGGGTCATTGCGATCCGGGTCTGCAGTCCCGTTTCGAAGACCACTTCGAGGACATTCTGCGCGACACCGTCAAGGGCGATCCGGTTCTGGTGCAGCGGGATTATCATGCTGAAAATCTCCTGTGGCTGCCGGACCGGACCGGCGTCGCGCGCGTCGGCCTTTTGGATTTTCAGGATGCGCGCGCAGGCCACCCTGCATTTGATCTGATGTCGCTGCTCCAGGACGCGCGCCGCGACGTCCCTGCCGGAATAGAAATGCAAATGATCAGCCACTACATTGCTGCAGCCAATATAGACGAATCCGGTTTCCGCACCGCCTATTCCGTTTTGAGCGTGCAGCGGAACATGCGCATTCTCGGCGTGTTTGCACGGCTCAGCATCGACTATGGAAAACCGCATTATGTGACCCTGATACCGCGGGTCTGGGATCACTTTATTCGCGGGCTGGACCACTCTGCGCTGGCGCCGGTGGCAGACCTGTTGCGTGACAGCCTGCCTGCACCGTCTCCGGAAAACCTGGACAAGCTGAGGCCCTGATGCTGCGCTCCCCTGAAGCTGTGATGCTGTTTGCCGCAGGGTTTGGCACCCGGATGCGGGAGCTGACCCGCGACAAACCCAAGCCAATGATTGAAGTTGCAGGCCAACCTTTGGTTGCCCACGCCCTGACATTGGCCAAAGCTGTGGAGCCGGCCCGGATTGCAGCAAACCTGCACTACAAACCTGAGCCGCTAAAAGCCTTTTTAGAGTCTGAAAATGTCTTGTTGAGCCATGAGGCGCCCGCGATCCTCGATACCGGTGGCGGCCTGCGCCATGCCCTGCCCCTGCTGGGAGACGGACCGGTTTTCACCATGAACACCGATGCCATCTGGAAAGGCCCGAATCCGCTGCAACTGGCGCGGGATGCCTGGAATCCGGAGCAGATGGATGCGCTGCTGGTCTGTGTACCCACCGAACGCACAGTAGGCCGCACAGGCAGCGGCGATTTTTCGGCTGATGCCGCGGGCCGCATCAGCCGCGGCGGCAATCTGGTTTATGGCGGGGTGCAGATCCTGAAAACGGATGGCCTGCATCAAATTGACGAGCAGGTGTTCTCGCTGAATGTGCTGTGGAACAAAATGGCTGCGGACAACCGCCTGTTTGCGCTGGAATATCCCGGCCGCTGGTGCGATGTGGGCCACCCCGAAGGGATTGCACTGGCCGAGGAGCTGATCGCCGCAGATGATGTTTGAACCCAGCAGCACCCCGCGCGTCTTTGCCCTGCCCTGCGGGGTCGATTTCCCCCGCGCGCTGGTCGAAGGGTTGCGCAGACGCTCTCAAGACCTGCCGCCCGAGGCACTGGCCCGGGCCGAACTGATCGTCAACACCTCCCGCATGGCGCGGCGGGTGCGGGGTTTGTTTGATGACTGCCCTGCCCTTCTGCTGCCGCGGATGCTGATGCTTACTGACTTGGCCCAGCGCGCCACGCTGGAAGGGCTGCCGCCTGCCCTGCCCCCGCTGCGGCGCCGGCTGGAACTGTCGCAGCTGATCGCCAAACTGCTGGACGCCCAGCCCGATCTCGCCTCGCGCGCCTCGCTTTATGATCTGTCCGACAGCCTTGCGGCACTGATCGACGAGATGCAGGGCGAAGGCGTCAGCACCGATACAATCCGCGGTCTGGATGTGTCCGACATGTCCGGCCACTGGGCGCGGGCGCAGGCCTTTATCGGCATCGCCGATGAGTTCACCGGCCTGCATGAGGGCGCGATGGATGCCCAGGCACGGCAGCGTCAGGTGGTGCTGAACCTGATCGAACAGTGGCAGGAAACCCCGCCTCAGCATCCGGTGATTCTGGCCGGTTCCACCGGGTCGCGCGGAACAACGCTGCTGCTGATGCAGGCTATCGCCCGTCTACCGCAGGGCGCCGTGGTGCTGCCCGGGTTCGACTTTGACCAGCCTGCACATGTCTGGAGCGGGCTGGATGATCCGATGATATCGGAAGATCATCCGCAGTACCGCTTTCACAAGCTGATGAAAGATTTGGAGATTTCGCCGGCGGATGTGCGACCGTGGACCTCTGCGTCACCGGTTTCGCCCGAACGCAACCAGCTGGTGTCACTGGCCCTGCGCCCTGCCCCGGTCACCGACGCCTGGATGAGCGAAGGCCCACAGCTGACCGGGCTGGACCGGGCCGCAGAAAACGTCACGTTGGTCGAGGCCCCGAGCCCGCGTGCAGAGGCTTTGGCGATTGCCTTGCGCTTGCGCCAGGCAGCGGAGGATGGCCAGACCGCTGCGCTGATTACCCCGGATCGGATGCTGACCCGCCAGGTCTCTGCTGCGCTGGACCGTTGGGACATCCTGCCCGACGACTCAGCCGGCCAGCCGTTGCAGCTGTCTCCGCCCGGCCGTCTCCTGCGCCATGTGGCGGGTCTGTTCTGTAAGCCGCTGGCTTGCGACAGTCTTTTGACTCTGCTGAAGCATCCTCTGTGCCATGATGGCGCCGGCCGCGGTGACCATCTGCGTCAGACCCGCGAGCTGGAGCTGTCCCTGCGCCGGAATGGTCCTCCATTCCCGGATGCCCAGGCCTTTGCCGGATTTGAAACCGGCCGGGAGCTGACACCCGGCTGGACCGCATGGCTGTCTGCCTGCTTTGCAGATCAGCACGGTGCAGGCACTCTGCCTCTGACCGATTGGGTCGATCGGCTGCGCAGTCTAGCCGAACGCATCGCCTCTGGCAGCCAGGCTGAGGGCGCCGGCACGCTGTGGGACAAGAAGGCGGGCCAGGCCGCGCTTGCCTGCATCGAAAACCTGGAAGCTGAAGCCCCCTTTGGCGGTGAGATGAGCGCGCGCGATTTTGCGGATCTGCTGGGCGCATTGCTGAGCCAGGGCGAAGTGCGCGACCGCGACGCGCCCTATGGTTCGATCATGATATGGGGCACGTTGGAGGCACGTGTCCAAGGGGCCGATCTGGTGATCCTTGGCGGCCTCAACGAGGGCAGCTGGCCCGAGGCCGCCTCTCCCGATCCCTGGCTGAACCGCCAGCTGCGCAATCAGGCGGGACTGCTGCTGCCGGAACGCCGCATCGGCCTGTCGGCGCATGATTTTCAGCAGGCCATTGCCGCGCCCGAGGTCTGGCTGACCCGTGCCGAACGGTCGGAGGAGGCCGATACCGTCCCTTCACGCTGGCTGAACCGGCTGATCAACCTGCTGTCCGGCCTGCCCGAGCAAGGCGGCCGCGATGCGCTGGCGGCCATGCGGGCCAAGGGCCGACAGTGGCTGGGCTGGGCTGAAACGCTGGAAGAACCGGCGCCGATTCCGCAGATGCCGCGCCCGTCTCCGCGCCCGCCGGTGGCCAGCCGCCCGCGCCGGCTGACAATCACAGAAATCCCCCGGCTGATCCGCGACCCCTATGCGATATACGCCAAACATGTGCTGCGGCTGAGGCCGCTCAATGCTTTGGTGCAGGAACCCGACGCCCTGCTGCGCGGCATCGTCGTGCATGAGGTGTTTGAGCATTTCATTAAGGAAGCCCAGGCCGATCCCTCTCTGCTGACCGCTGAGCAGCTCATCGCCAAGACCGGCGCGCTGCTGGACATACACGTGCCCTGGCCGGTTGCCCGCATCCTGTGGCACACCCGCATCCGCAAGATCGCTGCGGATTTCGTGCTGGCCGAGCAGGAACGCCAGTCCCGTGCAAAACCAGTGGCGTTTGAGGCCAAAGGCAGCGCCCGGTTGAATCCATTGGACTTCACGATTGCTTGCCGTGCCGACCGGATTGACATGGACGACCGCGGCTTCCTGCATCTTTACGACTACAAGACCGGCGCGCCGCCTTCGGAAGCGCAGCAGAAGAAGTTTGACAAACAACTGCTGATCGAGGCTGCAATGGCCGAGGAAGGCGCCTTTGAAGACCTCGGGCCGGCCGAAGTCGCCCGTGCCTTGTTCATAGGATTAGGCAGCAAGATGAAGGAAGTGCGCGCGCCGCTGGACCAGCAGCCACCTGCCAAGGTCTGGGAAGAGCTGCGCACCCTGATCGGGGCCTATTTCGAGCCTGAACAAGGCTATTCGAGCCGGCGCATGGTGCATCGGGATGACATTGCCGGCGATTTTGACCATCTGGCGCGCTACGGCGAATGGGACCGCAGCGCCACGCCGCAGCCAGAGGATCTGACATGACCATTCGCGATGCCGCCTCTGAGGCGCAGTTCAGGGCCGCCCGCCCCGATGCCTCGACCTGGCTGGCGGCAAATGCCGGCTCGGGCAAAACCAAAGTGCTGACCGACCGGGTTGCGCGGCTGCTGTTGAAGGGCGTGCAGCCGCAGCACATTCTGTGTCTGACCTACACCAAGGCCGCGGCCAGCGAGATGCAGAACCGGCTGTTCAAGCGCCTCGGCGAATGGGCGATGCTGGGTGATCCGGCGCTGATTGCAGCCCTGACCGAACTGGGAGAGATCAACACCGCCGACGAAGATCTCGCCAAAGCGCGGACATTGTTTGCCCGCGCCATTGAAACGCCGGGCGGGCTGAAAATCCAAACCATTCACTCGTTCTGTTCGTCGCTCCTGCGCCGTTTCCCGCTGGAGGCCGGCGTCAGCCCTCAGTTTTCCGAAATGGACGACCGGGCGGGCCAGTTGCTGCGCGCCGAAATCATGGAAGATTTTGCCCAAGGCACAGAGGCTCCGCTGGTGGATGCGCTGGCGCGCCATGTCAGCGACAGCGATTTCGAAACCCTGACCGCAGCCATCTGCCAACGCCGCGCCGATTTTGGCGAACCGATGGATTGGGACGGGCTGTTGCAGCTGTTCGATCTGCCTGAAGGGTTTGATGAGTCCGCATTGGAAGCGTTGGTCTTTTTGGGCGGAGAAGAAGAGCTTCTGCAGCGCACCCGCGAGATGCTGGGGCAGGGCGGTGCGACCGATCAGAAAGCCGCTGCCAAACTGACCGGTATCACCGTGCCAACGCTTGGTGATCTGAGTACGCTGGAAGGCATCTTTTTGACTGGCGCCAGCGCCAAAGAGCCTTTCACCGCCAAGGTCGGCAAATTCCCGACCAAGAAGCTGCGCGAATCTCATCTGTCGCTGATGGACCAGCTGGAACCGCTGATGCTGCGGGTTGAAGATGCCCGCGCCAAACGCCTGGGGCTGACTGCGGCGCGCAAGAGCCACGGCCTGCACCGTTTTGCCGCTGCCTTTCTGCCGGAGTACGAGCGCCGCAAGCAGCTGCGCGGCTGGCTGGACTTTGACGACCTGATCCTGAAGGCCCGGCAATTGCTGAACGACCCGGGCGTGGCGGCCTGGGTTTTGTACCGGCTGGATGGCGGTATCGACCATATCCTGGTGGATGAGGCGCAGGACACCAGCCCGGTGCAATGGGACGTAATCGAGAAGCTTGCACAGGAATTCACGGCCGGCGAGGGCGCGCGTTCGGACGTCGAACGCACCATCTTTGTGGTCGGTGACAAAAAGCAGTCAATCTACTCCTTTCAGGGCGCGGACCCCGACGCTTTTGACCGAATGCAAGAGGAGTTCGGCAAGCGGTTGGCGGAAACCGGGGCAGGGCTGCAGGATGCCTCGCTGGATTTCTCTTTCCGTTCCTCAGCGGCGATCCTGAAACTGGTCGATCTGGTGTTCAAAGACAGCCCCCGCGCAGGTTTCCGCAAGGAGGCGCTGCACCGTGCCTTTAAATCTGATCTGCCGGGCAGGGTGGACCTGTGGCCGGTGGTCGAAAAGGTCGAGGATGACGAAGACCCCGACTGGACCAGCCCCGTCGACCGCCCCAGCAGCCGCCACCACACGGTGATCCTGGCCGAACGTATCGCGCGCTCGATCAAGGAGATGATCGAGACCGGCGTGACGATCCCCGAGGATGGATCTGAACGCGGCACTTTCCGGCGCCGGCCTGTGACGGCCGGTGATTTCCTGATCCTGGTGCAGCGCCGTTCAGAGCTGTTTTCGGAAATCATCCGCGCTTGCAAGAAGGCAGAATTGCCCATCGCCGGCGCTGACCGACTCAAGGTCGGAGCGGAACTCGCAGTCAAAGACATTGCAGCGCTGCTGCGCTTTCTGGCTCTTCCAGAAGACTCTTTATCTCTGGCAGAGGCTCTGAAATCGCCGCTGTTCGGCTGGAGCGAGCAGGCGCTGTTCGATCTCGCGCACCGGCGCGAGGCGATGTACCTGTGGCCTGCGCTGCGCGGGCGGGCAGGGGATTTCCCGGAAACCATGGCGGTGCTGAATGACCTGCGCGCAAATGCGGATTTCCTGCGGCCCTTTGACCTGATCGAGCGCATTTTGACCCGCCACGGCGGTCGCCAGAAGCTGCTGGGCCGGCTGGGGCCAGAAGCCGAGGACGGCATCAACGCGCTGCTGTCGCAAGCGCTGGCTTACGAGCGCACCGATGTACCGAGCCTGACCGGGTTTCTGGTCTGGATGCAGACGGACGATCTGGAGATCAAACGACAGATGGGCGCCGCCAGTGACATGATCCGGGTGATGTCGGTGCATGGTTCCAAAGGGCTGGAGGCGCCAATCGTCATTCTGCCGGACACTGCAAAACGGCGGCCGCCCACGGATCCAGAGATCATGTTGGCGGGCGGCACCCCGGTTTGGAAGGTACCCAAAGAGCAGATGCCTGCCGCCATGCTGGCCGCACGTGAGACGGCACAGGAAAAGCTGCAGAATGAGCGGCTGAGGCTCTTGTATGTGGCTCTAACCCGCGCAGAGAAGTGGCTGATCGTGGCCGCCGCTGGTGATACTGGTGAACCGGGTGACAGCTGGTACCGCATGGTTGAAGGCGCCCTGCACGAAGGCGGCGCCATGGAATGCGTGACTGGAGGCGGCACCGGCCTGCGCTTACAGCATGGCGATTGGGATGGGCTGCCGCTGGACGTTCCGACTGCCGTAGCGGCTGAAACGCATAGCCTGCCTGAAGTCTTCACCCGCATCGCTCCTGCCTATGCAGCGCCGGCGCCAGCCCTCAGCCCTTCGGACCTAGGAGGCGCCAAAGCCCTGGCCGGGGATCAAGGACTGGATGAAACAGCAGCCAAGGCCCGCGGCAGCCGGCTGCATCTGCTGCTGGAACACCTGCCGGGTCGGGCCGAGGAAGATTGGCCGCAGCTGGCACAGAACCTGCTGCAAAAATCCGATGACACCGCTGAATTGCTATGTGAAGCAACCGCTGTGCTGAAGAACCCGGATCTCTCGCATATTTTCCACCCCGACACGCTGGCGGAGGTGCCGGTCACTGCGGACCTGCACGGCAGCCGCCTGCATGGCATTATCGACCGGCTGATTGTCACACCGGAAAAAGTCGTCGCGGTGGATTTCAAATCCAACGCCACAGTTCCAGAAACTGCTGAGCAATGCCCCGAAGGCCTGCTGCGCCAGATGGGCGCCTATGCCCATGCGCTGAGACAGATCTACCCGGACCGGGCGGTTGAGACAGCGCTGCTGTGGACCCGCACCGCAATCCTGATGCCGCTTTCGCACGACCGCGTTACTGCAGCACTGCTGCGGCGGATGGAACCTTGACGATCCGTTAAGCCGTACATAGGTTCCAACTCCAGTTGCCACATAACTCCATGGAGACATGCATATGTCCACCGTTGCCGTCACCGACGCCACCTTTGACGCCGAAGTCAGGAACTCCGAGATCCCCGTTGTGGTGGATTTCTGGGCTGAGTGGTGCGGTCCCTGTAAGCAGATTGGCCCCGCTCTGGAAGAGCTGGCCGCAGAATTCGATGGCAAGGTGAAAATCGCCAAGGTCGATGTTGACAGCAACCCGAACTCCGCTGCCGCCATGGGCGTTCGCGGTATCCCGGCGCTGTTCCTCTTCAAAGACGGTCAGGTGGTTTCCAACCGTGCAGGCGCTGCTCCGAAGGCTGCGTTGCAAACCTGGATCGAAGAGTCGATCTGAGCCTGATCCAAGACAGATTTCCAAAGGCTGTCCCTCGCGGGATGGCCTTTTTTGTTTGTTACTGGCCCAGCCATTCGCGGCAAACTGGCTCTTTTCTTAACCTTCCAAGCCTGTGACGGTCCGGACGAATGCAATTTCAGGAGGCAGTATGGCCAAGACACGGGTACTGGTGGAATTCGGCATGGGCACATCGCTCAGGCGGGAGGATTACACCGAAGCCGCCCGCCGCGCGATCAAGGATGCGCTGTGGCACAACTCCGTCAACATGGCGGAGCTGTTTGAGTTCCGGAAGGAAGACATGATCATCGACGCCGAGATCGGCGTGCAGAAACCGGAGGCCGTGGATACTGAGGCGCTGAAGGAGATCTTCCCCTATGGCCAGCCCAGCATCCGGGTTGTGGAAGGCGGGCTGAACATCGAGAAGCCCCACGGCGGCCGCACAGTGATCGCCAATGCAGCCGTTGTCGTGTCCTTTGATATGGAGGCTGCACAATGAGCGAGAAACGGATCATCCTGGAAATGGGCATGGGCAATGATCTTTACGGCCAGGACTATACCAAGGCCGCACGGCGCGCGGTACAGGACGCGCTGCATCACTCCTCAATCACCTTGTTTTCCAAGCTGGGGATCGACCACAGCGAGATGCGTGTCGACGTGACCATCGGCGTGCAGCAGCCAGAGGCGGTGGATTGCGATCTGGTGGCCACAGACCTGCCACGGGGCCGGGCCAGTGTCCGCGCCGTCAAGGGGGGTCTGGATGTTGAAGATGCCGCGGCCGAAACCCGGCACGTGGTTGCAACCGCTGCAATCGAAGCCTGGCTGCCAGACCAGGCCGGAAAGTATAAAATCAGCGGTTGAACCAGGCCCTGAACGAAGAAAGCCGCCCGGAATGGGGCGGCTTTTGAATTTGGTGCTGATCGATGAATTACAGCGATGCGATGTCGCCGCGGTTCAGGCCGATGTCTTCCAGCTGAGCGTCCGACAGCTTGTCCAGAGCGTTGCGGGTCTGGCGGGTTTCGTTCCACTCAACGATTGCGTTTTTCACGTTGATCACGGTATCGACCACGCGGAGAACGGTGACTGCTCCGAGCGGCGCGTAGATGTTTGCTGTAGTCATTGCGCTAGTCCTTCTTAGAAACAGCCGACCCTGTGCCGGTTGTGAGCCCCATGTAGGATATGCGACCGAGTCCCACAATTGCTGGATTCTCAGTCCCGATCTGCACCCATTGCATACCGTATGCAGCTGTATCCTCCGCATCCAATCCCTTGTGCCCTGCAGGTGATGGTTCCATATAGAGAGCAGAAATTTGGAGGCATGAATGGCAGACGATCAATTCCCAGGCTGGCACGGCACCACCATTATCGGCGTGAAGAAGGATGGCGAAGTTGTCATCGCCGGCGACGGCCAGGTGTCGCTGGGCCAGACCGTGATCAAGGGAACCGCCCGCAAGGTACGACGTCTGTCACCCGGCGGCTTTGACGTGGTGGCGGGATTTGCCGGTTCGACTGCAGATGCGTTTACCCTGCTCGAACGTCTGGAAGTGAAGCTGGAAGCCACACCGGGCCAGCTGGCCCGCGCCAGCGTTGAATTGGCCAAAGACTGGCGCACCGATAAATACCTGCAAAAGCTGGAGGCGATGCTGATCGTCACCGACGGCAAGGACATGTTTGTGATCACCGGCGCCGGCGACGTGCTGGAACCAGAACATGATGTCGCTGCCATCGGCTCCGGCGGGAATTTTGCCCTGGCAGCTGCCCGCGGCATGATGGACAGCGAAAAATCCGCCGAAGCTGTGGCCCGCGATGCCATGGCGATTGCTGCTGATATCTGTGTCTACACCAATGGAAACCTGACCGTCGAAACCATCGGCGGCTAAGAATTTTCCACAAAATTCTTAGCAGAACTTTTCCCAAAAGTTTTGCCCCGGAAAGGACTGAAATGACCGATCTGACCCCCCGTGAAATTGTCTCGGAACTGGACCGCTTCATCATCGGCCAAAAGGAAGCCAAGCGCGCCGTGGCCGTGGCTCTGCGCAGCCGCTGGCGGCGCAAGCAGCTGGCTGACGATCTGCGTGATGAGGTATATCCCAAGAATATTCTGATGATCGGCCCCACCGGCGTCGGTAAAACAGAGATTTCCCGCCGACTGGCAAAGCTGGCTCGCGCGCCTTTCATCAAGGTGGAAGCCACCAAATTCACCGAGGTCGGATATGTTGGCCGCGATGTAGAACAGATCATCCGCGATCTGGTGGACAGCGCCATTGCCCAAACACGCGCGTTCATGCGCGACGACGTTAAGGCCAACGCTCGTAAAGCCGCCGAAGACCGTGTGGTGGAAGCCATTGCCGGCACTGATGCCCGCGAAGCCACCCGCGAGATGTTCCGCAAGAAGCTAAAAGCCGGGGAACTGGACGACACCGTGATTGAGCTGGACGTCGCCGACACATCCAACCCGATGGGCAATATGTTCGACATCCCCGGCCAGCCCGGCGCAGGCAATATGGGTATGCTGAACCTCGGCGATCTGTTTGGCAAAGCCATGGGCGGGCGTACCACCCGCAAAAAATTGACCGTTGCCGAAAGCTATGAAGTGCTGATCAGCGAGGAAGCCGACAAGCTGCTGGATGATGAAACCGTGACCCGCACAGCTCTGGAATCAGTCGAGCAGAACGGCATCGTGTTTCTGGATGAGATCGACAAGGTTTGCGCCCGTCAGGAAACCCGCGGCGGTGACGTCAGCCGGGAAGGGGTCCAGCGCGACCTTTTGCCTTTGATCGAGGGCACCACTGTCAGCACCAAACACGGACCAGTCAAAACCGACCACATCCTGTTCATCGCCTCCGGTGCCTTTCATATCGCCAAACCCTCTGACCTGCTGCCAGAGCTGCAGGGCCGTTTGCCGATCCGCGTAAACCTGCGGGCGCTGACCGAAAAGGACTTTGTCCGTATTCTGACCGAAACAGACAATGCGCTGACCCGGCAATATACTGCCCTCATGGGCACCGAAGAAGTTGCTGTGACTTTCACCGAGGATGGCATTGCCGCGCTGGCCAAAATTGCCGCCGAAGTGAACCAGACCATTGAGAATATCGGTGCCCGGCGGCTTTATACTGTGATGGAAAGGGTGTTCGAGGAACTCTCCTTTACTGCCCCTGACCGTTCGGGTGAGGCCGTCACGGTGAACGCCGAATTCGTCAAGAAGAACCTGGGCGAGCTTGGCCGCTCTGCGGATGTCAGCCGTTACGTGCTGTAGATTGCCAAGGCAGCCCGCATCCTCTGGACAATAACGGCAGGTCCGGTAGCCTGCCGTTATTTAAGTATTGGGGGCAAAGATCATGCAAGGCCTGCACGCGGTTTGGATTATTCTCCTGTTTGCTCTGGCTGGCTGCACGGACAGATCTTTTTCGCCGACAGTGCCGGAAGCCTTGACCGTCGGCACGTCGAAAACGATCTTTGCCGCCACCAACCGTGATCCGCTGCAGGACGGCAGGTTTGGATCTGAACGGGCCGACGGGATCAGCTTTCTGGAATTGACAGTATCTATTCCCCCCAAGCATCAGCCCGGTTCCCTGAAATTCGGCTATGGGAACCCGGACCCGGTCACCGAGTTCACCATGGCCGGGCGCAGGAGTTTTGAAGGTGAGGCCGCCTTTTCCTCCAGACTGCGGCAGGAACTGAAAGAGTTTCCTGCCGGCGAGCAGGATGTCACCGTGTTTGTCCATGGCTTCAATTCCACCCAGGCGGAAACCGCGTTCCGGGCCGCCCAGCTGTCACATGACCTTAGTATTCCGGGCGCAACGGTCATCTATTCCTGGCCCAGCAAAGGCAAGGCGCTTGGCTATGCCTATGATGGCGACAGCGTATTGTTTGCCCGCGATGGGCTGGAACTGCTTCTGCGCCAGCTGCGCTCTTCCGGGGCTGGCCGGATTGTCGTGGTGGCACATTCCATGGGAGGGCTTCTGACGATGGAATCCCTGCGCCAGATTGAAATCAAAACACCAGGCTGGTCGGCGCGCAATCTGGGCGGTGTTGTGCTGATGTCGCCTGACCTTGATGTTGATGTGTTCAAATCACAGATGGAGCGCTTTGCCGAGGTTCCGCAGCCGTTTGCAATATTTGTATCGCAAAAGGACAATATCCTGACCCTGTCGCAGCGGCTGAGGGGTCTTCATGGCCGCGCACGGCTCGGTAATTTGAACAGCATAGAAGATATCAGCGACTACCCCGTCGAAGTTGTCGATACCACGGCTTTCTCTGATGAAGCTGAATCGCAGCATTTTGTTGCGGCAACATCTCCGGCGCTATTGGCGTTGTTGAAAGGTGCCCGCGAAACAACAAAAGCGTTTGAGAAAAACCAGGACGGTTTCCGAAGAATCCTGCCGGGACAGATCGTAGTCCGAGACAGTGCTGTAGCTGTGGCGCTGTCAGGCCCGCCGTCCAGCAACAGGTGACAGGTTTCAGCGAAAACGCCTGAGGAAAACGTAATAGGCACCTTCTCCGCCGTGGCTGATATGAGCGGGTGTCACCTGCAATACGGCCTGAGCCAGCGGCGGCAACGCCAGCCATTGCGGAACCTTGTGGCGCAACACGCCGCGCGGCACTGGCATCGGACCCGGTTCATCCCGGTCCTTGCCCTTCCCTGTTACCACCAGAACCAACCGTTTGCCCGATGCCTGTGCCGACAGGATGAAACGGGTCAGAGCCGGGTGTGCCGTGTCGATCCGCATCCCATGCAGGTCCAGCTTCCCTTCCGGTCTGATCTTGCCCCGTTTCATCCGGCGAAATGCCTTTTCGTCCATTTGCAGGGGATCACTGGACAGGCTGCGGGCGATCGATGGTTTCAGATCATGTTTTGCAGGCTTTGGTTTGGCACGGCTGCCCAGCTCAAACGCGGCCAGTCGCGGCTCTGGCTGCTTGACCGGCTTGGGTTTCGGCATCGGCGCAGCTGGCGGTGAAGAATGCGCACCCGGCTGCAAACGTTCCGTGTGTTTCACGACCTTGTGCCAAAGATCGATTTCTTCTCCTGTCAGTTTGCGCCGTGTCATATTAGATTTCTTCCGGCAGCATCGCATAGGCTCGCTGGATCGGCAGCAGAACCACCATCCGGCCTGGATCTTTCATTGTGCCAGCGGTTTCACCGGCTGCGTCACCGGTACCAACAAAAATATCGGCGCGCTGCGCCCCTTTGATGGCAGAGCCAGTGTCCTGCGCCACCATCAGCCTGCGCAAGGGCATATGCCCGTCCTTTTCCACCCAGACCGGTGCGCCCAGCGGTGTGTAGGCCGGATCAGCTGCAATGGTGCGCATCGGTGTGACAGACCGGTTCATCGCGCCAAGCGGCCCCTTGGAGGCGGCAACCCTGTGAACTTCCCGGAAGAACACATAGGACGGGTTGTGAAACAGCAGTTCCTTGCCGTCTACCGGGTTTCGCCGCACCCAGGATTTGATCACCTGTGCGCTTACCTGATGGACATTGTAGATGCCGCGGCGCACCAGTTCGCGACCGATGGATTTGTATTCGTGCCCGTTGGCGCCGCCATAGCCGACCCGGATGGTCGACCCGTCAGGCAAGCGGATGCGGCCCGACCCCTGGATTTGCAGGAAGAAAAGCTCCACCGGGTCATCGACCCAGGCAATTTCCAGGCCACGGCCCTGCATCACGCCGCTGGTCAGAATGTCCCGGCGCGGCAGCCACTGGCCGGCCCCCCGTGCCTCTGGTGGCATTTTGTAAACCGGATGCTGGAACCGGCCGGACGGGTAGCGGGACCCGCT
The DNA here is from genome assembly GCA_001730095.1 of Rhodobacteraceae bacterium (ex Bugula neritina AB1). Classification (GTDB taxonomy): domain Bacteria; phylum Pseudomonadota; class Alphaproteobacteria; order Rhodobacterales; family Rhodobacteraceae; genus Leisingera. The sequence goes on from MDLF01000048.1 coordinate 42,251, forward strand.
GAGTTCGGGCTCAAAGTAGCCGGTGAACAAAGCAGGTTTGCCATCTTCGATCAAAACTGGGCGGAAAAAGAGTTCGAAAAACGCTCTTGCCCCATCAGGAGACTGGGACCGGGCAGCGTTACATAGAGCCGCCCAGTCGGGGTCTTTTAAGTCCTGGCAGGTCCCCAGAAAGACCTCCAAGGCTGCAGCGTGATCATCCTCGGCCCAGCCATCAAGCTGGGAGAATTCCAGAATGCTGGACATAGTTTCAGACTGCGCCCCGGAAGCGGTCATTGCGGCACCTGCAATTGCAGCTGCCCCAAGAACACCCCGAAGAGCGGCAATCATGCGTCCGTCGCGACAAGCTGCCAATTAGGATCATCTGCGCCCATGGCGCGGGCAAAAACCCAAGTGTCCTTCTGGCGCTTCACGGCTTTGGGATCTCCCTCAACTATATCGCCGCCACGGTCGCGCACGACAGAGGTCAACTCCCCTACAAACCGCATGGTAATCTCAGCCCGGCCTGACTGTGCATCAAACTGTGCGTCTGCCAAAGTGGTTTCACGCACACCGATGAACTCGGCTTCGATCTTCAAGCCCTGATCCTCGCGCTGTGCAACAGCTTCCACGAAACTGTCGAACACATCTTCTGCTAGAAAGGGCTGAATTTCATCCAGGTTGCCATGCTCAAACCCCATCAGGATCATCTCGTAGGCGCCACGGGCACCCTGGACGAATTCCTGCACATGGAACGAAGGTTCAACCCGCTTCATCTCTGCCAGCGCCCGCGCCTGCGGGCTGCCATCCTCTACGTAATCGGTGATGTCCCGGTCGGGGCCGCCGTCGATCACTTCCAGATCGGGGCGGCGGCCGCGTGCTTCGGATTGCGGCACCGGCGGCTTTTCAAAACCTTCGCGTGTTCCGAGCACGCTTTTCAAGCGCAGGATCAGAAACACGGCAATACCGGCCAGAACCAAAAGCTGAATCACAGGCGACTCCATGGATACCTCATACTAGGCGTTCGTGCTTGGTTTGAAACCAAAGCGATCAGGTCTTATGTAGGTGACGGGCGGGAGCAAGTCTACCGCTGCAGCGTATGATCTCAAGGAAACCCTAATGTATCTTTTCCTGGCCTTTCTGATGGTTCCCATCATAGAAATCGCTCTGTTTATTCAGGTGGGGGGCGTCATTGGGCTGTGGCCGACTCTGGCCATCGTGGTTCTGACCGCAGTTATCGGCACCTGGCTGGTCAAAACACAGGGACGCATGGCGATGGGACAGCTGAGATCGTCTTTTCAGCAGTTGAACGACCCTGCAGAGCCTCTGGCCCATGGCGCAATGATCCTATTTGCCGGCGCTTTGCTGCTGACACCGGGTTTCTTTACAGATGCCTTTGGCTTTGCCCTGCTGATGCCGCCGGTGCGGCTGGCAGTGTATCGCTATCTGCGCGCCCGTATGACAATGGCTCAGTTCCAGATGGGACCGGGCAGCATGCATGGCCGCCACTATCCCGGCACAGCCGGAAAACCGGATGACATCATCGATGGTGATTACGAAGATGTGACCCAGCGGGAACGTCCCAAAGGCCCATCAGGCTGGGTTGACGGCCCCCGTTGAGATACCCGGACCAAGCTGTTAAGCACAGCTCAAAGCTTATTTTCAGGAGTATCCAGATGGCCGAAAACGGCGAAGCGCAGCAGCCCCAAGTGCAGATGAACATCCTGGGCCAGTTCATCCGTGATATGTCATTCGAAAACGTGATGGCGCAAAAAGGCACCGGCGGCGAAGTTCAGCCTGATGTCGGCGTGCAGGTCAACCTGGACGCAAAAAAGCGCTCTGCTGAAAACCAGTATGAAGTCATCACCAAGCTGACCGTTGAATCCAAGAACAAGGAAGGTGGCAACGTTCTGTTCGTTCTGGAACTGGAATATGTCGGTGTGTTCAATATCGTTGGCGTGCCGGAAGACCAGCTGCATCCGTTCCTGCTGATTGAATGCCCGCGCATGACCTTCCCATTCCTGCGCCGCATCGTGTCCGACGTGACCCGCGACGGCGGCTTCCCGCCGCTGAACCTGGACAATATCGACTTTGTAGCGATCTACCGCAATGAACTGGCCCGCCGCCAGACGGAAGCGGCTGAAGCTGCACCCACACAGTAATTCAACCGAATACTGGATCAGAAAACGCCGCTGACATTCAGCGGCGTTTTTTTATTGAATTGACCACCCTAGCTTCAGGTGGCTTTCCACAAAGCATCATCGCCCATTTCCCCGACAAATGCCTCATGTGCAGCCAGTTCGTCAGCCGTGATCCGCGGTGGCAGCGGTGTTTGGCGTGGGGCAGGGCGCCAATCTTCTTCTACTTGTCCATTCCCTTTTGAGGCCGTTTGTGTAGACAGACCAAAGTCCGGCTGGCGCCCGCCAATCAGCTCCAGATAGACATCAGCCAGGATCTCGGAGTCGAGCAGAGCGCCGTGCAGGGTCCGGTTCGAGTTATCAATGCTGAAACGGCGGCAAAGCGCATCCAGTGTCGCCGGTGATCCCGGAAACCGCTGCCGCGCCATGGCCAGTGTATCGATTGCCTGATCCATCGGCAGCTTTGGCAGTCCCATCCAGCCGAGTTCTGCATTCAGGAACTTCATATCAAAGCTGGCGTTGTGAATGATCAGCTTGGAGTCCTGCACAAAGTCCAGAAACTGTTGCCCGATTTTGGCAAACACAGGTTTATCCCGAAGCGTCACAGCACCGGGTTCCGGTTTTTGCGGCGGTTCCAGAAGATCCGGACCGATGCCATGTACTGAAAACGCCTCTGCCGGCATCGAGCGTTCCGGGTTCATATACTTGTGAAACGTTTTCCCGGTCGGCATGTGATTGAACAGTTCCACCGCGCCGATTTCGACAATCCGGTCCCCGGAAAACGGATCAAAACCAGTGGTTTCGGTATCGAGAACGATTTCACGCATCGGCCAGCTTGCTCCTGATATCTGCGAGGACTTGCGCCACTTGCGCCTCTGCATGTTCCAAAGTGTCGGTTTCGATCACATAGTCGGAACGGGCGATTTTTTGCTCAATCGGCATCTGCTTCTGCAGAATATGACGGAATTGTTCAAACGTCATCGACCCCCGGGCAAGAACCCGCTCCTGTTGGGTTTCCGCATCGACGCTCACACAGGCGACTGCATCCATTTCCGCGTCGCCTCCGGTTTCAAACAACAGAGGAATGTCGAAAACAAGGATGTCACTCTGTGCCGACGCACGAAATTCTGCCCGGTCCTGTGCGACCAGTGGATGAACAATCGCCTCGATCCGCTTCAGCGCTTCCGGGTCCTGGCCAATGATCTGCTTTAACCTAGCCCGGCTGATTTCACCGTTTGCTATCGCCTCTGGAAAGACAGACTGCATCGACTGAACCGCTGCACCGCCTTTGCCATAAAGCCTGTGAACAGCTGCATCTGCATCCCAGACTGCACATTCTCGGGCTGCAAACATTTTGGCGGTAGTGCTTTTCCCCATGCCGATTGAACCGGTGAGGCCAAGGCAGAAGCTCATGCGAGCACAGCTTCGCGCGTGCCTGCGTCAACTTCGGGACGGAGACCGAACCAACGTTCAAATCCGGGCACTGCCTGATGCAAAAGCATGCCCAGCCCGTCAACAACAGTGCAGCCCGCATCCTCAGCGGTTTGCAGCAAATCGGTTTTCAGGGGCGCATAGATGAGGTCGGTGACAACAACGTCTGGACGCAGACCGTCAAGCGGTACGCGCAAGCGTGGCTTGCCCACCATTCCAAGTGACGTGGTGTTCACGATCAGCGCGCCATCCTCAATTGCGTTGCCAGCCTGGACCCATTCCAGGACTTTAATGCGGCTGCCAAAATCCTTCTGCAGCTGATCCGCCCGGTCGCGTGTCCGGTTGGTAAGCAGGATTTCTGGCACGCCTGCCTCCAGCAAGGAGGCAACAACCGCCCGGCAAGCACCGCCAGCCCCCAGAACAACCGCCGGCCCGGATTTCGGATCCCAATTGGGCGCGCCTTGATGCAGGTTCGTAATGAAACCGTAGCCATCTGTATTATCTGCCAAGACAGTGCCGTCCTGACGGAAGATCAACGTATTGGCGGCTCCTATCAGCTTGGCCCTGTCTGTCACCGTGTCGGCAATCTTCATCACCGCCTCTTTATGAGGGATGGTGACATTGGCTCCAACAAACCCCATTTTCGGCATTGCCTGAATGGTCTCGGCCAGGTTCTCCGGCTCCACATGCATAGGAACATAGTGGCCAGCGATGCCGTGTGTTTTCAGCCAATGCTGGTGAAGCTGAGGGGATTTGGAATGCGCCACAGGGCAGCCGATCACGCCGGCCAGCGGGATTTTTGCTTCTGTCATTGCTCGATCACCCCTTGCAAACCCAGGTAACTGATAAGCTCCATCAGCGGCAATCCCAAGACATTAAAGTAACTGCCGTCAATGCTGGCAAACAACCGCACGCCCTCTTCTTCCAGCTTGTATGCGCCCACTGCATGCCGGATGCTTTCCCAGTTCCGGGACACATAGTCATCTATATATGTGTTCGAAGATTTCCGCATCATCAGCCGGACCTGACCAACATGTCGCCAGATGGGTTCCCCATCGCGGTAGATCACCGCCGCAGACAACAACATATGGCGTTTTCCGCACATCTGCTTAAGCTGATCAGCGGCCTCTGCGGCGCTGACAGGTTTGGAGATGATTTTACCTTCAAAATCTAGCACCTGATCACATCCAAGTACGAGCTTGCCCGGGTGCTTGCCACTAATCTTGCGGGCCTTGGCTTCAGCCAGGGCATCCGCAATGTCCCGCGGCGAAGCCTGTTCGGACAAAAGCGCAGCCTTGATCGCATCCTCGTCCAGACGCGGCACGTCAGTGACAAATTCAATACCGGCCTGACGCAGCAGATGCGCCCGTATTTCAGAACCGGATGCCAGAACTATGTGGGCAGTCATGTGGAAAACCCCGTGGGAAAGACGCAGATCATTTCAGGACGTTTTGTATGGTTTTCCACGCTCAAGTAAAGACTCCAGGGGTTGACTGAAATCTCAGGATTCTGTCGGCTGAGTCGTCCCTTGTGAGTCAGGATAACTTTTTGTTCGTGGATATGCCGGCTTTCCCCGGATCTTCCCGGTGTTATCCCCAAGGCTGGAAAGGTAAACACATTCTTAACATTCCTTGTTTCTAAGGCGTTAAGAAAATATCAACGTTTCCTGTCCCATCCCAGCTGGTATCTTATCCTTGCTGGGGATAAGCGGAGGAAGAGTCATTTATCCACTGAAATCCATGCACACTACAAAAACATCATCCTTCTAATACTTTCTTAATTATTAGGGTGATCAGACCAAACCGGGGAGAACCGCCCATGGACCTGAGCGATGTCATGTTCACGCTCTACCCATATGCAAAGTCACTGCACATCATGGCAGTTCTCAGCTGGATGGCGGGTCTTTTCTATCTTCCCCGTTTGTTTGTGTATCATGTGGAGCAGGCAGAGAAGGTCCAGGAAGCAGTGCCAATCTTCCTCCAAATGGAGGAGAAGCTTCTTAGGATCATCATGCGTCCGGCGATGTATGTGTCCTGGGCTGCAGGGCTGCTCATTGTGCTGACGCCGGGGATTGTCGACTGGAGCTCCATCTGGCCTTGGACCAAGGGCGTATCAGTGATTGCCATGACCTGGTTCCATCATTGGCTGCTGTTCCGCTATCGCGACTTCAAGGAAGGACGAAACATGTGCACCGGGCGGCAGTTTCGGATGATGAACGAGGTACCTACCGTCCTGATGCTGGTGATTGTGATCTCGGTTATCTTCAAATTCTGACGCAGAGGCTCAGAAACGGGCCTAGCAGCCCCGAAACACGTGCAGCCGGCGTTTGACTCGTCTGAAACGACTCCCTATGTATGGCTCTCAGCGGGCCCGTCCGGGCATGCCGTGTTTTCCATTCCTGTCGTCAGACCGACCCCCTGAATAAACGGGGGAGTAGAGGCCGTATATATGACCGAGCAATCCCTGAATCTCGCTGATCTCAAGGCAAAAAGCCCCAAGGCTCTGCTGTCCATGGCGGAAGAGCTGGAGATCGAAAACGCCTCGACCATGCGTAAGGGTGAGATGATGTTCCAGATCCTGCGTGAACGCGCAGACGAGGGATGGGACATTGCCGGCGACGGGGTGCTGGAAGTGCTGCAGGATGGCTTTGGCTTCCTGCGTTCACCAGAGGCAAACTACTTGCCGGGTCCGGACGATATCTATGTTTCCCCTGACATGATCCGCCAGTATTCACTGCGCACCGGTGACACGGTAGAAGGCCAGATCAAGGCGCCATTGGAGACCGAACGTTACTTTGCGCTGACCAATGTTACCAAGATCAACTTTGAAGAGCCTGAGAAGGCGCGCCACAAGATTGCATTCGATAACCTGACGCCGCTCTATCCGGATGAGCGGCTGAAGATGGAGATCGAGGATCCGACCATCAAGGATCGTTCCGCCCGGGTGATCGACCTTGTTGCCCCGATCGGTAAAGGTCAGCGTTCGCTGATCGTCGCACCGCCGCGGACCGGCAAAACCGTGATCCTGCAGAACATTGCGCATTCGATCGAAAAGAACCACCCGGAGTGCTATCTGATTGTTCTGTTGATCGACGAGCGCCCGGAAGAGGTGACCGACATGCAGCGCTCGGTGAAGGGCGAAGTTGTCTCCTCCACCTTTGATGAGCCAGCCACCCGCCACGTTGCGGTTTCGGAAATGGTCATCGAGAAAGCTAAGCGTCTGGTCGAACATAAGCGAGATGTTGTGATTCTTCTCGATTCCATCACAAGACTTGGTAGGGCCTTTAACACCGTGGTGCCATCCTCGGGTAAAGTTCTGACCGGTGGTGTTGATGCAAACGCGCTGCAGCGCCCGAAGCGCTTCTTTGGTGCTGCGCGGAACATCGAAGAGGGGGGTTCGCTCACCATCATCGCAACGGCGCTGATCGACACCGGCTCGCGTATGGACGAGGTGATCTTTGAAGAATTCAAAGGCACCGGTAACTCGGAAATCGTGCTGGACCGCAAGATTGCCGACAAGCGCGTGTTCCCGGCAATCGATATCCTCAAATCCGGCACCCGGAAAGAGGATCTTCTGGTCGACAAGATCGATCTGGCCAAGACCTTTGTTCTGCGCCGGATCCTGAACCCGATGGGTACGACAGATGCAATCGAGTTCCTTCTGTCGAAGCTGAAGCAGACCAAGTCGAACTCTGAGTTCTTCGACTCGATGAACACCTGATCCGGGCCGGCGAGAGAGAAGGGCCATTCCATGGACACGATCTTTGCGCTGGCCTCCGCCCAAGGGAAGGCCGGGGTTGCGGTAATCCGCGTCTCCGGTCCGTTAGCATTGGATGCCGGCGCGCAGCTTTGCGGCGGAGAAATGCCTGCCCGGCGTGCCTGTCTGCGGAATTTGCGCGACGAATCAGGTGAGCACCTGGATGAGGCTTTGGTTCTGTCCTTTTCAGCACCAAACAGCTTCACTGGTGAAAATACTGTTGAATTTCAAACACATGGAAGCACGGCCGTAATCTCTGCCGTGCTTGAATCGCTGAGTCGAATCGATGGGCTGAGGATGGCACAGCCAGGCGAATTCACGCGCCGGGCTTTGGAAAATGGAAATTTGGACCTGGCCCAAGTCGAAGGCTTGGCTGATCTGATCGATGCCGAAACCGAAGCGCAGCGCAAGCAGGCACAGGTAATCCTTGCCGGCGGACTGGGGAAGCTGGCTGAAATCTGGCGTGCCAATCTGATCCGGGCGGCCTCTCTCATCGAAGTTACCATCGATTTTGCGGACGAAGAAGTGCCCGTCGACGTTACGCCGGAAGTCACCGCGTTGCTGACCGAAGTTCAGGCCGGCCTTGAAAAAGAAACCGACGGTATCAAAATTGCCGAACGGATTCGCAATGGTTTCGAAGTGGCCATTGTCGGAGCGCCCAATGTAGGTAAATCAACTTTACTGAACGCGCTTGCCGGCCGCGAGGCAGCTCTTACTTCCGAATACGCTGGCACCACCCGCGACATTATCGAAGTTCGTATGGATCTTGCCGGTCTGCCCGTCACACTTCTTGATACAGCAGGTCTGCGTGAGACCGAAGATCATGTCGAAGGCTTAGGGATCGCTCTGGCGCGAAAGCGGGCTGAGGAAGCAGACCTGCGTGTCTGTCTGGCCGAGGATGGAGAGATCCTGGATGTTGACATGCGGCCAGGTGATATTTGCCTGCGACCGAAAGCGGATCAACGGGATAACAAAGAGAATGCTATTTCCGGCCAATCTGGATATGGAATCGATCGATTGGTTGACCATGTCACGGTTGTGCTGCAGAACCGTTCGGCTCAGGCCGGCATTGCGACCCGAGCACGGCATCGGGATGCAATGCTGTCTGCATTGCTCAGCTTGAAAGAAGCACAAGGCATCCTGCAGCAGGGGCCGGAGTTTTATGATATAGCTGCAGAAGAGATGCGGTCAGCCATTCGGGCTTTGGAAATGTTGGTAGGCCGTATTGGTGTGGAGAATCTCCTAGATGAAATTTTTTCGAGTTTTTGCCTGGGGAAATGAAGGAGTGTTTCACGTGAAACATTCAGCTTATGACGTCATTGTTGTTGGTGGAGGCCATGCTGGTACAGAAGCGGCACATGCTTCTGCGCGGATGGGCTCGTCAACAGCACTGGTGACGCTGACACGCAGCGGTATTGGCGTTATGTCTTGCAATCCGGCTATTGGCGGCTTGGGGAAAGGCCATCTTGTACGCGAGATCGATGCTATGGATGGTGTCATGGGTCGGGTTGCTGACTTGGCTGGTATCCAGTTTCGTCTTCTCAACCGTAGAAAAGGGCCTGCTGTCCAAGGACCTAGAGCCCAGTCCGATAGAAAAATCTATCAAAGTGAAATGCTGAAACTGACAGAAGGGCAGTGTAACCTGGATATCATCGAAGGCGAAGTGACTGACTTTTTGATGAGCTCTGGCGTCGTCACTGGCGTGATTTTGGCAGATGGGAGTGAGCTGACAGCCAAGGCAGTTGTCTTGACATCCGGGACATTCCTGCGCGGTGTCATTCATATTGGTGATGTCTCAAGGCCAGGCGGGAGGATGGGCGATAAGCCCTCAGTAAAGCTGGCTGAACGTCTTGATAGTTTTGAGTTACCTCTCGGCCGGCTGAAAACAGGTACACCGCCTAGGCTGGATGGGCGTACAATCAATTGGGATATCTTGGGCACGCAGCCGGGTGATGAAGATCCAGTTTTCTTTTCGTTTATGACAGGATCTGTGAGCGCCAAGCAGTTGCCTTGTGGGATTACGCATACAAATCCCAAAACTCACGACATCATTCGGCAAAATCTGGAGAGATCCGCCATGTATGGCGGACACATTGACGGAGTTGGACCCAGGTATTGCCCGTCGATAGAAGATAAAATTGTCCGGTTTTCTGACAAGGAATCACATCAGATATTTTTGGAACCAGAAGGCGTAGAGGACTACACTGTTTATCCAAACGGTATCTCCACCAGTCTTCCGGTGGAAGTGCAAGAAGAGTACGTTCAGTCGATCTATGGTCTGGAGCGAGCAGTCATTTTGCAACCTGGTTATGCGATTGAATATGATTATGTTGACCCACGCGCGTTGCAACTGGATCTGTCACTCAAGAATGTCCCCGGTCTGTATCTTGCAGGACAGATAAATGGCACTACGGGATATGAAGAAGCGGCCGCCCAAGGGCTTGTTGCGGGTCTCAACGCGGCGCGGCGCGCCAAGGGTGAGGAGCCGGTAACATTCAGCCGGTCAAGCAGTTATATCGGTGTTATGGTCGATGATTTGACGACGAATGGGGTGACTGAACCCTATCGTATGTTCACTTCAAGAGCTGAGTTCCGACTTTCATTGCGGGCAGACAATGCAGATCAACGGTTGACCCCCTTAGCAATCGAACTTGGCTGTGCTGGAGAGGAGCGAAAGATCTCCTTCTTGGAGAAAAGTAATCAACTTTCCGCGGCGAGGCAGGTCCTGGATTCGCAGACATTTACTCCAAAACAAATTTCCGGGGTAGGTATCCGAGTGAATCAAGATGGAAACCGTAGGACTGGTCTTGATGTTCTGGCATTTCCCGATGTTTGCTTTGAGGATGTGGTAGGTTTGATGCCAGAATTGTTTGATGTCCAAGACGGAATACGGCGTCAAATGGAAAAAGACGCGCTTTACGCCAACTACATTGCACGTCAAGAGCGGGAAATTTCTGTACTAAAACGAGATGAAGGCCACCGGATACCTGATGGATTCGTGTTTTCTGGGATTGATGGGTTGTCGAAAGAGTTGCAGCAAAAGCTGGAGCACGCTCGTCCGGAAACCCTGGCACAGGCTGCGAGAATCGATGGGATTACGCCTGCGGCGTTGGCTCTGATCCTGGCGCGGCTCCGTAAGCGGAATTCGAATCAGGAGAAAACCGCATGAGCGTCCGAGGGATTCTTGAGACGCTCAATGTTTCACGTGAAACATTAGATCGTCTAGAGATCTTTGTTAGCATATTGCGAAAGTGGAATCCAAAGATCAATCTGGTTTCCCGAGCCAGTCTTGAACATGTTTGGTCAAGACACATCGCTGATTCAGTTCAAGTGTTCCGCTGTGTTGATGCTCCTGACTCTTGGGTCGATATCGGTAGCGGGGGAGGGTTCCCTGGTTTGATTGTGGCGCTTCTGGCCGTTGATGAGGCGCCTGAGATGAAAGTCACGCTTATCGAAAGCGATCAGCGTAAGTCAGCTTTTTTGCGCTCAGCAGCGCGGGAATGCGGTGCTTCTGTTACGGTTTTGTCCGAACGTATTGAAGCAGTTGCACCACAGCAGGCGGATGTTTTGTCCGCTCGTGCGCTTGCTGATTTGTCAGATCTCCTTGAATTTGCGGAACGTCATCTTTCCGATGGTGGTGTCGCTTTGTTCCCAAAGGGAGAGAACTGGAAAAAAGAAGTGGATAACGCGCGGCAGAGATGGCGGTTCGAGGCAGAGCCGGCTAAAAGTTTGACAGAACCAGAAGCAGTAATCCTGAAAATCAGAGGAGTAGAACGTGTCTGATTTTTCCCGCCCAGAGGGGCCTCGTATCATCGCGGTCGCAAATCAGAAAGGTGGGGTGGGGAAGACAACAACAGCCATAAACCTGGCCGCGGCTTTGGTTGAATGTGGTCTACGGGTTATGGTGGTGGATCTTGATCCGCAAGGTAATGCTTCAACAGGTCTTGGGATCGAAGCATCTGATCGTGACCTGACCACTTATGATCTCTTGGTTGAGGATGCGTCTCTGAAAGATGTTATCCGTCAGACGGAAATCGAAGATTTATGCATAATTCCGGCCACTGTGGATCTCAGCTCTGCGGATATTGAACTGTTCACCAATGAAAAGCGCAGTTTTCTTCTGCACGATGCGCTTCGGCAGACCGCGATGGATGAATATGATTGGGACTATGTCTTGATTGATTGTCCGCCGTCGTTAAACCTCTTGACCGTAAACGCCATGGTTGCCGCACATTCCGTTCTGGTTCCCTTGCAGAGTGAGTTTTTTGCACTGGAAGGGGTTACACAGCTGATGCTGACAATTCGGGAAGTGCGACAGTCTGCGAATCAAAACCTTCGCATTGAAGGGATTGTTTTAACCATGTTTGATCGGCGTAATAACCTATCTCAGCAGGTAGAACAGGATGCGCGAGACAATCTGGGTGATCTGGTTTTTCAAACCAAAATCCCGCGCAATGTAAGGGTGAGCGAAGCTCCCTCATATGCGCTTCCGGTCCTGAACTATGACACCAACTCGCTGGGCGCACAGGCGTATCGTGCCTTGGCGGAAGAAATCATCAATAAGCATAACAAGATAGCGGCCTAAATGCAGAGTACCTACCGGAGGCAACCATGGCAGACAAAAAGACAAAACCACGCGGGCTGGGCCGGGGACTGTCGGCGTTGATGGCGGATGTGAACCCTGCGCCGGTGAGTACGCAGGCAGAAGCTCCGCGAAATGCAGAGATAATGGTGCCGATCGAAAATGTCGTGGCCAACCCCAACCAGCCGCGCCGACAGTTTCTGCAGGAAGACCTGGATGACCTGACGGCTTCTATCAAAGAGAAAGGGGTTCTTCAGCCTCTGATCGTGCGGCCACGACCGGGCGGCCAATATGAGATTGTCGCAGGTGAAAGGCGTTGGAGAGCCTCTCAGGCTGCGCAATTGCATGAAGTTCCTGTATTGATCCGGGACTATTCTGATCTCGAAATGATGGAAGTTGCCATCATCGAGAACATCCAGCGCTCTGACCTCAACGCAATGGAAGAGGCGCAGAGCTACAAACAGCTGATGGAAAAATTCGGGCATACTCAGGAGAAGATGGCAGAAGCGCTTGGTAAAAGCCGCAGTCATATTGCAAACCTTGTCCGGCTTCTGCATTTGCCTGATGATGTGCAGATACTGGTTCAGGAACGTAAACTTTCGGCAGGCCATGCCCGGGCTTTGATCACTTCTGACAATGCTTCTGGATTGGCAAAAAAGATCGTGCAAGGTGGATTGTCTGTCCGTGCTACCGAGGCATTGGTCAAGAAAGACGCGGCAGGGATTCAGACTTCTTCGACGAAGAAACCCAAAAAGGCGGTTGAAAAGGACGCGGATACCCGTGCGTTGGAAGGGGATCTTTCGGCAATGCTGAAGATGAAAGTGTCGATTGATCACAAGCCTGGCGGAGAAAGCGGATCGCTCACGATCAGCTATGCAGACTTGGACCAATTGGACGAATTGTGCAATTTACTTAGCCGTTAGGGCGAGTCCAGATAAAGGTCAGGACTGCCGACAATACGATGGCCTGTATACCCAGGACATAGGCTGGTACGCCGATCAATAGAGATAGTCCAAAGACGGCGGCAATCGAAAGGGTTGCCGCCTTTTTTGCGTTTGGCCGGATAGCGCCTTGGTCACGCCAATCAGTGATCATCGGGCCAAAGGTATTATGCGCCAGAATCCAGTTGTGCAGGCGATCTGAAGAGTTTGCAAAACAGAAGGCCGCAAGAAGCAGGAAAGGTACAGTTGGAACAAGAGGAAGAACAATGCCGACCACAGCCAAGGCCACAAAGAATAGTCCAAGGCCGGCGTAGAGGAAACGCATTGTTCTAATCCATCAACAGATTGCGGAGAACCGCATTCAATACCGCGCGGCCCTGATCGGTTGCGCGTAACCTTTGATCCGAGATAGTGACCATGCCCATCTGTACAAGGTCATCCAGCCGGTTTTTATGGAGATCCCGGCCGGCAAGTTGAGAAAAACGTACCATATCCAGGCCTTCAGAAAGGCGCATCCCCATCATCAAGTATTCTGCCGCAGCATCTTCTGCTAGCAAAGGTTCTCGCAGGGATTCGCCATTGCCCACGCCGGCGGCTTGCAGCCATGCACCGGGAGAGAGATGGGTTTCAGTCGCAAACCTGGTGCCGTCCAGGGTAAGGCGACCATGGGCGCCGGGACCGATGCCAGCGTAGTCGCCATAACGCCAATAGATCAGGTTGTGGCGGGATTCCGAACCGGGTTTGGCATGGTTGGAAATCTCATAGCCGTACATACCGAATTCGGCACAGATCTCTTGTGTGGCAAGATACATGTCGGCGGCAGTGTCATCGGTCGGAAGATTGCGCAGCTTACCGCGAGCGTATCGATCGCCAAAGGCGGTGCCATCCTCGATCGTAAGCTGGTAGAGCGACAAGTGGTCGATGGCCATCGATAGAGCTTCGCGCAGCTCTTTCTGCCAAGCATCGAGGGTCTGACCCTGACGGGCATAGATCAGGTCAAAGCTTACCCGGTCGAAACAGTTGCGGGCGATGTCAAAGGCGGATTTCGCCTCGGAAACACTGTGGATGCGTCCGAGCCGGCGCAGATCTTCATCGTTCATTGCCTGAATGCCCATGGAGATCCTATTGACCCCGGCATCGCGGTAACCCGCAAAGCGCCCAGCTTCGACAGAGCCGGGGTTTGCTTCAAGAGAGATCTCTATGTCATTGGCAAAGGGCCAGATTTCACGTGCCCGTTCGATAATGGCGGACACTGTTTCGGGCAACATCAGGGATGGGGTGCCGCCGCCGAAGAAAATCGAGTTCAGAACCCGGCCGGACAGCTGTTCCGAGAGTCTATCAAGCTCAGATAAATAGGCTCTAACCCACAGGTTCTGGTCTATTTTTGCAGAGACATGACTGTTGAAGTCGCAATAGGGGCATTTGGCTTGGCAGTAGGGCCAATGTACATAGAGGCCAAAACCCCCATTGCGCCAGTCATCCACCGAAACAGCCCTGGATGAACTGGGCCACTGCCTTGCCGCGGTGACTGATCTTGTTCTTTTCGGCCGGGTCCATTTCGGCGCAAGTGATGTCAAACCCGTCAGGCTGGAACATCGGATCGTAGCCAAAGCCGTGTTCGCCGCGGATTGGCCAGACCAGCTGGCCGGGCATCACGCCTTCGAAGGCTTCGTCATGGCCGTCCGGCCATGCGATGACCAGGGTGCAGCGGAACTGGGCAGTCCGGGGGACGACGGCACCGACGGCGTTCAATTCGTCGTTGGCACGGGTCATCGCCATCTTGAAGTCGCGGCCGTTGGGGGTTTCGGCCCAGTCGGCGGTGTAGACACCGGGGGCACCGTTCAGCGCGTCGATGGTGATGCCGGAGTCATCCGACAGGGCAGGGAGGCCGGTGGCCTTGGCCGCTGCATGCGCCTTGATGCGGGCATTGCCGACAAAGGTGTCTTCGGTTTCTTCCGGTTCCGGCAGATCCATTTCGCCGGCGCCGACCACGCTGACACCAAACGGCGCGAGAATCTCAGAGATCTCGGCCAGCTTGCCCTTGTTGTGGGTGGCGACAAGTAACTTGCCGCCTTCCAGTTTGCGGGTCATTTGCAGGCGGCCTTCTGCATTTCGGCGAGTTCGGACGTGCCTTGGGCGGCCAGATCCATCAGCTGGTTCATCTGATCGCGGGAGAAGACAGAGCCTTCGGCTGACATCTGGACTTCGATCAACTTGCCGGAGCCGGTCATGATGAAATTGCCGTCGACGCCGGCCTCGGAATCTTCGGGATAGTCGAGATCCAGAACCGGCTGGCCGGCATAGATGCCGCAGGACACTGCCGCGACAGGGTCCATCAGCGGATCAATTTGTACATCGCCGGCTTTCATCAGCTTGTTCACAGCCAGGCGCAGCGCCACCCAGCCACCGGTGATCGAGGCGCAGCGGGTGCCGCCGTCGGCCTGCAGAACATCGCAGTCGACGGTGATCTGGCGCTCACCCAAGGCGACGCGGTCCACGCCAGCCCGCAAAGCCCGACCGATCAGGCGCTGGATTTCAACGGTGCGGCCGCCCTGCTTGCCCGAGGAAGCCTCACGGCGCATGCGAGTGTTGGTGGCGCGGGGCAGCATGCCGTATTCGGCGGTGACCCAACCCAGGCCGGTGCCTTTGATGAACGGCGGCACGCGGTCTTCGATGGTGGCGGTGCACAGCACATGGGTATCGCCCATTTTGATCAGGCAGGAGCCCTCGGCGTGTTTGGTGAATCCGGTCTCGATAGAGACGGCACGCATTTTATTCAATTCTCGTCCTGAGGGTCGCATGAGATATCCTTTTGCTGTTGATTTGGGGATAGCCCCCGGAACCAAGACGATGCAAGCCCGATTGACCTTTTGGCATGCAGCTCTTTAATGACATCTTGGCGACGGTTTCTTATGTTTGAAACCGCAAGAAATGCTGGAAGGCCGATGAGTGACCCGCAAAATATTCTGCAGGATCTGAACGACCGCTCGCGGGAAGTTTTTCGGACGGTTGTGGAAAGCTATCTGGAAAGCGGCGATCCTGTTGGCAGCCGGACCCTGACGCGTTCGCTCAGCGAGAAAGTCAGCGCTGCGACAATCCGCAATGTGATGCAGGATCTGGAGTATCTTGGGCTTCTGGACAGCCCGCATGTCAGCGCCGGTCGAGTGCCGACGCAACTTGGGCTCAGGATGTTTGTGGATGGCCTTTTGGAGGTTGAAGACCTGAAGGCTAATGACAGAGAGAAAATAGACGCGACACTGGGGAAGAGCGCCGGTGATGTAGGCGGCATGCTGGACCGGGTTGGCGCAGCATTGTCAGGTGTCACGCAGGGGGCATCACTGGTGCTGACGCCCAAGCATGAGGCTGAAATCCGTCATATCGAGTTTGTCTCTCTGGCGCATGACCGGGCATTGGTTGTTCTGGTGTTCTCGGACGGCCACGTGGAAAACCGCCTGTTCACACCGCCACCGGGTCAGACGCCAAGCTCGATGCGGGAAGCGGCGAACTTCCTTAATGCGTTGATCGAGGGGCGGACGCTGAGCGAAGTTCAGCGGCAAATCCAGGGGGAGATTGCCGCGCGGCGGCAGGAAATAGACAGTCTGGCGCATGCCATGATCGAAAGCGGCTTGGCGATCTGGGAAGACGACGGCAGCGAACAGGCCCGACTGATTGTACGTGGACGAGCGAATCTGCTTGCTGAGACTGGAGCAGCTGAGGAGCTGGAGCGGATCCGGACTCTGTTTGATGACCTTGAACGCAAGCGCGATATTGCTGAATTCCTGGAACTGACCGAGGACGGCGACGGCGTGCGCATTTTTATCGGTTCGGAGAACAAACTTTTCTCACTTTCGGGTTCCTCTTTGGTGGTGTCTCCTTATATGAACGCGGATCGAAAGATCATCGGTGCGGTCGGGGTGATTGGTCCGACGCGCCTGAATTACGGACGGATTGTGCCCATTGTGGACTACACGGCACAGCTGGTCGGCAAACTGTTGTCGGACCGGAGTTAGAGGTGAAATATGGCAGAGCTCAAGGACGAAGACTTTCTGGATGACATCGACGCCGCCGAGGCTGAAGAGCTGGCAGCGCAGACCGAGGAATTTGATGACGCCTCGCTGGAAATTGATGCGCTCCGGGCAGAACGGGATGAGCTGAAGGACCGCTTTATGCGGGCGCTGGCAGATGCGGAGAACGCGCGCAAGCGGGGCGACAAGGCACGCCGTGAAGCAGAGAATTATGGCGGTTCAAAACTGGCCCGCGACATGCTGCCGGTCTATGACAACATGAAACGCGCGATTGAAGCAGCGACCGACGAGCAGCGCGAAGTCTCTGCTGCGCTGATCGAAGGCGTGGAACTGACCATGCGCTCCCTTTTGGGTGTGTTTGAAAAACATGGTATCCGGATTGTGTCGCCGGAAGTGGGCGACAAGTTTGACCCCAAAGTACATGAAGCAATGTTTGAGGCGCCTGTGCCGGGCACCAAGGCTGGCGACATTATTCAGGTGTCGGCCGAAGGGTTCATGCTGCACGACCGGCTGCTGCGCGCAGCGCAGGTCGGGGTTTCCTCGACGCCTGCGTAGCGGGTGCGCCCTTGGGGGCGCTGCCTCCGGCGGGAGTATTTTGGGAAAGATGAAATAGCGGTTCCAATCGGAGCCGCTATTTTTTCTTCAGGAAACGGCGTCTTTCAGTTTGTAGAGCATTTCCAGTGCTTCACGTGGGGACAGGTCGTCCGGCTGGATGCTCTCCAACAGCGCCTCGGCTGGAGATGGGCCAGTAGGGGTCTTCGGCTGCGGCGGCGGGGCCGCTGCAAAGAGCGGCAGATCGTCAATCTGGATCTTGGTGCCCCCCTCGCGGCTGCCCTGCTCCAGCATGTCGAGTACATCACGGGCGCGGGCAACAACCGATGCGGGGAGACCGGCAAGCTGGGCGACCTGTACACCATAGGAACGGTCGGCGGCGCCTTTGCGGACCTCGTGCAGAAAGATGACTTCACCCTCCCACTCTCTCACTGCAACAGTGGCATTTTCGACGCCTTCAAGCTTGCCGGCGAGCTGTGTCAGCTCGTGGTAGTGGGTGGCAAACAGCGCGCGGGAGCGGTTGATCTCATGCAAGTGTTCGAGCGTTGCCCAGGCAATTGACAGGCCATCATAGGTGGCTGTGCCCCGGCCAATTTCATCGAGGATCACCAGGGCACGGTCATCGGCCTGATTCAAAATGGCGGCGGTTTCGACCATTTCCACCATAAAAGTGGAGCGGCCACGGGCCAGGTCATCAGAGGCGCCGACACGGCTGAACAACTGGCTGATCAAGCCGATATGAGCGGCCTCAGCCGGGACATAGCTGCCCATCTGGGCAAGCAGAGCAATCAGTGCGTTCTGGCGCAGGAAGGTGGATTTACCGGCCATGTTCGGACCGGTGAGCAGCCAGACCGCGGCGCCGTCTTGAGCAGTAAGATCGCAGTCGTTGGCTACAAACGCTTCGCCGCCTTGCTGGCGCAAAGCCTGTTCCACCACCGGGTGGCGGCCGCCCTCCACGTGAAAGGCGCGGCTGGTGTCGACCTTTGGTCGGGTCCAGTTTTCTGCGCGTGACAGATCAGCAAGCCCTGTCAGAAGATCCAGTTCTGCCAAACCGCGAGCGGCAGTGTTGAGCCGGGCCGCGCAGTCCAGAATTGAGCTAGAAAGCCTTGTATAGAGCCGCTTTTCGATCTCCAGTGCCAAATTGCCTGCATTCAGGATACGGGTTTCGATCTCGCTGAGCTCCACTGTGGTGAACCGCACCTGATTGGCTGTGGTCTGGCGGTGGATATAGGTTTCGTTCAGCGGCGGAGACATCATCTTATCCGCGTGAGTTGCGGTGGTTTCGATGAAATATCCCAGCACATTGTTGTGCTTTATCTTCAGCGAAGTCACGCCAGTGTGTTCGGCATATTGTTTCTGCATCGAGGCAATGACCGAGCGGCCCTCGTCGCGCAGGGTGCGGGCCTCGTCCAGTTCGAGGTCATAGCCGGCAGCAATGAATCCGCCGTCGCGTGCCATCAGCGGAGGCTCTGCCACAAGCGACGCGTCCAGCAGTGACAGCAGATCGTCGAACCCCCGCAGATCTGACAGAGCGGAGGACATGAGCTCCGGCAGCTCCATCCCGACACATAGATCCGCAATGGCTTCTGCCTGGCACAGGCCGTTGCGGATGGCGGCGAGGTCACGAGGACCGCCGCGTTCCAGCGCCAAACGGGACAGGGCGCGGTCGAGATCAGGTGTCTTGCGCAGGGCAGACCGGAGATCTTCAGCAGTTCGGTTGTGCACTACTGCAAAATCTAGGGCAGCCAGCCGCCGGTGTATTGTCTCCAGATTCCGGGACGGGCTGGACAGGCGTTGTTCCAGCAGGCGGGCACCACCGGGGGTGACGGTGCGGTCCACCACTGACAGAAGCGAGCCGGCACGGCCTCCGGAGAGGGACCGGGTCAGTTCCAGATTACGGCGGGTTGCTGCATCAATCTGGACCACCCGGTCCTGGGCTTCCTGCTGCGGCGGTTGCAACAGCGGCAGTTTGCCCTTCTGGGTGATTTCCAGATAGTCGATCAGCGCGCCCATGGCAGAGACTTCTGCGCGGGTGAAAGTTCCGAAACCGTCCAGGGCGCTGACGTTGAACAGCCTGCAGATGCGTTTCTCTGCTGCGGTGCTGTCAAAGCTGGCTTTGCCCAGCGGGGTCAACGGAATCTTGTATTCATCAGCCAGTGGCAGCGCGGCGTCATAGGCGGGGCCGTCGGCGACGATTAGTTCGGAAGGGGCAAGGCGGGCGAGTTCCGGAGACAGGCGGACGCGGGCAACCGGCATCACGTGAAACGCGCCTGTGGAGATGTCGGCCCAGGCAAGAGCGGCCTCATCCCGCAGTTCGGAATA
Source organism: Rhodobacteraceae bacterium (ex Bugula neritina AB1) (assembly GCA_001730095.1). Lineage (GTDB taxonomy): Bacteria > Pseudomonadota > Alphaproteobacteria > Rhodobacterales > Rhodobacteraceae > Leisingera. The sequence continues at coordinate 61,974 of MDLF01000048.1, forward strand.
AGAGACCAGGAAGTTGTGGCGGCGTGCTTCCAACAGGGAATCTTCGGTCAGGGTGCCAGGGGTCACCAGCCGCACCACATCGCGTTTGACCACGGACTTGGAGCCGCGTTTCTTGGCCTCAGCGGGGCTTTCCAGCTGCTCACCGACGGCGACACGGAAACCTTTACGGATCAGGGTCAGCAAATAGCCTTCGGCGGCATGAACCGGCACGCCGCACATGGGGATGTCTTCTCCGTTGTGTTTGCCGCGTTTGGTCAGCGCGATGTCCAGAGCCTCTGCCGCATTTACGGCGTCTTCAAAGAACATCTCGTAGAAATCGCCCATCCGGTAGAACAGGAGCGCATCCGCGTGTGCTTCCTTGATTTCGAGATACTGCGCCATCATGGGCGTTACGGTCATTGAAGGTCCCCCGGGGTCGTCGTTGCAAGACATTTACAATGGGGGGAGTCCGAGGGAAACCCGGATGTGGCTGCCGCCGGGCGGACCGGCGGCAGGCTGTTGTCAGTAGAGGTTGCGCAGTGTGTCTGGCATAGAGTTAGCGATGGAGAGTGATACGGTGCTCAGTTGCTGTTGCGCCTGCAAAGCGCGCCACTGAGCCGCAGCCTCTTCCATGCTTGTGTCGATCATTGAACTGACACCACGGGTGAGGGCATCCGACTGTTTGCTGACATAATCACCTTGGCCAGCCAGCTGATTGGCACTGGATCCCAGCGCTGCCGCGCCTTCGATTGCATAGGCCAGAAAACCTTCGATTTCTCCCAGAGCCGTCAAGGCGCTGGCGCCATCGGTGATTGCGGTGCGGCCGCCGAGATCGAACAGTGGGCTGCCTTCGAAGTCGACGCCGTCAACGTTCAGGGTGTTCAGGCTGCCGTCACTGGAGATTGCAGATGGTACTGTCAGCCCGGTGCCGCCGCCTCCGTCGACGTCTGTTTTCAGAAGATTCACTCCGTTAAAGTCAGAAGACGAGATGATTGAGTTTATCTGTTCCGTCTTCTCGGCCATGGCGGCCTCGTACTTGCTGAAGTCGCCCATGCCGCTGCTGGCCATGATGGCCAATGACCGCATTTCTGTCAGGGTATCGGTAATCTGTTCCGCCCCGGCTGACGCAACCGCGACTGTTGCTTCGCCCAGCGACAAAGAGTCCGACACCGAGCTCAGGCCGGAAATGTCGGAGTTCATCAGTTCGGAGATCGCCCACAGCGCTGCATTGTCTTGCGCTGAATTAACGTTTTGGCCAGTGGAAATGCTGTCTTGCGTTTGGCCGAGCTGAGAGTTCACTCCGCCCAATGTTTGCAAGGCTACCATTGCCCCGGAATTGTTGTGGAAGCTTATCATTCCTCACTTTTCCTTTGATCCTATGCCCTTTTCGGGCGGACAAACGCCGTTCTGACTGTTGCTTGCAGGTCCCTGACTTTTTGACCTCAGCGCCACCTGGACGCCAGGTGCGTGTTAATACCTATTAAGAAACTACAGCATTCTGCGGTCTACTTTTAGACGAAATCTTGACGGAAATTATCGCCTTTTAGCCGCATTTTTCTAAAATCTGACGATACAGATTCTTGAAACCGCGGATTGAGAGGCGCCCTGGGCTGGGCTAAGACAGACGGCGACGAGGAGAGGACACAAAACCAAATGCCCAAGAACAAGATCACCGACGAAGAAGCCCTGGCGTTTCACATGGCGCCATCCCCGGGCAAATGGGAGATCAATGCCACTGTCCCAATGACCACGCAAAGGGACCTGTCGCTGGCATATTCTCCGGGCGTTGCGGTTCCCTGCGAGGCCATCGCACAGAATCCTGAAACAGCCTATGACTATACCAACAAAGGCAACCTAGTTGCGGTGATCTCGAACGGCACGGCTGTCTTGGGTCTGGGCAATTTGGGCGCCTTGGGTTCCAAGCCGGTGATGGAAGGCAAATCCGTTCTGTTCAAACGGTTCGCCGATGTGAACTCGATCGATATCGAATTGGACACGGAAGATCCTGACAAGTTCATCGAAGCGGTCAAGCTGATGGGGCCAACCTTTGGTGGCATCAACCTGGAAGACATCAAGGCGCCGGAATGTTTCATCATTGAGCAGAAGCTCAAGGAAGAGATGGATATTCCTGTTTTCCATGACGATCAGCACGGCACCGCGGTGATTTGTGCGGCCGGCCTGATCAATGCGCTGCATCTGTCAGGCAAAAAGATTGAGGATGTAAAAATCGTCCTGAACGGGGCGGGTGCTGCGGGCATCGCCTGTATCGAACTGCTGAAGGCCATGGGCGCGCGGCACGAAAACTGCATTGTCTGTGACACCAAAGGCGTGATCTATCAGGGTCGCACCGAGGGCATGAACCAGTGGAAATCGGCCCATGCGATCAGCACAGAACTGCGCACTCTTGAAGAGGCGATGCGCGGAGCCGATGTTTTCCTTGGTGTTTCCGTCAAAGGTGCGGTGACCCAGGAAATGGTCGCATCCATGGCTGACAATCCAGTGATCTTTGCCATGGCAAACCCGGATCCGGAGATCACGCCGGAAGAGGCACATGAAGTGCGAGTGGATGCCATTGTTGCCACCGGACGTTCGGATTACCCGAACCAGGTCAACAATGTCCTGGGCTTTCCCTATCTGTTCCGTGGCGCGCTGGATATTCACGCACGTGCGATCAACGACGAGATGAAGATTGCTTGTGCCCACGCGCTCGCGGCTCTGGCACGCGAAGATGTGCCAGATGAAGTGGCGCTGGCCTATGGCAAGTCACTGACCTTTGGCCGGGATTATATCATTCCGACCCCGTTTGATCCGCGATTGATCCACCGGATTCCACCTGCCGTAGCCAGGGCAGGCATGGATACAGGGGCTGCGCGCCGCCCGATTGTGGACATGGATGCCTATGAGGTTGGCCTTAAATCGCGTATGGATCCAACGGCCTCGATCCTGCGCGGCCTGAATGCCAGAGCGCGTTCTGCCCAGTCTCGGATGATCTTTGCCGAGGGGGACGATCCGCGGGCACTGCGTGCTGCGGTGATGTATCAGCGTTCCGGTTTCGGCAAATCTCTGGTTGTGGGCCGTCAGGAGGACGTCCGGGTCAAGCTGGAGAAGGCGGGCCTTGGCGACGCAGTGCGCGAGCTGGAGATCATTAACGCCGCCAACACGCCTCATTTCGATATGTACAAGGATTTCCTGTACAACCGGCTGCAGCGGAAAGGGTTCGACCACAAGGACATCCATCGCCTTGTAGGTCGTGACCGGCATGTGTTTTCCAGCCTGATGCTGGCGCATGGGCATGGTGATGGTCTGGTGACCGGTGCAACCCGCAAGTCGGCGCATGTTCTGGACCGGATCAACCATGTGTTTGATGCAGACGTTGATCACGGGGTCGCCGGTGTGACTGCGCTGCTGCATAAGGGCCGGATCGTGCTGATTGGTGATACGCTGGTGCATGAATGGCCGGATGAAAACCACCTGGCAAACATCGCTGAGCGTGCTGTCGTGGTCGCCCGTCACATGGGCCTTGAACCACGTGTGGCCTTTGTCAGCTTCTCTACGTTTGGTTATCCGGTGTCGGAGCGTGCCGAGAAAATGCATGTGGCGCCAACTGTATTGGACGAGCGCGGTGTCGACTTCGAGTATGAAGGCGAAATGACTGTCGATGTGGCGTTGAACGAACGTGCACAGCGGTATTACCCGTTCCAGCGCCTGACCGGTCCGGCCAACATTCTGATCGTTCCGGCTCGCCATTCGGCTTCTATTTCTGTCAAACTGATGCAGGAAATGGGGGGGGCCACTGTGATTGGTCCGATCCTGTCAGGTATCGACAAGCCGATCCAGATCTGCTCGACCACCTCCACCACCAGTGACATTCTGAACATGGCGGTTCTGGCAGCCTGCAACATCGGGTGATCAGGCATGGCGATCTGGAATCTTGGCTCTATCAATGCGGACATGGTCTATGCCATGCCGCATTTGCCCGCGGCAGGGGAAACCCTTGCCGCCCGCAGCCTTGACCGATTTCTTGGCGGCAAGGGTGCCAATATGTCTGTTGCAGCGACCCGGGCGGGCAGCACTGTGCAGCACATAGGGGCTGTGGGCCCGGATGGCGGCTGGGCGATCGAACGGCTGGAGGAATATGGGGTTGGCAGCAGCTATATCCTTCGATCAGAGCTGCCTACCGGGCACGCCATTATCGCTGTAGACCCTCAGGGAGAAAATCAGATTATCCTGTTTCCGGGGGCCAATCGTGAGCTGAACCGGGAGCAGGTGGAGCACGCGCTGTCTGAAGCCGGTTCCGGCGATATTCTGGTGATGCAGAACGAAACGAATATGCAGGCCGAAGCGGCAAGGATGGGCCGGGAAAAGGGGATGCGCGTCTGCTACGCCGCCGCCCCATTTGATGCCGCTGCAGTGAAGGCAGTTCTGCCGTATCTGGATTTCCTGATCTTGAATGAGATCGAAGCCCAGCAGCTTCAGCAGGCCACCGGCAAAAAACCGGGTGAGCTTGGTGTTGCGGATGTGGTCATTACCTTGGGTGCCAGGGGGGCTCGGCATATCGACGGGAAAGCGCGCACCGCTAGAGATATACCTGCGCTGCCGGTGACGCCGGTGGATACAACCGGTGCTGGGGATACGTTTACCGGCTATGTCCTGTCAGGACTGGATTTGGGGCTGACAATGGGAGAGGCAATGGAACAGGCCAGCCGTGCAGGCGCCCTTATGGTTACACGCCAGGGCACTGCGGATGTTATTCCAAGTTTGCAAGAGGTACAGGCCGCCCGGTTCTGATCCGCTGCGGCCTGGGTTCAGTGCCCTTTGGCAAACGGAGCTGTGTCGCCCCAAAGCTGCACGACGCGTGCATCGCGACCACAGGCTTGGCGGTAGCGTTTATATGCTGCCGCCTGCCGCTTGGGTCCGAACCGGGTAAACACCAGGCTGTCACCCTTATAGTAATCCTGATGGTAATCTTCGGCCTTATAGAAGGTTCTGGCCGGCAGAACAGGGGTAACAATCTCCTGTCCCAGGGCCTGCTGAGCTTCTTTCTTGAGTTTTTCGGAAAGAGCTCTTTCTTCTTTGTTAGAGACGAAAATTGCCGTGCGATAGCTGTCGCCCCGGTCACAGAATTGGCCGCCTGCATCGGTTGGATCCACTGAGCGGAAGAACAGCTCCAGCAAATGCTGGCGGGAAACCTTAGCGGGATCAAAAGTGATTTGGACGGCTTCATAGTGGCCTGAGCCGCCGCGGGTGACTTCCTTGTAAGTCGGGTTTTTCGTTTTGCCCCCTGTGTATCCGGAAACTGCCTCGATAACCCCGGGCACGCTTTCGAAATCACTTTCAACGCACCAGAAGCAGCCGCCCGCAACGGTCAATGTGGCAGTTGACTGTGCCAGAACAGGATTGCCGTGCGCAGCGACCCCGATTGCAATCAAACCGGTCAATACAAAGGGCCTTATACTTTCAAAGATTCGCATTCCCGACTCCCAGCCTGTGATGCTGTCAGCCTGCCGACTGATGTTCTTCTGCTCAACCCGGCAAGTCAGGATTTCACGGACTGGTGACAGCGCGTTATCGTTTGGATTCCGGATCCTATATTACTAACGTGCCGGCCAAGGAGGATCCCATGACCAAAAAAATGAGCACTCACCAGGCCGAAGAGGATCAGCGGAACGAAGAGATCCTGATCTATCTGAACGGTGATATCGTTCCAAAAGTCGAAGCCAGGGTGAGCGTCTATGACAGCGGCTTTATGCTGGGGGACGGCGTCTGGGAAGGGCTGCGGCTGTACAATGGTACCTGGGCCTTCATTGATGCGCATCTGGACCGGCTGTTTGAGGCTGCCAAAGCCATTGACCTGGACATTGGCATGGATCAGGATTCCGTCAAAAATGCAGTGTTAGAGACGCAGAAGGCAAATGGCATGACCACGGATGCCCATGCGCGGCTGATGGTTACCCGTGGTGTGAAAACACGGCCGTTCCAGCATCCGTCTTTGTCGCAGCAAGGGCCGACGATGGCGATTATCATGGAGCATTCACGCCCCAACCTGCCGCGGCCGATCAAACTGGCGACGGTGCCGCATATCCGCGGTCTGCCGATGACACAGGATCCCAAGCTGAATTCACATTCCAAACTGAACTGTATCATTGCCTGCGTCGCAGCTGAGAAAGCTGGCGCAGATGAAGCCCTGATGCTGGATGTGAATGGTTTTGTGAACACCACCAATGCCTGCAATTTTTTCATTGTCCGCAAGGGGGAGGTTTGGACCTCTACCGGCGATTATTGCATGAACGGGATTACCCGGCAGAAAGTGATCGATCTGTGCCGCGAAAACGGCATTCCGGTTTTTGAACGGAATTATTCGCTGGTCGACACCTATGGTGCGGAAGAGGCCTTTTTGACCGGCACATTCGGCGCACAGACACCGGTGGGAGATATTGACGGGCGGCAAATCGGCAGCGGCGAGATGGGACCGGTGACGAAGCGTATCCGCAGTTTGTACAAAGCGCTTATTGAACAGGAGTGCGCCTGATGCGGGTTGCCATGTGGTCCGGGCCGCGGAATCTGTCGACCGCACTGATGTATGCATTCGGCAACAGGGGCGATTGTGCGGTTGTGGATGAGCCGTTTTATGCGGCCTATCTGGCAATGACCGGTCTTGATCATCCGATGCGCGCAGAAATTCTGGAAAGCCAGACGCAAGATCCTGAGACCGTGGCGCAGGCCTTGCTGGGGCCGGTGCCGGCGGCCAAACCGTTCTACTACCAGAAGCACATGACTCAGCACATGATTCCCGGCGTGCCGCGGGATTGGATGCGGGAAGTCACGAATGTCTTTCTGATCCGGCACCCGGCCCGAGTGATCGCATCTTATGCGGCGAAGCGGGAAAATCCCACGCTGGAGGATATCGGAGTCCGTCAGCAGGCGGAATTGTTCGAGCTGGTGTGCAGCTGGGGTCCGAGACCTGTTGTGGTGGACAGTCATGATATTCGCGAAGACCCGGCTGCCAAACTTGAACAGCTGTGCGAGAGGATTGGTATGCCGTTTTCGCCGAAGATGCTGGATTGGCCAAAAGGCGGGCATAAAGATGATGGTGTTTGGGCCTCGCATTGGTACGGGGCTGTATGGAACTCCAGCGGTTTTGCCGGACCAGAGGGAGAGCTGCCTGAGATTCCGGAAGAACTGCAACCGGTGCTTGATGCGGCGATGCCGTTTTACGAGCAGATGAGGGATGTGAAAATCTGAGTGCAGGAAGAGCTTTGCCCCGCTCATATCTAGGATATGCCAGGTAAGGGGAAACGTCAGGCGATCAGTTTGCTGAGTTTCATGGCGACACCCATGTCGCCTGATATCTTGATCTTGCCCATCATAACAGCAGTCATCGGGTTGAGCTTGCCTGTCAGCAGTTTGGTCAGATTTTCAGAAGACAGCCGCAGCGTACAGTCGGTTTCCTGGTCTGCCGTGCTGGCGGTTCCGTCTGCCAGGACAATCACGCCGTCCTCTCCGCAATCGAATTTGAGCGAGCCGACAAAGCTTTTGCCGGTCAAACCGCTCTGAATGCCTGCGGCAATTTCGTCCAATGCCATGTCTTCCTCCCTCTTTGGAGGAAGGGTTAGGCAGGCAAGACGTGTCAGGCAATGCTGACCAAAGGGGAAGTCTAAGGTTACCTGACGGTAAGTGCTTCCTTGGTCAGCGGGCAGGGTTGGCTGCCATAGAATGCATCGAGGATCTGCTGGAATTCCCGAGGCGCATCCGGTACCGCGGCAAACAGCGTCATCGATGATCGCAGTTTCTTGGCATCAATGTCGCCAAATATCTGTGTGGCATCCTGTCCTTGGTGTTTCAGAACAAGCTGACAGGCATCCACAAGGCGGGCGCGCAGTTTTTCGTGGTTCAGATAGGCGGTTGCCTCTGCAAGATCCTCGATCCCGTAAAGCTGCGCCATATGTGAGCGGCCAAGTTCCGCCAGTTGGGGAAAGACGAACCACATCCAGTGGCTCGTCTTCTGTCCTGCAGTGAGTTCACTCAGGACATCCGCCCATACGGTGTCCTGAGCTTCGACAAACATATCCAGTTCTTCCGCGAAATCGTCCTCGAATTCGCCGTCTATGTCGTCGTATTCACTCATTTTTTGACGCGACGCTCGCGGGCTGCCAGCAGCTTGAGGCGCAGGGCGTTCAGCTGGATGAAGCCGGCGGCGTCCTTTTGGTCGTAGGCGCCGGCGTCTTCTTCAAAGGTCACATGCGCTTCGGAGTAGAGCGAGTTTTCCGACCAGCGGCCAACGGTGTTCACCGAGCCCTTGTAAAGCTTCACACGCACGGTGCCGGAGACATGGGTTTGGCTTGCGTCGATAGCGGCCTGCAGCATTTCGCGTTCCGGCGAATACCAGAAGCCGTTGTAGATCAGCTCGGCGTATTGCGGCATCAGCTGGTCTTTCAGATGCATCGCGCCACGGTCCATGGTGATGGATTCGATACCGCGGTGGGCTTCCAGCATGATGGTGCCACCCGGAGTCTCGTAGATGCCGCGCGACTTCATGCCGACAAAGCGGCCTTCGACCAGGTCAAGACGGCCGATGCCGTGCTTGCGGCCGTATTCATTGAGAGCGGTCAGGATGGTCGCCGGCGACATGGCCTCGCCGTTGATCGCCACCGGATCACCTTTTTCAAAGGTGATTTCGATGAATTCCGGGGTGTCAGGTGCTTCTTCCGGATGCACGGTGCGCTGGTAGACATAATCGGGCGCCATTTCCGCCGGGTCTTCCAGAACTTTACCTTCAGACGAAGTGTGCAGCAGGTTGGCGTCGACAGAGAAGGGCGCCTCGCCGCGCTTGTCCTTGGCGATCGGGATCTGGTGCGCTTCGGCAAATTCCAGCAGCTTGGTGCGCGAGGACAGATCCCACTCGCGCCAGGGCGCGATCACTTTGATGTCGGGATTCAGCGCATAGGCTGCCAGTTCGAAACGGACCTGATCGTTGCCTTTGCCGGTGGCGCCATGGGACACCGCATCGGCACCGGTGGCTTCGGCGATCTCAACCAGGCGCTTGGAGATCAGCGGGCGGGCGATGGAAGTGCCCAGCAGATAGAGGCCCTCGTAGACCGCGTTGGCGCGGAACATCGGGAAGACGAAGTCGCGGACAAATTCCTCGCGCACATCTTCGATGAAGATGTTTTCCGGCTTGATACCCAGCATTTCCGCTTTCTTGCGGGCGGGCTCCAGCTCTTCACCCTGGCCGAGGTCGGCGGTGAAGGTAACAACTTCGCAGCCGTATTCGGTCTGCAGCCATTTCAGGATGATCGAGGTGTCGAGGCCGCCGGAATAAGCGAGCACAACTTTCTTGGGCGCGGACATGGAATTCCCTCTCAGGTCAGAACGCATGCGGCGTAGCGGGTTTTGGCCGCAAGGGCAAGGTTTTCCGGGGTTTCACACTGCGTGCGCGAGAACTAAGGTCCGCGCCAAATAAGATTTTCAAACTGGAGCGGATTTTCATGAAACCTTGGGCTTTGTTCAGCCATTCGGTTGGGATGCTGGTACGCAACTTCGGGGACCTGCTTCGGGTCTTTTTGGTGCCAACTCTGTTGATCGTCGCGATTCTTGCAACATTCCTGAATTCGACAGGGTTGTGGGCAGATATGCAGTTGGGGGTGGTGACCCTGTTGCCGGAAGGTTCGGGCTTGCTTGGCCCCATGTTTCTAGTGGTCGCTCTTTCGCTTTTGATCGGAATGTGGAGCGTCGTTGCCTGGCATCGTTTTGTTCTGTTGGAGGAAATACCGCAAGGCTGGGTGCCGCCACTGCAAGGTGACAGGGTCCTGGCCTATTTAGGCCGATCGCTGCAGATTGTTTTGGTGCTGATCTGTCTTATGCTGTCAGTGGTTCTCGTTGCGATGTTGTTTGCAACCATATTGAGCGGGGCAGGCGCACCCGCGCTGTCTTTGCTGGATTTACCGCTCTCTATTGTTTTCACCTACTTTGTATTGCGGTTGTCAGTCTTGCTTCCTGCGGCGGCGCTTGGCGCTGCCATGGGGCTGCGGGAGGCCTGGAACACGACGAGCGGGGCTTTCGGAGACTTGCTTGGCCTGTCGGCCATCTTGGTGGCTTTGCAATACGCAGCCCAATTCATCCTTGATTCCACAGCGGGATCGCCGACCATTGCGGCTGTCCTCTCGCTGGTGGTGTCTGTTGCACTCTCACTGATCAACATCAGCCTGCTCACGACGTTGTTTGGACATTACGCCGAAGGCCGTCCGATCTGATTATCAGTATTCTTGTGTATGCTTTTCGCCCGCCCCTTGCCTTGGGGGCGGGCTTGCGCCACTGAAGGACACATGAGCGATTTCAAGACCCAGGCCCGCAAGGCCGAGGCGGCGATGCGCGATGTGTTTCCGCCCACGCCGCTTCAACGCAATGTGCATCTGTCCGAGCGTTTCGGCGCCGACATTTACCTGAAACGCGAGGACCTGAGCCCGGTCCGTTCCTACAAGATCCGTGGCGCAATGAACGCGATGCGCAAGCAGCCGGATCAGGAGCTGTTCGTTTGCGCCTCGGCCGGCAATCACGCCCAAGGTGTTGCCTTCATGTGCCGCCATATGGGCAGGCGAGGCGTGATCTTCATGCCGGTCACCACGCCACAGCAGAAGATCCAGAAAACCCGGATGTTCGGTGGCAGCAATATCGAGATCCATCTGGTCGGCGACTATTTCGACATCTGCCTGGCTGCAGCGCAGGAATGGTGCGCCGAGAAGGGGGGGCATTTCCTGTCGCCTTTTGATGATGCGGATGTAATCGAAGGCCAGGCCTCTATCGCCGTCGAGATCGAAGCGCAGCTGGGCAAGGCGCCGGACCATGTTATCCTGCCGGTGGGCGGCGGCGGCATGTCCTCCGGTGTGGCTTCCTGGTTTGGCGATGAGGTCCACAGTTTGTTTGTGGAGCCTTCAGGCGGGGCTTGCCTGCGGGCGGCGCTGGCTGCAGGCAAACCGGTGGCATTGGATCATGTTGATACCTTTTGCGATGGTGCTGCAGTCGGGCGAATCGGCCATCAGACCTTCGACATCCTGAAGGATGTGCCGTTGCCGGATGTGCTGTCCATTTCCGAGGACCGGATCTGTGCCACCATCATCGAAATGCTGAATGTGGAAGGTATTGTGCTGGAGCCGGCCGGTGCCTTGTCGGTCGTAGCGTTGCAAGACGTGCGTAGCTGGATTCGTGGCAAGACAGTTGTTTGCCTTACGTCCGGCGGTAATTTCGATTTCGAGCGGCTGCCCGAAGTCAAGGAACGGGCGCAGCGCTATTCAGGGGTGAAGAAGTACTTCATTCTGCGTTTGCCTCAGCGCCCCGGTGCGTTGAAGGAGTTTTTGGGCATTCTGGGGCCTGAAGATGATATCGCCCGGTTTGAATATATGAAGAAGTCGGCGCGCAATTTTGGCTCGGTTCTGATCGGTATTGAAACAAAACGTCCGGAAAATTTCGAGCAGTTGTTCGCGCGTCTGGATGCAGCGGGCATGACCTATACGGATATCACCCAGGATGAGACACTGGTGCAGTTCGTGATTTAGGCCCCTAAGGGATCAGAACTTCTCTGCCAGTCCGGTCAGAAAGGTGGACTTGGAAGCTTGAAAATTGGCAACAATGGCGTTGACATCGACACTGTCAGCTTCGCCTTGCGCAGACCTGCGTTCGCCGTCAAGGCACAAAGAGGAAAACGTTTCAAACCCAAGGTTGAGCGCGCTGCCTTTTAAAAAATGCAGGTCCTGTTCCAGCTGACTACGGTTGCCGCCGTCCAGCTTGCCGATGACTTCTTCAACTTCTTCGAGAAAGATTTCAACAACTTCCCCGAAATCTTCGGGGCCTACTTCCTCGCGCAACTCTGAAACGCGCGGCCAGTCAATCATGTGATACGTCCTTACGATCTTTCGCTGTGCGCACTTCTTAAGTTGATTGCAGTAAAAATATGGTGAAATAAAGAAGGAAGCTAAAATTTTAGGCTTCACCGCCTGTTAAATCTCTGGACCGATTGTATCACAAGATCTTCTGATTTTGCCATTTGTGAGGTGCCTTCGGTGCTGCCAGAAAGTTCGATGGACGACGAGGACCAGACAGTGGCCGGATCAATACGCCGTGTGCTGGTTGTGGATGACAGCCGGCTGCAAAGACGTATCCTTGTAGCATCCCTGAAAAAGTGGGGTTTCGATGTCGTTGAAGCGGACAGCGGCGAGGCAGCGATGGAGATCTGCCAGGCAGAAACCCCTGATCTGATTCTCAGCGACTGGATGATGCCGGGCATGAACGGGCTGGAATTTTGCCGCGCGTTCCGCGCGCGCGCCAGCGAAGATTATGCGTATTTCATTCTGTTGACCTCCAAGAGCGAAAAAAATGAGGTAGCCGAAGGACTTGACGCGGGCGCTGACGATTTCCTGACGAAGCCTGTCAGCTCGGATGAATTGCGGGCGCGGATCTCTGCGGGGGAGCGCATTCTGCGAATGCAGCGGGAACTGTCTGAAAAGAACCGTATTGTGTCTGAGACACTGGGTGAGTTGCAGCGGGTCTACGATGCAATCGACAAGGATTTGATCCAAGCCCGAAAAATCCAGGAATCTCTGGTGCCGGAACTGTACAAGGAATTTGGATCTTCCTCTGTCAGTCTGCTGCTGAAGCCTTGCGGGCATATCGGCGGCGATCTGGTGGGAATGTTCTCACCTGGTGTCAATCGAATCGGGTTTTATTCGATTGATGTTTCAGGCCATGGCATCACCTCTGCGATGATGACTGCGCGTTTGGGTGGATACCTGTCGTCCAACTACTTTGATCAGAATGTCGGCATGGAGAAACGGTTCAACCGTTTTTACGCTTTGCGCCAGCCCGAAGAAGTTGCCAGCCTTCTGAATGCGCGGCTGATTGCTGATACCGGGATCGAAGAATACTTCACCATGGCCTACTGCATTGCTGATTTGCGCAATGGAACTGTCAAAATGGTGCAGGCCGGTCATCCGCATCCGCTGCTGATGCGCAGGAACGGCGATCTGGAATTCATCGGCAAGGGGGGGGTGCCGGTCGGTCTGGTGCCGGATATCGGGTACAGCCAGGAAGAGTTCACAATGGAGCGCGGTGACCGTCTTCTGCTGTTCTCCGACGGATTCACCGAGGCGCGTCTGGAGGATGGCTCCATGTTAGAGCCTGAAGGCCTGCTTGATCTGGTTCAAAAATGCGGACCAGAGCGGAGCGGCAAAGAGTTTTTGGACGACCTATATTGGCAATTGACCCAGATAATGAGCAAGGAACACGGTCTGGAGGATGATGTTTCCGCCACTTTGTTCGAGTATCAGGGGCCCTAGAAAACCCTCACAGCTGCTGATCTGATGTCCTGGCTTTGCTGGGATTTAATGCATTTTTACAGCGCAACCGGTCTTGTTACATACGACTTGCCAGCTGGGCAGCAAAATGGCGGTCGCCGGCGTTGCCCAGACGGGTGGCAGCCTCTTGCGGTGCTATCCAAAGCGCTTCATGCGCGTCTTCCAGCGGCGGGCCGATGCGGCGCAACGGCCGGGCCACATAGATATTGCATAGCTTTTCGGCCCAAAGATCATACTCCGGCATATAGGCAAAGCGCCGGAAAACCCCCAGCTTGCGCGGGGCAGAGATTTTCCAGCCGGTCTCTTCATAGACTTCGCGGTGCAATGCAGGAATCGGTGATTCCCCAGGATCGATACCGCCGCCCGGCAGCTGCAAATCCGGGTCTGGATCATACTGACAGGTGACAAGCAGCTTGCCGTCTCGCGGCAGCAATGCATAGGCGCCGGGACGTCTGCGGTAGGTCTGACCCTTCTGCGGCGTCTCGCCAAAACGTCTGATCACCGGCTGGCCCCTTCACTCTGCTGCTGTTTCTCCTATATAGCCCCGGTATGCCAATCCCCGGCGCGTAAGGAAACCCCATGACTATTGGTTCGAAAATCGCGTGGGACGACACCGTCCTGCCTTTCCAGCTTGATGCATCCGACATGCGCGGCCGCGTGGCGCGGCTGGACGGTGTTCTGGATGGTATCCTGAAACAGCACGACTACCCGCCAGTAGTCGAGGCGCTGGTTGCCGAGATGGCACTGCTGACAGCGCTGATTGGGCAAACCATTTCGCTCCGCTGGAAGCTGTCGCTGCAGGTTCAGTCCAAAGGTGCGGTGCGGATGATCGCAACCGATTATTACGCGCCGCAGAAGGAAGGCGAGATTGGCCAAATCCGCGCCTATGCAAGCTTTGATCGCGACCGGCTGACAGACAGCAATCCCTTTGACCAAGTCGGCGAAGGATATTTCGCCATCCTGATCGACCAGGGCAATGGCACCAAGCCTTACCAGGGGATTACGCCGCTCTCTGGTCAGTCGCTGCGGGCCTGCGCCGAAGCTTACTTTGCCCAATCTGAACAGCTGCCGACTATGTTCAAGCTGAGTTTCGGAAAGTCCGCTGAGCCTGGCGTGGCTGCGCATTGGCGCGCAGGTGGGGTGATGCTGCAAAGTATGCCTAAGGCGTCGCCTTTTGCGGCGCAGGGGGAAGGATCGGGAGACGTTCTTCAGGCCGGCGATCTTGTTTCCGGCGACCAGGAAGAGAACTGGAACCGGGTCACCATGCTGCTGAATACGGTGGAGGAACTGGAGCTGGTTGGTCCGTCAGTATCGCCGACCGACCTGTTGATCCGATTGTTTCACGAGGAACAACCCCGGGTTTATGATTTCCAGGCCGTCCGTTTCGGCTGCACCTGTTCCGAAGAGCGGGTACGGCAAAGCCTGTCCATCTATTCGGCCAAGGACATAGGCACTATGACGAACGAGGATGGCCGGGTCACTGCCGATTGCCAGTTCTGTGGCGCGCATTACGATCTGGACCCGGCGAGCGTAGGGTTTGACGCGGAAAACCCGCCCGGTGAGTGACGCTGCTCAACAGCTCACCAGAAATCTCGCCGCTGCCCTGGGCAAGCAGGGCAGCGGCTCCTCTGATTTTGACCTCAACCCCGGAACGGTTCTGCCAGAAGGGCGCAAGCTGCGCCCGGCCGGGGTTCTGGTACCTATCTCCCTTACTGCAGGCATACCGCGGCTGATTCTGACCAAGCGGTCCTCGGCCCTGAAACACCACCCGGGCCAGATTGCCTTTTCTGGCGGCAAGGTGGATGCTGGTGACAAGGATGCCGGTGCTGCGGCGTTGCGCGAGGCCTGGGAGGAAATCGGCCTGCCGCAGGATCTGCCGAAGATAATCGGAAGCCTGCCGGAGCATGAGACTGTGACAGGTTTTTCTGTGACGCCGGTGGTTGCACTGATCAGGGAAGAATTCACTGTGCGCCCGGAAGAGGGCGAAGTGGCAGAGGTGTTTTCGGTTCCCCTGTCCCATGTGCTGAAGCTGGACAACTACATCATTGAGTCCCGACGCTGGCGCGGTGCCCGCCGCCGCTATTATACCGTACCCTACGGCCCCTATTACATTTGGGGGGCCACCGCGCGGATGCTGCGCGGTTTGGCAGCACGGATGGAGCATTCATGCGGATAGATCAGCCCTGGCTGAATGACCCGGCAACCCAGGCCGTTTGCCAGGCTGTTGCAGCGGATGGCGCGCAAGTGCTGTTTGTTGGCGGCTGCGTGCGGAATGCGCTGCTGGAAGAGCCGGTCTCGGATATGGATATCGCCACAGATACACTGCCGGAACAGGTGATGGCGCTGGCCGCGCGGGCGGGTATCAAAGCTGTCCCGACCGGCATCGACCACGGCACCGTGACGCTGGTCAAAGACGGCATCCCGCATGAGATCACAACTTTCCGCAAAGATGTGGCCACCGATGGCCGTCGTGCCGTGGTGGCCTTCTCCAAGGATATTGCCGAAGATGCCTGCCGCCGCGACTTTACCATGAACGCGATTTATGCACGACCGGATGGAGAGGTCGTTGATCCGCTGGGCGGCATGGCGGATCTGCAGGCGCGGCGAGTACGGTTCATCGGATTAGCACAGAACCGCATCCGGGAGGATTACCTGCGGTCGCTGCGCTATTTCCGGTTTCATGCCTGGTATGGCGATCACACAGAAGGGTTCGATGCTGAGGCACTGGCGGCAATTGCTGCAAACCTGGACGGATTGACGACACTGTCCAAGGAACGCATCGGGGCTGAACTGCTGAAACTTCTGGCTGCGCCGGATCCTGCGCCCTCGATAGCAGCGATGAGGCAATCAGGCGCCCTGATCAAAGTGCTTCCCGGTGCGGACGATCGTGCCTTGGCTCCGCTAATTCACCTAGAGGGAGACCGGGCCGCGTCTCCCATCCGCCGGCTTGCTGCGCTGGGCGGAGAAAGGGTGCAGGAAGCCCTTCGGCTCAGCAAGGCGCAGGCTGTTCAACTGGCTGCAATTCGGGAAGCGGCGGAGGGGACTGATGGCGCAGTGAAACTGGGTTACAAACTTGGCGCAAGACAAGCAATGGATGCACTGCTTTTACGTGCCGCGTTACTGGAACAGCCAGTCGTGCCTCATTCAGAGAATGAAATAGCGCGGGGTGCAGCGGCTGTCTTTCCGGTGAAATCGCGCGATCTTCTGCCGGGTTTCAAGGGTCCGGCGCTGGGCGCGGCCTTGAAAAAACTTGAGACCGATTGGATTGCCTCGGATTTCACATTGACCCGGGAAGAGCTGCTGGATTCCCTCCGCTGACATACCCTGTCAGCAGCGTCACAACCGCAGGGGGGTGACAAAGCAAAAAATCTTGCTTAAGCCTTAGGCAGCAACCACATGACGGGAGGAATGCTGATGTACTACGGGATCTGGTTTCTCTAACGCCTGAGACCTTACCCCGTTGGGGACGTGGGAGCCTTGGGCGACCTGCTGTCTGCATCTGTATTCCAAATTCATGCTCGAACGACTGGAGCACCCGCATGTTTCGCTTCTTTGAAAATCTCGTTGATCCTTATTGTGCCCACCCTGAGACCGACACGCCGCCGACCCGGCTGTGGCCGTTTCTGCGCGACTATTCCCAACCGTTTAGAACCCTGTTTGCCTTGGCTGCGCTGATGTCGGTGATTGTGGCCGCGATTGAGGTCGGGCTGATCTATTACATGGGCCGCGTCGTGGACATCATGTCCGGCACACCCGAACAGGTCTGGCAGGACTATGGCACAGAACTGATCCTGATGGCCTTGTTCATCCTGTTGCTGCGTCCGGTGATCCAGTTTCTGGATGTGGTGCTTCTGAACAACGCGATCCTGCCGAACTATGGCACGCTGATCCGCTGGCGGGCGCATAAGCAGGTTCTGCGCCAATCGGTCGGCTGGTTTGAGAATGACTTTGCCGGCCGCATCGCCAACCGCATTATGCAAACTCCGCCAGCCGCAGGGGAGGTCGTCTTTCAGGTCTTTGACGCGATCACCTTCTCGCTGGCTTATCTGGTCGGCGCTGCAGTGCTGCTTTGGGTTGCGGATGTGCGGCTGATGCTGCCGCTGGCGATCTGGTTTGGCCTCTATGCGCTATTGGTGATGTGGACCGTCAAACGGGTTGGTCCGGCCAGTCAGGCGTCTTCGGATGCGCGCTCTACCGTGACGGGCCGTGTGGTTGATAGCTATTCCAATATCCACTCGGTCAAGATGTTCGCCCATCACGACCATGAATTGACCTATGCCCGGGAGGCAATTGAAAACACCCGCAAAACTTTTCAGGTCGAGATGCGGATTTTCACTGTTATGGATGCGGTTCTCGTCATGCTGAACGGGCTGCTGATTGTCGGTGTGGTCGGCTGGGCGGTGATGCTGTGGATGCAGGGCAGTGCTTCAGTTGGCTTGGTGGCGGCAGCAACGGCACTGACTTTGCGGCTGAACGCGATGACCGGCTGGATCATGTGGGCACTGACCTCCTTTTTCCGCCAACTGGGCGTTGTTGCTGAAGGCATGGAAACCATCGCCCAGCCCATCGACTTGGTGGATGTCGCCAATGCAGACCCGCTGCACTTGACCGAGGGCGAAATCGAGCTGCGCGGCCTTTCGCACCACTACGGGCGTGAGGCCGGCGGTTTGGACAAGATCAGCATGACCATCCAGCCGGGCGAGAAGATCGGTCTGATCGGGCGGTCGGGTGCTGGCAAGTCGACCTTGGTCAAGCTGCTCTTGCGGTTCTATGACGCCGAAAGCGGTCAGATCCTGATCGACGGCCAGGACATCCAAGCCGTGACACAGGACAGTTTGCGCAGCCGGATCGGCATGGTCCAGCAGGACAGTGCGCTGATGCACCGTTCGGTGCGGGATAACCTGCTGTATGGCCGTCCGGATGCCTCTGAGGATCAGATGATCGCCGCCGCCAAACAGGCACAGGCACATGATTTCATCTTGGACCTGGAGGACCCGCAGGGGCGCAAAGGCTATGATGCCCATGTGGGCGAGCGCGGGGTGAAACTGTCTGGCGGTCAGCGCCAACGGGTGACGCTGGCGCGGGTGATCCTGAAGGATGCACCGATCCTGGTGCTGGACGAGGCGACCTCGGCGCTGGATTCTGAGGTGGAAGCCGTCATTCAGGAGACACTGTACGGCATGATGCAGGGCAAAACGGTGATCGCTATTGCACATAGGCTGTCCACCATCGCGCAGATGGACCGTATCCTGGTGATGGATCAGGGCCGTATAGTTGAAGAAGGCACGCATGAGGCGCTATTGCAGGCGCAGGGGCTTTATGCACAGCTTTGGGCGCGCCAGTCCGGCGGCTTCCTGAACATCGAGGCAGCAGAATGAACATAGGCAACCTGATCGACGCCTTCCGCCCGGCTGAGGGGCCGCCACCGCAGCGGTTGGGGGCTTTCCTGCGCTGGTGCCTGTCCGGCGCCTGGCCGATGCTGTTCATGGCGGCTGCGTTTTCGGCGCTGGCCGGCGGGATGGAGGCAGGCACTGCCTTTATCCTCGGTATGGTGATCGACACTGCCATTTCCAGCGGGCCAGAGCAGTTCTTTTCCGTGGGCAATTTTACAGTAATCGCGCTGGCGCTGGGTTTTTTCCTGTTTGTGCGCCCGGTGTTGTTTGGCTTGTCTGCGGCCTCAAACGCGATTGTGGTGCAGCCCAATGTGAGCCCGCTGGTGCTGTCGCGCCTGAACCGCTGGACGCTGGGTCAGTCGGTGCGGTTCTTTGATGACGATTTTGCCGGCCGGATTGCCCAGAAACAGATGCAGACAGCCGCGGCTGTGACCTCTGTCACGACTGAGATGATCAATGTGGTTGCCTTTGCGTTGGCGTCGCTCGTGGGATCCTTGGCTTTGTTAGGCTCTATCGATTGGCGCATCACCGGAGTGTTTCTGGCCTGGCTGATCGGCTATTTCGCCTTGATCCGCTGGTTTCTGCCACGGGTGCGCGAACGTTCAGGAGACAGGGCAGGCGCCAGAGCGATGGTAACGGGGCAGGTGGTGGATTCGATCACCAACATCAAAACGGTGAAACTGTTTGCTCATGCCGACCACGAAGAGCGCACCGCACAGGACGCAATGGTCACGTTCCGCGAGAAGTCGCTGCATTTTGGCTATCTTTCCGCCAGCTTCCGGTTCTCCCTGATGTGCCTGGCGGGCATTCTACCTGTGTTGCTGATCGGGGCGACTTTGTTTCTGTGGAAATCCGGAACAGCGACCGAAGGGGATATTGTGGCTGCAGGCGCCGTCTCCATCCGCATTGCTCAAATGACCGGCTGGGTGAGTTTCACGATGATGGCGATCTACTCCAATGTTGGAGAAATCGAAAACGGCATGAAGACGCTTTCGGTGCAGGACCGGGTAGAGGATGCGCCGGGCGCTGCGGATTTGCAGGTCAGCGCGGGCGGGATAGTCTTTGACCAGGTGGAATTCGCCTATGGTCGCGATGTGGGCGGGGTGCGGGACATCAGCCTGACCATTCAACCGGGAGAGAAACTGGGGATTGTCGGGGCCTCCGGGGCAGGCAAGTCGACACTCGTTTCATTGCTGCTGCGGCTCTATGAAGGGGAAAAAGGCCAGATCAGGATTGATGGCCAGGAAATATCCGGCGTCACACAGAACTCGCTGCGCAGCCAGATTGGCATGGTCACCCAGGAAACGGCCATGTTCAACCGTTCGGCGCGGGAGAACATTCTCTATGGGCGGCCGGACGCTTCGGAAGATGAATTGGTCGCCGCGGCGGAAAAGGCCGAGGCGCATGAGTTCATCACGGATCTGGAAGACGGGCAGGGCCGCCAGGGCTACGATGCCTATCTGGGGGAGCGCGGTGTAAAGCTTTCGGGCGGGCAGCGACAGAGGATCGCGCTGGCGCGGGCTATTCTCAAGGATGCGCCGATCCTGGTGCTGGATGAGGCGACCTCAGCGCTGGATTCTGAAGTTGAGGCCGCGATCCAGGTGGCTTTGCACCGGGTGATGGACGGTAAAACGGTGCTGGCGATTGCACACCGTCTGTCCACGCTCAGCGAAATGGACCGGATCATCGTGATGGATAAGGGCAGGATTGCCGAAATCGGCAACCACGAAGAATTGCTGGCCAAAGACGGGCTCTATGCCAAGTTCTGGACCCGGCAGTCAGGCGGCTTTATCTGTACAGATGAGGACACGGTGGAAGCTGCTGAATAAAGTTCCCAGCGTATTTTGCTTTTGCTGATGCCTGGCCCGCGCTATGGAGCGGCCATGACTGACGCAGCCAGAACCACAGTAACGATCAGTCGGCTTGGCCATCAGGGTGATGGCGTGGCTGACGGTCCCTTGTTTGCACCGCGCACGCTGCCGGGCGAAACCGTCACCGGAACCGTGGAGGGCAGCCGCCTGACTGGCATCCGGATCGAGACGCCCTCGGAACACCGGGTGCAGCCGCCCTGTCGCCACTACAAATCCTGCGGCGGCTGCCAGTTGCAGCACGCCAGCGATGCCTTTGTGGCGGATTGGAAAACGGATGTGGTGCGCAATGCGTTGACGGCGCAAGGGCTGGAAACAGAATTCCGGCCGATCCTCACCTCGCCACCGCTTTCCCGTCGCCGTGCCACCCTGTCGGTGCGGCGCACCAAGAAAGGGGCGATGGCAGGTTTCCATGGTCAGGCATCGGATGTGATTACCGAAATTCCCGATTGCCAATTGCTGGCGCCTGCATTGATGGCGGCGATACCGGTGGCCGAAGCGCTGGCGCTGGCTGGCGCCAGCCGCAAGGCGCCGCTGGCAGTAACCGTTACCACCTCTGAGGCCGGACTGGACATGCTGGTCAAGAACGGCAAACCATTGGATGGGCCTTTGCGCATTGAGCTGGCGCAACTGGCCGAAAAGCACAGGATTGCCCGCCTGACCTGGGACGACGAGCCGGTCGCGATGGAACAGCCACCGGTGCAGCCTTTTGGCACTGCCCGTGTTTGCCCGCCGGCAGGCGCCTTTCTGCAGGCCACCCGCGAGGGTGAACATGCGCTGCTGGCCAGTGTGCTGGAAATCACCAAAGGCACCAAGCGGATCGTCGATCTGTTTGCCGGCTGCGGAACCTTCTCGCTGCCCTTGGCGCAGCATGCCGAAGTGCATGCTGTGGAAGGCGAGAGAGAGATGCTGGAGGCACTGGATACCGGATGGCGCAAGGCCCAAGGTCTGAAGAAAGTCACCATTGAAGCCCGCGATTTGTTTCGCAATCCACTGCTGCCAGTAGATCTAAACCCCTTTGGCGCAGCCTTTGATGCTGCAGTCATTGACCCACCACGTGCCGGCGCTGAGGCACAGACTGAACAGCTGGCTCAGGCGCGCACGCCGGTGATCGCCTATGTTTCCTGTAATCCGGTCAGCTTTGCCCGAGACGCAAAGACCTTGGTCTCTGCGGGTTACAGCCTTGATTGGGTTCAGGTTGTTGACCAGTTCCGCTGGTCGGCCCATACCGAACTCGTCGCAAGATTTTCCCTGACTGACTGAGAATGACGGATATTCAAGTGATGACACCGACCCGCCGCCTGGAAGCCATTCTGGACAGCAGCCGCTTTGGCCGCTTCATCACAGCCGTAATCATGATCAATGCTGTCACGCTGGGGCTTGAGACCGCTCCGTCGGTTATGGCGAAGGCTGGCGGGCTGATCCATCTGATCGACAAGATCTGCTTGTCCATCTTTGTAGTCGAAATCCTTGCCAAGCTTTTGGTGCGGCGGCTTCGGTTCTTCCTGAGCGGCTGGAATGTGTTTGATTTTGTGATTGTCGGCATTGCATTGGCACCGGGGACACAGGGTCTGTCCGTCTTGCGGGCGCTGCGTATCTTGCGGGTGCTGCGGGTGATCTCGGTTGCACCAAGACTGCGCCGGGTCGTCGAAGGCTTCATCACTGCGCTGCCGGGCATGGGGTCAGTTTTTCTGCTGATGGCGATTATTTTTTATATCGGGTCGGTCATTGCGACCAAACTGTTTGGCCAGGACTTCCCGGAATGGTTCGGCAATCTGGGGCTCAGTGCCTATTCGCTCTTTCAGATCATGACGCTTGAAAGCTGGTCCATGGGAATTGTTCGCCCAGTCATGGAGGTGCATCCATACGCCTGGGCATTCTTTGTACCGTTCATCATGGTCACAACCTTTGCCGTGGTGAACCTGCTGGTCGGTCTTATCGTGAATTCGATGCAGGATGCTCATGGCGAGGAAGAGGTAGAGCGCACAGACGCTTACCGGGATGAGGTGTTGAGCAGGCTGGAAGCGATTGAGCAAAAACTAACCGGAGATGCGGCCCCGGACAGGAAATTGTGAATTTCCTTAACAGCAGTTTCGCGCTAAAGCCTGTGTAGAGGCAGAAAAAGAATACAGGCTGGAACATGAACAGAAGGGCATTTGGCATCAGTGCGGCCGCTAGCCTGGCGCTGGCGGGCTGCAGTGCGACGTCCGGATCGGTAAACAGATTCAAGAGTTATGACGGCCCACAAGTCACTTCGGTTGTGATCAACAAAGGTGCGCGCAAGATGTACCTGATGCACAACGACGACGTCCTTCGGGAGTATGAGGTCGATCTGGGATTTGCGCCACTGGGGCCCAAGCGCTTTGAAGGCGATGGCAAGACACCGGAAGGCACCTATACTATCGACCGGCGAAACCCGAACAGCCGCTATCATCTGTCGGTTGGGATTTCTTATCCGAACAATCAGGATCGCGCCCGCGCGCGCGCCAACGGCAAGCGGCCGGGTGGAGAAATCTTTATTCATGGGCAGCCGAACAACCCCAAAGACCGCAAACGCGCGGCCCGGGTTGACGACTGGACAGCAGGCTGCATCGCCGTGACGAATAGCGAGATTGAGGAAATTTACGCGATGGTGAACGATGGCACCACAATCGCGTTGCGGCCCTGATCGGAACTGATGGGCGGGAACTGAAGGTCTGGCGCGGATGCGCTGGACCTGACTGCTGGTGATTTCACGCAGCGCCCTGCTTTTGCACGGCGCTGCAGTTTAATCTGCCATCACCAGTGTCCACCAGATTTTTCCATTCGATTCCTGGAACCAGGAAAAGCCCATGTTCACAGCCTTGGGATCAAGGATCACTGCACGCGTGGCCGGTCTCTCTAGCCAGGCAGTCAGGGTTTGCTGTTCGTTTTCGTAGGTTTCGGAAATGTTTTCGCCTAGCAGAGTGCCCGTGTATCCGGCGCGGGCAACCCTATCCAGCGGAGACGATCCGTCTGACCCGAAGTGCCAAGGCCGATTCTGTACAGACATATCGCGCGAATGAGTGGCCGCAGCGGCGGTAAGTTCAGCATTCAGCTGGACGTTTTGGACGCCCGAGGCCTGACGCAGCGCATTGACAGAGTCGAGCATCCGAAGCTGCACCTTGTCAGCATTCCTGATGCGGTAAGTGCTGCCAGACTCCAAAGTCGGCGTACAAGCTGCCACGACCGTAAGAAATGCAGCTGCCATCAGCAAAAACACGCGATTCATAATGCTCTCTCGCTCCATCAGTTGCTGTTGCATTTATCCTTCCTGTGGCAGCTGTGCAAACAGGCCGGCAGAATTATGCAGACTTGACTACCGGATTGATTTGCGACTGCGGCTTTCCAGCCATAAAATGCATCAGACCTTTACCTTGAATGCGCAAGTTGGAATATGTGATGCCCCGAAACTCTTTTGAAGTCTTCAGCCGGAGGCAGTTCCTTGCTGGTGGTGCTGCGTTGATAGGTTCCTCTGCGCTGGCGCAAAGTGACGATGAACAGGCGTTCGATCCTTTGCGGCCGCCGCCCGAACCTGAACCGCCGGTTCAACGAAATATATCGGCGTTCCGTGCCAAGTCTTGGCGGCCCTATTTTGACAATCTTCGCAATGGGGCAATCCTGGTCGATATCGACAGCCGGGCGCTGCATTACTGGTCAGCAAACGAAGGCACCTACAAGCTGTTCCCGTCATCTGTGCCGCTGTCGGACGACCTGACACGCCGCGGTCGCACGCAGGTCGTGCGAAAGGTGGAAGGGCCAAGCTGGGCACCGACACCCAACATGCGAAAGCGGAACCCTGAATGGCCGGCCTATATTCCGCCGGGTCCGGACAACCCGCTTGGCACCCATGCGCTGTACCTGGGCTGGAAGTACTACCGAATCCATGGAACCCACGACACGCGCAAGATCGGCCGGAAATCATCGAACGGATGTATTGGCCTCTACAATGAGCATATCGCGGAACTGTTCAGCCTGGCAAAAGTAGGCACACAGGTGTTGCTAATTTGACGACACGCAACAGGGCGCTAGGCTGTTAACTATAACAAGCAATTGCAATCCCGCGTTTTTGCTGGTTAGAAAAAAATACGAGGTAAGTCTTGGGTGCGCGGTTCAGATGTTTGATCCGCGCAAATTCTGGAGGTTAAAATGAAAAAACTCGTTATCGCCGCTGCGCTGACCGCTGCTGCTTCGACTGCCACTGCTGGCAACCTGTCCGAGCCGCACGTTGAACCGCCGGTCATCGTGGAAGAAGCTCAGGGTTCTTCCAGCGGCATTCTGCTGCCGCTGCTGCTGCTGGTTCTGGTCGGCGCGGCTGTTGCATCGAACTAATTTCGATACACGGTTACAGAAAAGGCGGTGGGAAACCACCGCCTTTTTTGTTGCCCGAAGATGAACCGATGGCGCTCGTCAGGACGCTTCCACTTCCCGAAGAATGCGATCCAGGGTTTTGACAATCATGTCCGTGCCATCTGTATCGATGGTCAGTGGCGGCCGGATTTTTAGAATGTTGTCTTTGGGTCCTTCGCTGCCGATCAGAATCCTGTGGTCTCGCATCCGGTTTTTTACATAGGAACAGATCTCTGTGGCTTGTGAGCCGTCCGGATTGATCAATTCCAGCCCGAGAAACAGCCCCATGCCGCGGACATCGCCGACACAGGTGTATTTCTGCTCAAGCATTTTCAGGCCTTCAATCAGCCGCTTGCCCTGGCTGCGGGCATTCTCCTGCAGGCTCTCGTCATCCACGATATCAAGTACTTCTTTCCCGATCCGGCAGGAGAGAGTTGAGCCGCCGAAGGTTGAAAAGAACTCGATACCGTTGTCAAAACTTTCGGCAATTTCCTTTGTCGTGACAAGAACGCCCAAAGGATGGCCGTTGCCGATCGGTTTGCCCATCACAACGATATCCGGCAGGGCACCCTGATGTTCAAACCCGAAGTAACAGTCGCCAAGCCGCCCAAGACCGGTTTGCACTTCATCTGCAATGCAGATACCGCCTGCCGCCCGGATTTTCCTATAAACTGCAGACAGATACCCTTTTGGCGGGATGATCTGGCCGCCAACTGATGGAAAGGTTTCAGCGATAAATCCAGCAACGCCGTGGCCTGCATCTTGAAGTTTAAGGATTGCTGCGTCGACGAGAGCGGCGTATTTTTGCGCCCTGTCCGGGTCATCACGCCGGTATGAACCGCGGTAGTCATCGGCAACTTCGACAAGCTCTACCCAGTCAGCTTTGCCGATTCCCTTGGGCTTGTTGAATTTGTAGGCGGAAAGGCTGATCGCGCCGGTTGTATTGCCGTGATAGCCATGGTCCGGTGTCACCATACCCTTCTTCCCGGTATGGGCGCGGGCCAGGCGCAGCGCCAGTTCGTTTGCCTCTGTTCCTGAGTTGACGAAGAAGCAAACCTCGAAATGATCGGGCAGTTTGGACAGCACCTTTTCCGCAAAGGCGGTTTGTGCCGGGTGCAGATATCGGGTGTTGGAGTTCACCCGCTTTAACTGGTCAGCTGCGACGGCCTGGATGCGCGGATGGGCGTGCCCGACATGTGGCACGTTGTTGTAGGCATCCAGATAGGGTCGACCCCATTCATCAAACAAGTGGTGCTTCCAGCCGCGAACGAGCATGACAGGATTGCTGTAAGTCAGGCTGAGGTTGCCGCCGAAATATGCACGGCGCCCGGCCAGGACGTCATCTTTGCGTGTTGGCTGATAGAGAACCTTTTCTGCCGGCAGATTTAGAAGCGCAGCCGGGTTAGGGCAGAGCGCCTGCCACAGGTACATTTCGTCAGGATCGCCGACGCCGGGCCAGTCGGCTTCGATTCCCTCTGTGGTCAGCGCCAGCTGAAAATGAACATGCGGTGCCCAGCCGCCGTTTTGGCTGGGATCGCCAAGGCGGCAGAATTCTTCACCTCTTTCGACCGTATCACCCGGTTTCAAACGGTTCAGAAATTCAGGATCCAGGTGACCGTAAAGGGTGTAGAACGAATCCCCATCCGGTGTTTCATGGCGCAGAATAATTACTCCGCCGTAGTCTAGGTGCCTGCTGCGGTTTTCGGCGGCAATCACTTCGCCCCGCAATGGCGCGAACATCGCCGTGCCCGCCGGTGCAAATGCGTCCACTGCCAGATGCACGGTACGGCGGTTGCTTGCTTTCCACGGTCCTCTGCGAAATGCGGTATCTGTGTAAATCAGCCTGGGTTCGGCATAGTACCCCAGCCAAATACGACCTTCATCCTCAAATTCTTCACCGACTCTGGCGGCTTCTTCCAGGGGCATGTGAAACGGGTTCTGGGGCCAGGTTGAATGTTCTACCGACAGCGATCCCATAGGCGCATCCACCAGATCAGCACCCATCAAAGATGCAAAACCGCCGCGTTCCTGGTCCAGCCATGCCATGACCCGGTCGGCGCCTTCGACCACCGGCAAGCTGCAGGCGGCACGCAGCCGGGCTTTCACCAATCCGCTGTTCAGCCCATTGCTTTCCAGGAACCGCCAGGCCGGCGCCTG
Organism: Rhodobacteraceae bacterium (ex Bugula neritina AB1); assembly: GCA_001730095.1. Classification (GTDB taxonomy): domain Bacteria; phylum Pseudomonadota; class Alphaproteobacteria; order Rhodobacterales; family Rhodobacteraceae; genus Leisingera. Next base: position 89,082 of record MDLF01000048.1, read on the forward strand.
CGAGATGGTCACATAAGGGTCATCCGGGTTGTTTGCAGCCATGAGGGTGGAATTCACGACACTGACCGCCAATCGCATTTGCAGCAGCGGCCAGACCAGGTCCACCTCAGCGGCGGTCAGCGGATATGCCGCGTGGTAGCCTGCAACGATGGACGCAAGCGCTGCCTCCGGTGCCGGGTGATCCAGAACGATATATGCGGCAGCAATTGCCAAGTCACAGACGCGCGGTGCAACGCACATGTCGCCTAAGTCGATCAGACCGGATACCCGGCGTTGTGCGCCGAGTTCACCCGCCACCATAATGTTGTAATCATTGGCATCATTGTGGATGGCTTGTTTGCGAAGTTTTGCCAGAACAGGCTCTAAATGGGAAAACTCTGCGGCAACATCCTGCAGGATTGCGCGGCGCGCGGGGTCGGTGATGCAGAAGAGCTGATCTGTGATCCAGCCCGCCTGCATGAGATTCCATTTGAAGTCGCGTTCGAGGCCTTGGTGATGAAAGTCTGCCAGCGCTCTCGCGGCGTTGCCCAGGACTTGGCCGATTTCATGGATCAGAGCATCTGTTTTCGGTTCAGCCTTGGCATAGCAGCGGCCCGGCAGCTGATTCAGAAGCCAGACCAGCCGGTCGCGGCCTTCACCATCCGCTAGTTTCAGCAGGGAGGCGCCGCTGATAGAAACTATCACCCGAGGACATGGCAGGTCTGGTAGCTGTCTGGCGATGTGTTCGAATGCTTTTACTTGCATATCGACCAGCCATTCCTCGCAGCCGGGGCGCATGGCTTTGAGGACATAGCCCTGGCCATCCAAGCCTTTGGCCAGGAAGTTCAGATCGTATTCGCCATCCAGGCGGGTGAGCTCCGCCTCGATACCCCAATGCTCCCAAAGGATTTTGCCCCAATGCGCAAGCGTCATCCAATATCTCCCTGTTTTCCGGCCGGTCCGGAAACTGAATATTGGATACTTTCTGGACTGGGGCGGCGGGTTAGTCCAGCCAGCCTTTCAGGTTCTGCTCGATAACGCCTGCCAGTGCCGCAACGTGATCATCGTCATCATTGAGGCATGGGATATACAGGAAATCCTCGCCACCGGCGTGCTCAAAGCTTTCGCGGATCTCTTCGTTGATCTCTTCCAGCGTCTCGATGCAATCGGCCGAGAAGGCAGGCGCGATCACTGCGATGTTCTTCTTGCCCTCCCTGGCCAGCGTGGCGACGTGATCGACGGTATAGGGTTTCAGCCACTCCTCAGGGCCGAATACTGACTGGAAGGTGGTGGTGATTTCTGTGTCGCCCCAGCCCAGCCGTTCTTTCAGCAGACGCGTCGTCTTCTGGCACTGGCAATGGTATGGGTCGCCCTGCATCAGATAGCGTTTGGGCATTCCGTGATAGGACACCACCAGGATATCCGGACGCTTTTCTGCCTTGGCATAGGACTCTTCAACTGAGCGTGCCAAGGCGTCGATATAGGCGGGTTGGTCGAAATAGGGCTCGATTGTGCGGGCGGCAGGCTGCCAGGGCTCTGCCATCAGCGCGCGAAAGAATTGGTCGTTGGCGGTGCCTGAGGTGGCGCCGGCGTATTGCGGGTAAAGCGGTACAAACAGGATTTTCTGGCAGCCTGCCTCCACCATAGCCCGCACTTTGGACTTGGTCGACGGATTGCCATAGCGCATGCAGAAATCAACCATCACCTGATCGCCGTAACGGGCCTTCATCGCCTCTGCCATCTTGGCGGTCTGGTCTTTGGTGATGGTCATCAGGGGGCTCTCGCCCTGGTCGTGGTTCCAGATCGATTTATAGGCCGCGCCTGACGAAAACGGCCGTTTGGTCAGGATGATCAGCTGCAGCAACGGCTGCCACTTCCAGGCCGGGTAATCGATCACCCGTTTGTCTGACAGGAACTCGCTCAGGTACCGGCGCATCGGCCAGTAGGAGTAATCGTCCGGGGTGCCGAGGTTGGCCAGCAGGATGCCGACCTTCCCGGCCGAAATCTCGGGGTGATCAGCCGGGGCGTGGGAAGGGCATTTGACGGTCCGGGCAGCGTCCAGCATGGGCAGGTCCTGTAGGGCTTGGAATTAGGGGAACGAGTGGAAGTTACTGTCTTTACGGGCGAAAAGCCAATTGGTTCTCATTGGCGCAGTCATAGGTGCAGATTATCGCAATCACAGCTTGGCTTCCGGCACTTTCAGCGCATCGGCCAGCCGCATCTGTGCGGAGCCGGGGCGCAGGGGTTTCTGCTGGCTGTCCGAGGGCGACCAGCCGGTAAGGCAAACCAGCTCAAAGGTGGCGGGCAGCCGACCTTTGGCATTGGCGAAATGTTCCCGGTAGATGCGGTCTGCCATCTGAAACAGCGCCCGTGGTGCTGGGCGTTTCAGGCGCTGGGCGAGGGCGTTGGTCTCGCCCATGCCGCGCAGGTCGTGAATCAGGTGGGTCAGATCACGGTATTCGGCGGTAAGCGGCACCAGATCGGCGACCGGCAGGGCGAATCCTGCACGCTGCAACAGGCCGCCCAAGTCGCGGATCTCACCCATCGGGGCTACGCGTGGCGACAAACCGCCCATCACGCTGGTCTCTGCCTCGGCCATTGCGGTGCGCAGCTCGTGCAGGGTTTGACCGCCCAGCAGGATGACAAGCAAAAGCCCGTCTTCCTTCAACGCGCGGCGGCATTGGATCAGCTGGCCGACCGGGTCATTGGCCCAATGCAGACACATGGCGTGGATCACCACATCATGTGTTCCTTCTTTCAGCGAAAGCACATCGCCATCCGGTACAATAGCAGTCCCGGTCAGGAACCCGTCCCAGACTTCAGGAAAAGGGCAGACCACGGCAGGGGTCGTAAAGGGCCTGTTAACCAAACTCAGGCGATCTTCAACTTCATCCCGCGCCAACTGGTGCAGGAACATAGCATCCGAACTGCGGCGTGAGCGGCGGGCGTTCAGCGTGCGGCGGTCGAAGATCTGCTTGGGTGCTTGTGTCATGAGGGCTATTTAGATGCTGACTGCCCGGATTCAAACTGCTGTTTCTTTGATTTACCCGTCCCGGTGCCTTGGTTGCGGCGGGCTGGTCGAAAGCGACTTTGGATTATGCGCCGTTTGCTGGGGCGAAATGCGCTTTGTCACCGGTACCGTATGTGAAGGCTGCGGAGTTCCCTTGCCGGGGGAAGCTGATGGATTTCGCCAGGAATGCGATAGCTGCCTGCATCATTCGCGGCCCTGGAGCCAGGGGCGGTCTGCGTTGCTGTATGAAGGGCAGGGTCGCAAGCTGGTGCTGGCCCTGAAGCATGGAGACCGCACGGAAATTGCCGGTCCTGCGGGTAATTGGCTGTACCGGGCAGCGCAACCGCTGTTGCAGGGTAATCCGCTTGTTTGTCCGGTGCCGCTGCATTGGACACGGCTTCTGAAACGCAAATACAATCAATCGGCCTTGCTGGCGGAGGTCTTGGCCCGCAAGAGCGGGTTACAACAGTGTCCTGATCTGCTGAGGCGCGTCTGCCGCACACCTGCATTGGAGGGAAAGACCAGGGATCAACGGTACAGTCTTTTGGGCGAGGCTATTAAAATTGGTCCAAACTGGCAGAAAAAAGTCATAGGGCAGACTGTGCTGATTGTGGATGATGTAATGACCTCTGGCGCCACGCTTAGTGCGTGCACTGATGCCTGCCTGAAAGCGGGCGCGCAGGACGTCCGGGTTGCTGTGCTGGCACGGGTCACGCAAGTGTGAGGTAAACCGCCAACCTCTGGCAATTGTTGCAATGAGCCCCCAATTCCTCCAAAACCTTGCAAACCAGATCATGGGGTCCTGAATGAAAACCGTTGAAATTTACACGTCGCCTCTCTGCGGCTTCTGCCACGCGGCCAAGCGCCTGCTGAACCAGAAAGGTGTCAGCTTCTCCGAGATCAATGTGCTGGCACAGCCAGAGCGCAAGGCAGAGATGATCGAGCGCGCCAATGGCGGTCGAACCGTACCGCAAATCTTCATTGGTGAAACCCATGTTGGCGGTTGCGACGATCTTTACGCGCTGGAGCAGGCGGGCAAGCTCGACCCGCTGCTGGCGGCCTGAACCCGGAGACCTGATATGCGCACAGCTTTGCTGCAGATGACATCCACCGACGTTCCGGCCGAAAACCTGGAAACGGTCAAGGCGATGATGGCGGAGGCTGCGCGCGGAGGGGCGGGTTTTGTACTGACGCCCGAAGTGACCAATTGCCTTTCCGGCAGCCGTACACACCAGAACGCTGTCCTGTGCCACGAGGAAGACGATCCGGTGCTTGCAGCTTTGCGCGAGGAGGCGGCCAAGCACAGTGTCTGGTTGCTGCTGGGTTCGCTGGGCATCAAGACCCACGACGAGGACGGCCGCTTTGCCAACCGGCAATTTCTGATATCCCCAGAGGGGGAGATCAGGGCGCGCTATGACAAGATCCACATGTTCGATGTGGAGGTCACGCCCGAGGAAACCTACCGTGAATCCGATGGCTACCGTCCGGGCACTCAGGCAGTTGTGGCTGAAACACCTTTCGCCAATATCGGCATGACAATCTGTTATGATGTGCGCTTTCCGCATCTGCACCGGGCCTTGGCCAAGGGCGGCGCACAGATCATCGCTGCCCCGGCGGCTTTCTCCTATGTCACGGGCGCTGGGCATTGGCACGCGTTGCTACGCGCCCGCGCGATTGAAACCGGCTGCTTTGTGCTGGCCCCGGCCCAGACTGGCAAACACCCGGCCTCCCGCGGGCCCAGCCGCAAGACCTATGGCCATTCGCTGGCGGTGGCTCCCTGGGGCGAAGTGCTGGCAGATGCCGGCCAGGAACCCGGCGTGACCTTCGTTGATCTCGACCTTGAAAAAATAGCAGAAGCCCGCAAGCGCGTGCCTTCCCTGACCCATGACCGGGAGTTCGACGGACCCTGATGGACGAAACCCATTCCCTGGCAGTATCGCTGTTCAGCGAAATACTTATGGCTGACCAGCTGGCCCGGTCGCGTCTAAGCAAAGTGCTGCCAAAAGGCATGGAGCTGTCGCATTTTTCTGTGTTGAATCATTTGACAAGGGCAGGACTGGAACGTTCGCCTGCACAGCTGGCCAAGGCGTTCCATGTAACACGCGGCGCCATGACAAATACGCTGAACAAACTGGAAGTCGCCGGTTACATCCATGTCCGGCCTGATTGGGAAGATGCCCGGCGAAAAATGGTGGCGATCAGCCCGGCAGGGAAGCAGGCCCGGGATACTGCTTTGGCAGGGATTATTCCGGTAATCTCGGAAGTGGTAGATGAGCTTGGCAGCGACCGGGTCCGCGCAACTTTGCCAATTCTGCGAGAGCTGCGCGGTAAATTGGAGGGAAGCTGATTGGGGCTTCGGTCCGAGGGCGAAGCGGTTGATTCTCAAAGCCAGTTAAAAAAGACGCCCGCGAGCAGGCGCCTTTTTTCACCATCGGTCCAAACACTCCGTGAGTGGCGGTTTCGGAACCTTCTGGCGGAGGTGCCACTATTTCTTCAGTGACAAGCATTCACTCAGTTCAAGAGCTTTCGCCCTGGTGATAATACGAAACATTCCAATTTCGCAATTTGATGCTATCAAGCAGGGCGTCTCCGCTAAAGAGCGCAGAAGGATTACCACCTATCCTTAGGGGGAGCTGCGGTATCACTGCCTGGCTGGATAGTTGTGTCAGGCGGGTTTGATGCTGGCGGTCACATAGTTCACAGACAAATCCCGTTCCGAGATCGACCAGTTCCAAGTGATAGGGTTAAACACGAATCCCTTGCGGTCCACCGGTTTCAGACCGGCTTTGTCCAGCAATTCGAACAACTCATCCGGGGTGATAAACTTGGACCACTCGTGCGTGCCGCGGGGCAGCCAGCGCATGATCACTTCTGCTCCGACAATTGCCACCGCAAAACTCTTGGGATTTCGGTTGATGGTAGAGCAAATTTCGAGGCCGCCGGGTTTCAGCAGTTCTCTGGTGGCCGTCAGATAGCTGAGTGGATCAGCCACGTGCTCGACCACTTCCATGTTCAGAATCACATCGAATTCTTCGCCAGCTTCTGACAGCGCTTCAGCTGTGGTGTGGCGGTAGTCAATCTCCAGTCCGGATTGCTCGGCATGAATACGCGCGACCGGCAAATTGCCTTCAGCCGCGTCGGCACCGACCACTGTTGCGCCAAGCCGTGCCATTGGTTCGCTGAGCAGCCCGCCGCCGCAGCCGATGTCCAACAGGCGCAATCCTTCAAACGGGCGCTGTGACCTGAGGTCGCGGCCAAATTCGCCAGCGATCTGGCTGGTGATATAGTCGAGCCTGCACGGATTCAGCATATGCAGAGGTTTGAACTTGCCGTTCGGGTCCCACCACTCTGCCGCCATCGCTTCGAATTTGGCGACTTCCGCAGGGTCGACTGTGGATTGAGGCGCTTGCATTCCTGTCTCCGTGTGCTCTTTTGTAGTCTGACGTTTCACTAAGGTCAGTAATGGATAGATACTCGGACCAAAAGCGCGCTGTGCATTATCTTTATCCGCCGGTTGAGCCTTTTGACCAGCGCATGATCGACGCAGGCCAGGGCCACCGCATCTATGCGGAGCAAAGCGGCAATCCGAACGGAATTCCCGTGATAGTCTGCCATGGCGGACCTGGCGGCGGCAGCAGCCCGGCGATGAGGCGCTATTTTGATCCGCTGGTTTATCGAATCATTCTGTTCGACCAACGCGGATGCGGCCGGTCGCGCCCCTATGCGTCTTGCGAGAATAACACGACCTGGCATCTGGTGGCGGATATGGAATTGATTCGAAGCCAGCTTGGCATCGACTCATGGATTCTGTTCGGCGGCAGTTGGGGAGCCACTTTGGCGCTGATTTATGCGCAGACCCATCCGGACCGGGTGCAGCACATCATTCTGCGCGGTGTCTTCCTGATGACAAACGCTGAGCTGGAGTGGTTTTATGGCGGTGGTGCGGGAAAATTCTGGCCGGAAACCTGGGCCAAGTTCGTCTCCTTGATCCCGGATGCAGAGCGCAGTGACATGATCGCGGCATATCAAAAGCGTCTGTTCTCAGGGAGGCTTGAGGAAGAGGTCCGCTATGGTCGGGCCTGGTCCGCCTGGGAAAATGCGCTGGCCTCCGTGTATTCCAATGGCCAGAGCGGTGAGAGCCCCGGTGACTATGCGCGTGCTTTCGCCCGGCTTGAAAACCATTACTTCAGCAACGGTGGTTTTCTTGACTATGATGGTCAGATTCTTGCCAACATGGGGCGGATTTCCCACATCCCGGGGGTTATTGTGCAAGGCCGCTATGACATGATTTGTCCGCCGTCTTCGGCCTGGCGCCTGAACGAACTGTGGCCAAATGCAGAGTTGAAGATGGTGCGCAATGCCGGCCATGCTCTGTCCGAGCCGGGAATCAGCGCCGAGCTGGTCCGGGCGATGGACCGGATTGCAGGAGAGCTTGTGCCATGACGCGCATCGACCGCCGTGCGCTGTTTACCTCAGGTGCTGCTGCTGCCTTGCTGGCGGCGGCGGGCGGTTCGGTCAATGCATCACCTAAAACTGGAGGTGTGCTGCGTGTGGCGGTGCCGCGCGAAGGCGGCATGTTGGAACAGGCCGCCCGAGGCGCAGTTTATGACCGCCTGACAGAAATTTCATCAGACGGTCTGTTGCGCGGTGAATTGGCTGTCAGCTGGACATCGGCGCCGGATGCACGCACCTGGACCTTTGACCTGCGCGAGGATGCGGTTTTCCATGAGGGCACGCAGCTGACAGCAGAGCATGTGGTTGCATCCTTGACTGTGCTGGGAGTTGAAGGCGCAGATCTCAGAACTGCAACGGCTCTGGGCAGTCATCAGCTTTTGCTGGAACTGGTGGAACCGAACCCGCACCTGCCGTATCTGCTTGCCGATGCGGGTCAGCTGGTCTCCTTGGATGGTGCTCTGCCTGTTTCGCTTTCTGATGCGGTTGGAACAGGCTGTTACCGCGTTGCAAGCGCACAGGAAGGCCGACATTTCCGAGCCTCGCGGGTGGCTGGTCATTACAAGGCCGGCACCGCGGGTTGGGTCGATACGGTAGAGATCACTGTCATCCCTGATGCCTCTGTCCGTGCTGAGGCACTACGCGACGGCTATGTTGATGTGGCCGCGTTGCCGGAACCGTGCGGATTGCTGCAGCGAGGCAAGTTCCTGTATCACCCGTCTTCCAGAGACATGGCTCTGGCCGCCCGGCACGACGTCGGCATCCCGCGTACAGTGGGACAGCGGGTGCCGCTTGACGATGGCCGCATTGCAGAACGCTGGTGGCGGGGATAGTGCCGGTTTAAGGCCGCGGGAACTCAAGCCTTGCAGTTTCTCTGAATCCCCCCTATATGCCTTTGACAACAGCGGCGCGTTGAACCTCTGGCTCAAGGCTCCACCGGGAATATCAACGGGCCGCGCGCCCGTTTTTTTGTGTTTGCAGGCCTGCCTGCTCGCTCCAAGTGGAGGTCTGATGACCAACGACCTGATTGCCAAAGCCGCCATCGACCGGCGCCTGGCCGAGATCGTCTCTCCGGTGATCGAGGATCTGGGATATGAGCTGGTGCGAATCCGGCTGATGTCTGGCAAGACGACAACGCTGCAGATCATGGCCGACAAGCCGGATGGCGGTATCGAGGTGGATGATTGCGCTGCGATTTCGAACGCGGTCAGCGCGACCCTGGATGTCGAAGATCCGATCATTGATGCCTATGCGCTGGAAGTGTCGAGCCCGGGAATTGACCGCCCGCTGACCCGGCTGAAAGATTTCGATATGTTCGAAGGCTATGAAGCCAAGCTCGAAACCGAAGAACTGGTCGGCGGCCGCCGCCGTTTCAAGGGTGAACTGGCGGGTACTGAAGACGATGAGGTTCTGATCAACATCGAGGATCAGGGCCAACCCGTGACCATTGGTCTGAAATTCGACTGGCTGACTGACGCCAAGCTGGTCCTGACCGATGAGCTGATCAAGGAAATGCTGCGCCAGCGCAAAGAGGCCGGCACGCTGAACGAAGACGCATTCGACGAAATCGAGACCGAAGAGTCTGACGAGGAGAACAAGTAATGGCGATCACCTCTGCAAACCAGCTGGAGCTGTTGCAAACCGCTGAGGCCGTGGCACGTGAAAAGATGATCGACCCCGGTCTGGTCATTGAGGCGATGGAAGAAAGTCTCGCCCGCGCCGCCAAAAGCCGCTATGGCGCCGAAATGGACATCCGCGTGTCGATCGACCGCAAGACCGGCCGTGCCACCTTTACTCGCGTGCGCACCGTGGTTGCCGATGACGAGCTGGAAAATTACCAGGCAGAATTGACCGTTGATCAGGCGCGCCAGTACATGGCCGACCCGGCAGTGGGTCAAACCTATGTCGAGGAAGTGCCGCCGGTAGAGATGGGCCGGATTGCCGCCCAGTCGGCCAAGCAGGTGATTCTGCAGAAAGTCCGCGAAGCTGAGCGTGACCGCCAGTACGAGGAATTCAAGGACCGCGCCGGCACCATCATCAACGGTCTGGTCAAGCGCGAAGAATACGGCAATGTCATCGTCGACGTGGGCGCCGGCGAAGCCATTCTGCGCCGCAACGAAAAGATCGGCCGCGAAAGCTATCGTCCGAACGACCGTGTGCGCTGCTATATCAAAGATGTGCGCCGCGAACAGCGTGGGCCCCAGATCTTCCTGTCGCGTACAGCGCCTGAGTTCATGGCTGAGCTGTTCAAGATGGAAGTGCCGGAAATCTACGATGGCGTCATCGAAATCAAAGCGGTTGCCCGCGATCCCGGCTCGCGCGCCAAAATCGCTGTGATTTCCTATGATGGTTCGATCGACCCGGTCGGCGCCTGTGTGGGTATGCGCGGCTCCCGCGTGCAGGCCGTTGTGAACGAGCTGCAGGGCGAGAAGATCGACATCATCCCGTGGAACGAAGATCAGCCGACATTCCTGGTGAACGCGCTGCAACCCGCCGAGGTTTCCAAAGTTGTTCTGGATGAAGAAGCCGGCAAGATCGAAGTTGTGGTGCCGGAAGAACAGCTGAGCCTGGCCATCGGCCGCCGCGGGCAAAACGTGCGTCTGGCGTCGCAGCTGACAAGCCTCGACATTGATATCATGACCGAGGAAGAGGAATCAGCCCGCCGCCAGAAAGAGTTTGAGGCACGCACCAAACTGTTCATGGAAACCCTGGATCTGGATGAATTCTTTGCCCAGCTTCTGGTCTCCGAAGGCTTCACCAACTTGGAAGAAGTCGCCTACGTCGAACTGAGTGAACTGCTGGTCATCGACGGTGTCGATGAAGGTACCGCTGAGGAATTGCAGGCACGTGCCCGTGATTACCTGGAAGCACAGGCAAAGGCCGCGCTGGATGCGGCACGCGCACTGGGTGCCGAAGACAGCCTGATCCAGTTTGAAGGCCTGACATCGCAGATGGTGGAAGCGCTGGCCAAGGATGACGTGAAATCGCTGGAAGACTTTGCCACCTGCGCTGACTGGGAACTGGCCGGCGGCTGGACCAATGACGGCGGCGAACGCGTGAAGGATGACGGTATTCTGGAGCCGTTCGGCATGTCGCTGGAAGAGGCGCAGGATATGGTGATGACTGCCCGCATTATGCTGGGCTGGGTTGATCCGGCAGAGCTGGAAGCTGAAGAAGCAGACAGCGAAGAGGCTGGCGAAGAAGAAAGCGAAGCCTGATTCCAGGTTTCGCATAGGAGAGCTGAATGACACGCGGCGGCGCCACAAAAGACCGGAACGGCGAGAGCGAGCGTAAATGCATCGCGACTGGCGAGATCCAGCCCAAAGAGGGACTCATCCGTTTTGTGATGGGTCCCGACGGTCAGGTCGTGCCTGATGTAATGGGTAAGCTGCCGGGCCGTGGGGTCTATGTAGCCTCCACCCGCGAGGCGCTGGAAACTGCAGTCAAAAAGAAACTGTTTGCCCGCGGCTTCAAGGCTCAGGTCCAGCTGCCGGACGAATTGCCGCAAGAAGTCGAGCGGCAGGTGGTCCGCCGTCTGGTCGAGCTGCTCAGCCTGGCGCGCAAATCCGGTGATGCAGTGGCCGGTTTTGAAAAGGTTAAGGATTGGCTCTACAAAGAGGACGCAAAGATCCTGATCCAGGCCTCCGATGGTTCCGGGCGCGGAAAATCGAAGCTGAGCACGCCCTATAAGGGCAAATTTATCGGCTGCCTTACGGCGGACGAGCTGGGAATGGCATTTGGGCGCCAAACTGTGATACATGCCGCTGTCGCCTCTGGCGGACTCAGCAAACGTGTTGTAGATGAGGCGCAACGACTGCAAGGTTTGCGCGAAATGGTGGGCGGCAACGGCCGCACAGAAGGATAAAGAGCTTTATGAGCGATAGTGACGGCAAAAAGACACTGGGTCTGCGTGGGAGTTCCCGTCCGGGGAACGTGAAACAAAGTTTCAGCCATGGACGGACCAAGAATGTCGTGGTGGAAACCAAGCGCAAGCGCGTTGTGGTTCCCAAGCCGGGTGCGGCCAAGGGCGGCAGCGGAGCTGCTCCGGTCGGCTCAGGGTCCCGCCGGCCTGCCGGTATCAGTGATGCGGAGATGGAGCGCCGGCTGAAGGCGCTGCAGGCTGCCAAGGCCCGTGAAGCCGAGGAAGCTGCCAATCGCGAAGCTGAGGAAAAAGCCCGCGAGGAAGAACGCGCCCGTCGCCGTGCCGAAGCAGAAGCCAAGGAACGCGAGCAGCGTGAAGCCGAAGAACGTGCGCGCCAGAAGGCTGAAGAAGAAGAACGTAAGCAGCGTGAAGCTGAAGTGGCCAAGGAGCGCGCAGCAGCTGCTGCCGCAGCACCTGCCGCCGCCGAAGCTCCGCGGCCGGCACGCCCTGCACCAAACAAGCCTGCGCCTGCGTCGACGCCCCGCAAAGCGGATCGCGAACGGGACCAGCGCCGCGGCAAGGGTCAGGATGATGGCCGCCGTTCGGGCAAGCTGACCCTGGGTCAAGCCACCGGTGGCGGCGGCAACCGGCAGCGGTCCATGGCATCTATGAAGCGCAAGCAAGAGCGCGCGCGTCAAAAGGCGATGGGTGCTCAGGTTGAGCGTGAAAAGATCATCCGCGACGTGCAGCTGCCGGAAACCATTGTGGTTTCAGAGCTGGCGAACCGTATGGCCGAGCGCGTTGGCGAAGTTGTCAAATCGTTGATGAACATGGGCATGATGGTCACTCAGAACCAGACCATCGACGCAGATACTGCCGAAGTGATCATCGAAGAATTCGGCCACAAGGTTGTCCGGGTTTCCGATTCTGACGTCGAAGACGTGATCAAAGAGGTGGAAGACAAGGACGAGGACCTGCAGGGTCGTCCGCCGGTCATCACCATCATGGGCCACGTTGACCACGGCAAGACCTCGATCCTGGATGCGATCCGCAACGCCCGCGTTGTGGCTGGCGAGGCTGGCGGCATCACCCAGCACATCGGCGCCTATCAGGTTAAGACCGAAAGCGGCACCACGCTCAGCTTCCTTGATACGCCGGGCCACGCGGCCTTTACTTCGATGCGCTCGCGCGGTGCTCAGGTAACCGATATCGTGGTTCTGGTTGTGGCGGCTGACGATGCGGTCATGCCGCAGACCATCGAAGCGATCAACCACGCCAAGGCGGCCGAAGTGCCGATGATCGTGGCGATCAACAAATGCGATAAGCCGGCCGCCGATCCGAATAAGGTGCGCACCGATCTGCTGCAGCACGAGGTGATCGTGGAGCAAATGTCTGGTGAAGTGCAGGACGTTGAAGTCTCCGCACATACCGGTCAGGGCCTGGATGAACTGCTGGAAGCCATTGCGCTGCAGGCCGAAATTCTGGAGCTGAAGGCCAATCCGAACCGCGCGGCACAGGGTGCCGTGATCGAGGCGCAGCTGGACGTGGGCCGCGGCCCGGTCGCTACGGTTCTTGTTCAGAACGGTACCCTGCGCCAGGGCGATATCTTTGTTGTGGGTGAGCAGTACGGCAAGGTCCGCGCGCTGATCAACGACAAAGGTGAGCGGGTGCAGGAAGCCGGTCCCTCGGTTCCGGTGGAAGTTCTTGGTCTCAACGGTACGCCCGAAGCAGGTGACGTTCTGAATGTGACCGAAACTGACGCGCAAGCACGTGAAATCGCTGCTTATCGTGAGCATGCTGCCAAAGACAAGCGCGCCGCTGCAGGTGCCGCAACCACGCTTGAACAGCTGATGGCCAAGGCCAAGGAAGACGAAAATGTCTCCGAGCTGCCGATCCTGGTCAAAGCTGACGTGCAAGGTTCTGCTGAAGCCATCGTTCAGGCGATGGAAAAAATCGGCAACGATGAAGTGCGCGTGCGCGTGCTGCATTCGGGTGTCGGTGCGATCACTGAAACCGATGTTGGCCTGGCGGAAGCTTCCGGTGCGCCGATCATGGGCTTTAACGTCCGTGCCAATGCCTCGGCCCGTAACACTGCCAACCAGAAGGGCGTCGAGATCCGTTACTATTCGGTGATCTATGATCTGGTGGATGACGTGAAAGCAGCGGCCTCGGGTCTGCTGTCGGCTGAAATCCGCGAGAACTTCATCGGGTACGCGCAGATCAAGGAAGTCTTCAAAGTCACCGGCGTTGGCAAGGTTGCCGGCTGTCTGGTCACCGAAGGCGTTGCCCGCCGCTCGGCCGGCGTGCGCCTGCTGCGCGACAACGTGGTGATCCACGAAGGCACGCTGAAGACCCTGAAGCGCTTCAAGGACGAAGTGGCCGAAGTTCAGTCCGGTCAGGAATGTGGTATGGCGTTTGAAAACTACGACGATGTCCGTCCCAACGATGTGATCGAGATCTTCGAGCGCGAAGAAGTCACCCGCACACTCGACTGATACGCGTTTGACCTGAAGTAAGTAGGAGCCCCGGTTGAAAAGCCGGGGCTTTTCTTTTGGATCACTTGTCGAGTTCTGAACTTTCTTGGTCTTTTGAGGAAGGTGCTGCCGCTTTAAGTGACAAGAAAAGGGCAGCCGTTGCGGCTGCCCTTTCATTTCGGATTTGCGTGAGTGGTGTTTCAGGCGGTCGGCGTTACCGGGTGGCCCTTGTAAGTCTTTTTACCGACCCGCACTGAAATTTTCCCGTCAGGGAATGCCTGTATGAAGATGCCCTGGACCAATGAAAAACTTCCAACCTCTATTGTCTTTAGCATGGCTGTCTACTGACCCTTTTCTTGCTGGGTATTGGGTTGGGTTGCCATAACAGGGTTGTTCAAATTGGTTAATAAATGGTTCAACCTTCAAGTGGAGAAGCAATAAATGGCAAGAAAACTTTGAAAGTCTGACCCGGAGAAGCTCAGGCGAGAGGCCGTCAGAGCCAATCTCTGAGGATCGGGATCAATGGGATATCTGCTGGCGGCATTGGGAAATCACGCAAATCCTGCGGACGGGCCCATTTCAAAGTTTGACCTTCCTTTCCTTGCGGGATGCCTTCCCATTTGCGACAGGCAAACAAGGGCATCAGCAAGTGGAATTCTTCGTAACTGTGGCTGGCAAAGGTCAGCGGGGCAAGGCAGGACGCCCAGGTGTTAATGCCCAGCTCCTCATACAGCTCGCGGATCAACGCCGCCTCAGGTGTTTCGCCGGGTTCGATTTTGCCGCCTGGAAACTCCCAGAGACCGGCCATGGATTTTCCTTCCGGCCGTTGCGCGAGCAATACTCTTCCGTCTGCGTCGATGAGAGCAACGGCTGAAACCAGAACAGTCTTCATGACCTGTAGTCCGCGTTTATTGAAATGTACTGATGTGTCAGGTCACAAGTCCAAACGGTCGATGCACCGCTTCCCAAGCCCAGATCTACTTTGATGGTGATCTCCTGTTTCTTCATTTCAGCTGCGCCCAGTTCCTCTTTGTAGTCAGGAGAGACCCAGCCTTTTTCAGCTACCAAAACATCGCCAAAGGAGATCGAGAGCAAATCCCGATCCGCATCGGCACCAGATTTCCCGATCGCCATTACAACACGGCCCCAGTTCGGGTCTTCACCAGCAATTGCGGTCTTTACCAGCGGAGAATTGGCAATTGCCATACCGTGTGTCTTGGCATCTGCATCTGACGCCGCACCCGTTACCTGAATTTCCACAAACTTGGTTGCGCCTTCACCGTCACGCACCACTTGATGCGAGAGATCCAGCATGACCCGTTCTAAACCGGCGGCAAACGCCTCGTTGCCGGTTGCATCAACACCTGAGGCACCAGTGGCGCATAGCATCAGGCTGTCTGAGGTAGAGGTATCGCTGTCAACTGTGATGCAGTTGAAGCTCCGGTCGCAGATTTCCGCGAGTTGGGCCTGGAGGGCGCCCTGCTCAACCTTTGCATCTGTGAAGATGTAAACCAGCATAGTTGCCATGTCGGGTGCTATCATGCCCGACCCCTTGGCGATTCCTGCAATCTTGACCGTTTCTTCACCGATCCTGATTGTGGCGCTGGACCCTTTGGCAAAGGTATCTGTGGTCATGATGGCTTTGGCAGCTTCTTCCAGAGCTCCTTCATCCAGGGTGCTGTCCAACTCTTTGATCTTGGTGACAATTCTGTCATGGGGCAGAGGTTCGCCGATCACACCCGTTGAGGCTGTAAAGACCCGTTCCAGAGGAAGGTTCGTCTGAGCAGCCACTGCCGTAACAATCTCTGCAACGGAAGTTTGGCCGTAGTGTCCTGTAAAGGCGTTGGAATTGCCCGAATTCACAAGGATTGCAGCGCCTGTGTCCGTGGCGGTGCCCAGCTTGGCCTGGCAATCGCGCACCGGAGCCGAACGGGTTTTGGATCTGGTAAAGACGCCGACAACCGAGGTTCCCGGGTCCATAACTGCCAGCATAACGTCTGTACGGCCCTGGTACTTAACGCCGGCAGCTGCAGCAGCAAAGCGCACCCCCTTGATGACCGGAAGATCAGGGAAGGCGGCAGGCGCCAGCGGTGAAACAGGCATGGGTTCGGCCATAATCAGTTCCTTACCAGGCTGAGATCTTTAAGAATGGCAGGGTCCAGGTCTTCAATTTCGGGCCGTTCGATTTTTGCGGATGCTGTCAATTCGCTCACCCGTTCTTCCACGGCTTTTTGCCGAAGTTCGCCGGCAATTTCTGCCCGGACTTCTTCGAATTCAGGTGCTTCCGTCTTGCGGCGCTCGTTCAGCAGAATGATGTGCCAGCCAAATTGTGTTTGAACCGGGTCGGATACATCACCAGAGTTGAGCTTGAGGACAGCCTGTTCAAACTCCGGCACCATGCGGCCGGTGGTGAACCAGCCAAGATCGCCGCCACTGGGACCGGAAGGGCCTGTCGAACGTTCTTTGGCCAGGATGGCAAAATCGGCACCTGCATCGAGCTCCGCCTTGACGTCCAGTGCGTCTTCTTCCGTTTCGACCAGAATATGGGCGGCATGGAATTCATCGCCACCTTCGCCGGTCGAGTATTTTTCATCGTAGGCCGCGCGCAGTTTGTCCTCGCCGCTGGCCTTGTTCATCACCATTTCGATCACATCTGCTGCCAGCATAGCGCGCTCTTCGTTTTCAACCGAAAGCGCGACGTAATGCGGCACTTCGCCATGCAGCTGCTGCTTCAGTGCGGTCTGCTGGATCAGCTGGTCCAGGATCGCATTGTAAAGGACCTCATCGGGCAGTTCCTTGTACTGCTCCGGCAGATTTTCGCGGGCCATGACCATATGACCGATGGTGATCTCTTCACCGTTTACCGAAGCAACCACTGTGTTGGCATGCGGTGCAGCGGCTGCGGCCAGCGGCAGCGCAGTCATGGCAGCTACCGCCATACCGCGCAGAAATGTGAGACCTTTACGCATTGAAACCTTCCTATTCCTTGGCCTTTAGAGGCCCTGCCGTTGACACTCTATACCCTGCCGCTTACATCGCCTTGAGGCCATTGGCAGGACTGTCTTTCCACCATTGTTTATGGGTTGAAGACACGGCGGGCAAGCCTGCCCAATGCAAAGGCCTGAGATAGGATCGCTGGAGTAGATATGCTGGGTTTCGGAACACTCGCCAAAAAGGTTTTCGGCACGCCGAACGACCGTAAAGTCAAGGCGACACGGCCGCTGATTGCGCAGATCAACGCGCTGGAGGAAGAGTTTGCGAAGCTGAGCGATGAGGGTCTGATCGAGAAGACCCAGGAATTGCGCAAGCGTGCATTGGACGGAGAAGGCCTGGATGCGCTGCTGCCCGAAGCCTTTGCCAATGTGCGCGAAGGCGCCAAGCGGGCTCTGGGCCTGCGCGCCTTTGACACCCAGCTGATGGGCGGGGTGTTCCTGCATCAGGGTAACATTTCCGAGATGAAGACGGGTGAAGGCAAAACCCTGGTGGCGACGTTCCCGGCCTATCTGAACGCACTGACCGGCAAAGGCGTGCATGTGGTCACCGTGAACGAATACCTGGCCAAACGCGACAGTGAATGGATGGGCAAGGTCTTTGCTCAGCTTGGCATGACAACCGGCGTGATCTGGTCGGGCCAGCCGGATGGTGAGAAGATGGCGGCCTATAGCAGCGACGTCACATATGCCACCAACAACGAGCTGGGTTTCGATTATCTGCGCGACAACATGAAACCCTCGCTGGATCAGGTGTTCCAGAAACAGCATAACTTTGCCATCGTCGACGAGGTGGACTCGATCCTGATCGACGAGGCCCGCACACCGCTGATCATTTCCGGTCCGGCGGAGGATCGCTCGGAGCTTTATTCAACCATCGATAAGATGATCCCGCTGCTGTCGGAAGAGCATTACGAGATCGACGAAAAGACCCGCGGTGTGACCTTCACCGAGGATGGCAATGAATACCTTGAGCAGACACTGCGTGACCATGGGCTGCTGGATGCAGAAGCATCGCTGTATGATCCAGAGAGCACTTCGGTTGTCCACCATGTGAACCAGGCCCTGCGTGCCCATAAATTGTTCCAAAGGGACAAGGATTACATTGTCCGCGACGGGCAGGTTGTTCTGATCGACGAATTCACCGGACGCATGATGGCAGGCCGCCGCCTCTCGGAAGGGCTCCATCAGGCGATCGAGGCCAAGGAAGAGGTTGATATTCAACCTGAGAACACGACGCTGGCGTCGGTGACCTTCCAGAACTACTTCCGTCTGTACAATACGCTCTCGGGCATGACCGGCACGGCAATGACCGAGGCCGAAGAATTTGCTGAAATCTATGGTCTGGGCGTGGTTGAAGTTCCGACCAACCGACCGATTGCCCGCTTGGACGAGGACGATCAGGTCTATCGCACCGCCCGTGAGAAATACGAAGCGATGATAAAGGAGTCCAAGGTTGCCCACGAAAAGGGACAGCCGGTTCTTCTGGGCACCACGTCGATCGAGAAGTCGGAACTTCTCAGCCATCTGCTGGAGCAAGAGGGCATCGAGCACAATGTCCTGAATGCCCGCCATCACGAGCAGGAAGCCCAGATCGTTGCGGATGCCGGACGGTTCGGCGCGGTGACTATCGCCACCAATATGGCAGGCCGCGGCACCGATATTCAGCTGGGCGGCAATGTCGAGATGAAGGTGCTGGAAGCGCTGGCCGCCAATCCGGAAGCCGACCCGGCAGAACTGCGTGCCGTCGAAGAAGCCAAGCACGCCGAGGAAAAGCAGAAGGTTCTGGACGCAGGCGGTCTGTATGTGATGGCCTCTGAACGTCACGAAAGCCGCCGCATCGACAACCAGCTGCGCGGCCGCTCCGGCCGTCAGGGCGACCCGGGCCGGACTCGCTTCTATCTTAGCCTCGAAGACGATCTGATGCGCATTTTCGGCTCGGAACGTCTGGACAAGCTGTTGTCTTCGCTGGGTATGAAAGAAGGCGAGGCCATCATTCACCCCTGGGTGAACAAGTCGCTGGAACGCGCCCAGGCCAAGGTTGAAGGCCGCAACTTCGATATGCGCAAGAATGTGCTGAAGTTCGACGATGTGATGAATGACCAGCGCAAGGTGATCTTTAAGCAGCGCCGCGAAATCATGGCAGCCGAGGATCTTTCGGAGATCGTTGACGACATGCGCCACGAGGTGATCGACGACTTGCTCGACACCCATATGCCGCCCAAGACCTATGCAGATCAGTGGGATACTGCAGGTTTGCAGGAGCAGGTCCGCGAGATGCTGTCGATTGACGCGCCAGTGGCCGAATGGGCTGCCGAGGAAGGCGTGGATGACGAGCAGATCCGCGAGCGCCTGGTCGAGGCCTCGGACAAGATGATGGCCGAGAAGGCAGAAGCCTTTGGCCCAGAGAGCATGCGCAACATCGAAAAACAGGTGCTGCTGCAGACAATCGACAAGAACTGGCGCGAACATCTGCTGACGCTGGAACACCTGCGTTCGGTTGTTGGCTTTCGTGGCTACGCGCAACGCGATCCGCTGAATGAGTATAAGAACGAAAGCTTCCAGCTTTTTGAAAACATGCTCGATTCCTTGCGTGAAGAAGTTTCTCAGCAGCTTAGCCGCGTGCGTCCGATGACTGACGAAGAGCAGCAGCAGATGCTGATGGAAATGGCTGCACGCCAAGCTGCAATGCAGCAAATGGCGGCGCAGCCTGCAGCTGCAGACGCGCCGGCCGAGGCTCCAGCTCCTGGTTTTGTCGAGGACGACCCTGCGACATGGGGAAATCCATCCCGCAATGACAAGTGCCCCTGCGGCTCCGGCAAAAAGTTCAAACACTGCCACGGCAGCCTGACCTGATCGGTTCCGGGTGTCCCAAAGCGCCCGGAACTCCGAAGCCCGCGTTCATTGGAAAGCCCGCGAAGGCTTGCGCGCTCGCGCCTTGTGACAAGGGTTTCTTTCTCTTGAACCCATCTGTGGGCCTTCAGCGTGCCGAGGCGAACCTTGTATCAGGGGTGTGGATGATGCCTCTGTCTGATTGCAGTCGCAGAATGTCTTTCTGGTGTTGAATAATCTGCTGGAAGACTTGAAGATTGCGGCCAACTGATTTGCGGTAATTTCAGGTATTCACATGACCTTCTTCCGTGCGGCCGCTTGTGCCGCACTTTTTCTGGCTACCTTTGCGCGTGGGCTTGCTGCTCAGGATGTCACTCTGTCATCTCCGGATGGTGCTGTTGAGATCACCGGAACGCTGCTGGGGTTCGATGGCGAGTTCTACCGGGTGCAGACGCAGTTCGGAGAACTGACTGTCGATGGCACCGGTGTATCTTGCGACGGGCCGGGATGCCCCAGCCTGTCTGGGTTTGTAGCCGAAGTGACTTTTGCCGGCTCTTCCACCATGTCGGAAGTCCTGCTGCCTGCGCTGATCGAGGGATTTGCATTGCGCAATGGGTATCAGACGCGCAGGGAGGCTCTGCCTGCGGGAAACTTCAGTCATGTCCTGTTGAACGGACAAAAGCCCGCAGCACGATTTACCTTCACCGCAAGCAATACGGATGCAGGGTTCGCGGCGCTGATCGCGGACGAGGCGGATGTTGCCATGGCGATGCGCGAAATTCGACCTCTTGAGCGGAAGGGGGCAAAGGCTGCAGGGCTGGGAGATCTGACCGCAGCAGGGCGCAGCCGCGTTTTGTCACTGGATGCCATTGTTCCGGTAGTCGCCCCAAGCAACCCAGTACGCGAGATTTCCTTGCTGCAGCTTGCCCGCGTTCTGTCCGGGGGAATTACCAATTGGCAGGATCTCGGCGGCCCTGATGCTCCTGTGTCGATCCATATGCCGGTGTCGGGGGCGGGCTTGTCTCAGGCTGTCGAAGATAAACTGATGAAGCCATTCGGGGCCGGTTTCACCGCAGCGATCCACCGCCATGACCGCAGCAGCACGCTGGCCCGGCGGGTACTGATCGACCCCTTTGCAATTGGCATAGCCAGCTATGCCGAGAAGGGAGCAGCCCGAGTGCTGATGCTGACCGGACCTTGCGGGTTTTCTCTGCAGGCCAGCCGCAGGGCAGTGAAAACCGAAGACTATCCGCTGACTGTTCCGATGTTTCTGTATCTGCCGGCCCGGCGCCTGCCGAAAGTGGCACGAGATTTCCTGGCCTATGTGCGCGGTCCTGCAGCGCAGGCGGTGATCCGACGTGCCGGGTTTGTCGATCAGGCTTCTGAGCTGATCCCCTTCAGCCGGCAGGGCAACCGTTTGGCCAACGCCATAGAAGCGGCGGAAAAGCAAGAGGGGCTGGCTGAGCTTCAGCGCCTGCTGAGCGAATTGCGCGGGATGCAGAGGCTGACGGTTTCGGTCCGTTTTGAACCAGGGTCTTCACGCCCGGATGCACGCTCTCGCAGCAACATTGAGCAGTTGGCCAAGGCACTGGAAACCGGAGAGTTTGATGCAAAAGAGGTGGTGTTTGCTGGCTTTTCCGATGGTGTTGGCCCTGCGGCGGGCAACCGCGAAATCGCATTGAAACGAGCCGGTGCCGTACGCGACGCAGTGATCCAAGCGGCGGAAACGGCCGATATCAGCCGCGTGCAATTCCGAGCAGAAGGGTTTGGCGAAGTGTTACCGATGGCTTGTGATGACAGCGAGTGGGGTCGTCAGTCTAACCGAAGGGTAGAGGTCTGGGTGCGTTAGATCCAAACCATGCAGTCTGTTGATAAACTGTACTAATTTGTCAAATCTCTTGCTGCTGTTGTGTTGAATGCGTCCGACGATCAAGCAGACATTCGGCAGCCCGCACCAGTAAGCCAATTTAGCCTGACAGCGGTTTTGCCCAAAGCAAGGGCTTCTCAAAATTGTACATTACCAGCTGTCCGTCTGCAGCTACTTCCATCCGGTTGGCCATGCTGATCTGCTGCATGAAATCACGTTCAATAATCATGGAATTTTCATCGCAAAGCCCGCCCCCGATTTCAAAGGGGGCGAACATCAGATTCTGCAGGTCAGGCCCGAAGGTGGTGGTAAAGCTCCGGCATGGGCTGGAGCCATATAGTGTGTTGCCGTCGAAATCGAACCGTAAGTCTTCAAATGGTGTCAGGTCGACATTGGTGACCTTGTGAACGAGCCAGGCGCCTTCAAGATCTGCTACCGTAGTCGAGGCCATAGGAAATCCTCCTCCTTGTGCGGTCTTGTTTTCAGAGGCAAATGAGTACAGTGCCAACCCGCAGCAAGCGCCTGCGACCGCCGTAAGAAACATCGTGCGGGCTGTGCTCAAACACTTCATCCGCGGTATCCCGACCATTGGAAACTCATTACCGCCTCACTGTGAAGCGCATAGGTTTTCAGTCTGCGCAGCCTACGGAGATTGACAAGAGAAAAATCTTGCTGGAATCCGGCTTCCATGCGACGCTTGTAAGTGAGCAGGTATAACCTGCTGTTTTTTATTGTTTTTTCGCCTTGGGAGTTTGCCCCATGCCACTTGATGCTGCCGCTGCAAAAGAAATCAAACAACAGATGGGGCTCGCGCGCAAACGAGAACTATCCTTTGGATTGTGCTTTGGCAAAAAGATCGAAAACTCGGTATTCCTGACACATAAGACCAAAGCCGCGAAGATTTTGGGAAAGCAGGCAAAGTCCGACGGAGAGACGCCTCAGTTCACCTTTGGGACGCTGAAACTGGACGGCAAAGAACTGTCACTGTCAGTCGAAGGCAAAATCGTGCCGGGTATGGCCCGCAAGGCCAAGAAGATGTTGATGGTTGTGGGGCTCAAGTACAAGATCCTCATCTTGGATCCTGATGGCAATGTCGTCGAGACGGAAGAGGATGACGAGGGCGAAACCACGGCTGACGCTCCCCAAGCGGCGCCTGCGGCCATGGGCGGCACAGCCACCGAAGACCCGGGTTCGGCTCCGGCGGCACCTGGTTCAGAACCGGACCCGGCCGAAGCCAATTGGCACACCGCCGCTGCCAAGGTGGAAGCCAATCTTGCCAAACTCCGTGGAATAGCCGGTATCGACCTTTCCAAGGCAGAGACGATGTGGAAGGCAATTCAAGCCAAGGCTGAGAGCAGCGGTTTTGCCGTCGCGCTGGAGCATGTCGCCAAGCTTTCTGCGGAGATGAAAGCTGCCGCCCAGGATGCAGTTGCCCGCGCCAAACGGCAAAGTTTGCTGGAAAGCAAGTGGCAGCAGGCCGCGGCCAAGCTGGAGCCTCTGCTTGAGGAGGTGCTGGCACTGAAGACTGCTCAGTCAGGGAAAATCGAAACTGTCTGGACACAGGTAAAGGCGCGGGTTGCGAATGTACCGCCGGACTACGAGGGCGCTCTTAAGGCGGTAGGACCGCTGGCTCAGGCAATTTCCAAGGCCCGCAAGGCCGTAGTGGAATCCAGTGGCGGCAGTGAAGATGCCCCTGCCAGTGCCGAAGCGGCGGCAGCAGATGATGGCGATACGGTAACAACAGCCAAACCAGCGGCCCCCGCCAAGGACCCAGAACAGGCCGCGCCGCCGTCCGAGGACGCCAGCGATGCCACCGTCGAAGAACAGATTGCACGGATAGAGGCCGCGCTCAAAGCACTGAAGGACGGGCCGGTCACGACCTACAATACAATGATGCCGGATGCCGTGAGTCAGACCCCTGAAAAATGGAAAGCTGCGCTCGACAAGATCACGGCGCTTGCTGCCCAGGCCAAGGCAAAGCCCGAGGAGGCCAGCGGCGCCAAGCTGGATGCAGGCGAAAAGGCGCTCGGTGCGCTGGAAAAAGCGGTTGCCGCCGATACCGAAGCCAAGACTGTATTTCAGAAAACGCTGGAAATCTTCGACTTGCGGATTGTTCCGCTCACCAGCCACCCCAAGGCCGCAGCCCCCGAGATCGCCCCGGAAATCACCCGTATCATCGGTCTGCGCACGGCTGCCATCGACAAAGCCAAGACGCATGATCTGAAAACCGCTGCGGATGAGCTGAAGGCAGCCGAGGCCGAGATCGCCAAGGCTGAAGTCATGGCCGACGACTTTGCCCATTTCATGGCGCTTGACCCGGACCGCAAGGCGCTGGCCGATGCGGACCGGGGCACCATCACGGGTGATCCGGCCCTGGATGATCCTGCCCGCGAGATGGAGCGGCTCTATGACGGCGCCCAGCAGGACAGGGCGGCCAAGAAATACAAGGATGGCATCAAAAAGCTGGAAGAGATTGCCAAGGTCAACACCCGCAGTAAGCGGGTCAAACTGCAGCGCAAAAGCTACGATGCCTCCCGGCCGAATGCCAAGGCTTGGGTCGACCATTGGGCGGGTCTGGCAGCCCCCGTCAAGGCGCTGCTCACCGCTAAACTGACCGAACTTGGCGGCTACTACACCAGCGCGGATGTTGCCACCACCAAGGACTATGGCAAGTCGCTCGAAGACCTGGGAAAATTCTGGAAGCTGAAGGAATTCCTGGAAAATGAAATCCCGGTTGTGCAGCAATACGCACCCAAGCTGGCAGGCTTTGAAACCCAGCTGCAGACCTTCAAGGACCATGATGGCGCCTCGGGTATTCAGGTGATGATCCTGAAGATGGATGGCGACCTGGCATCTGCCAAGGCCGAGGCTGTGCTGCATAAATATAATGCGGCGCTGGCGCTGCTGGATGCCACCCAGGGCGATTGGGTCACAACCACGGCCCGGGCCGATGCCTGCAAAGCCTACAAGGAAAAGCGGGTCGCGGTTCAGGGCAAGATTGACGCTCTGAAGAACGTGCCCCCGGCTGAACCGATGGTGGCAGATGCCAAGGCTCTGATGGCCGAAGCTGCAGCCCTGGCGTTGAAACACGACTACCCGGCTGGCAGCAAGACGCTGGCCGAGGCAGAGAAACGCATCGACAATGCCAAAGCCTCTGCCGAAGCTTTGGTCGAGCTTGACGGCTTGGCCGGATCCAAAGCGCTGGATGATCTCGCCAAGAAGTGGGATCCTGCCTTCAAGGTTTTCACCGATATCCGAGACAAAGTTGTGGCCGCAGATACCGGCAATGACTTCACCACCCTGATTGCCAAGGCGCAACTGCCGGCTGCAGAGGCGGAAAAGGCCAAAACCGCCAAGAAATACGACGATGCCAGAGCGTATTTGGACAGCGCCATCTCAAATTTGAAGATGGCCATGGTGCTGATCCACCAACACAATGCCTATGGAGATCTGAAGACCTCGCTGGCGGCCAAGGCAACTGCTTTGGGACCATTGAACGACACCGCCTGCATTCAGCCCCACATTGATGACATCAACCGGTTGACCGCCGAGGCTGACGCCCTGATCAAACCCGAAGCCTATGACTACAAGGGCGCCGAAGCAAAACTCGGAGACGCCCGCAAAGTCGAGGAGCAGGCCCGCGCCGACGCTGAGCTGTTCAAGACCATCAAAGCCGATCGTGCCAAGGCCGCTGCCGCGATCGCCACGATCACCACCGAAGGCGGCGCGGTTGAAATCCAGCTGACCCACCGCAAGACTGAAATCCAGGCACTGATTGATGAAAGCACCGTCAAACAGACGGCGCGCGATTTCAAAGGGGCCGCGGAGAAAGCCAAGGCTGCGGCAGACTGGGAAAAACCCACTGCCGGTGATCTTGCTACCGTCAAGACGGTGATGGGCTGGGTGAATCCCTATTTCAAGACACCCCGCGCCACGCTGATTGGACCGGGCAAGGAAGCCGGTGTTCATCAGATCGCCAGGGCAGACGCGGATTTTGCCAAATACGAGGCGATGATGGCGGCACATACCTATTCCGCCGCAAATGGGATGTTCGCGAAAGCCTATCAAAAGATCGAGGCCTGCAAACTGCTGATCGCTGCTGCGGCGCCCTATAACCAGTCTGTGACTGACGCACAGGCAGCAGTGGACGCATTGGCGCCCGAACGCAACGGCGCCACCGAGGACCGGATCAAGGCGCTGGAAGACCGTCTGACTGCCGCCAAGCTCGATACCGCCCGCACCGATCTGATCGACAATGACTACAACCAGTCGGTCAAGGCCTTGAAAGCCATCACTGACGACGCCAAGGCCCTGCTTGTCTCGATCAAGGGGTCATCCGAATATGAAACTGCCCGGGCCGCCGCCAAGGCAAAACTGGACGAGGCAGCAGGTCATAAACACGCCGATGCCATCCAGGCCCAGCTGACCCGGCTGTCACAGAAATACGAAAACCTCGTCAAACTGGCGCCCAGCAACTACGCTGCCGCCAAGACCATGGCCGAAGAAGTGGCCAAGTCCGCAGAAGACGCGATCAGCTCGGCAGGCACCCAAGGTATCCTTGAGGCCGTAAACGGTGCTATCGGCGGCGACCAGGACAGCGCTCCCTGGTGGCCTCAGGTACAGGCCGCGAAACTGGCTATCGCAGGGGTCGGCAGCCGCGAAAACGCCGCAGTGGCCAAGACCAAGCTGGATCTTGCCAGTTCGGAGATCGAAAACTGCCAGAAGGACGGGATCGACGCCAAGACCGCCAAGGGCCATCTGCTTGCTGCGCTGGATGCCTGCAACACCGCCAATGAAGTGATCTCGCAGTATGTCTTTATCATGCAGGAAATCACCCGCGTCCGCGGCCTTGTGGCACCGGTGCGGGGGGATGATGAATCCACCTATGTGAAGGATGATCTGGACGCCGCTGAAAAGCTGCTGAACGACTGTGAGGCTGCGGCCAAGGCAGGCCAGGACTACGCCAAGGTGAGCGCTGATATCGAACGTTCGATTGTTCTCATTCAGACGGCGCAGGAACACGCCGATCTCAACAAGAAGTATAAGGAACTGCGCGCCAAACCCGAGGTGGAGCCGCGTCTGGAAGTGCTGGAAAAGCACGAGCACCGTTATGCCATCAAACCCAGTATCGACACCATGCGCAAGAAACTGGCCGATGCGGCAGCTCAGGCAGCTTCCAAAAACCCGGCCCAAGCCATCAAGCTGCTGGAAGAGGCCCGCGCCCTTGGCACCAGCGCCTTTGTGATGGCCGAAATGCGTGCCAATACTCCGCCCAAGCCGAAAGACATCCAGGAAATCCTGTCGCGACCCAATGGCACCGCTGAACTGGACGCGATGATCGACAATTTGGAACCCGAAGCGCAGCGGGCTGTGGTCAAAGTCGCCTTCAAGGAGCGTTACGGCTGCGATATCAAGAACTTCAGCAATGAAAACCTGGCCCCTGCCAGCGAGATTGCAGATGGAGATCTGAAAGGCCCCAATATCGTTGCCTTCTACAAGGCGATGCAGGATCTGCCGCTGGATCACACGATGACCAACGACTCGCTGAAAAGCTTTGCCGTCAACGAAGCTGCCAAGGGCGGCTCGATGTATCAGGACAGCAAGAAACGCATAGTTATGCACGAAGGCGATGCAGGTCTTTCGCCCAACTATGGCTTTGGCAGCGACGATGCGGTGGGCAGTCTGGAAGACGCCGCCACGCCTGAGGAACGGGCCGAACTGGAAAAATGCAAACCTGCCAACGAAGAGCCGATCAGCTATTTCAACTGGAACACCTTGCACGAGGTCGGCCATGCCGTTGACGACAAAAAGGGCTTCATGCGGAGCAACGGCAGCAAAAAGGATTACGGCGGCTGGACTGAACATGGCATGGACATCACCGCCATCGCCGAAAAGATTGCCACCAAGTTCAGCTACGACAAGGCCTATATCCTTGAATACATGGCCCACAACAAAAGCATCAATGCACCGGCCAAACCCGCGGACGAAACCTGCTCGGACGAGGATTGGGACGCCCGGCGTGTCAAGGCCGAGGCCTTTGTCGACATGGCTTCAGAGCCGGCCAAACCCTGGTCGAGTATGGCCACAGCCAAGAAGCTGGCAATCGGTGGCGTGGTGTATCAGGAAAGCTATACAAATACTTGGAATTCCTATCTCCTGAGCGAGCGCGCCAAGGGGATGACTGGATATCAGTTCCGGGCCCCTGGAGAATGGTTCTCAGAGCTTTATGCCGCCTACCATTCCGGCAAGCTGAAACCCAATCATCCCGCTGTTGCCTGGCTGTCGAAACTCTGACCCATTGAAAGGCTGTTGACCGATGTCGCTTTTTCAACCCGTCAACTTGCAGTGCCCGAATTGCGAGGCGCCTGTGATCATGATGGCCGTGGGCAGTGTGAACGCCGACCGTCGCCCCGACCTGCGTGACGATATTCTCGAAAACCGGTTCCAGGACTGCGAATGCGGCGAATGCGGCGAAAGCTTTCGCCTGCAGCCGCAGTTCAACTACCTCGACTCCGGGCGCGGCCAGTGGATCGCCGCTATGCCCGCCAGCCGTCTCCGCGACCACTTGCAGCTGGAAGATGAGGCCAAGGCGCTGTTTGACGCCAGTTATGGTGCCAGTGCGCCAGCGGCTGCGCGCGACGTGGGGGGCGATCTGGCTGCTCGCTTGACGTTCGGTTGGCCGGCAGTGCGAGAGAAGCTTTTGGTCAGGCAATTGGGCCTGGATGACGTCATTGTCGAAATGATGAAGTTGCACATTCTGCGCAGCGTCGCATCGGTTCCAATGGCCGAAGGCATTGAGCTACGCCTGACCGAGGTGGATGAAGAAACGGATGAGTTTATCTTCACATGGCTGGAAACGGCCTCGGAGGAACGTATCGAATACATAACGGTTCCAGCAGAATTATACCGCGCGGTTCAGGGGAATCCAGAGGGTTGGTCAGCGATCCGGGCCAGGCTAGACAATGGATATTTTGTCGATATGCAAAAGCTCTATATGGGTGAAGGGCAGTCGGCTGAGTAACCGTCTCCAACCAAACCAGCGGACTTTCTTTGTGCTTGGAGGTCGCAGGAAGTTGGGTCCTGCCGTTATTGGGTGAATGCAGGTAAGTCGTCCAAGGCCAAAAGATCAGATGAGATAGGAGTTGCCACAGATTACCTGAAATTGTTTGCTGGCAATCAGGGGCTTTCAACTTCTGGCATGAAGACTCAGTCCTGAGAAGCAGCACAAGACCGCGCAGCAAAAAGGAAATTTCCGATGGGTGATATTCTGTTCCGGCTTCCGGAAACGCCGGTCGTTCCGGTGTCAGGAAAGGCGGCTGGTTATCCGGTGGGCCGGATTTTCTGTGTCGGGCGGAATTATGCTGCCCATGCCGCCGAGATGGGCAATGAGGTGGACCGGGAAGCGCCGTTCTACTTCACCAAATCAGCGGCAAATGCAGTGCTGACTGGTTCAGTCGTGCCCTACCCGCCAGGAACTGAGAATTTTCATTATGAGATGGAACTGGCAGTGGCCATTGGCGCGCCGGTGTTCCGGGCTTCAATAGAAGAGGCGGCGGCGGCGGTTTTTGGCTATGGATGCGCGTTGGATATGACCCGGCGCGATGTGCAGATCCGGGAGCGGCAGAAACAGCGGCCGTGGGATCTGGGTAAGGATCTGGAGAACGGAACGGTTCTGGCGCCTTTGACCAAAGCTGCGGATTGGGGTGGCCCGTCTGGCCGACGGATCTGGCTGGAGGTGAACGGAGAAAATCGGCAAGACGCCTCGCTGGACGAAATGATCTGGCCGGTGAAAGAAATCATCTGCCATCTGTCCGGCTTCTACCACCTGCGGCCTGGGGATCTGATTCTGACCGGCACGCCCGCCGGAGTGGGGGCTGTGCACAGCGGCGACCGCATGCGTGGGGGCATAGACGGGCTGGAGCCGGTTGAGCTGGCACTGGCTGCAGCTGAATGACGCAAGGCGCCGTGCGGCCACAATTGCTGTTGCCATGACGTGCTTTCAATATGTATCAAATGATGTGCAACCTTTGTGGTATCCGTAACATCTCCGGCCGTGAATTTGTCGGCAAGCCGAATGTACAGGCGGAATTCTTGCGTGAGAAATACATGATCTGTTGTTGATGGTTACAAACGCACCCAATAGCAGAAGTGAAAGCGGTTCAGTAAATGAACCCAAAACGGGGGTCTGGCGGCACAAACGGAAAGAACTTGGCTGGGTGCCGCAGCAATCTAGCATGAGACAGCCCCCAGAATGTGAATAGGTCAAAGGGAGGACGACATGACCACTCGGAGAAAGCTACTGGGCGCAGTTGGCGCAGCAGCCGTCGCAGCGATGTGCGCGGCACCGGCATTTGCCCAGGAAGTCACGCTGAAACTGCATCAGTTCCTGCCGGCGCAGGCCAATGTGCCGAAGCTAATCCTGGATGTCTGGGCGGACAACGTCGAGGAATCCTCGGGCGGCCGTATCAAAATCGACCGTTTTCCATCGATGCAGCTGGGCGGCAAGCCACCGGAACTGATGGATCAGGCCATTGATGGTGTGGCGGACATCGTCTGGACCGTGGTGGGCTATACACCGGGCCGCTACCCTTCCACCGAAGTGTTTGAACTTCCCTTCATGATGACCAACGCACGCGCGGTGTCACATGCCTATTGGGAAATGTTCGAAAAACACATGAAGGACAGCGAGTTCAAGGATGTGCACATTCTGGGCACCTGGGTGCACGGTCCCGGCAATATCCATACCAAGGATCCCGTCTCAACACCGGATGATCTGCAAGGAATGAAAATCCGCGGCGGCGGCCGTTCGGTGAACGCGCTGCTGAGCGAGTTGGGGGCAACCCCGGTCGGGATGCCGGTTCCTGCTGTTCCCGAAGCGCTGTCCAAAGGCGTGATCGATGGTACGACCATCCCCTGGGAAGTGACCGCCGCATTGAAAGTTCCGGAACTGGTCGAAAGCCACACTGAATTCACCGGCAAGGCGCTTTACACGCTGACCTTTGTGCTGGCGATGAACAAGAACAGCTATGAAAGCCTGCCGGATGATCTGAAGAAGGCAATCGATGACAACTCCGGCCTGGAGCTATCAGTCTTTGCCGGTGGTACCATGGAAGATTCCGACGGACCATCGCGGGAAATGGCGCTGGATCTGGGCAATGAAGTCATCACGCTGGACGCCGGGCAGACGGCGATGTGGCGCGAACGGTCTCAGCCGATCTATGACAAATGGATCGCGGATATGAACGAAAAAGGTATCGACGGTGCCGCGCTGATCGAAGAGGCCAGCGGGCTGATCGAGAAATACACGCCTCAGTACCAGTAAGGCGTTCTGACTGATAAAAGCGAGGGGCCGCGCGGCATTGGCAGCGGCCCTTTGCACACCGGAATAAGGCAACACTACCATGCACAAGCTCATGATGCGGCTGGCCAAGGCCATGGCCTACCTGGGCGGTGCAGTCCTCACTCTCCTGATCATTCTGACATGTGTTTCAATCGCCGGGCGGCTGCTGAACGGGCTGTTCCATGGCGATCTGATGGAGCGGATTGCACCTGGGTTTTCGAAATGGATGACGGGCTGGGTCGGTCCCGTGAACGGCGATTTTGAGCTGGTTGAGGCGGGCGTTGCCTTTGCCATCTTCGCCTTTCTGCCGCTGTGCCAGATCACTGCGGGCCATGCTTCGGTGGATGTGGTGGCAAATGCCTTTCCGCGTGGCGTGAAACGGTTCCTGCGGATGGTGACCGAGCTGCTGTTTGCGGCGGTGCTGGTGCTGATCGCCTGGCGCCTGGGAGCTGGTCTGGTGGGCAAATATTCCAACGGCGAGACCTCCTTCCTGCTCGAATTTCCGGTCTGGTGGGCCTACGCCATCAGCATGCTCGCGGCGCTCGTGGCCGCCATCGTGGGCATCTATATGGGCGCGGTGCGCACCATTGAATTCTTGACCGGCCGCATCCTGGTCTGGGATGGCGTGGAGGGTGAAACGTGACGGCTCTTGAAATTGGCATCGCCTCCTTTCCAGTCCTGATGCTGCTGATTTTCCTGCGGGTGCCGATCGGGCTCTCGATGTTTCTGGTCGGGCTTGGCGGGCTGATCTGGGTGACGGATGGCACCCAGGTGGCGTTCGGACGACTGAAAAGCGAAACCTATACGACGTTCTCGTCCTATTCGCTGACCATCGTGCCGATGTTTCTGCTGATGGGGCATTTCGCAACGCTGGGCGGCATGTCCACCGCGTTGTTTAAGGCCGCCGAAGGGTTTCTTGGACATCGCAAAGGCGGAGTGGCGATGGCCTCCATCGGCGCTTGTGCGGGTTTTGGCGCGATCTGCGGCTCGTCTCTGGCCACTGCGGCCACCATGGGCCGCGTGGCGCTGCCCGAGCTGAAGCAATACGGTTATGCCGGCGGCTTCTCCACCGCGACACTCGCGGCAGGCGGCACGCTGGGCATCCTGATCCCGCCGTCGGTGGTGCTGGTGATCTATGCCATCCTGACCGAGCAGAACATCGCCAAACTGTTCCTGTCGGCCTTCATCCCCGGCCTTCTGGCGGCCCTGGGCTATGTCATCGCTATTTCCATCTATGTTCGCCTGTTCCCGGAAAGCGCGGGCACCCGTCCACCAATACCGATGCGCGAGCGGTTTGCGGCGCTGTTCCATGTCTGGCCGGTGCTGCTGGTTTTCGGCCTGGTGGTGGGCGGCATCTATCTCGGCTGGTTCACTCCGACTGAAGGGGCGGCTGTGGGGGCGTTCGGCACCGGGCTGATTGCCTGGATGAACGGCGGGCTCACCCGCGAAACCCTGGGTGAGAGCTTCATCGTCACCGCGCGCTCTACCGCGATGATCTTCTTCATCGTGCTGGGTGCGGGTTTCTATAATGGCTTTCTGGCGCTTACCAAGGTACCGCAGGAGCTGGCGGATTTCGTGGTCAGCCAGGGTCTCAGCCCTTGGATGGTTCTGACCCTGATCCTTGCTTTCTATCTGGTGTTCGGCTGCCTGATGGATTCGCTGTCGATGATCCTGCTGACCATCCCGATTTTCTTTCCGGTGATTTCGGCGATGGACTTTGGCCTGCTGTCCTTGCCGGCAATGCAGGCAGATGCAGCGATGGAGGTGCTGGCAGTCGGCGTGCCTGACGGTATGGGCGCCGAAATGCTGGCCTCGATCAAGGATGCGATCGCTGTCGGCGCAGAGCTGTCCCGCGAGCAGATGAAAGAGCTGGGTATCCGGGTGACCGAAGGCCGGGTGAACCGGATCGAGGCAGAGTATGTCGCCATCTGGTTCGGTGTGCTGGTATTGATCGTGGTGGAGGTCGGACTGATCACCCCGCCGGTCGGCATGAACTTGTTCATTATCAACGCAATGGACCGAGAAACCAGGATGATCGACACCTACAAGGCGGTGATGTTCTTTGTTGCCTCTGACATTGTCCGGGTCGTCATCCTGGTCGCCTTCCCGGTGATCACACTGCTGCCCCTGATGCTGATGCAGTAAAGCGCTCTGCCCCTTCCCGGCCTGCCGGGAAGGGGTGCACTCTGAGCCAATGCAGGAAATCGAAATATTTTGTGACATAGGCTTGGATTGACCTGAATCACCTTTCCGGGTTCGCCTTACAGGAACACGCCGCAGCAAGAGGGGAGACCCGCCATGCAGATCAGCCGCAGCAAATCCACCGCACCCAAGGTCAAGGCCCTGGCGGCAGAAGTTGCCGAACTTCAGGGGCCCTGCGTCGGCTGCGCCAATTGCGTCGGCCTGTGCGACGCGCTGATTGACACGCTGGTGCTTCCGGACCTGATCCTGTCGCGCAAGCGCAGCACTGCGTAGCGCAACTGTCTACAGACGCAGCCAGCCGTCTGAGAAAACAACGCTGCCAACGCCGGCAAAGCGCGCCACACGGTCCAATTCCGCCTCCAGTCGCCTGGTGCGGGCCGCAGACCATTTCACATCCCGTTCAGGCCAGATAGCGGTGACGCGCAAAATATCCGCGTCGCGCTCCGCTTTCATATCTATGCGCCCCACCAGCCGCGCGCCTTCCAAAAGCGGAAAGACATAATAGCCGTATTGCCGTTTGGGTGCCGGGGTGAAGACTTCGATCCGGTAGTGGAAGCCGAACAGCCGCTCGGCACGCTTGCGGTCGCGCAACGCCGGATCAAAGGGGCTCAGCACCCGCATGCGGTTTGGGGCCGGTGCCAGCTTTGCAGCAGCTGCAACTGTGCCGGGGCGGGTGAACACCTTGCGCAGTTTCCCGTCGGCCTGTTCTATTTCTATCTCTTCCAGCTCTCCCGAATTCAGCTGTTCGACGCACCAGGCCTTGGCCTCAGCTGCAGAAGCAGTGTCCCAAAAGGCTGCCAGCTCACCAGAGGTGCCAAAGCCCAGGCGGTCCAGGGCGGCTGAGCAGAGCCAGTTGACTGTCGCCTGTGTGTCGCAGTTTAGGCGCCCGGGACAGAGAGAGTCCTCAATCACCCGCTCGGTCAGGTCATAGCGTTTCTGGAACCCTTCACGCCCCACCACCGTCAGAGCGCCGGAGCGCCAGAGATATTCCAGCGCGGTTTTGGACGGATGCCAGTTCCACCAGCCGCCGGAGCCTTTCTTTTCATCCTTGCCTACGTCGGATGAGCTGACAGGCCCGTGATCGCGCACATGGTTCAGGACAGCCTCAAACTGCGCCTCGAACCCGTCGCGCCGCCAGTTGCGCCAGCGTTTGCGCAGCAGTTCGGTGTCGCGCTGAAAGCGCAGATGCCAATGCGGGTAAAACGCCATCGGGATCATCGCGGCGTCATGGGTCCAATGTTCAAACAGCCCGCGGTCCCGTTCATAAAGCTGCTTTAGGTGCTTGGCACGATAGCCCGGGCGCCGTGAATAAAGGATCACATCATGCGCCCGTGCCACGGTGTTGATGCTGTCGAGCTGCACAAACCCCAGCCGCTGAATCAGAGCCAGAAGATCAGCGCCCTTGGAAGGGCCCGAAGGCTGTTCCAGCAGCGCGTGGCGATCCAGAAACAGCCGCCGCGCGGTTTGATTGTCCAGTCTCTGTAGCGCCATCAGCGGCGTTTCAGCGTATCGCCATAAGAAATGGTCGGAGTCAGCGTGACATGTCTTTCAATGTCTATCTCCGGGTCTTCCAATTGCGCGGCGATAATTTCTGCTGCTTTGCGGCCGATTTCCAAACGGCAGGCATCCATGGTTGCCAGTTTGCGGGGCAGCCCTTGCAGCAGCTCCACTCCATTGAAACCGGCCAAACCGACTTGGCCAGGAACATCGATGCCCTTTTCTTGCAGATACAAAAGCCCGCCCGCGCCAATCATGTCGTTGGAATAGTACAGGAAATCAAGTTCTGGCGAGCGTTCCAGCATGGCTTGGGTCATCTCTCTCCCCTTCGCCAAAGCAGATCCGCCGGAATAGAATTCGCGGTCTTCAATCTCCACGCCTTCCTTGGCGAGAACTTCGGTGAACCCTTCAAAGCGTTTGCGCGCTCTGTGGTCCAGTGGCATCTTGGTGCCCATGAAGCCGATGTGGCGGTACCCTGCTTTTAGGATTGCCTTCGCCATTTCGCGGCCGGCGCGCCGGTGGGAGATGCCAACCATGGCATCCACCGGTTTGCCATCAGTGTCCATGATTTCCACGACCGGGATTCCTGCATTTCGCAGCATGGCACGGGACGCATCAGTGTGCTCCAAACCGGCAATAATCACACCGGAAGGGCGCCAAGAGAGCATCTCATAGAGGACTTTCTCTTCCTTTTCAGGCTGATAGTCGCTGACACCAACCACCGGCTGCAGGTCTGTGTTCTCCAGTATTTTGTTAATACCGGTCAGAACCTCAGGAAAAACCATATTCGAAAGAGAAGGAATGATCACCGCCACCAGGTTCACACGGTTCGAGGCCAGCGCACCTGCGATCTTGTTTGGTACGTAGCCTAGATCCTTGGCAGCAGATAGAACCTTGGTGCGAGTCTTCTCTGACACATCGCCGCGGTTGCGAAGAACGCGGCTTACGGTCATTTCGGAGACACCGGTTGCCTCGGATACATCGCGAAGGGTAAGCGGGCGCTTGCTGTCCGTTGTCACGTTCCTGAGCCTCATGCATATTTCTGTTCGTAACGTTAGCGCAGACATGATGTGCTGCACAATGGAAACTGCGTGCGTCAAAGCGGTTCTTGAAGCAGGCCATCCTATTGTGATTGCAAAAGGGAATTGCTATGGCGTGAACCCGCATGGCTCCGTGGCTCAACTGGATAGAGCAGCCC
Source organism: Rhodobacteraceae bacterium (ex Bugula neritina AB1) (assembly GCA_001730095.1). Classification (GTDB taxonomy): domain Bacteria; phylum Pseudomonadota; class Alphaproteobacteria; order Rhodobacterales; family Rhodobacteraceae; genus Leisingera. Next base: position 124,785 of record MDLF01000048.1, read on the forward strand.
CCTCCTAAGGGGCAGGTTGCAGGTTCGAATCCTGCCGGGGTCGCCATTTCATAAATTGCACGTTTATTTCTCCTTTTTTACAGTAGGTTGCGATGGTGTGTCCCGTTTCTGAGTAAGCGTGTCCCAATTTAGGCAACCCCTACCAGCAACTTAACCATCCGTTCACGGTCAGCAGCGCGAGTATAGCGCTCTACTTCAGAAAGGCTCATATGCCCAGCCATCGCCGCGATCTGGTGGGTGGTCGCGTCATTTTCAGCCCAATAAATGCAGAAAGCTTTGCGTAGGCCATGAAGGCGAGAAGCCATGCCAGCCTCTCGTGCTGCGTCGCCAAACTCATTGCCAAGACTTGTGGCCTTGAAGGGCTTACCTGCACTGGTAAGGATAAAGGCGGGAGCAATATCTGGGGTGCGATTGATAGCGGCTCGGAGTTCATCCGTAAGCGGCACTCGCGCGATGATCCCACTTTTCTGTCGCTCATAAACTAAAAGGTCGCCTTTGATGTTCTTTCGGCCTAGCTTGGCTAGATCGGCGCGAGCCGCGCCAGTATACAATCCCAAATCAAATATCAGGCGTTCACGAGTGCCCACTGGCCAGCGCTTTTGGAAGGCTTCAATGTCTTCTGCGTCGGCGACAGGAAAGCCTTTGATCTTGGGTTTATCCAACTCGATCCCGACCAGTGGATTTTTGCGGATGAAACCCAAGCGACGAAGGTGTTCAAATACTGGCTTGAGCGCTTTGTACTCGTTAACCGCACCATGTCCGCCCTTTGCATACAGGGCCCGCTCTACAACTTCGCCAGTGATTGTCTTGACCGGACGCGCGCCCTGCGTCTTCCGATAACGGGCAAAGATCGCAGAGCGGGCCGCGCGTGTTCCGTCCGCATACTTTGCCCATTTCTCATTGCCTGAGATGTAGAGGTCCAGCGCCCACGCAAATGTTCCTGCCTCAGGAGTCTCGGTATGCGGCGGCATTTCCTGCCAGCGCGCGTGTTCGGCTGCCCATGCGGCCAAGACTTTGGGATCTGCCGGGTGTAGTCCATGGACACCTAGAGACCGCTCAACATCGCCGCGACGATATGTGTGAAACCAACGTCCACGGCGCAGTTTAGAACGTAGATAAGGTAGTTTCTTCATGCCGCATCCCCTGAGAAGGGCTGACCTTCCCACTCGTGGCTTACTTCGTCACGATCAGGATAGTCAAAGATTACACCCTCAGGCCCTACGCCCTTTATACGCGCACCAGGGCACAGTTCACGAGCAACCTTGTAGGCTTCCTTGATCTGGCGCTCTGTGGGCATGGAAGGGGATCGAGGGCTCGGCATAGGTAATTAAATCCACACGTTAACAGTTAACCAACAGTCGGATGCATTGGGCACCGGAAAATCAATGTTCTTCCAAATTGACGTCATTGTTGCGCAGTCCGCTGGTTCGAAGCTGCATCAATTCTCAGCAATGCTTCGATATGAACCGCGCTAAGCAACATGGCGCGTCCTAGAGAGTAGAACTGCCCATGTTCTCTAGCTTTTGTACGCAGGGCCCGTGCCGAGATTGTTGCACCAGTCTTGCTTAGTTTCTTGCACCATTCTTCCGGCGTCAGCGCTTCTTCAAAATCTTGCACTAGCTTGCACTCCCAACTGCGGACAACTGCAAGTTATTGCACGTTTTTGTAGGCTATCTAGCTTTCATTTTCAGATTTTGATGTTAGCATCGCAGTGAGAACGCATGTTCCCAAAGCGCTCGATTAAGCTCCAAGGATCGCCCATGAACCGAAGTCAGTTCTTAGAACAATTCAATAGAGAAGCGAAGCGCGAGCGCAGTCCACAGCATCGTGCTGCCCGACTCAGAGAGGCTAACAGAATTATTAACGAGGGCATCGAGCGAAGAGAACGCTATTTACGCAAGCGAAAACTTCAGACCAGCAGAAGGGGGTTGAGTATTGCTCGAGGGCTGAAGACTTGCCGCGAGTTCCGAGGAATGACTCGTAGTGAATTTGCAGAGGCAATGGGCATTACTCGACGCGCATTGTATAATTATGAGACGGGGCAACGCAGCGTTCCAAGCGATCTGATAGAAAGGGTCGCAAAAGAGGGCGACCTAGAATTCCATGAGATTTTCGGAAGCAGTTTCGAGAACTCCCCAGTCGAACAACGCAAATCGGATGCCGCTCTTGCTA
>MDLF01000048.1:126974-131093 GCA_001730095.1 Rhodobacteraceae bacterium (ex Bugula neritina AB1)
CAACTATACCTGAACTTGAAAGAGCGCTTCTCGGAAGACAGCCGGACCGAGCACTCGCTCATTGCAGCTGATGATGCTGACATCCAGCGAGTCGCAGCCCTGGCTGCAGCTTCTTGGTCAGACAACGCAAAAGTCACGGAAAAGAGTATTTCCAACGTTACCAATCGTTTGGCCGAAGATTTGGCTGACGACTACGCTCTGACAGATCTTGCCAACAGCTGGCATATCGAGAACGACTAAGGCTGCTATTGCTTCGGCTTGTGATCCCTTGAGCAACTGGTTCAAATCGGAGGCGAACTATGAATTGTCACGCTGGGTGCGCTGTGCTGACGACAAAGGTCTCGAAAGCAATGAAATCGTTGATCTAGAGAGAATCTCTCTTGAAAACACAACCCATATGCGATCTGCTCCGGCTAATTAAGTAGATTTGGTGCTCTCAGTGCACTGCAGGGAAGAATTTATGAGCGCAGATAGTGATTTGGAAGTAGCGTGTCTGAACGTTTTGGCGGGGGCTAGCGAAGTACGAAGTCGAGTGTTGTCGGGATTGATGCTAGGGCACCCAAGCATTGACAAGACCGCATATCTCACAAAATGCCGCGTGAAAGAACATGAAAGCCTTGTGAAGAAGGTTTTAGATAGGCGCGAAAACGGGAAGTCCGACTACTTGCCAACGGACGTAAGGGACATTGTAGGCTTGCGCTTGCTCACCCTATACAGACGAGATTTGCCAAAACTTGTATCTCAGTTTTTGAACTTCGTTGAAGCCGGGCTTCGTGACGACTTCTCTCTTTTTGCAGGCGATGAACTGCAAAGTGCGATTGAAGAAGTCATTATTTATACGACTGCCATGGAAGGAGACCCAGTTGACAGCCTTCTGATAGATCAGTTCATAAGTCGCGGGATTCCAGCTGAACCAGAGAATGGCAATGGCGACATCCCGGAAGGTCTGCGCGTTAAGATTCTAAGGAAAGAGTCTCAATACTCGTCGATCCATATAATTTTGTGGTGCCGGAACCTTATCAGTGGCCAACATAAACACAGAGTCCCGATGGAAGTTCAAATTCGAACCTCTCTCGAGGATGTCTGGGGCGAAATTGACCACGGTCTAAGCTACAAAAACGAAAGCACTGAAGACGATGGGCCGGGTAAATCGCATATCGAAACTGCGAAAGAACAACTCAAGACCCTGAAAAAGCAACTTGATGCATGTGGATCGTCTGCTGACACAATCGCTAAGCAGATGGAGTATGCGACGCCGTCGAAACTTAAAGCCACCGCGAATGTGTCAGCTCGGTCTGTGAATATGGGTACATTGGTCGACCTACCCGTAGGCGATTCACGGAAATCGGAGCTGGTTAACCTTACCAAGCAGGTGCAGACATCATTCCAAGAGTTCTCTAACGGTGATTTCAACAGCGGCGAGAACGGCGCGTCAAAGCTTGCAGATAGGTTCGCTGAAATTGGCGAGAAACTGGATGCTATGGCGGAAAGCGTGGCTTCGGATGGTAACCTCAACAACGATCAAAAAGAATTTGGGTTGTATTACCTTCACATGGAAGCAGCCCTTTCGTTTTATTGGGCTGGCCGTGTGATCGGCGCTACTGACTCCGAAGCCGATCCGGCGGTACTAGCTGACAGTTTTTTCAGCAAATCGCTTTCGATCTACAATAAGCTCGCGCTTGATCCGAAATATGCGCACGATGCAATCTTGGCCTACAGGATAGCAAACGTACTCACTGCGCAGAATCAGAATGAACTGGCTTTGGTCAAGCTGAGAGAAGCGACCAACGAGCTTGATGCACATCCGCAACCGAATTTGAAAGACGACCACTTCCTGAGGGTTCGTATTCCAAGGCAGCTTGGTGTGGCATATTGGGAGATGGCTGAGAGTTTGCGAGTCAAAGCCGCAGGCCTTCGCCTTGATGATCATTTCATAGAACGTAGAAGAGGGCTGTACCTCGATGCGTTGAAAGTTACAGCGCCTCTTCTGAACGTCGCCGTCGCAGCCGCGAACGCAGGTTTAGAGATGGGCGCGGAGGAGAGTGCTGATGAAAGGCTCAAAACCGCGAATAACGTCTTGGAGTACGCACTGTGCTTCTTGAGAGCTGGTGGAACGATGGATGTTCTTGAAAAGTTCTCCATTAGCAAGGAGGTTCTCAAAGAGTTTATCGCTCTGATTGAGGGCGAGCACGGTCTTGATCAACTAGAAATTCCTGTTTGGGGCGATACCCTGCGCGCGGCCTATGAAGAGCTCCTTGACGATCAGGATAAAGCAAAGGCAGCTGCAAGGGCGACCATACAACTCATTGAAAGCAATAAGAAAACATTTGATGCGCTACATGGAGAACGCATCGTCACAGAGATGCTTGAAGATGCAGAAAAAACGCTTTCAAACTAAAGGCATGGTCTTGCAGCAAAAAAGTCTCTCGACAGGAACCCTTCATTAGGGTTTAGGTGTTACTAGATTATAAACGAACTCTAACAGACAGGCTGCGTAATAAAATGAAGTGCAAACCGATTTGCTAAACTAGCAACAAGATACTGTAGGGATGAAGCCCGGCGCGCTTGCTGGGCTTCATTCGTTTGGCCCAAGGTATCACCGATCATGTATTATGTGTGTGCCCCGGCTCCGCATCTACCTCCTGGCTGTTTAGCTGTCCCTCAATCTCTCTGCGGCGGCTTTCACTAAGGGCAAGCTCTCGTCCAGCGTTGTGTAGCTCGCCTCGTCGTTCAGCAATCCGCTCAAGGCCTTCATGTATGCGGCTTGTGAACGAGAGAGCAAGGTCACGTAGTCTTTCAAGCCAGCCAGTGCCTTGTCGATCTTGCCGATCGAGCGCATCTCAAAGGCGGCCAAACCCTTCCCGGAGGCCTCTGAGCCCGTCGCCAACTGCTCGACATAGGCGAACAAGTTGCGTTCCAAGGCTTGTCTGGTGCGACCCAAACGAACGGCAATTATTTTTTCGGCGCCGCAATAACGACCCTTTTTGCGGCACATTTCACATTACCGTTAAGTCATTGATTCCAATTGTACTGGACTGCCGCAAAAACCTCGTGCAAAAAGATTCCATGAAAATCGGCTACGCACGAGTGTCTACAGAAGAACAGAACCTAGACTTGCAGGTCGAGGCGCTGACCGAAGCCGGATGTGATCGCATCATAACAGATCAGGCCAAAAGCGGAGCAACAGCAGCTCAGAGCCGAACCGGATTTTCCGAAGCGATGGATCTTCTCGGCAAGGGTGACTTGCTGATTGTCTGGAAGCTGGACAGGGTAGGACGATCCATCGCTGACTTGATCCACCTTCTGAAGTTGTTCGGTGATCGCGGTATCGAATTTCGTAGCCTGACGGACGGGATAGACACGACGACAGCAGGCGGTCGGCTGGTATTCCACATTATGGGGGCATTGGCTGAGTTCGAGCGGGATTTGATCCAGGAACGTACGAAAGCTGGCCTAGCAGCCGCGAAAAAGCGCGGCAAGCGTCTTGGCCGTCCACCGGCGCTGACACCTGCGCAGATCCAGCACGCGAAGGCCGCAATATTGGCAAAGCAAGAGACCGTAACAGGCATGGCAGAAATACTCGGGGTGAACCGAAGCACAATTCAACGCGCTATTGGAGGAACCCAGTAGTGGATGAGCTTCAAAGACATTTTTTTCAACTGAAGTTCCGCATCGCTTTTCTTGAAAGTCAAGGAAAGGCGTTCGAGGATCTGTTCTCGCGGATCATGGGGCATGCCTTCACGGGTGATTTCCAAGCGGTGCGGCCATATGGAAACAAAGGCGACCTAAAATGCGATGGTTATCGCGCGAGCGATAAAACGGTTTTCCAGTGCTATGCGCCGAAGACAACAAAACTCGATAAGCTTCAGGCGAAGGTCGATGAAGATTTCAATGGTGCAGTCGTCCATTGGGGCCCACGTATGGAGCGTTGGTCTTTTGTTCACAACGATGACGATGGCCTTCCTGCCGATGCGGTTCAGCAGTTGATAGACCTTGGCAAGGCAAACCCGAACGTATCGCTGGGCCAAATGAGCTATCCCGAGATTTTCGAAATCACGATGTCTTTGACGCCTTCTCAACTTGAAGACTTGTTCGGTCCGGCTCCAACACAACGCACAC
>MDLF01000049.1 GCA_001730095.1 Rhodobacteraceae bacterium (ex Bugula neritina AB1)
GTGCTTTTTCCCGCGCTGCCAGCCAAAGCCGGTCAGCACAATGCCCCCGGTCCAGATGATCATCGCATAGGTGACGATATCGGGGATTTTCACCAGATTGCCAAAGATGCCCAAGGCAAGGCCCAGCACAATCACGATGATGCCGGGCACGCGGTTGACCGGCGCGGTGGGATCCACCGGCGGCGCCTGGCGCAGCTCGCGCAGGAACAGGTAGAGCGAAATCAGCGGGATCAGCGGCCCGTGGCTGTATTCCGGCGTGATCCAGGCGCTGCCCAGAGACTTCATGCCCAGCCAGAAGATCGGCAGGGACACCACCATCAACGCGATGAACCACATCAAGCCAACAGGATTGATGCCGCGCAGCCCAACAGAAGGCATGCTGTGGGAAGAGCTCATATCGGTCATGTAAGAAGTCCCGTCACTGATAATAAAAATGACCCAATTTGACGGCCACGGGGGTACATAGCAACTTTATGTGCAAAAATCACGCCCTCATCAGGGCAGAAACAGCTTGTTTACGAAATTGTGTCCTGCATTTTTCCGGCTGGGGTTATCCGGCTCAACCCTATGGAAATATGAGGGATCAGGTGCAGGCCCAGGGCAAGGCAGAGCCCGCCCAGACAGCCGAGCAGTGCCAGTGTCACACTGTCCGGGGCCAGCGGGGTGGTGCGGCTGAGCACAGAGAGCACAAGCGGATGCGCAAGATAGACGCCCAGCGACAGGGTCCCGGCCAGCTGCGCGCCGCGGCTGGCGGGCAGGTGCCACACCAGGCACAGGATCAGCCCGCAGGCGGCCAGCACAATCTGCAACAGGCCCTGGTGTGCCCCGCTCAACAAGGCCGCGCAGGTAAAGCCTGTCAGGATCAGCAGCATGGTGTGCATGCGCCCCCAGACCAGCGCCAGGGCAATCCCGACACAGACCGCCGGCAGCGCATAAAGCCATTGGGCAAAAGGCGCGGGCAGGGAGACCTCCTGACGCAGCAGCAGCACCGCCAGCCCGCAGCCCAGCATCATCAGCACCAGGCTTTCCGGGCCGGTGCGCCGCGCCAGATGCGCCAGCGGATAGAGCGCCAGGCAGGTGGCAAAGGCAAAGGGCAGGAACCACAGGTGCAGCGCCGGGCCGGTCAACAGCATGTGTGGCGCAAACTCAGATCGGAAAGGCGCGCCGGTCACCCATAGCTCTGCCAATTTCAGCCCGCCATAGACCCCGGACCAGATCAGCCAGGGCAGCAACAGGCGCTGCACGCGCCCTTTGACATAATCAGGAAAAGACAGGCGCGCCGCGCCAGGAAGGCTCAACACCACCAGCAGCAGCAGGAAAAACGGCAGCGCGGCATAGCCTATGGCCGCCCCCGTTGTGCCCACATGGAAGAACACGATGCCAAATGCAGCCAGCAGGCGCGCATAATCGAGTGTCCCGTTGCGGTGCATGAACAGACCTCTTCTGAGGAATGGCGGGGATGCCACACCTTAAGATTGTTCACACTTGGTTAATAATTCGTTTACCGAGAATGGGAGATGTCATTGGCGCAAAGAAAAAGGGCTGCCTGAACAGCAGCCCTTTTCGAATTCTTCAAAAGACCGGTTGGTCCGAAAGCTTAGGCTTTCTTGCGACGACGCAGGCCGGCAAAACCACCCAGAGCGCCCAGCAGCAGCAGACCTGCGGCAGGAACAGGTACTTCCGCAACAGGGAAGGACACTGTGTAGCTGATTGGGTTCTCAGCAGTTTCTACGAAAGTCACGGTGAACTGGTCACCGGCTGCGTAGGTCTGACCGGATACAACCGCGGAACCGGAACCAACACCGAAGCTTGTTGTGAAGCTCTGGAAAGGGGAAGGACCGAAGTCAGGGTTCACAACCTGGAAGGTTGTGGAAGCGATGTCGTCACCGCCGTTTGTGCCGGAACCGCTGACAGAGATGCCAGAGATTTGCATGGCTTCAAGGATGGTGAAGGTGAATACAGCACCGTCATCACCAGGGTTTACTGTAGTAGAGAAGCTATAAGCAGGCTGCCCCAGGTCTACAGATGCGTCTACAGCAACAGGAACAGCATACGCTGCCATTGGCAGAGCAGTTACAGCAGCCGCAGCTGCCATCATTTTAACTTTGTTGATCACAATTAATACTCCCAGATCACTAGATACGCCGCAGATGGCGCATTCATACTCATTGGTCCTAATTTAAGGATCGCCCCAGGGGGCCACAACAGGAAAAGCCGAAATAAGGCAGACTGCCTTATTATTGCTACTTTTACGTGTATTTCGCTCCGAATCCGAGAAACTTTGTCTCCAATTTGGAACCAATACAGTGATTTGGCCCATGATTGATTTTGAATGTAATCCAGATGGCGGTCAATTTTGTCAAAAATTGGACGAATCACTTGGCGGGTTTTTGCCGATCCAAGGCCTGTCAAATCCGGGGTCTGGGCGGTGTTTGAAAGGGAAGGATCGCCCTGTGATGGGGCCGTTTTGCGCGTGGGATCAAGGCGGGCTGTTGCGCCTTTGCAGCCTCTGAAAATCAAGCGCTTATCCGGGCGGTCCGGGCTACCTTTCAGCCCTGATCTGGGCTAATCGGGGCGGTATGTTTTGTGTCTCTTATCGTGGTGGCCTTTGATGCCTTCGGATTTCACCCCGCCCGCCGCAGCGCTGGCCTCTATCCAAAAAGGCGACCTCTGTGCCGGCTGCGGCGCCTGTGCCGGGTTGTTTCCTGATCAGATCAAAATGGATCAGACCCCGCCGGGATATCTGCGCCCCCGGCAGACCGATGCGCTGAGCCCGCAGCAGGAGGCGACATTTGCCGCAATATGTCCCGCGCTGGGGCAGAAGGTGGCCCCGGACGGCCGCCAGGACCCCGCCCTTTGGGGACCTTATACAGAGATGATGACCGGTCATGCCACCGATCCGGCCCTGCGCCATGCGGGGGCCTCGGGCGGGGGGCTGTCGGCGCTCCTGGATCATCTGATCAAGGCCGGGGTGGTGGATGCGATTGTGCAGACCGGGGCCAGCGCGGAGCTGCCCATTGGCAATGAGATGGTGATCTCCACCACCACCGAAGCCATCCGGGTGGCGGCGGGCTCGCGCTATGCGCCTTCGGCTCCGCTGGAACATCTGGCCGCCCAGGTGGCAGAGCATCTTGAGAGCGGGCGGCGGTTTGCCTTTGTGGGCAAACCCTGTGACGCGGCCGCCTTGCGGGCGCGCTGCACGCAGGATGCGGATACGGCAGCCGCCTTTCCGGTGATCCTGTCGTTCTTTTGCGCCGGGGTGCCCAGCCATACCGGCGGGGAGGCGGTGCTGGCCGCGCTTGGCACAACTCTGGCCGAAACCGCCAGCTTTCGCTTTCGCGGCAATGGCTGGCCCGGGCAGGCCACCGCCATTGCCCATGACGGCACAGAGCGCGCAATGAGCTATCATGACAGCTGGGGCGGGATCCTGTCCAAACATGTGCAGCACCGCTGCAAGATCTGTGCCGATGGCACGGGGGTGGCTGCGGATATCGTCTGTGCCGATGCCTGGGAAAGTGACGCGGCGGGTTATCCGGTGTTTGAAGAGGCCCCCGGCATCAGCCTGATCGTGGCGCGCACCGCTTTGGGCGCTGAGCTGATTGCGCAGGCGCGCAGCGCCGGGGCGATTGAAACCGACCCCTTTGACCCCGAGGCCCTTGCCGCCATCCAGCCAGGCCAGCGTGAACGCCGCCGGGCTCTGCTGGCGCGGTTGTCGGCGCTGAAACTGGCAGGCCGGCCCACGCCGCGCTATGAAGGTCTACAGCTTTGGGCTGCGGCCCGTCAGAACCCGCTGACACGCAATCTCAAGAACTTCCTGGGCATGCTGCGCCGCGCGCTGCGGCCCCGCAAAACCCCCTGAAGAGGACCTCCTCCATGACCCGCCCTTTGCGCATCTGCCTGATCATGCATTCCACCCGCTCGGATAATCTGGGGGTCGGGGCGCTTAGCGTGGCCGAAGTGGCCATTGTGCGCGACGCGGCCAAGGCGCTGGGGCGGGATGTGGAGATCACCGTGATGGACTGGAAGGACAAGCGAGAATCCTATCTGGTGGGGGATGACATCACGATCCGCGATCTGGATGGCAAGGTGATGCTGAACCCGCGCGGCTTCTTTGCCATTGCCCGGCGCAGTGATGCGGTGATTGATATCGGGGCGGGGGACAGTTTTGCCGATATCTATGGCTCACGGCGTCTGAAACGCATGTTCATTCTGAAATACCTCACCCATATCGCGCGCACGCCGCTGATCATGGCGCCGCAGACCGTGGGGCCGTTCACCGAAGGCTGGTCCAAACGGCTGGCGCGCTGGTCGATGCGCCTGTGTGCAGTGGTGGCGACGCGCGATGCGATGTCGACCAAGGCGGCGGCTGAACTGGGGCAGAAGGACGTGATCGAGGCCTCTGACGTGGCCCTGCGTCTGCCCTATGATCCGCCCGCGCCGCGCACCGGGGGCCCGGTGAAGGTGGGCATCAACGTCTCTGGCTTGCTGATGGGCGGGGGCTATACCGGCAAGAACGAGTTTGGCTTGCAGATGGATTACCCCGGTCTGATCCGCGATCTGATCCGGCATTTCCAGGCCCATGGGGACGGCTGCGAGGTGCATCTGGTGCCCCATGTGATCGTGAACGAAGGCCCGATGGTGGGCGAGGATGATTACCGCGCCTCTGCCGCTTTGGCGACAGAATTCCCCGGCACGGTGCTGGCCCCCTCCTTTGCCTCTCCGTCTGAGGCCAAGACCTATATCGCCGACATGGATTTCTTCATGGGCGCGCGCATGCATGCCTGTATCGCGGCGTTTTCAAGCGGCGTGCCGGTGATCCCGATGGCCTATAGCCGCAAGTTTGCCGGGTTGTTCGGGACCATTGGTTACGCGCGCACAGTTGATTGCACGTCCGAGGAAAGTGCTGCCATTCTGGACAAGATTACAGCGGCTTACGAGGAGCGCGCGGCGCTGAAAGTGGAGGCGGATGCGGCCTTTGCGCAGGGCCGCGAGAAGCTGCGGCGCTATGAAGACGCGCTGCGGGATGTGTTGGCGACGCTTTAATCTCAGACGGTAGCCGCGCAGCGACAGCCCCGGGCAGGCGCATACCGACAGATGTTTTGACCCCTTTATGGTTGCCAAACACGTCCCTCCCTCACGAGCGGAGCATCAAGCCTCACCATAGCGCCAGCCCACCCGGGGGGCTGTCGCTGCGCGGCGGGCCAAGGCCCTTGATTCCGCGCTGCGTGCTTCTAACAAACAAATAGCTCTACGCCTTGGGCCGGTTCCAGCGCCCCGACAGCGCGCCGGGATCACGGGTCAGGGACAGTTTTGCCATCACACCCGCGCGGTAGCTGCGGATGGCGACAAGGCCGATCCAGGCTTTGATGCCACTGCCGGCCCCGGCAATCCGGTCACTGAACAGGATCTTGGGGATTTCCGCCAGCGGGGACACCAGCAGGGCCCCGGTTTTGGCCAGCCAGATCACCTTGCTACGCAACCCGCCCCGGCGTTCAACAAATTCATGGGCGATGTGACGGTCCCATTTGGCGCGCAGCTGGGAAAACGTCTCGCGCGCGGGGTGATAGGCCTTCATGCCCGCAACATAGCGGATCTCATACCCCATCGCGGTGGCGCGCTGGCCCCAATCCTTGTCTTCGGCCACGGACAATCCGGCAAAGGGGCCCACGGCCTCCAGCACGGGGCGGCGCACCACCAGATTGCCGGTGCCGGTAAAGCCTTCCTTGGCGATGTATTTGTCCATGCGGTAGGCATAGATGCTTTCATAAGCCTCCAGCACGGTGATGCGCGCGGGATCGACCAGCGCAATGCGCACATCGCCGCCCAGGATCTGTGCGGCGGGGTCGGACATGGCGTCATGCGCCGCCTCCAGCCACAGGGGATCCGCCAGACAATCCGCATCAATAAAGGCCAGAATGTCATTGCTGCTGTTGGCCACGCCAAAGTTGCGCGCGGGACCGGGGCCGGGGGTTTCTTCGCGCAGCAGGGTGGCCCCATAGGTATCACAGACCGCATGGGGCATCTCGGCCGAGCCGTTATCAACCACAATCACCTCATCTGCCTGCCGCGTGCCATCCTGCAAAGAGGCAAGACAACGCGCCAGCATGTCATGCTGGTTCAGATGCGGGATGACGACCGTGATCTTTGAGTCTGACATATCAGTCGCTCAACCGGCGAATGGCGGTGATGGATTTGCGCAGGATCAACCGCTCAAAATGAATGGTCGCATCGGGGTAGAACTGGCGCATCATCCGGGTGCTGAGCATCCGCGTGTGATCAATGCGCACAAGGGCCGTCTCAAAGCTGACCTTCTTGGCATAGCCCAGCGAGACATTGGTAAAGAGCGCAATCTTGGCCGCATCGGGCAGCCAGTGGATCAGCGGGAACATGTAATGCGGTTCAATGGGAAACCAGAAATTCGGGGTCTGCATGTAATAGGCGCGGCCCACACGGCGGGTTTCGGCGGCGAACTTGCCCATGTTTTGCAGTGATCCGACGTGTTCAATCACCGAGTTGGAATGGGCGATGTCAAAGGCACCGTCCTCGTATTGGGACATGTCACAGCCATCCCCCACCACGTTTTCCAGCTGGATGGTCTTGCGCAGCCCGTCGTATTTGGTGAATTCGCCCTCAAAGTTCAGGCAGTGGATTTCGACCTTGTCGTCATAAGAGGGGTCCAGCATGTTCCAATAGGTCGGGCTGCCGCCCACATCCAGGATGCGCACGCGATCCTTGTGTTCCAGCGCTTCGTCCAACAGGCCCTTGAACGCTTTGAAGCGCCTGCCGCGAAACCGATCCTGCACGCTGTGAAACAGCTTTCCTCTATGTGCCACTTGTTAACCCTATCTTCCTTGCGGGAGGTTTGATCCTCCGATTATCTGGCCTGTCTTGTCTTGCTATGGTGTCTTGGTGTGGGGTTGGTCAAGGTTGTCCCCCAAAGCGCGTAAACCTTGACCATTTGGTGTGTTATGCCAGTGCCACCAATCCTGTTGCACTGGTGCCGCTGGCCATGACCTGTGCCACCCGAATGGGGTAGACGGCACCGCCCTGGACATCTGTGAAATCCACAACCTCACCAGAAATCATCCGCACCCGCAGGGTGCCTGTGCCCCCCACATAGATGCTGCGGGCCGGGTAGGGCAGATCTGATGCATCGCTGGGAGTGATGGCCGCAGCATCGCTGGCCGGGGCTGTGAGGCTGCTGACGTAACCTGAAAAGTCCTGAGACATGATATATCCATCCTTTATCGCACCCGATCACCGGGCGGTACGGCCCAAGGGCCTACCAGCCTTGCGTTAACCATGTCTGGGGGCACCGCGCGCTCATTCCCGGAAAGTGCGCCGCAAATGGCTGGCCAGGGGTTGGGTGAGATAGCTCAGCACCGTGCGCTCTCCGGTGCCGAGATAGACCTCGATGGGCATGCCCGGCAGCACTTCGATACTGCCATCCAGGCGTGCCAGTTCTTCGGGGGTGACGGTCAGCTTGAGGCGGTAGAAATCAAGACCGGTGCGTTCATCGCGCACCACCCCGGGGGAGATCACCGCCACCTTGCCCACCAGTTCCGGTGTGGTCTGGCGATCAAAAGCCGAGAGCACCACCCTGGCCGGTTGGCCCTGATAGACCTGATCCGCCGCGGTCGGATCTACCCGCACTTCGAAATCGAGGCCGGAATCCTGTGGCACGATCTGCAGAATATCCGCCCCCGGCGCCACAACGCCGCCAATGGTGGTGACCTGCATTTCATGCACGATCCCGGCCTCTGGTGCGCGAATGTCGATGCGCCCCAGCTGGGCCGAGCGGGTGGCAATTTCCAGCATCAGGTCTTCAATGGTGGTGGTGACATCCTGCAGGTCTGTGACCACCCCTTCCATAAAGCTGCGTTCCTGTTGCAGGGTTTTGAGCTCATCATCCCGGCGGATGTTGCCCAGGCGCGCCAGCTCCGCTTCGCGCGCGGCCAGTTCGCCCAAGAGATTGGCCTGGGCGCGCATCTGTTCGGTCAGCACGCTTTGGCGCGCCAGACCCTGTTTGACCAGTTGGCGGGAGTTTTCCAGATCCTTGTTGAGATAGGTCAGCTGATCGCGCAACGCGGCAATCTGCCCTTTGACCCCGGTGATCTGGTTTTCCAGCTGCAACAGGGTTTCGGCCAACTGCTGACGACCGCCTTCGATCATTTCCGCGCGCGCGGCAAAAATCGCGCGCTGGCCTTTTTCATGTGGGGCCATGTCCAGGGTCAGCCCGGCCATCACGCCGGGCAGGGGAGGATAGTCAAAACTCAGCGTTTTGGCTTCGGCCTGTTCGGCCTGCAGACGGGCGCGCAGCGCCAGAGCCGCAGCCAGACGTTTGTGAGCCATATCAAGGTTGATCTGCAACAGGGTCGGATCCAGCTGCATCAGCAGTTGATCCTTTGCCACCAGATCGCCGTTTTCCACATGAATGGCGGCGACAATGCCGCCATCCAGGTTCTGGATCGTCTTGGGATTGCCCTGCACAATGACCTGGCCCATGGCAATCACCGCCCCGCCGATCACCGTGGTGGCGGCCCACAGGCCGAGCACACCAATCAGCAACACAACACCAAAATAACCCACCATCGCGGGACGGTGGGTGTTGGCACTGGGAAGCGCGCTCAGATCGGGGGCGGCTGCTGTCATATCTACGCCTCTTATGGAACGGGCATTGTGAATTTGCGCTTAATTCAACAGCGGGATGCGGCGATTTAAAGGCTGGGGCGCGTCAATTTTAGGCGCGCAGAGGACTTGGCAACATCCCGCGTAAGGCTTGCAATGCGGCCCGCACCAAGGCACATGAAAATTGCAGTGCAGGAGAGCGTAAAGATGACCCAGTATCGCCCAGAAATTGACGGCCTGCGGGCGATTGCTGTGGGGGCGGTTATTCTGTTCCACGCAGGCTTTGGCCTGTTTTCCGGCGGCTATATTGGCGTTGATGTGTTCTTTGTGATTTCAGGCTACCTGATCACCGGGATTTTGCTCAATGATCTGAAAAAAGACCGTTTTTCGATCTGGCAGTTTTATGAACGCCGCGCCCGCCGCATCCTGCCCGCGCTGGTTTTTGTGCTGGTCTGCTGCCTGCCCTTTGCATGGGCATGGATGTATCCCGGCCAATTGGTTGATTTTGCCCAGGCCGTGCTGGCGGTGGTGTTCTTTGTCTCCAACATCCTGTTCTGGCGCCAGTCTGATTATTTCGCACCGGATGCGGAAAACAACCCGCTGCTGCACACCTGGAGCCTGGCGGTGGAGGAGCAGTTCTACATCTTCTTCCCGATCCTGCTCTGGCTGATCTGGCGTTGGGGCGGGCGCGGATTGTTGCCGACCCTGATCGTGATTTCCCTGGCCAGTCTGGGGCTGGCAGAGGTGGCCGCACGGGTCGCACCGGGGGCCAATTTCTATCTGATCCCGACCCGAGCCTGGGAATTGCTGGCAGGCTCAATCTGTGCCGTGATCATGATGCGCCGCCCCCATAAGCCCAACGCAATACTGGCGCTGATCGGGCTGGCAATGGTGGCGATCAGCATCTTCGTCTTTGATGATCAGACGCCTTTCCCCTCGCTTTATGCGGTGGTGCCGGTCGCGGGCACGGCGCTGATCGTGCTGTTTGCCGGGCAAAAGGACCCCGTCGGGCGCCTGCTGTGCCTGCGCGGCATGATTGGCATCGGGCTGGTCAGCTATAGTGCTTATCTGTGGCATCAGCCCCTGCTGGCCTTTGCACGGATCAGACTGGGCGATCATCTGCCCACGCCTCTGGTCTGGGGGCTGATCGCGGCGACCTTTGTGCTGGCCTATTTCAGCTGGCGCTTTGTAGAGCAGCCCTTCCGGGCCGGGCCTGCCAGCGTGCTCAAAACCCGCCGCGGCGTGTTCACCGCCTCTGGTCTGGCCATGGCGGCGCTGATTGGTGTGGGGCTGGTGGGCGTGCTGGGGCAGGGGATGCCAGGGCGCATGGCCCCTTCGGGGCAAAGCTTTGCCACGCTTGATATTGAGAACCGCCTGAAGGCCAACCGGGGCATTGGGCCGGGCTGTGCGCAGGGTTTCAACAGCCCGCCTGAAAACTGCCGCATGGCGGGTGATCCGCAAGTGCTGCTCTGGGGCGACAGTTTTGCCATGCATCTGGGGCCGGCGTTAAAGAACAGCCCCGAGGCGGCAGGCATTGTGCAATATACCATTCCCGTCTGTGCGCCGATCATGGATATCTCTCTGGTCAATGCGAAATATGCCCAAAACTGGGCCCGGGGCTGTATCGCCTTCAACGACGAAGTCCTGGACTGGCTGCGCGCCACGCCCAGTGTGAGCCATGTGGTGATGTCCTCGCCCCTGGGCATCTTGCGCGGGCGCATTCTGAACCGGCAGGGTCAGATCACCACCACAGGACAAGAAACGCTGGTGCTGGAACAGATGCGTGCCACGGGCCGGGCGATCCGTGCCGCCGGGGCCGTGCCGGTCTTTGTGGCCCCGCCACCCCGCACGGGGGCAGACCTGGCGGCCTGTGGTGTGACACAGCTGATCTTCGGAATTTCGCAAACCGAGGATTGCAGCTTTGCCCGTGAGGACATCTGGGAGGAAACCCATGAAATCGACGCGCTGCTGGCTCAGGTAGGGCCGGACTTACAGGTGCTCTCTCTGGCGGATCTGCTGTGCAAAGAGGGCCGGTGCGCGACCCTGATTGACGGCACATTGCTGTTCCGCGACAAGGGCCATTTTTCAAACGAAGGGGCGGCGCTGCTGGGCCGCAAACGGGATCTGCTGAGCCAGATCCGGGCACTGGAATAAGGCTCTGGCCGCCTCCCTTGAGAAGGAGGCGGCCAGAGGTGTTTATCAGGCGATGGCTTCTTCTTCCTGCTCCAGGAACTCGAACCGGTCACCCAGTTCGAAATCGGTGATGGTGCCATCCAGCATGCTGTGCCATGCACCGCCCAGCTGCCAACCGCGATCCCGGGCCACATCAAGCTCGAAATCATCGTCGTTCACATCCATGACCACATCACCATCCAGCACAACCTGCAAACGGTCAGCTTCGGTGTCCACCATCACGGTGATGTTGTGCATGTCAGTGTCAGACAGGCCCAGATTGCGCGCATCAAAGGACTTGAAGCCGTCATCTTCGGTGGCCACCTGCACCCGCAGGCCGTCATTGACCAGGGTCAGCCCCACCTTGAGGTGGTTCCAGACCAGACGTACGTTGCCATCTGTGCTGTCGCGCTGGAAATCAACGGAGAAGCCAAGCTGATCGGTGTCGTTATATTCCGCAAGCTGGCCCAGGTTGGCGGATTGCCCGTCCCCGGAGAGCGAGAGGGTGACCTCCTGGCCATCCAGCACCATTTCACCGCCGCCCTTCATCTTGATGTCCGCCGGGATCAGCACGTCATCCCCGTCAAACGCCCAGGCCGCCTCTGGTTCGGGTTCCCCATTGAGGTCTGGCCCGGAGTCCGCCTGGGTGGGGTCAATTGCCGCCACATCGGTCTCAGGTGCCGGAGCAGGGGATGGGGTTGGGGTAACCACCTCAACCACCGGCTCTTGCGGGGTTTCTTCCGGGGCCTGCTCTTCCGCTTCGGCCTCGGCAATGGCATCCGCTGCCGCTTCTGCTGCGGCTTGCGCCTCAGAAGCGGTGGACGCACCGGAGCCGCTGCTTGAGGTACCGCTGCCCTCGGCAAAGTCATCCTCATGGGCGGTGATCTCAAAATCGGTGATGGTGCTGGCAAAGTTGTTGCCGCTCCAGCCGTTGCCAAAGTTGAGATTGGCATCCCCGGTGGCACGCAGGCCCCCGGTGAATTCGGCAACCGCCAAGGCTTCGCCATCCACAAGCACCGTGACGATACCGTCTCCGGCGACAACAGAGATGCTGTGGCTGCTGGTGTCATCCAGACCCGCATCCCGGGTGCGCAGCTCGATCATTGGGCCATCGGTTGGGAACAGGCGGAAGTAAAGCTCCCCATCCCGATCCACTTCAGCGGTAAAGCTGTTGTGGATGCGGAACAATTCGCCATCCTGTCCGGCCTCAGCCGCGGTCATGCTCCAGGAAATGCTGAAGTCATCAGATTCCATGATCTGGGTTACGTTGTCGCGGTCAATGGAGAGGGCAACGCCCTCTTCCGCGATCACAATCCCTTCGGAGACCCCCTCAACATCCAGCGCGGTGCTGATGCCATACCCATGGGCCTGGAACCCGGTGCCAGCGCTGAAGGACAACACATCGCCCCCCGCCACGCTGACAATTGCGGTTTCCGTGCTTTCGGTCTGATCCGGCAGACGCACGGTCAGGGTCGCCTCATGATGGCCTGCGCCATAGTGATGCTGCACCACAGGACCTGTCGCGCTGGTGCCATCGCCAAAGTTCCAGATGAACTCGGTGCCGGCCGGCAGGCTGTCGAAACCTTCAATGGTATTGCGCGCATCAAAGACCCGCAGGGACGCATCATCCGGGCTGGCCAGCACCTGAAAATGTGCCAGCCTGTCATCCGATTCCGTCCCGTTCAATGTGCTGGGCGCGCCTGCATTCAGGCTGGTCAGCATGCCACCGGGCAGCGCGATAAAGCTGTGCTGTCCGTTTTCAGCTGTCAGGGAAGAGGAGATGAAGACATCACCGTAATAGCCCGGATCCAGCGGGGATTGGTCCTGCACGAAGGCGTTGTACCGGGATTCCCAATCGTCCTGGCCGCTATAGCCGGTGATGGCGGAAACCGCATTGTTGGTGATCGTGACATTGGTTGAATCACCCGCCACGTTGATGCGCGGAATCTCCGAGGCCCGGTCGAGCCCATCTGCCGCACCGCCATCGCTGTGCAAAACCGAATTGTTGCGGATTATCAGACCGTTGGCCTCACCCACAGAGATACCATGGGCATGGGCATTGGTGATCACATTGCCTTCAATCAGGACGTTCTGATAATACATCTCCGTCCCGGCAAAACCGCGGTCCACCAGATCATTGCGCATGAAGATCGACTGGGTGCTGTCGCCATCGCCGATGTCCAGCGTGTTGTTGCGGATGATCACATCCGTGGTCGGACGGGTGGCATTGTTGGTCCAGAACTGGATCATGTCAGAGTGATCCGCCGAGGCTTCGGAGTTCTCGAAGTCGTGGATGTAGTTGTCTTCGATCAGCACACCCTGCATCTGGCTGAAGTTCAGACCATCAGAGCGGATCGAATGCACCTCGTTGCCGCGTACAACCGCATCATCGCCATTGCCCATGGTCATGCCGCGGTGAAAGCCGAAGATCTCGTTGTTCTCGATTGTGGTGCCGTTACAGCCACGGATGGTCAGGCCAATACCATAGCCAAATCCGTCAGCTTCTTCAGAGACACCCGAGGCCACATCGCCATCAAAGGTGGAGTTGCGGATGGTGATGTTTTCGCAATCCGAAAAGATGAAGGGCTTTACCCAGATCGGGGTGCCTTCCTTGAACTCGTAATCAAACATGATCCCGTCAAAGGTCATGTTTGCACCTTCGCGGATGTCGACACTGGAAAAGACAGCTGGGTTGCTGGGGTCGGCAGAAGCAATTGTGACATTTTCGGGGAACTGGTAGTCAAAACCAGACTTTGCCATCAAATCGAAATCGCCGTAGTTCCCGCCTTCCAGCAAGATTTCTGTTTCGCCGTCTACATTTGCAAGTGCATCGTAGAGGCCTTCTAACGTTGATACGTTTACCGTTCGGGACATTTTGGATCCTTCAAACTCTAGGGGCAATAGTGTCAGCTTGAGGGTCACTATGTCCTAGGGAGATGGCAGCATTTGGTTTCAACTGCGGCCTAAAGAAGAACATCCAAACGAAAATTTCTTAAATTGAGCGGGCGTTCCCTTCATGGTTTGTTTGGGTTTCCGCCCCGTTTTGCGGGGGGTTTACCGAGAGGCTCTGCGCGCGTTGGCGCAGCACCTGTTGTTGGCTTTCGCAAGGCGCAATTTCGGCACAGGCGGCGGCTTTTTCGGGGGAACCCGGGCGGGCATCAGCGCTGTCCTGAGGGGCCCCCTGTGGGCGCGGGGCGGGGCGGCCAGTGGCGGCAGAGAGGATCTCCTCCTTGTCGCCAAACTGGGCAATGCGGCCTTCGTGCAGGATCATCACCTTGTTGACCGTGGCAATGGCGCTGGGGCGGTGGGCCATCACAATCACGGTAGAGCCCGCAGCCCGCAGGGCGGCGATGGCCTTGGTCAAGGCATTGTCCCCCTCCACATCCAGGTTGGAGTTGGGTTCATCCAGTACCACCAGACGCGGCAGGCCAAAGACGGCACGGGCCAGGCCAAGGCGCTGGATCTGCCCCCCGGACAGAGGGGCCACGCCCGCATGGGGGCCCACCTGGGTGGCATAGCCATCCGGCAATTTCAGGATCATGTCATTGACCCCCGCCAGAGTGGCGGCGGCAATCACATCTTCGTCCGCCGCATCCGGGGTGAAGCGGGCAATGTTCTGGGCAATGCTGCCGGGCAGCAGATCAAAGCTTTGCGGCAGATAGCCAATGGATTTACCCAGAGCCTCGGGATCCCAAAGCTCATGTTTGGCCCCATCCAGGCGCACTTCCCCTGTGTCCGGGGTCCAGATGCCCACCAGCAACCGGGCCAGGGTGGATTTACCGGCGGCCGAATTGCCAATCACGCCCAGCCCGTCTCCGGGCTCAAGGCTGAAACTGACCTGGCTCAGAATGCGGCGGCGCTCAGACAGCGGGCCCGCCCCGGGGGCGACCTTGTTGATCTTTGATACCGTCAGCGCCCCGGTGGGGCGTGGCATGCGGATCGGCTTGGGCCGTTCAGGCGCGGTGGCGAAGAATTCTTTCAGGCTGCGATGCGCCTCAAGGGCGCGGCCAATGCCCCGCCACTGGCCAATCACCTTGTCGATCGGGGCCAGGGCACGCCCTGACAGGATCGAGGAGGCAATGATCATGCCTGCGGAAATCTGGTTTTGCAGCACCAGATAGGCACCCAGCGTCAGGATCGAGGATTGCAGCATCATGCGAAACGCCCGGCTGGCAGCCCCAAAGGCTTCGGAAGGGTCACTGCCCCCCTGACCCGCGTGCAGGGCGGCATTATGCACCGTACGCCAGCGCGTGGTGACATTGTTCTGCATGCCCATGGCGGTGATGACATCGGCCTCGCCGAAGGTCCGCTCAGAGAACTGACGGTCCTGCGTGTCCAGCATCGTGGCCTGGCGGATTGCCTCTTTGGTGTAAATCCGTGTGGCCAGGGCAATCAGTGCCGCCACACCGGCACCGGCCAGGGTCAGCAGCCCCAGCCAGGGGTGAATGAGAAACAGCATGCCCAGAAACAGCGGCACAAACGGCAGGTCAAACACGCCGGTCATGGCCGGGCTGGCGACAAAGCTGCGCACCGTATTCAGATCGCGCATCGGCTGGCCTGCGCCCTGCGCCTCATCCGCCAGACCCGAGCGGATCCAGTTGCCAAAGGCCTGCGCTGCAATGCTGTTGTCCAGTGCAACAGAGGTACGCGCCAGCATCCGCTGACGCAGAAAGTCGTAAAAGCCCAGAAAGCTGTAGAGCACCAGCACAATGCCAAAGAGCCCCATCAGCGTGGGCAGGGAGCCGCTGGCCAGGACCCGGTCATAGACCTGCAACATGTAAATCGAGCCGGTCAGCATCAGCACATTGATGATGGCACTGAAGCCGATGATGGCAATCAGGGCAGGGCGCAATTTCCGTAATGCGGTGCCATAGGCATTGGCCGCCTCAGGTTGCGCAGGCCGCAACGCACCGCCCTTTTGCAGTAAAGACACCCGTCTACTCCTCCAGCACCGGGCTCTGATAGGCCCAATTTGTTACCTGGCTGACAATAGGGGGGCTCTGGTGCCTTTTTTGCGGCAACAATTTGATCTTTTTTAGTGGCTCTTTTTCCATACGCGAAACATTGCCGGCACCAAAATCGGCACGCATGCCACCGATCCCCGCAAATCGCTTTGAGCGTGCTATTTTTTGATGACCACAGATGTCAGACGGCCTAAAAGGCCCCATGAAAATTTCCGACCGCCTGCCGCAGGCACCGGGCCGCTTTGACATTATCGCAAGCACCGGCCGCACCGCCACAACCTTTCTTGCCGCCGCCCTGGATCAGATGCAGGGTGTTGCCGCTACCCATGAGGGCTATCGCGGCTCTGACAAGGACACCGAACCGCTTCTGCCTCTGGTCAACCTGCAAAACGCTGCGGCCTATGCCTCTGAGGCGGCAGCACGGCAAACGGTGGCGGATCTGCGCAACGACCAAAACCTTGCCGAGGCCCTGCAGCGCAGCCAGGCCGAGCGGCTGATTGATGTGGCCTATTACAATGCCATGATTGGCGCGGAAATTCTGGCCCAGCATCCCACGGCCCGTATGATCGGGATCATCCGGGACTGTGAAAGCTTTGTCTGTTCCGCCACCGCCATGGAGGGGGAGGACCCGCTGCCTGTCGGCTGGCCGGACCCGGACAAACCCCTTACGGATCGTGAAAAGTTCATCGCCATGGGGCGCATCCGCCCGGGGCGCAAATCTCCGCTCAAGGCGGAATGGGCGGGCTGGAGCGCGATCCGGCGCAACATCTGGCTGTGGCGTGAAACCAACCTGCGCCTCTGTGCGGCACAACAGGCCCATGGCGCGCGCGTGGTTCTGCTGCGGTTTTCCACCTTTCAGAAAACCCCGGAGGCCTTCTGGGACCTCTGTGCCGATTTCCTGCAATTGCCCTATACGGCAGGCAGCCCGCTACAGGCCCCTAAAAAGATGGTCAACAAAAAACCACTAGGCTATCAAATTGGCGCCGCACCGACATGGACATCTGATGAACAGGCCGCCCTGGATGCGGCGCAAACCCTGATAGAAAAGACCGCTCACTATGCCCTCTGATCTGACCACCGACGCCATTTGCACCCTTGTCAGCGATGCACTGAAAACCGCGACAAACCGGGACAGCCTGTCTGGCCCCGTCACCGCCGCCTCGCGCATGGGCGACCCCAAGGAATGGGACTCGCTGTCGTTTGTGGCGGTTTTTGCCGCCATTGGGGCCGCCTATGACATCGAGCTGGAAGATGACGACGCCTTTCATTTTCAGTCCATCGCCGGCATCGAGGGCTTTTTGGCTGATGTCTTAGACGCATGACGCAGCTGCATGATGATATTGCCCGCCATCTGAGTTCTTCTGCACCCGCTGTCGCCCTGGGGCGCAAGGGGGATCTTTCTTTTGCGGATCTTGCCGCGCGGGCGGCGGCGGTGCTGGATCACACGGCTGATCTGCCGGCAGGGGAAAGTGTTGGCATCCTGGCCACCCGCAGCTGGGAGGCCTATGCCACCGTGCTCGCCTGCTTTTTTGGCGGGCGCAGCTTTGTGCCGCTGAACCCTGAATTGCCGGTTGACCGGTTGAAAAAGATTGTCGCCCAGGGCCAGGTCGGTCTGGTGATGCATGACAAGGCACGCCACGAGACCGCCCAGAGCCTGGAGTGCCCGGCCCATGATGTGGCCAGTCTTGCGCCCTCACAGACGCCACTTCAGGCGCAACCCCGGCCGGACCCGTCAGAGCTCGTATATCAGATGTTCACCTCCGGCTCGACCGGGGACCCCAAGGGCGTGCCGATCTGTTATGGCAACCTGGATCACTATGTTCAGACCCTGCGCGCAGCGGTGGGGTTGCGCGGAGACGGGCGCTACAGCCAGCTGTTTGATCTCAGCTTTGATCTGTCGATGCACGACATCTTCATCGCCCTGGCCAATGGCGGCACCCTGGTGCCCGCCGGGCAGATGGACCTGCTGATGCCCCATGCCTACATCCAGAAAAAGCAGATTGATCACTGGTTCTCGGTGCCGATGCTGGCCATGGTTGCCGCCCGCGGTGCCAATGGGGCAGAGGCCACCCATCGGCTCAGCTCTGCCCTGTTCTGCGGTGAACCCCTGCCGATGAGCTATGCCAGCGACTTCCGTCAGTTTGTGGCCCAGGGGCAGCCGATCTGGAACCTCTATGGCCCCACCGAGGCAACCATTGCCTTCACCTGCAAAGCTGTCGATTTCAGCTATGACCTGTCCAAGACCGTGCCTCTGGGTGCCCCCTTTGGGGCCAACCGCATTGCGGTGGAAACCGAAGAGGGAGAGGTGAAGCCTCTCACCGAAGGCTGCGAGGGCGAGCTTTTGCTGGGGGGGCCCCAGGTGTTTTCCGGCTACCGACCTGCCATCGCGGCCAGCTGTTTCACCGACACGGACCCGGTTTATTACCGCAGTGGCGATCTGGTGCGGATGGCCAAGGGCGAGGTGCAGCATCTGGGCCGCACGGACAGCCAGATCAAACTGCGTGGCTATCGCATTGAACTGGGCGACGTGGAGGCCGCGGTGCGTCGCGCCTTTGACATGGATGCTTTGGCCTGTGTGGTGCTGGGCGAAGGGGAGGGGCGCCAGATTGCCCTGGCCTATGAAGCGGCGGCGGACATCTCGGATGTCAGCGCGCTTGCGGATCATCTGCCGGGCTACATGATGCCCCAGGCCTGGATGCGCCTGGACAAGATGCCGCTGAACGTCAATGGCAAGATTGACCGCAAGGCCCTGCGGGCCATGGACTGGCCCACATGATCAAATGGGTGCCTGCCGCGGTGATTGCGCTGCTTGCCGCCCTTGCGCTGATGGGCGGGCATTTGCGCGCCTATGAGGTCGCTCATGGGCCGCGCTGCACCTATGCACTGGCCGAACAAGCGCGGCCAGCGGCGGATGTTGTGCTGATTGGAGCCAGCCGCGTGCGCCGCGGGCTTGATCCCGATTACATCGAAGCGCTGCTGGCCGAGGCAGGACAGGACATCCATGTGGACCGTCTGAGCCTCAACCTGCCAAACTTCCCGCAATATTTCCCGCTGCTGAAGCGCTATGTCGAAACCCGGGGCGCGCCGCGCATCGCCTATCTTCAGCTGGCCTATAATTTCAAACCCGAACGCCAGGCCAGCTGGGACCTGCCGGTGAACACACAGCGCAACCTGGCCTTTGCCCGGATGTCCGAGCTTGCCCAGGTGCAGCGCGGCACGCCTTTGAATGATCAGGGCACAACGCTGCCCCGCCAGTTGCAGGCCGGGTTTCAGAGCCTGCCTGCTGCCTGGTTGACCCGGGTGGAGATGCGGGTCTTTTCCGCCCTGCGCTATATGCCCAAACGCCTGCGCGGGCATCAGCCTGACTGCTCTGAGACCCTCATGCGCAACAACGGCACAGATGTCGCAATCAGCGGCACCACCCTGGCGGCGGGTGAGGCGATGGGCTTTGTCCCGCCTGACCCGGCCAAACTGGCCGCCTGGCAGGCGGAAGCGGCAGATTTCCTGCCTCTGGCCCCCGATGCCCCCTGGCGCCAGGGCGAAACCGCACAATTGCGCAAGCTGATCACCCTGCTGGAGGACGCCGGGACCAAAGTGGTGTTCCTGATCATGCCCTCTATCACCCAGCGCCATGTTGATGCAGACACCCTGGCACGCCTTGCGGCGGTCTTTCCGGGCATTGAGGTGCATTTCCCCATGGGGGATTACGACGGCCCGCTGGCCGAACAGATCTCGGTCAGTTTTGTAGACACCCATCACGTCAATGACTTTGGCGCCGTCTATCTGAGCCGGGCGCTGGCGCGGGATCTGGCGCAGCGGCTGGAGGCGCAATGACACCGCTTATTCACCTGATGCTGATCCTGGCAGCCTGGCTGCTGTGCCAGCCGCTGCCGCAAAAGGCGGCGCTGCCGGTGCTGACGCTCTTTGGCGGTATTGCCGTGACGCTCTTTGCCCCGATGGCCGCCCTGTTCATCCTGCTGACCGCGCTTGAGGCGGCGCTGATGGTGCTGGTGTTCTCAAAGCTGGACCGCAAATCAGGCTGGCGCAAATGGGGCACCTATCTGCTGCTGCTCAACCTGCTCTTTGTGGATTTCAACGCGCTGATCCTGGGCCTGCCGGTGGTGACCCTGGCGATTTCCTTCTCGGTGATCCGCATCTTCATGACTGCCCGGCAATTGCTGACCAGCCGCAAGGGGCTGCATGCCCCGGATGTGATCTGGATCCTGGCGGCGGCGTTCTATCTGCCGGCCATTGTCATTGGCCCGGTGTTTTCCGGCCTGGATCTGCAAAAACAATACCGTGCCAATGCCGCGCCGGTGCCGGCGCTGCGCGACTGCCGGATGGTGCTGCAAGGGCTGGTGCTGGCGCTGATGGTGGCCACCTTCTTTGGCGAATATGCGGACCGCCTGCCGGGTCCTCTGGCGGCGGTGTTCCTGTTCCTGAGCCTGTTTGCCGCCTTCTGGGGGCAATCGCTGATTGCCGAGCACAGCTCGCGCTTCTTTGGCATCACGCTGCCGGTGAACTTTGACCATCCCTGGAAAGCCCGTTCGATCAAGGATTTCTGGCAGCGCTGGCATCGCTCCATGGCACAGTTTGTGCTGCAATATATCTTTCTGCCGCTCAATCTGCGCGGGCTGCCCCCGCGCCTGGCCACCGTGGCCGCCTTTACCTTCATGGGGATCTGGCACAATGTCTCGCCGGGCTACCTGATCTGGGGCCTGTCCCATGGCATCCTGCTGGCCTATGCGCCTGAACCGGGCACCGCACGCTGGCAAGTCCTGACCAGTCGCCTGCTGTTGTGGCCCGCTGTCATCTTCCTGTCCTGGTTTGCAAATTACGGTCCGTGGTCATGAGCCAAAACACACGTCGCGAAATCATCAAGATCCTGTTTCTGGTGCTGATCACCGGCCTGCTGCTGGGGCTGGTGGCCCCGGGCGAGGTGGAATCTCCCTATAACGAGTTCTGATCCCGTCCCGGCAAGGTCACGCTCAGCAAGGTCAGGCCCGGCAAGATCAGGCCCGGTCCAGGAAATCCGGCAGTTTCTGTGCGATCCGGCCCAGCTTTTGCGGGATGCGCAGCAGCTTGGCCACACCACTGGGGCCTGGTGCCGCAGAGGCATTGTAAGGCACGCTCCACTCTGCCAGCGCAGCCTCCCGATCGCCCTCAAAACCAGCTGCATCCCAACAGGCGGCGTAATCTGCCTCAGCGCTTTCGATGTGCACCACGGCCTTGTTGGGCTTGTCCTTGAGGAACTGGGTCACATTGGCATTCACCGTTTGGCACATGTCGCGCACCACATCGAGCGGCGGGATCTCCTTGTTCGGATTGGGCACGATGGTGGTGCGATAGCCGTAGATAATGCTGTGATCCGCCTTCCAGCGCTTGAGATAGCTGCGCGCCACCGCCGTCTCATCCCGCATCATGTGCACGTAGAAGGCGTCCTTGCCATAGGCCTCATCCAGGCGGCCCAGAAACCAGCTAAGCCGGTTGTCCGCTTCAATGTGGTTGTCCGGATAGGCCATGCGGTTGGCCCCGATGGTGTTGACCTGCGATTCATGGGCGGTGGTGAAATTGCTGACATGTTTGCAGGCCCGCATGAAAGTTGTGGTGCCGCAGCGCCCCGTTCCAAGAACAAATACGTTCATCTCAATTCCTTTGGTTATTCGCTCGCCATGCGGCGGAAGTTTTCATTCTCTGCCACCAGTTCATCATAGCTGCCCTTGGCGGCCAGTTTGCCGCCCTCCAGCAGGAAGATCATGTCGCAGGCGCGCACTGTGCTGAGGCGGTGGGCAATCATGATCACCGTCTTTTTGCCGCTGAGCGCATGCACCGCGTCCATCACCGCCCGTTCAGTCAGGTTATCAAGCGCGCTGGTGGCCTCATCCAGGATCAGCACATCGGGGTCCTGATACATCGCGCGGGCAATGCCGATGCGCTGACGCTGACCACCAGAGAGGCGCACGCCGCGCTCTCCCACCCGGGTCATGTAGCCATCGGGCATTTCGTTCATCACAAAGTCATGCAGGTTGGCCACGCGGGCGGCGCGTTCTGCTGCCTCCATGTCGATCTCTCCGCCAGAGCCAAAGGCGATGTTGGCGGCCACCGTATCGTCGGACAGAAAGATATGCTGAGGCACATACCCAAGGCTTTTCTGCCAGGCGCGAATGCGGTCTTTGCTGACCTCTTCGCCATCCACCAGGATTTCCCCGGCGTCCGGCACCAACAGGCCCAGGATCATGTCAATCACCGTGGTTTTGCCCGCCCCTGTGCCGCCAACAATCCCCAGCGTCGTGAAGGCGGGAATGGTGGCGTTGAACCCGGTCAATGTGTTGCGCTCACCCTCCGGGTAGCGGAACTCAAGCCCCTTCAGCTCCATCTTGTCACGCAACCGCAGGGGCGGCACATCGGCCTCCACCTGTGGCGGGGCCAGCCCTTGCAGGCTGTCGTGCAGACGCGCAAGGGCGGGCCGGGAAAAGCGGATCGCGCTGAGCTGCTGGAACATCTGTTGCAGGGCCGGGAACAGCTTGGTGGCGGACATGCCGATCAGGCCCAGCAGGGGCAAGAGGGTGCCAATGTCCTCCCCCTGCACGATGACCAGCATCAGCACCATCAGGATAAAGCCACCATAGGTCGCCGCTTCCAGCGCAAAGCGCGGCAGGCGCTGGATCACCAGACCCAGGGTCTGGTTGCGCGCCATTTCGCGCGCGGGTGTGCGGAACCGCTTGAGGCTTTGGGTTTCGAGCCCCATGACCTTGATTTCCTTCAGCCCGCCGGCCACTTCCTGCACCACATGGAAGCGCGCACCATTGGCGGCCATGCGGCGTTTGCCGACTTCGCCCAGACGGCGGCGCATGACAAAGAACACGGTCAGATAGACGCTCATCAACAGGCCTGTGGCGCCAATGGCCACCACCGGTTCCACCAGAAACAGCAGACCGCCAATCAGGAAGACAATCAGGATGTTGGAAATAACCAGCACCGAGGGCAGCACGCTTTCGCGGATCACCACATCAACCTCAGAGAGCAGGGATTGCCCCAGATCAGAGGTATTGCGCGACAGATACCAGACGTAATCCTGTTGCAGATAGCCCCGCAGCAGGCGGGCCGACACCGTATAGGCGCGCATCAGGCTAAAGCGGATCTGGGCATAGGTCACCAGGGCGCGCACCGCCATGCTGACCACCACCAGCGCAAAGACCGCCAGACCAAGGGCAATCGTGGTGTCGCGCGCATCCGTTGTGCCCATGAAATCCGCAAACCCCACCAGAATGGGCTGGGTGTCCAGCAACGTCGGGTCATTCAAAACAGAGAGAAACGGCAGCACCCCGGCCACGCCCACAACCTCCAGGATCGACATGCAGATGGTCAGCACCGTCAGCAGGGCCATCCGGCGCCTCTCTGGCGCGGTCAGGATGCCCCAAATCAGGCGGTAACTCTCAAACATGCCGAACTCCTCGAAGGGGCAACGCGTTAAACATCCCAGTACCTTGGGTTTGCCATGCTCTTGCCCCAGCTTCTTGCAATATGCAAAGAGAGATTGAAACGCGGCCCCGCCAAAAGTCGCCTGAAAGGACCAAGTGTGAGTGAGAGCAAACTGATCAGTGTTGTGATGCCTGTGTATAACCGTGCGCACCTAATGCCGCGTGTTTTGGGCAGTTTGGTGGCACAAAGTTATCGTAATCTTGAAATCATCGTTGCAGATGATTGCTCAACAGATGACATCGAAGGGGCCGTGGCCGCCTTTAACGATCCACGCATCAAGCTGGTGCGGCGCGAAAAGAATGGTGGTGTGGCCGCCGCGCGCAACACCGGGGTGGATGCCGCCACCGGGGATCTGATCGCCTTTCATGACAGTGACGACATGTGCACCGTGGACCGCTTTGAGCAATCCATGCGCCGTCTTGAAGAACTGCCGGAGGATTATATCGGCGTCTACAGCTCCCGGCTGATCTATAATGAGGTGACACCTGACACCTACGGCCAGATGGCGACCTATATCCGCCCCTTCCCGCACGAGACCCCGCTGGAGGGGGATCTGGGCGCGCGCACCATGCGCGATAACATCATCAATTTCCCCACCCTGCTGGTCAAAGCCGAGGCGTTGCGCGCCGCGGGCTATTCCGACCACCTGTTGCGCAAGAACGTGGATTGGGATCTGGCCCTGCGTCTGACCCGCCAGGGCAAGTTCGGCTTCATTCCTGAACCACTGATCCTGACGCCGACCTCGATGGACCCCAGCGTGAGCGCGAACCGCGTGTCCCGCTCACAACGCCAGGGCGCGCGCAGCTATGTGCGCATCACCGGCAAGCTGCGCCGCGCAGGTCTGGGCGGTGCAGCCCTGGCCAAGCATTACACCAGCACCGGCATCTATCTGATGCGCGTGGACCGCCCGCGCTTTGCCCGCAAGTTTCTGGGCGCAGCCCTGTCGCTGACCCCGACCAAGCCCAAGCTTTGGGCGCATTACCTGCTGAGCTATGCCCCGGGGTTGCATGCGAAGATACGGCAGGGCGCGGAGCTTTAGGGGCAGGTCTGTGTAATATTGAAGGTCGGTTATGCGGGACGAAGCAACCGCTCAAGTTTGCCACCCAGCCCGGAATCAAGCGCGGCACGCGCGCCGGGCAGCGCCGCCCCCTCCCACGGGGCGGCGCTTTGGCTGAGCTTGCCGCCTCCTTCTGAACGAAGAACGTGCTTGGCTGCCATAAAGTGCCCCGAACTTCAGTTGGGATGCGCCACCCCAGGGGGCTCTGTTGCGCGATGTGGTGAGGTTCGGGCGGGTTAGTAACAGCCTCTCAGCAGCCGTTCCTACAGCCCCTGCCCTACCTCTTGCGCTTTGCAAATATCCGGTCATACGCCGCCAGCAGCTGTGGCGTGGTATGGGCCCATGAGAGGTCCTCCAGCACACGCTTACGGCCGCGCTTGCCCATCTCTACGCCCTTCTCAGGGTCTGCAATCAGCTCCGCAATTTTGCAGGCAAAATCAATTGGGTCATTGGCCTCAGCATACAATGACGCATCCCCAGCCGAGACCCGGCCTTCGGTCAGATCAAACTGCACCAGAGGTTTTTCCAGGGTCATGTATTCCATGACCTTGTTCATGGTGGAAATGTTGTTCATCGCGTTCTTGGGATCAGGCGAAACACCGATATCAATCACATTAAGCGCGGCCAGCAGGTCGGTGCTGTAAAGCGGCCCGGTGAAGGTGAAATAGTCAGACAGACCATGATCGGCCACGTCTTGTTCCACCTCCTCCAGCTGGGGGCCAAAGCCGACGATGACAAAATGCACGTCCTTGTGCCCCAGCTCCTTGATCAGATGCTCAGCGGCCAGCACCAAGAGGTCCATGCCCTCCTGCTGGCCGATCACACCGACATAGCCCAGCACCGTCTTTGCGCCCTTGCGATAGCTTTCATCGCCGGGTCCGGGCAGGAAGGTCTCAATACGCGGGGCGGAGCGCACCACAAAGACATCCTCCGGGGCCATCTTGCCACGGGTGATCGCGATGTCGCGGAAACTGCCATTGGTGGCCATGGACACATCTGCACGCGAAAAGGTCATGCGTTCCCAGATCAGCATGATCTTATAGAGCAGACCCTTCTTGTGAAACTTGGCCTCAAACAGCTCAGGGCAGACATCATGGTGGTCAAACATGTAGGAAACACCCCACAGCCGATACCACCAGGCCAGAAGGAAGATCAGATCAGGCGGGTTACAGCCCTGGATCACCTGGAAGGGTTTGCGCTTCCAGACCGTGCGGGAGAGGCGAAACCAGAACCAGCAGGCATGCAGGTACTCGCGCGCATAGGCCACCGCCCCTGAGTGCGCCTCTGGCGGCTCTGAGTGGCGGTAGATATGCACACCGTCGATGACTTCGTAAGGCTTGTCCCAGCCGCGCCCCATGGGGCTGACAACAGAGACTTCATAGCCAGCCTTCTGCAAGGTCGTGGCTTCCAGCCAGACCCGGCGGTCCAGCGGGACCGGCAGATTTTCCACAACAATCAGGATGTGGCGGTCGGAATGTGACGTCATCAATAAAATAACCTGTCGTCTGCGGATAGGAACACAATGCCCCCTACAGTTCTGAAGACACGCCGATACACTGGGAAGAGCTTATAAAACAGGGCTGTGCCGCGTACCAGATGCCAAATTGCGGAAAGGCCGAGATTTGCTGAAGCTCAAGATCCATACTCTCGCTGCAACAGCGCCACGGCATATTCCAGGGTTTCACCCAGGCCCCAGCCCTTGGCATCCGCCACGGCACAGAAACTCTGGATCGTGTCCGGGCGCGCCTTGAGGTTGAACTGCGCATTGCGCCCGGTGCGCCGCCGACGCACGGGTTTGGGCTCTGGCGTGGGCGCTGTGGCCTCCCCTGCCCTGCTGGCGGCCGGGGCTGCCTGCACCTCGCGGCTGCGAAACCCCGTGGCCTCGGCCACTTTGCGCGCCGCACCGCTTTCAAGGCGCTTGGGGGCCGGTGTGCCCACTTCCCACTCCGACGGGTTGAACCCGCCATCATCCAGATCAAAACCGAGGTCTGCGCGCTGTCTTGCCTGTTCCATCATGCAGCCCCCCGCTCCTGCTCCGGCGCTTTGAGCTTGCTGAGCACCTCGGACATGAAGGCGCTGGCGTTCTTGCCGGCGTTTTCCAGGTTCGAGACCTGACCGCTTGGCAGCTCCCTCAGCAGCCCACCATAATCAAAGATATCGCGATACGCCGCGCGTTCGACAATCGGGGTCGAAAACACCGCGATCCCGGCCTTATCAAGCTGTGCACGCACGTTCTTGAGCGCGCGCGAGGCAAAGGCGGCGGAAGTGCGTGTCATCAGCACCCCATGCGGGATCGGGCGGCGCACCATGCGTTCCTGGTTGTGAATGAGGCGGATCATCTTGGCCGCGCCCTTGGCATCCATTGACCCACCCTGCGTGGGGATCACCACCAGATCGGACATGCCAATGGCATTGGCCACCATCAGGCTGGCGGTGCCTTCCAGATCAATGATCACGAACTGGGTGCGCGCGGCGGCTTCCTCGATCACCTCGACAATGCCGTCTTCGGTCACATCCCCGATGATCTCGACGTTATCGGGCTTGCCCGGCAAGCCGCCCCATTGGGAAATCCAGCGTTCGGGATCGGCATCAATAATGATCACCTGCGCTTTGCGTGCGGCCAATTCAGAGGCCAGCAGCAAAGCGGCGGTGGTTTTACCAGCGCCCCCTTTGGGGTTTGCAAATGCGATGACGGGCATAGGTCTGCTCCTTTTCGTGACGTGTTTCAACGTGACGGCTGGCAGACCGTGAGGCGACTGTAGCGGAGCTGGATTCGGCTGTAAACGGTTAGCTTTCCGCTAGCTTCCAGATATCTATCCGAAAGCTATCGGATAGCGCTTTGCTTCCCCAAAATCCCAATATCTGGGCAGGATATCCAGAAGCTACCACTATATGAGGATTGCAAATATGTCGCTATCTTGCGGCTTCCCTTAAGCTATCCACTAGCTTCCGGATAGCTATCAGAGAGAGGCTAGCTACCAGATAGCGGGCAGAACCGGGGCCTGTGATCGGACCGGGTTCAGAAAACCACTGAACCCGATTTTTGCTTTTCTCAGCAATTCCAAAACCTGCCAAATGCGATTCTCTTTTTGGGAATCACTGATTCTTTCTTTTCCGAGCAAATGGAATTCCAACCTGCGATTCTGCGATTCGATTCCTGGGAATTGATACGGAATTAGAGTGGGCAGTGTTTATATGTGTTGAATCTGTGTTTAAGGCCTTCAAAATCAGCGCAACCCATTGGTAGAAAACCAGATCTTATGCTCTGCGGTTCCTGAAACCCCGAATCCGGGTTCCTGTTCTCCGCGATTCGGTTCC
>MDLF01000050.1 GCA_001730095.1 Rhodobacteraceae bacterium (ex Bugula neritina AB1)
CGCGAACAGAAAGTGTGCAGAGCGCCAAGAATTGACATTGGGGCAAGCGCAGCAAATTTCCGGTTTGTCCGCGACCCGGTCGTTTGAGCGGACCGCAGCGAACGGCCGCTATGCTAAAACAGGGCGTTGTTGCAAGGGCAACATGCCGGCTGCAGTAGACGCACGAGCGCTGGCGAACGTTCGATCTCTGTTCCATCTCATCGAACGCGACCGGCGTCGAAGTGTTCAGGTAATCGCTGAGTAAAATCTGGGGTCACCAATAGCTTACAAGCTCTGCACCAAATCCGGGCAGTCATGAGGTCCTGAGAATATCCGCCCTGAGAGACCGCCTCCGGGCCTCCCAGCGTGGAAGCCGGTGCTCAGCCCCTCCCGCATAACCCTCGAAAACAACGGAAAAATCCGGCCGCAGCCAAACAGGGAGAACGCTTTCGCGGGTACCAGTGGCGGAGACGAAGGGATTCGAACCCTCGAGACGGTTTCCCGCCTACTCCCTTAGCAGGGGAGCGCCTTCGACCACTCGGCCACGTCTCCGCTGACCCGTATATGTGCCGCAACACGGAGAGACAAGGCGTTTTTCCAATTTTCTTACAGCCTCCGGAAAGATTAGGATTTCCGGCCTGTTTATTGGGGCTTTGGGGTGCGCATATGTCTCCGGGCACCTACGGCTGCGCAGGGGGTTTCCTGCAGGCGTCTTACGGCATCCGGCTCATATTGAACCGCATGAACGGCGCCACGCTTTGTGACTCGCTGAACACATTGAGCGGCACCAGAATCGGCTCCTGCTGCAGTGCCGCGCGGATGCACGTGTCAGCAGCACTTGATCCGGCGGGCAGTCCCCAAGGCAAAGCAGTCACGCGATGCAGTCACCGCATTCGGAACAGGACAGCGCCGTCCTAGGGCGTTGTGATCTTCGACGGGCCACTGCACCGGCGCGTGTTGACCCAACCATGCCGGGCGCCATCGTGTTTGCGGTTCGCTGCACAGCCGGGGCCAAACGGTACACGCGATGGCCGTCAGACCGCCATGCGGTGCTACGGCAACAGCGCCAGCCGCTTGAGAAACAGCGACTTCACGGCATCCGCCTCCACGGTCATGCAGACCTGAACTGCGTCGCGAGTGCTGTCCGCTGCGGCCTGTGTCGCGCCGGAAGTCTCACCTTTGCAGGACACCTGCAACGCCACCTCACGCATCCCGAACAGCTCCGGGTTGGTACAGGCGATCACCGCTGCCGGATCATGCAGCGAACAGCCGTTGAGGCCTGCAACTTCCAGATAGAACTTGATATAGAAATGCGACATTTCCTGCAGCATGCCGCCCAATTGCGGTGACTTGGCCGCAATCGCCTCAAAGTCCTCGGGCAGGCAAAGAATACGATGGGTGACGTCCAGCCCGACAAAGACCACCTTGCTGCCACCCTGGCAGACCACATCAGCTGCGTGCGGGTCATGATAGATGTTGGCCTCGGCGTGCGGCGTGATATTGCCGCCTTCCTCCAAAGAGCCGCCCATGATCACGATGGACTTCACGTTCCTGATGAATTCTGCATCCCGCTGCATTGCCAGCGCGATATTGGTCAGCGGGCCGATCGGGCAGACCACCAGCTCCCCTTTGTATGCGCGCGCCATGCGGCAGAGAAAATCCGCAGCGTCTTCCTCCAGCGGCTTACCCTTGGGTTCCGCCGCCGGAATGCCGCCAAAGCCCTCTTCTCCGTGCACCTGGGCTGAAGGCTTGAACGGCGGCAGCACCAGTGGTGCGGTTGCGCCTGCGGCCACAGGAACCTCCAGCTCCGCCGCCTCCAGCAGCCGCAGCGCATTGCGGGTGGCTGTCGCGGTGGTCACATTGCCAAAGATCGTGGTCAAACCCAGCAAATCGATGTCCGGAGCCGCCGCGGCATAAAAGATCGCCATCGCATCATCGATGCCCGGATCCGTGTCGATAATCAGTTTTACCATCTGCCTGCCTCTTTGCCTTTTGACCTGTGCTTACTTGAACTTGTCGAGCAGTTTTTCCATTGCCGAACGCGTATCCGACGCAGGCTCTTTTTCAGCCTTGCCTGCCTTGGCCTCTGCCTTGGGCTTGGTGGTAGAGCTGCGCGGTGGAGCCACCCGCAGGGCCACCGCATTCATGAACTTGCCGCCGTCGCCGCGCGCCAGCTCCGTTGCTCCGTCCGAGATGCCGCGCATCAGATCGTCCAGCCAGTCTTCGTCCGCCTTGGGGAAGTCGCGCAGCACGTAGCCCGCCACCGCGTCCTTGTGGCCCGGATGGCCGATCCCCAGCCGCACCCGGCCGTAGTCCGCGCCTATATGCGAGTGGATTGACCGCAGGCCATTGTGGCCCGCATGACCACCGCCCTGTTTCATCCGCGCCTTGCCCGGCGCCAGATCCAGTTCGTCATGCAGCACCACCACATCCGCAGGCGTCAGCTTGTAAAACCGCATCGCCTCGCCCACCGACTGGCCCGAAAGATTCATGAAGGTCTGCGGCTTCAAGAGCAGCACCTTTTCGCTGCCCAGCTTGCCTTCGCTCAGCAGCGCCTGGAACTTGGACTTCCACGGGGAAAACCCGTGATCCTCAGCAATCCGGTCCAGCGCCATAAAGCCGATGTTATGGCGGTTGCGCTCATATTTCGGGCCGGGATTGCCAAGGCCGACAAAGAGTTTCATGGGATCTGCCCGCGTGTGTTTCTACAGACCCCGAGTGATGCCCCATTTGGCCGCCGGAATCCAGAGGCCGACAGGATCAGGCATAGGCCCGGTCCGCAGCAAAAGGCGCGAGATCGATATTGGGCTGGCGACCCTCTGCCAGATCAGTGATCAGCCGCCCGGTTATGCCGCCTAGGGTCAGCCCGACATGCTGATGCCCAAAGGCATAAAGCACCCGTTCTGACTGCGGACTGCGGCCGATCACCGGCAGTGAGTCCGGCATCGTGGGACGGCGGCCCAGCCATTCGCTGTCCGGCTCCGGCAGCGGCCCCAGCATCTGGTCCCCCATGCGGGCGATATAGGCCAGACGCTCGCGGTTTACTGGCGCGTCCAGGGCGGCAATCTCCACCGTGCCGCTCAACCGCAATCCCTTGGCATGAGGCACCGCATAAAATCCGGCCTCGCCCCACCCCACCGGCCGCGTCACCCGGTGTGCCTCGGTTTCAAACATCAGGTGGTAGCCGCGCTCGGTGCCAAGCGGCAGCGCTTCGGTGCCTGCCCCCTTGATCTGATTTGAAAACGCGCCGCTGGCAATCACCGCGCGGCCCGCAGTGAGCACCTGCCCGCCTGCGTGCAGCTCCACGCCGGATCCGCCCGCACGCACAGCCTCTGCCTTGGCGCACAGGGTTGCGCCGCCCAGCTCTGTGAAAGCTTTGTGCATCCGCGTGATGAACGCCAGCGGGTCGCGCAGGTGCCGGGCGGCGTGGAAATGCACCGCGCGTTTGACCGGAATGCGCAGGCCCGGCTCCATTTCACAGGCTTCCTCAGGCGTCACTTCGCGCCAGGGCACGCCCAGGCTGCGGCGGCGCTCGAGCCCGGCACTGGCCGCCCGCGCAGCTTTCTCAGTTGACCAGACTGTCAGCTGGCCACGCTCCACCACCAGATCCTGTGCGCCTGCCGCCTCGATCAGCGGATTGTACCCCGCGTCGGCATGGGCCAGTAGATCCGCCAGATGGCCCGAAATCCGCTGCGATGGCCCGGCCCGGCAGTTTGCCAGGAACGACAGCATCCATCGCGGATTGCGCAGCGCGTGGGCATAAGAGAGCGACAGAGGACTGTTCTTGGAGAACATCAGACTGGGCAGCGAGGTCAACACCGAAGGGGTGTTCACCGGCTGGCAGGCATAGGTCGCCAGCGTGCAGGCATTGCCATAGCTGGCGCCCGATCCCGGATCTTCCGGATCAATCAGCAGCACCCTGTGTCCGCGCATCTGCGCCCACAAGGCACAGCTCATACCCACGGCGCCCGCCCCTGCAACGGCAATGTCGTAATCCGCCATGGCTGTTTCCTCCGGCTCTGAGGAAAATGGGACAGCCAGCCAACGAAAAGTCAAACAAAAACGGGGCCCCGAAGGACCCCGTTTACATCCAAGCCCAAAGGGCGGTGGATTTATGCTTCAGCGGCTTCCGCTTCGCTTTCTTCGCCTTCGTCATCATCCGATGCGGTCAGGCCGCCCGGGGATGCGATGTTGGCAATCACGAAGTCGCGGTCGATGGTCGGCTTGGCGCCGGCCGGCAGCTCGATCGACGAGATGGTGACAACGTCGCCGATTTTCAGGTTTGCCATGTCGACAACCAGTTTCTCGGGGATGTCACCAGCGGTCACAACCAGCTCAACCTCGGGGCGGGTCACGTTCAGCATGCCACCCTTTTTGATGCCGGGTGCGATGTCCTCGTTGATGAATTCAACCGGAATGAACAGGTTGACTTTCGAGGTGCGGCGCAGACGCATCAGGTCGAGGTGGGTCGGCAGGTCCTTCACCACATCGCGCTGAACATCGCGGCAGATCACGCGCACGTCTTCATGGCCTTCCACTTTCAGGTTCCACAGGGTGGACTTGAACTGGCCGGCTTTCAGCTTTTTCAGCAGCACGTTGAACGGGATCTGGATCGCAACTGGATCGACGTCGCCGCCGTATACAACACCCGGAACCATGCCTGCGCGGCGCGCAGCGCGAGCGGCGCCCTTGCCCGTCCCCGCACGTACTTCGGCGACGAGATCAGGAATCTCTTTTGCCATGTCTATTCTCCAATATATCTAGGGCGGGGTGCCTCCAAGGCTGTCACCCCGCGTGAAGCCGTGCCTATAGACCGGTTGATGCCGTTTTGGAAGGGGCAATGCGACCTGCGCTGCCTGCCAGAGGTTCTATTCCTGCCAGCGCCCGCCGAAATCCTCAGGGATCAGCAAATTATGGCGCCCCAGCCCTTCTACAGACCGCTCTCCGCACAGCGCCATGGTGGTGTCCAGCTCCTTGCGAATCACCTCCAGCGCCGCGGTCACGCCCTGCTGGCCCATCGCGCCGAGCCCGTAAACAAAGGCCCGCCCGATCATGGTGCCTTTGGCACCCAGCGCCAGCGCCTTCAGCACGTCCTGGCCGGACCGGATGCCGCTGTCCAGATGCACCTCCACATCGCTGCCCACGGCCTCCATGATTTCCGGCAGCATCCGGATCGAGCTCAGCGCCCCATCCAGCTGCCGTCCGCCGTGGTTCGACACCACGATGGCATCGGCGCCCAGTTTGGCGGCCATCTTGGCATCCTCAGCGTCCAGAATGCCCTTCAGGATCACCTTGCCGCCCCACATCTCCATCAGCTTTTCGACCTTGCCCCAGTCCAGGGCCGGATCGAACTGCTCTGCGGTCCAGGCGCCCAGCTGCGAAGTGTCGGAGACCCCATGCACATGCCCCACGATATTGCCGAAATTGCGCCGCTTGGCGCCCAGCATTTCAATCCCCCAGGCCCATTTCGTCATCAGGTTGGCGATGGTGGCAGGCGTCAGCTTGGGCGGGGCGGACAACCCGTTCTTCAGGTCCTTGTGGCGCTGGCCCAGGATCTGCAGGTCCAGCGTGATCACCAGCGCCGAGCATTTCGCATCCTTGGCGCGCTGGATCAGGCGCCGGATGTAATCCTCATCCTTCATCGTATAAAGCTGGAACCAGAAGGGTTTGTCGGTCGTTTCCGCCACCTCCTCGATCGAGTTGATGGACATTGTCGAAAGCGTGAACGGCACGCCGAACGCTTCTGCAGCGCGGGCTGCCTTGATTTCACCATCAGCGTGCTGCATGCCCGTCAGCCCCACAGGCGCCAGCGCCACCGGCATCGCCACATCCTGGCCAATCATTTGGCTGGCGGTGGTGCGTCCGGTCATGTCCACCGCCACCCGCTGCCGCAGCCGGATCTGTTCAAAGTCCGACGTGTTCTCGCGGAAGGTCTGTTCAGTCCAGCTGCCGCTTTCCGCATAGTCATAGAACATCCGCGGCACACGGCGTTCATAGATGCGCTTCAGGTCGTTGATATTGGTGATCACCGGCACTGGCTTCTCTTTCGATCAATTTTGGTAAATTTTGTTTACCAATCGACGCAAGCAAAAGCAACGCCCCCCATTCGCCGCCCCGAAACAAGAAAACCGCACCCTAAGGCGCGGTTTCTTCCGAACTTGAATGTCGCAGAGCCTCAGCCCTTATGGGCGCCGTCCGCCAGTGATTTCACAAACGCCAGCACCTCTGCCGGGGATTTACCTGCGCCGATCTGGCTGACGATGGCACTGCCCACGACCGCACCATCCGAAATCGAGGCGATGTTCTGCGCCTTTTCCGGCGTGTTGATGCCAAACCCTACGATGATCGGCAGATCAGTCGCAGCCTTGATGCGGGCCACCTCAGGGCCCACATTGCCGGCCTCGGCCTCAGCCGCACCAGTGATGCCTGTGATCGACACGTAATAGACAAAGCCCGAGGTATTCTGCAGCACCTTGGGCAGGCGTGCGTCATCGGTTGTCGGGGTGGCCAGACGGATGAAGTTCAGCCCCGCCTTCTGCGCCGGGATGCACAGTTCATCGTCTTCCTCAGGTGGCAGATCCACCACAATCAGCCCGTCAATGCCCGCCGCCTTGGCGTCCGCCAGGAAAGTGTCCACGCCACGGTTATAGATCGGATTGTAATACCCCATCAGCACGATCGGGGTGGTGTCATCACCCTTGCGGAAATCAGCAGCCAGCTGCAGCGTCTTCTCCAGGGTCATGCCCCCGTCAAGCGCCCGCTGGCCCGCCAGCTGAATGGTCGGCCCGTCAGCCATGGGATCGGTGAACGGCAAGCCCAGTTCGATGATGTCAACGCCCGCGCCCGGCAGCCCCTTTACCACCTCCAGCGAGGTGTCATAGTCCGGATCGCCTGCCATCACATAGGTGACAAAGGCTTTCTTGCCGGCGGCGTTCAGTTCGGCGAATTTGGCATCGATACGGGTCATGGGCGGGCCTTTTGCAATCTGTCCGCCCCGGTGTGCCGAATGTTGCGCGGGAAATCAATCCCGGGCCGCATGGCAGCCCGGTAGACAGACGCGGCAGACCGGGTTCAGCGGCCCAGCGGGATATGCCAGCGCAGGGTCAGCGAGTTTACGCCCGGATTCTCATCCGCGGTCGAGGCGTTCGACTTGTGGCTAAAAGCCAGCGACACGGCCTTGCCGTTGTCAAAGCGCTTTCCCACGGCAAACAGGCTGCGGATCTCGAAAGCAGATCCCAGATCATTGCCTGCGCTGCTCTCGGAGTAGGCGCCCGGCATCACGCTGGTCTCAATGAACCAGTCGTTGTTCAGGTCCACAACACTGCTGATGCCGACGCCTGCAAAAACATCCCCGGTTTCCTGCGCTTCAAGCGTCGCCCCGAACCGGGCCGACAGGCGGCCCTTCTCAAAAAACGGGTTATGCAGGTATTCGATGGCGAACTGCGCACCATCTTCGGCAATTTCGCGGTGATAATCGGAGTAACCCAGACCCAACGTCACTTCCTGGGCCGTTGCCGGCAGGGTCACAGCGGCTGACAGGGCTGCCGCAAGAATTGCTGTCTTCTTCATTTGCCCCTCACAAAGAATCTTCTGGCTCAATCGAACATGCTTTGAA
Source organism: Rhodobacteraceae bacterium (ex Bugula neritina AB1) (assembly GCA_001730095.1). Taxonomy (GTDB): domain Bacteria; phylum Pseudomonadota; class Alphaproteobacteria; order Rhodobacterales; family Rhodobacteraceae; genus Leisingera. Next base: position 7,595 of record MDLF01000050.1, read on the forward strand.
TGCTTATCGATTTCTAAGCCTCTGGATGCAACTCACAGAGACATGTGCATCCGGGCACCAATGCCGTTTGTGGCCCTGTTGCACCCACTGGCGCCTTGCACGGGGGCTCAATGCTGCCTAGAAGCAGCTCCCAAGTGGTATCAGGAGGCCGGAATGGGCTTTAAAATGGGAATCGTCGGCCTGCCGAATGTTGGCAAATCGACGCTGTTCAACGCGCTGACCAAAACCGCCTCGGCGCAGGCGGCCAACTTTCCGTTCTGCACCATCGAACCCAACGTGGGTGAAGTGGGCGTGCCGGACGCGCGACTGGACAAGCTGGCGGCGATCGCACAGTCCAAGCAGATCATCCCGACCCGGATGACATTTGTCGATATCGCCGGCCTGGTAAAAGGCGCCTCCCAGGGCGAAGGCCTGGGCAACCAGTTTCTGGCCAACATCCGTGAAACGGATGCCATCGCCCATGTGCTGCGCTGTTTCGAAGACGGCGATGTGACCCATGTGGACGGCCGCGTCGATCCGGTGACCGATGCCGAAGTGATCGAAACCGAGCTGATGCTGGCCGATCTGGAAAGCATTGAAAAGCGCCGTGCCAACCTGGTCCGCAAGCTGAAGGGCAACGACAAGGAGGCCCAACAGCAGGACCGCCTGCTGGCCGCCGCACAGGCAATGCTGGAAGACGGCAAGCCCGCCCGCCTGGTCGAGGTCGACGCCGAGGACGCCAAGGCCTGGAAGATGCTGCAGCTCTTGACCACCAAGCCGGTCCTCTACGTCTGCAACGTGGGCGAGTCGGAATCAGTTGAGGGCAACGCGCACTCTGCCAAGGTTGCGGAAATGGCCGCGGCACAGGGCAACAGCCATGTGATCATCTCAGCCCAGATCGAGGAAGAGATCAGCCAGCTGGACAGCGATGAAGCCCAGATGTTCCTCGAGGAGATGGGCCTGGCCGAGGCCGGCCTCGACCGTCTGATCCGCGCCGGCTACGAGCTGCTGCACCTGGAAACCTATTTCACCGTTGGCCCCAAGGAAGCACGCGCCTGGACCATCCGCGCAGGCACTGCAGCGCCGCAGGCCGCAGGCGTGATCCATGGTGATTTCGAGAAAGGCTTCATCCGGGCCGAAACCATTGCTTATGACGACTTTATCGCCTGTGATGGCGAACAGGGCGCCAAGGAAGCCGGCAAGATGCGGGCCGAGGGCAAGAGCTACGTCGTCAAGGACGGCGATGTGCTGCACTTCCTGTTCAACACCTGACACGCGGGTTTTCGCCCCTGTCAGAGTGGAAATTCCTGCCGCCCGTCAGCTATGCTGGCGGGCGGTTTGCCTTTTGCGGGCGCATAGGTCAATGCTGCACCGGATAATCCGGGAGGCTGGAAACCCCGGGACGGGCGGCGCAATCGCTCTACAGTTACAGAAGCACGCAGCAAGGGCAGGCCCTCAATGGAAAAAGACAAAAGCATCAATGTTCTTGGCGGCCCATTGGCGCCCTGCTCCACCGAACCGGTAACAGGGTTCTTCCGCGACGGGCATTGCAACACCTGCGCCGATGATCATGGCAGCCATACAGTCTGCGTGGTGACCACAGCAGAGTTTCTCGCCTTCTCCAAATACGTCGGCAACGACCTGTCAACGCCGCGGCCCGAGTTCGATTTCACAGGCCTGCAGCCCGGTGACCGCTGGTGCCTCTGCGCTGCGCGGTTCCTGCAGGCCGCGGACGAGGGCTGCGCGCCCAAGGTCCATCTGGAAGCCACACATGCCCGGGCGCTTGAAATTGTGCCACTGAACGTGCTGCAAAGCTACGCGGCCGACCCGGCCTGAGCCGTCCCTTTCCGGCTGCAAAACACCGGGTTGCCTCCATCATGCAGGCACACAGATTCTACCGTTGCTCTGCATGGCCTGGCGCGGCCATCGCCTTGCCATCACCCGGCCAAAAGATCCGGATCACCCGCGCCCCCTGCCTGCCAGGTGTTTTGTGCCATCAGCGCACCGCTGGGCACGTCATAAACTGCGCCCAGCACCAGATCCCCCTTGCGGGCCGTTACCAAAAGATCCGCTCCCTCCTCGATAAAGCAGATGCGGCCATAGCCAAGGCGGGACAGTTTGACTTCCAACGCACTGCGCAGCTGTTGCGGGCATTGCGGCCCTCGGCCAGGCGTCAGTTTCAGGCAAGGCATTTGCGGGGTCATGGGCATCCTTCCAGCGTCTATACTGCCGCACATATGGAGCCACGCAAAGCGTTCACAAGCCATTGAACTTTGGTTTATCTGCTTCTGCCCAGGGGCTGAACGCCGGTAGACCGCAGGTTTATCCGGCAGCATTACCGGCAGCCCGGGGCTGCCAAAAGCCTGTCCCCCCGCGCTCCACTCCGCAACAGAAAACGGCACCTCTTACAGAGGTGCCGTTTAAAAATAGCCCGTAACTGTCCTACAGAAACCCGTCACTCCTCGAAGCTGCGGCCCTCTTCGGTGTCGGACATGTCAAAGCCCAGGTGCTTGGCCACCGTGAACACGTCCTTGTCGCCGCGGCCACACATGTTCATGACAATGATATGGTCCTTGGGCAGCTTCGGCGCGATCTTGGTCACATGGGCCAGCGCGTGGCTGGGCTCCAGCGCCGGAATGATACCTTCGGTGCGGCAGCTGAGCTGGAAGGCTTCCAGCGCCTCTTTGTCCGTGATCGAGACATATTGCGCGCGCCCCGATTCATGCAGCCAGGAGTGCTCGGGGCCGATGCCCGGATAGTCCAGCCCCGCCGAGATCGAATATCCGTCCATGATCTGGCCATCCGCATCCTGCAGAAGATAGGTGCGGTTGCCATGCAGGACACCAGGACGGCCGCCAGTCAGCGAGGCACAATGCTCGATCCGGTCGTCCACCCCTTTGCCACCGGCTTCGACTCCGATGATATTGACCGAAGAGTCATCCAGGAACGGGTAAAACAGGCCGATGGCATTGGAACCGCCACCGATCGCCGCGATCACTGTGTCCGGCAGGCGGCCTTCGCCTTCCTGCTCAGCCAGCTGCCAGCGGACTTCCTTGCCGATGATCGACTGGAAATCACGCACCATCGCCGGATAGGGGTGCGGGCCGGCCGCGGTTCCAATGCAATAGAACGTATCGTTCACATTGGTCACCCAGTCGCGCAGCGCATCATTCATCGCATCCTTCAGGGTGCCGCGGCCCGACTGGACCGGAACCACTTCAGCGCCCAAAAGCCGCATGCGAAAGACGTTCGGCGCCTGACGCTGCACGTCATGGGCGCCCATGTAGACAATGCACTTGAGGCCGAACTTGGCACAGACGGTCGCGGTGGCCACGCCGTGCTGTCCTGCGCCGGTTTCGGCAATGATGCGGGTCTTGCCCATGCGCCGCGCCAACAGGATCTGACCCAGCACATTGTTCACCTTATGCGCGCCGGTGTGGTTCAGCTCGTCGCGCTTCATATAGATCTTGGCGCCGCCCAGTTCTGCAGTCAGGCGCTCCGCGTGATACAGCGGACTGGGCCGCCCGACATAGTGTTTCCACAGGTCGTCCATCGCGGCCCAGAAGGAAGGATCATCCTTGGCTTTGTTGTATTCTTCTTCAAGGCTCAGGATCAGCGGCATCAAGGTTTCAGAGACGAAACGCCCGCCGAAGATGCCAAAGCGGCCCTGTTCATCCGGACCGTTCATGAAGCTGTTGAAAAGATCGTCGGCCATGGTTCTTTCCTCACTTTCGCAGCGCCCGCCATGACTATAGCGCGGCGGTGCCTTGGTAAAGGGGCTTGGTCAAGGGAAATAGCCCAACCGGTGACGCCCGGCCAAGGCCCCTGCCTTACCGATGCCTGCCAGTTCCGAAGCGCCATGCCGCCTGTCTACAAAGACTGGAAGATATAGAATGGCACTGCCACCAAGGAGGCGAAAGCGGGACGGGGTTTCCTGCTGCACACTGAACGTTATCTCTGATCGTTCCTGCAAAAGGGCCCTGTTCCAAGGTGCTTGAGGTGTCAGCCCCGGCAGATGACGCTGATCAGGAAACAATGTGGCAGGCGCCGCGTAAAACCTTGTGAGACCAGCACGCGTGGAGTGTGCAACATCTTGACGGCGTTCCATGGCGCGACTGATGCGCCGTGAGTATTTTTAGAAAGATGAAGACGCAGGCCCGGTCATTTCATCTTTCCTCAAATACTCAAATCCCGCCCCAGCCACAAAGGCAGAAGGCCGCGGCTCCACGAGCCCTCAGCCGCGGGCGGCCTGAGCAGCCTTGGTGAAGGCTTCGATCAGGCTTTTGTCTTTTTCACCCGGTGCACTTTCTACACCGGAAGAGACATCGACCTGCCGCGCCCCGGTCATGCGGACCGCCTCTGCCAGGTTGTCGGGTGTCAGCCCTCCGGCCAGCATCCAAGGTCTCTGCCAGTATTTGCGGCCCGCCAGCAGACGCCAGTCGAAGGCAAGCCCATTGCCGCCCGGCAGTTCCGCGTCCTTGGGCGGCTTGGCGTCGATCAGCAACTGGTCGGCCACCTGTTCATACAGCGCGATCTGCGGCATGTCGGCGGCATCCGCAATGCCCACAGCCTTCATGACGGGCAGGCCATAGCGGGTGCGGACCTCAGCCACACGTTCCGGGCTTTCCTTCCCGTGAAGCTGCAGCATGTCGAGCGGCACCGCTCCAGTGATGGCATCCAGCTCTGCATCGGTAGCATTGACCGTCAGAGCCACTTTGCACAGGCCGATGGGCGCCTCAACGGCCAATGCGGCGGCCTGTTCGGCGCTCACGTTGCGCGGTGACTTCGCGAAGAAGACAAACCCTGCATAGGCCGCCCCTGCCGCGGCAGCAGCAGCCACATCCTGCGGGGTTTTCAACCCGCAGATCTTGACCCGGATGTCTGACATGGCTGTTTCAGCCTGCGTCTTCCAGAAGTGCCAGAACTTCGTCCTTGCCTTCGTTCTTTTGTTTCTTGAGACGGGTCACTTCACGGTTCAGCCTGCGTGCTTCGCGTGTCTTCTGAGCTGCTTCGCTGCGGTGCTTGTGCTCGCGCAACCATTCCCACAGGAATCCGATCACCAGCCCGGCGCCAACCCCGCCCAGCACCACCACAAACAATGGTAGCGAAATGCCATGGTTGAATCCGGCCAGTTCGGCAAAGGCGTCAGGCATCAGTTTCAGTTCAACAGAGGCTCTGTTGGCCAAGGCTACCGATACCAGCACAATGGCCAGAGCTGCAAGAACCGCGTAGCGAATGTAACGCATCAGGATTTCCCGTTCAGACGGTCCCTCAAGAGTTTACCCGTCTTGAAGAACGGCACATGTTTTTCATCGACTTCGACCGTTTCGCCGGTGCGCGGGTTACGACCGGTGCGCGCGTCCCGCTTCTTGACCGAAAAGGCACCGAAGCCACGCAGTTCGACCCGGTCGCCGCGGGACATGGCATCAGTTACTTCCTCGAACACCGTGTTCACGATCCTCTCCACATCCCGCTGATACAGGTGCGGGTTTTCGTCTGCAATCTTCTGAATCAACTCAGAGCGGATCATGTTCTTTTTCCTCCCAGGATGCCTATGTGTTTTGGCTATTATTCTGAGAGTATAGGGAAAACTCTGCCGTGTGGGAACAAAATGCCGCATCGGCATGAGGCAAACTGACCTGTGATTTTGCTCTTTTTGTGTCTGCCTCCATCAAAATCCGGAGCGCGTCAATCCTGCTGCGTTGCAGCATGTACAGCTGAGGCGGGCTGAAAGCCATTGATTCGCAAAAACTCCTAGCCGAAATCGAAGTATTCCGCAGTGATCGAGAGTGCGGGCAGACCCAGAAATGTGATCAAGCCTGCGCTATGAACGACAACAGTGCCGCCCCTGTACTACCAAACACCATGTTTTCTCCAGAGCCCCCAGACGATCATCACCTCCATCTGCAGAAGTACCGACCTGCAAAAGCGTCCTGAGATCTGGAAGGACTGAGGTAGAAATTGACACAGTAGTCTGGCTCCATCACTGCATTGCGGCCACAGCCTGCGCCTCCATAGGGTTGAAACAAAAGCTTCGCCAACAAAGGGCTTCTGCATGCATTGGATGAAAATAGCACAGCGCCCCAGCATATCAAATGTGCAGCACATGATGCCCTGTGGCGCACCGGGGCATGCATTGGGGCATATGTCCACAAAAAAGCCCCGCAGTTGCTGCGGGGCTTTTCCGTTTTAAAACCGTGAGGTCGGGGAGATTAGTCGCCCGACTTCAGTGCGGCGCCCAGGATGTCGCCCAGCGATGCGCCGGAGTCCGAGGAGCCGTACTGTTCCACTGCTTCTTTCTCTTCCGCGATCTCACGCGCCTTGATGGACAGGCCCAGGCGGCGGGTTTTGGAATCGACGTTGGTGACGCGCACGTCGACCTTGTCGCCCACGCTGAAACGCTCAGGGCGCTGGTCGGCACGGTCACGGGACAGGTCGGAGCGGCGGATGAAGGATTTCATGCCTTCATATTCCACTTCGATGCCGCCGTCTTCGATGGCCGTCACGTTCACGGTCACGATCGAGCCGCGCTTCACGCCGCCAACCGCTTCTGCGAATTTGTCGCCACCCAGAGCTTTGATCGACAGCGAGATGCGCTCTTTGTCAACGTCCACTTCGGAAACAACGGCCGAAACCATGTCGCCCTTGCGGTAGTTCTGGATCGCATCTTCGCCGCGCTCGTCCCAAGACAGGTCGGAAAGGTGAACCATGCCGTCGATGTCGCCGTCGAGGCCAATGAACAGACCAAATTCGGTGATGTTCTTGACTTCGCCTTCGACTTCGGTGCCTTCCGGGTTGGCCTCAGAGAAGACTTCCCACGGGTTGCGCATGGTCTGCTTGAGGCCCAGGGACACGCGGCGCTTGGCACCGTCGATTTCCAGAACCATGACGTCGACTTCCTGAGAAGTGGAGACGATTTTGCCCGGGTGGACGTTCTTCTTGGTCCAGGACATCTCGGAAACGTGAACCAGACCTTCGACGCCCGGCTCCAGTTCAACAAATGCACCGTAATCGGTGATGTTGGTGACGCGACCCTTGTGCACGGAGGACAGCGGGTACTTGGCGCCAACCAGATCCCACGGATCTTCCTGCAGCTGCTTCATGCCGAGGGAGATGCGGTGAGTCTCTTTGTTGATCTTGATAACCTGAACCTTGACGGTTTCGCCGATGGTCAGGATCTCGGACGGGTGGTTCACACGGCGCCATGCCATGTCGGTGACGTGCAGCAGGCCGTCAACGCCGCCCAGGTCAACAAACGCACCGTATTCGGTGATGTTCTTGACGACACCATCCACTGCCTGGCCTTCGGACAGGTTGCCGATGACTTCGGCGCGCTGCTCGGCGCGGGACTCTTCGAGGATCGCACGGCGCGACACCACGATGTTGCCACGACGGCGGTCCATCTTCAGGATCTGGAACGGCTGCTTCAGACCCATCAGCGGGCCTGCGTCGCGCACGGGGCGCACATCAACCTGTGAGCCGGGCAGGAAGGCAACAGCGCCGCCCAGGTCGACGGTGAAGCCGCCTTTGACGCGACCGAAGATCGCGCCTTCGACGCGCTGATCATCTGCGTAGGCTTTTTCCAGGCGGTCCCAGGCTTCTTCGCGGCGCGCCATCTCGCGGGAGATGACAGCTTCGCCACGGGCGTTTTCGGCGGCGCGCAGGAACACTTCCACTTCATCGCCGACTGCGATTTCAGCCGCTTCGCCGGGGTTTGCGAATTCTTTCAGATCAACGCGGCCTTCCATTTTGTAGCCGACGTCGATGATGGCCTGACCGGCTTCGATTGCCAGTACTTTGCCTTTGACAACCGAACCTTCGTCCGGGGTGTCCATTTCGAAGCTTTCGTTCAGGAGGGCTTCGAAATCCTCCATTGATACGTTTTGAGCCATGAGGTCTCAGGTTTCCTTTACTAGTGTTTCTGGCCGGGCGGTTGTCTCCGCCGGTCTTGGTTAAGCCAGTCCAGAACGTAGCCCGGAGCATATCTGATCAAACAAACACAAAGGGCCGAGGTAGTCCCCAGCCCTGCTCAGATATGCCGCCCGGACGTTTGCCGCCCATGTTCTGACAGCGCGCGATATAGGCGGATTCCCGGATGCACGCAAGGGAAAAGCCCTGCCGGGCAAGGCGAAACGCAACTTGTCATGCAGTCCTGCAGGGCATGTTCGGCTTACTGATCGCAGTGTTGCGCCGACAGCAGGACCACGCCGACAAGCACATAATCAGCTCTCCCCTGCTCCCCGAGCAACGGAAGGTAGATCTCAGATGTGCAGTGATAGCCCGGCAATGCACCGACATACGGCAGCGAAACCAGCAGAGGCCGCGGGTTTTCTGCCATCTCGCAAAAGCACCCCCACATCATCGACCCCGGCCCGAAACCGGCATGTTCGGACAATCGGGTTCCGACATATTTGTTCCGCAGCGTGTCGCTGTTTCTGGTGCGGGCGTAAAGCGCCTTGAAGTCCGTGGCAGCGCCAGCTTTGCAACGTTCGATTTCGTAGATGGACAGAACGTCCAGGGCAGTTTGCGTGCTGGGCAGGCCGAACGCAGTCAGCGACGGAAAAATGCCGTCCTGCAAGGCGCTAAGCCAAGAGAAGTACACACTTTTCTGCTCCGGCTGCAAATCTCCGGCGGCGAAATCCGATGTATACATTTACTCAAACTTTTCCCGGCAAAAACACTCCTGTCTGCAGCACTGAAAATGCCGCTAAAGCCGAGCCTTAAACAATTATCCTTTCATCAATATAGGCCACAATCAGGAGATTAAAGACCTTTCCCGGAATGATCTGTCGGTTGACATAAGGCAGAGCAGTGCTGACGGATGGCCAAGTTCCGCCCGCTGTGCCTTTTGGAAAAGGCTTCAGGCAATGTCCGCCGCAACCCTCTCGCGGAGCAAATCAGGGCGGGCTTCGCCACCGGAGGAACGAGAGGCGCGAGTGGGGATGGTGGAGACATGAAAATGGAAGAGATCTGTCCCAAGAAGTAAAGTCTGCCTCGTGCTGGCCGCCAAAACAACGCGTTTTTCAACGCAATCTGCCCAAAGCACCGAATGCGGCACAACCTATGAACGTCTGCAATTCTGTTACTGAATAACTGCGTTTTCCCATTCCGCGATGAAGGTTCTCCGTTTCAAATCGTCCAGAAAGATCATCAACCCCGGATCCAGCGTGATAGTGGATTGTGCACCCAAATTTGCTCCCATACCCAATGCAGGTAGGGCAAAACGGTCAAGGTCCGGTCCACGCAGCGTGGTTGCTGACAAATACTTCACGAAATCTATTGCCTGCTGAAAACTTGGCGCCTCGCGTGCGACAAACACAGTGCGCATCATGGTCGTTGGAAAGTCCGAAGGCAGGATGACTTGGATGGTTTCCGGAATGTCCGTCCGCGCCGAAACATAACTTTCCAGAACATTGTACGAAACTGCCAGTTTCCCGCTCGCCAAATCATCGATCATGTCGCCGGAACAGCAGTAAAGCCGCGCTTGCAGGCTCCCCATCACTTCCATCAGCCGCCAATAGGTTTCAGAGGCGCGCGCGTCCTGTGTGGCGAACAGATAACCCAGCCCCGACTGGCGGATGTCATAGGTTCCGGCGCGGGCGCGAAACCTGTCAGGGTGGGCACGCAGGATCTCGATTAATTCCTGTCGTGAACGCGGGATAGCGAGACCGGAAAAGGCATCCCTGTTGATGACGATGGCGGCAGGTTCACGGGTAAAGCCGAACAGGCTCTCTCGCCATTGTGCCCATGATGGATGAGGCACATTTTCGACACGCTGCGCAAAGCCATCATTTACCAGCTTGAGCTGCAGATCCATCGCGCTCGAAATCACCAGATCAAATTGTTCCGGTGCGTTGCGAAACCTTTCGTACACTTCTTGGGAACTGGCCACGAAATAGGCAATACTGACATCCGGGTTCTTGGCCAGATATCCCTCAAGGATCGGCAGGAATACAGACGTATCCGTGTTGGATATCACGCGAAGCACTTGCCGCCCATCACCGGGATTGAACACTTGCTGGTCTTCCCAGTCAGCAGCACCTGCCAGTGTAGCGGACATCAGCAGAATCAAAGTGAAAACGTAACGCATGCGCCCTCTTCCTTGCGGTTTTCCAATACCAGCGCCCCGCCATGGGCCATGGCCACGTCCTGTGCGATGGCCAATCCAAGACCCGAACCAACAGTGCCCTGCGCGTTGCGGCCACGCGTAAACCGCATTGACAAGGTTTCGATTTCTTCCGGCACAAAACCTGGGCCTTGATCTTGCAGGATCAGGCGCGGTGATGGGGCCGCCCGCAGTTCAACCGCAATCTCGCTTTCGCTGGGCGAATATTTCAAAGCGTTGTCGATAAGGTTGCGCACCGCATTTTGCAAAAGGATGGGGTCACCCGATACGATGATGGGGCGGTCGCCACGTGTCGTGAATTCGACATCCTTCATTTCGGCAATCGGGTTCAGCCGGTCGATCACGTCATCCACCAACGCCGCGAAATCAACCTCGTGACGTTCAAGGTGATCGGCCCGGAAGGTGATCATAGCATGGTCAAGCAGCTGCCCTGCTGCGCGCGAGCTTTCATCGATGGCCCGGATCATTGCTTTGAGCGCGTTTCGGTTGTCCTCCTTGTCGACCCGGTGCAGCGTTGCTTCGGCATGGGACCGCACGGTGGCCAAAGGGGTGCGGACCCGATGGGCAGCCTCTGCTATAAACTCTTCTGACTGGTTTAAGGACTGGCCCAAACGGCCCATCAATGTGTTCAGCGACGACACCAGTGGCGCCATTTCGGATGGAACAGGTTTCGCGATCGGGCGCAAATCCTTGGGACCGCGTTGCGCCACCGAATTTGCCAATCGCCGCAGCGGACCGATGGTGGCTGACGTGGTCCAGAGTGCCAGCAGCAGCGACAGGCAGAAAAAACCGGCCCCGAAGATCAACGCATTGCGCGATATTCGGGCAAGCGTACCAGCAAAGTTTTCCTGCGTCTGGGCAACAGAAACGGTGATCCGCGTGCGCAGACCTGCGCCGACAAGCTGCCTTGAGACTACAGCCTGCCGCACGGTTTCATCGAGGTAAGAGTTGGTAAGAAACTTCGTGTCCGGGTCGTCCAGCAATGTCGGCAAGGGCAGATCATGATATCCAGAAAGCACCTTGTCATCCTGGTATATGACATAAAAAATCCGGTCGTCAGATGGTGTGCTCAGCATTGAAAACGAAGCATAGGGGAAATCCACCTCGACCTGGCCGTCACGGATCACCGCAGCATCCAGGATGGATCGTGCCGAAGCTCCAAGGACATTGTCCTGACTTTGCTGTGCTATCTGAGCGGAAAAGCTGCGCACCACCAGGAACAAAACCACCGTCAGGATCGCTGCGCCGCCAATCAAAGTGATCATCAAGCGTCCGCGCAACGATCCGGATGTGTTGGCCGTCTCAGCCATGATCAAGCCGATACCCAAAACCGCGCAGCGTTGTGATGCTCACATTCGATGGATCAAGGTGTTTGCGAAGCCGGGCGATATATACTTCGACTGCATTCTCGGACACGTCATCGTCATAGGAAAACAACCGGTCGACCAGTTTCTGCTTTGAAAACACCTGACCCGGTGCGTTGAACAGCAGCTCAAGCAGCCGGAATTCTCGGTTGCGAAGCGTGACAGTCTTTCCGGCCACCTCGATATGTCCGGCCACCGGATCAAGCGCGACATTCCCGCGCCGGATCACCGATTGCGCGGTGCGCGCCTTGCGGCGCAGAACGGCACGGCATCGGGCCTGCAATTCGGCGTGATCGAAGGGCTTGGTGACATAGTCGTCTGCGCCCATATCCAACATGCTGATTCTATCCGACACCTGTGACCGCGCTGTCAGAACGATCACCGGCGTGTCCTTTTCCCCGGCCCGGTGACGGGTCAGAAAATCGCGCCCATCTCCATCGGGTAGCATGATGTCCAGCAAGATCAAGTCATAGTCACCCGTGTCGGAAAACGCCACCGCGTCCGAAATATTCGGTGCGTGGTCAATAACATGGCCATCCAACTGCATACGATTCATCACCGCATGAGCCAGCTCTTGATTGTCTTCGATCAATAGAAGCTTCATCGGCCTTTCCAGGACCCGGCGAACGTTTGCGGGCACATGACAGGTTTGTGTCAGGTTGGTGTGCTTGTCTTGCCTCAACTGTGCCGCCTTCGGGCCAGTTGTCAAATGGGAGAGAGTTATGACGACATTCAAATTCGGCCGCCGCGCATTGATCGCAGGCGCTGTTGCCGCAATGGGTTTTTCAACACCGGCACTCGCAGATGGGCAAAAAGTTCTCGACAGCCTGCACTTCCTGATTCCCGGCGGCGCCGGTGGTGGCTGGGATGGCACAGCGCGCGGCACTGGCGAGGCCCTGACCAAGTCCGGAATCGTTGGCACAGCATCCTATGAAAACATGTCGGGGGGCGGTGGCGGCAAAGCCATCGGCTACATGATCGAGAATGCGGACAGCCAGCATGGCACGCTGATGGTCAACTCGACTCCGATCGTGATCCGCTCGCTGACCGGGGTGTTCCCGCACAATTTCCGCGACCTGACGCTGGTGGCCGGTACCATCGGTGACTATGCGGCCATGGTTGTCGGCAAAGACAGCTCGATCAATTCCATGGCCGACCTGATGGCCGCCTATGACGCCGACCCGCGTGCCACGGCGATCGGTGGTGGCTCGGTTCCCGGGGGCATGGACCACCTTGTCGCCGCGATGGTGATGGAAGCCGCCGGCAAGGATGCTTTGGGCGTGAAATACATCCCCTATGACGCGGGCGGCAAGGCGATGGCAGCCCTGCTGTCCGGTGAAATCGCGGCCCTCTCCACCGGCTTTTCCGAAGCGGTTGATCTGGCCAAGGCCGGTGAAGTGAAAATCATCGGCGTGACCTCAGCGGACCGTGTTGCCGCAGCGCCTGATGCCATGACAATGAAGGAACAGGGGATCGATACTACTTTCGTCAACTGGCGCGGTTTCTTTGGTGCTCCCGGTCTGCCCGCAGACAAGCTGGCCATGTACCAGGAGGCCCTGACCAAGATGTACGACACCCCCGAATGGGAAGAAGTCCGGGCACGCAACGGCTGGGTCAACATCCACAATTCAGGCGATGACTTCAGAACCTTCCTTGAAGAGCAGGAAAAGGTCATTGGCGATCTGATGAAGAAACTCGGCTTCCTCTGAAGCTGACTATGGCAGAGCGGACAACCGCTCTGCCGATCCAACAGAGGAAGAAAAAATGGCACTGGATCGCTGGATCGGACTGATACTTCTGGGCATCTGCCTGTCCTATGGCTATGCGGCATGGTTCACCATGGACAGCGGATTGGCGCCTTTCATGCGGCGCAACCCGATCTGGCCCAGCACCTTCCCCAAGCTCCTGTCGCTTCTCGGCATCCTTGTTTCCATGGTCATCGTGCTCGGCCTTGAAAAGAGCGCGTTCAAAGAACCCGATATCGACTACCGCCGTCTTGGCGATTACCACCTTGGGCAGGCACTGATGCTTCTGGGGCTGATGGTGATCTATGCGCTGTGCCTGCGCCCGTTGGGCTTTTTGCTCTCCACCGCGGGCTTTCTGGTCCTTGGTCCGGTCATTCTCGGCGAACGGAAATGGCTCATGATGGTGCCAGTTGCTCTGATCGCCACCGGTATCGTCTGGTACTTGGTGCAGCAGGTACTGGGCATCTACCTGCGCCCGCTGCCGTTTGGAATGGGAGGCTGACATGCTCGAAGGACTTTTAATCGGTCTGCAAACGGCCTTTTCCATTCAAAATCTTCTGATGGTCATAGGCGGCTGCCTGATCGGCACGTTTATCGGCATGTTGCCAGGCCTCGGGCCTATGTCGATCATCGCCATAATGATACCGGTTGCGATCTCGATGGGCGATCCTTCCGCCGCACTGATCCTGCTGGCCGGAGTATACTATGGCGCGATTTTCGGCGGCTCGACTTCATCGATCCTGCTCAACGCACCCGGGGTGGCTGGAACAGTGGCCAGCAGCTTTGATGGCTATCCGATGGCACGGCAGGGCAAGGCCGGCAAGGCCCTGACCATTGCCGCAATCGCCAGTTTCGCCGGCGGCACGATCGGCGCGCTTCTTTTGATGGTCTTCGCACCAGCCCTGTCTACCGTCGCATTGCTGTTCCATTCCGCCGAGTATTTCGCCCTGATGGTGGTTGGCCTGTCGGCGATTGCCGCATTTGCCGGGTCCGGCCAGGTCGCCAAGGCGCTGATGATGACGATCCTCGGCCTGATCCTTGCCACGGTCGGCGAAGGCGCCTTGTTTAACATGCCGCGTTTCACGATGGGCCTGATGGATCTGCAATCGGGCTTCGGCTTCATCACCCTTGCCATGGCGATGTTTGCCTTGCCCGAGGCTTTGTTCCTTGTTCTGAAACCGAAAACCACATCCGGCGAAAGCAGTGAAATCAAAGACCTGCGCATCACCAGCCAAGAGGCCCGGGCCATTGCGCCAGTTGTTGGACGCCAGTCTCTGCAAGGCTTCTTCATCGGTGTCCTGCCCGGTGCCGGGGCCACGATTGCCAGCTTCCTGGGCTACGCCGTTGAACGCAATATCGCGCCCAAGGAGGAGCAGGAAGAATTCGGCAAAGGCTCGATCAAGGGGCTTGCCGCGCCGGAAACCGCCAACAACGCCGCCTGTACGGGATCGTTTGTGCCACTATTGACGCTTGGTATTCCTGGTTCCGGCACAACGGCCATTCTGTTGGGCGCTCTGATCGCACTTAATGTCACGCCAGGCCCACGCCTGATGATCGACGAGCCCCAGATTTTCTGGGCGGTCATTGCCTCGATGTTCATCGGCAATCTGGTGCTTCTGATCCTGAACCTGCCGCTGATCCCCTATATCGCCAAAGTGCTGACCATCCCTCGCAACTACCTGATACCGTTCATCCTGTTCTTCACCCTGATGGGGGCCTACATCGGCCAGAACAACGCGACAGAGCTGTTACTGCTGGTTGCTTTCGGCATCTGCGCCACTGCGCTTAAATTTGCCGACTATCCGCTGGCACCGCTACTGATCGGCTTCATTCTGGGAGGCATGCTAGAAGACAATTTCGCCCGTTCAATGCAGCTTTACGATGGGATCGCATTCATTTGGGAACGCCCAATGACACTTGGGCTTCTGGTCATTGCCGGTCTGCTGGTTGCCCTTCCCAGCTATCGCGCCCGCCGCTCTCGGGCCAAAGCACAAGGCGTCGCCGACGGTGATTGACACCGCTTTCAAAACGGACATTCGGTGGCCATCAGCCAAGAGCACTTCGCTTATGGTTTTTGATGCGGGCCATGCTGCGAGCATTTCGCCTTGTCGCAACCTTGGGCCGCGTTGGCAAACCCTGACCCAGAGAAGGCCGCAGTGGCTGTTGCACCGAAATTCTTCATAGACTGAGAGGCAAGCTCCGCCCTTCAACATGCCATCAAGCCGCTGCTTTAAAACATATTTTACGCCAAGGGCAAAACCA
>MDLF01000051.1 GCA_001730095.1 Rhodobacteraceae bacterium (ex Bugula neritina AB1)
CAAGATCCCGCAGCACCGGATAGGCGCTACAACGTGGGGCCGGGACACCGCTTACTTTTAAGTTCATAATTCCCTCCGCGCAGCTCCCCTCTTGGGTCGATCTGACAAAAGCCGGGCCGCGCAAATTCGCACGGCCCGGCTTTTTTCGTGATAGATACCCGATGGCTCAGCCCAGTTTTGGCAGCCAGTTCACGATAGCCTGCCCGATCTCATCGGGGCTGTCTTCCTGAATGAAATGCGCCCCGGCGACGGTGACTTCGTCCAGATTAGGCCAGCTGCGCACAAAATCACGGGCATATCCTACAAGGAAGGCACCGGGTTCTGCGTTGATGAACAGCTTGGGCAGATCATCCGATTGCTTCAGATATTCGCCATAAGCTTCGATGATCGAGACAGAGGATTCAGGTGTGCCGCCAATCGGCAGGTTGCGCGGGCCGTCCAGGGTCGGACGGCGGTCTTCACCTGCGTTCAGGAAGGGACGGCGGTATTGCGCATGCTCTTCTTCGGTCAGATCACGCAGGATGGCGGCAGGCAACAGAGTTTCGATGAAGAAGTTGTCTTCCAAGGCCATCTTGTCGCCTGCAGGTGACCGCAGAGTGCCGATCACATCCTGGATACCTTCAGGGAAGTCGCTCATCTGCGGGAAGACAGCCGGGATGCCTTCCATGAAAGCGATACCCTTGATCGCATCGCGATGGGTGTTTGCATAATGGAAGCCCAGCCCGGATCCCCAATCATGCAGGATCAGGGTAACGTTTTTGGTGCAGCCAAGCTCTTCGAGCAGCGGAAACAGATAGTCTGCATGTGTGGGGATCGAATAGGTGCCGTGGCCGGAGTTTTCCAGCTTTTCCGAGTCACCCATTCCAATCAGGTCAGGCGCGATCAACCGGCCTTTTCCTTCCAGATGCGGCATAACATTTCGCCACAAGTAGGACGACGTGGGGACCCCGTGCAGAAACACGATCGGATCGCCTTCACCGACTTCGACATAAGCCATCTTTTTACCGTTGATGGTTTTGAATTTCTTTTCAGGCAAAGCATTCTTGGGAAATGCAGACATAGTTCACCTCAGTTTTTGGTAGGTTTTTGGATGGACAAGTGATGGGTCCGAGGCAGAAATGTTTCTGCCCCGGGGAAGTGTTAGTTCAGCGTGCCAATGAAAGCAGAAACAGCTGCACCGATGGTGTCAGGATCCTCTTCCTGCATAAAATGCAGGCCCTTTGCCTCGGCAATGGTTTGGTTCGGCAGGCTGCGGGCAAATGCGCGGACATCGCCGGTAATGAACACGCCGGGATCTGCATCAACAAAGAGTTTTGGGACTTCGCTGGTTTCCAACCATTTCGAATAGGCCGCGATACGGTCATGCACATCTGCAGGCGCACCGGCCAATGGGACTTCACGGGCCCACATCATGGTGGGCAGGCGATCTTCGCCCGCGTTCAGATACGGGCGGCGGTATTCGTTCATCACTTCCTCAGACAGCTCGGATCCGGTGACGCCGGGCAGCATCTTCTCGATGAACATGTTTTCTTCCAGCACCAGCTGAACACCCGCATCCGAGCGCACAGCCTTCAATGTCGGATGGAAACCCTCGGGCAGATCTTTCCAGTCCAGCGGTTTCACGAAAGTCTCCATGTAAGCGATACCACGCATTGCATCCTGATGGTGATATGCCCAGTCAAACCCGACTGCCCCACCCCAGTCATGCAGCACAAGTGTCACATCCTCTTTGGCACCAATGGCTTTCATGAACGCATCGAAATAGCGGGCATGGCTGACAAGGCGGTACCGGTCGGTGACGCTTTCGGGCAGCTTATCGCTGTCTCCCATGCCCATCTGATCGACCACAATGATACGCCCCTGCCCTTCTACGTGCGGGATGACATTGCGCCACAAATAAGAGGATGTCGGGTTGCCATGTACAAACACAATAGGCTTGCCAGTGCCCCGTTCTACGTAAGCCATCTTGTGGCCCAAAACGTCGACAAATTTCTTTTCCGCCTTCCAGGCCTCATCAGCCGCGGCTGGCACAGTAGCACCAAGCAGGCCAATCGATGCGACAGCAGCGGCCGCAGCAAGAAGTGTTCGTCGGGACATTTCGGGCATCTTTTTCTCCTGGTGGAAATATGTGACTCAGTCATACAAAGCCACTCCGCCCATGTCCATTGTTTTTTGTGACTGAGTCATATATAAACACCCCCATGACAAAAAAAACCTATCTAAACAACTTGCTAGGCGCATTCTCCACGACACTCTCGTCCAGAATTGAGCAAAGTATCGCTGAGGTAGGATTGCGCAGTCACAACGCTGCAGCCGCACTGGTCTCGATATTGAACCATCCGGACGACAGCATTCTCGTCCTGCAACGCGCCCTTAATCTAACGCACTCAGGTGCGGTCAGATTGATCGACGGCCTCGCATCCGATGGCCTAGTAGAGCGGCGGCGCAATGAGCAAGATGGCCGATCAGTGGTTCTGCGGCTGACTCCCGAAGGCATGGATTGTGCGCGGGCTGTTCTTGCAGCACGAGAAGCCATCACTGAGGAGATTTCAAACCAATTGACTGCGGAACAGGCGCTGGCGCTGTCTTCGACCCTGGAGGGACTGCTTGCCGCAATGACCCATAGCTATGAAAGCGCCCGCAGGAATTGCCGTTTCTGCCACGAAGGCGTTTGCCGCCCCCGGGGATGCCCGGTCGAACAGGCTGTAAAGACATAAATCTTCTCACCGCCCCCAAGCGATGGGAAATCTGGCGGCAGTGTTATGCCGCCCAAAGAATATAGGACAGGATCAGCAGCGCCAGAAAAGCCGTCTCCGCGACGACAAGCAGGATGGCCTGCCCGCCGACGTCCCTGATCTGTCCCAAGGATGTTTTCATCCCAACAGCCGCGATAGCGATCAAGAGAAAAAACCGCGATATCTCTGTAAACAGAGTGATGACAAAGTCAGGAAGCGGAACAAGCGAGTTTACCAGAGCCAGCGCCAAGAAACCGATAACAAAGAAGGGCAGAACTGGTGTTTTAGCTTGGCCTTCCTCGCCGGTTTTCTTGTTCCATCTCACAAAAATGGTCAAAAAGACAACAATTGGCGCCAGGCAAGAAACCCTGAGCAATTTGACGACAGTGGAAACGTCACCGGTCTCGTCAGACATGGAGTATCCAGCACCAACAACTTGAGCAACGTCATGAATTGTGCCGCCCAGAAACAAACCGGCCTCGGTTGTATCCATGATCAAAAGCTCTGCAACCATCGGGTAGAAGATCATGGCAAGCGTGCTGAGCAGCGTCACTGAAACAACCGTAAAAGTCAGGTTCTGGTTCGACTGATCATTTCTGGGAAGAATGGCAGCAATTGCCATGGCCGCCGAGGCGCCGCAGATTGCTACTGAGCCGCCCGTCAATATTCCAAAGTTCAGACCACGGCCGATCAGGCGGGACAACGCGACTCCAAACAAAATTGTCAAAAGCATTCCGGCAACGACAACGGTAACCGACTGCAGCCCAAGGTCGGACAACAACTGCCAACTTACGCGCAGGCCTAACAGTGCGACACCCATGCGCAGAATGGTTCTTGCGCTGAACTCAATCCCTGGCTTTGCGACCGCGTCCTCGTACAAGAAATTCAAAGCAAGACCAAGCAGGAGAGCCATCAGCATTGATGGGGCTCCGTAGTGATCCGACAGGAACATGGCAGACAGCCCCACCATCGAGGCGGCAAGAATTCCGCCTCGGTAAGATCCCAGCGATTTCAGCTGGCTTTCAAAGCTCTGGTTCATAGTGTTCTGGAGCCGCCGTCAGCACATGCCAAATCAATCATCACCACCGATCTTTTTGTCGAAGATGTCGCGACCCAAGCAGGCCGCGCTGCTGGAGCCGACGCAACGGCCAGGTCGGCGTCCAATTTGGAAGCCATGGGAACCTTTCCCGTCACCTGGCCTGTCGCCGGGTTGCAGATGTCGCAGCGGTATCCAGATGTGCCCGACCAAGCCGCCTTGGCGCGCGTATGAGCACTAGATTTCATTGGGATTTCCTTTTCGGTCGGCTGGCGCGCACATCCAAGGTTTGAACCATCAAGACCCATAGGCAACATGCGGCAACCAGGTCGCGAGAGCCGGAAACAGGAAGATCAAGGCAACTGCCATCAGCTGAATAATCATGAAGGGGATGATGCCCTTATAGATTGTCAGTGTGTCGACACCTTCTGGTGCCACCCCTTTCATATAGAACAGCGCAAACCCAACCGGTGGCGTAATAAAGGACGTCTGAAGCGTGACCGCAAAAAGCACGGCAAACCACACCAGATTCACATCCATGTCCAGCAAGACAGGGGCAATCAGTGGCAACAGGATCAATGTGATCTCAATCCAGTCCAAAACAAAACCCAGCAGGAAGGCGACAAACAGGATCACGATGACGACCCCATTGGGCCCGAATGGCAAACTGGTGAGTGCATCTTCGATCAACTCATCTCCGCCAAAGCCCCGAAGCACCAGCGCAAATGCTGTGGCTCCGACAAAAAGCGCAAAGATATAGGAGGTCGTTTTCATGGTGCCACGCAGCACATCCTGGAAAGCTTCGAGTGAAAGGCGGCGGCGAAACAGGGCAAGCAGCGTTGCACCCAACGCACCGACCCCAGAGGCTTCTGTTGGGGTCGCAATCCCAAAGAAAATGCTGCCGAGAACTGCGACGATCAACAATGTCGGAGGAATGGTCGATTTGAGGACATTCAGGATGAGCCCAAGCCTGACCGGTTCAGCATCCTTTGGGGCTGGCGCTACTGATGGGCGCAGCCAAGCATAAACCAGGATGAATAAGCCATATAATCCGCCAAGCATCAGACCTGGGAACATGGCGCCCATGAACAGATCCCCGACTGAGATCCGGATCTGGTCAGCCATAAGCACCAGCATGATTGACGGTGGAATAAGGATGCCCAGGGTGCCAGTGGCGCAGACAACACCACATGCAAGGGTCGCATCATATTGGTGCTTGAGCATCAAGGGGATGCCAAGAATGGCAAGCAGAACCACCGCCGCGCCAATGATCCCGGTCGAAGCCGCAAGCAATACGCCAATGATGACCACAGTTATCGCAAGCCCTCCGCGCACGCGGCCAAAAAGCTTGGACAAGTCAGTCATCAAGTCTTCCGCAATACCGGATTTGTCCATCATGATACCCATGAAAACAAACATCGGCAGAGCAACGAGAACCCAATTGTTCATGACCGCATAGATGCGATCCACAATGATCGAGCTATAGCCCCAATCGACACCAAAGAACGTATCCAAATACGTGTCGGACAGGACAGAAACAGCTGTAAACGCAACGGCAAGACCGCCCATCAGCCAAGCCACCGGGTACCCTGTGAAAATCAGCAGCACGAAGCTGGCGAACAGGGCGATTGCCATGTACTGCGCAGGATCGCTGATCATGTCAGGCCTCCTTCGCAGAGTTTGCAGAACCAAACCGTAGCGTTGCCAGCACCCGGAAGAGACGGGCCAGACCTACGAAAAGAAGCAGTGTGAAACTGATGAGGAGACATCCCTTGATCAACCAGCGCGCCGGCAGCCCATTTGCAGAAGTGGAGGTTTCATTGGTTTGCCAGGAGAGTTCGACAAACGGGATTGAATAGACGATGACAAAGCAAACAAAGGGAAGAAACAGCAGGATCAGCCCGAAGAGTTCCAAGATCATCCGAACCCGCAACGACAACAGATCATGCAGGACATCGACACGCACATGGCCGTCTGAAATGAACGTGTATGACAGTCCAAACAGCCAGGCTGCGGCATAGAGATACCATTGCAGTTCCTCCAGTTCGATCATCCCCTGGCTGAAGACATAGCGTAAAACCACATTGGCAATGATCACCACCAGCAGCAGCAGCCATAACCAGCTGAAAGCCTCGCCGATCACCTCAACCACCTTGTCGATCATGCAACTTATCTTTGTGTCGCGCATGACATCATCGTCATGATGATGCAGATCTACTGCTGCTACGGTATTGGCCGAACCGTCATCTTGTTGCATGTACCCCCCCTGTTATAGTCTGAACCGTTGCTGGAAGCCCGGCTTCTACTTTGCGCCGGGCTTCCGCTTTCAAGAAGAACCTAATGTTCAGTCGAAATCACGCGGCAGATATCCAAGCTCTTTCCAGATCTGGTAATCAGCGTGGAAGGCTTTCTGCGATTCCCAGACACGGGCAAAGTTTGCATCCTTGGCCGCTTCTTCCGTCATGACTTCCAGGGTAACACGCTTGAGCTCTTGAATAACCGCATCGGGCAGCTTCGCCGCGGTTACGCCCTTCTCGGGGAAGCTTTTAATCTGCGCACCCTGCAGAGCTTCGCCAGTGGTGATCGCCCGCATTGTTGCTGCAGTGCAGGCCATTTCAAACAGGGCCTGGTCAGAGGACGACAGGCTCTTCCATTCATCCAGATTGATCAGAAGATGTGTTGACGTTGACGGCTGGTGCCAACCCGGGAACAGGTTGTACTTGGCGATTTTGTGAAAGCCGAGAATTTCGTCGATGGCAGGCATTGAGTATTCGGTCGCGTCCAATGTGCCTTTTTCGAGAGCCGCAAAGATTTCGCCGCCCGCCATCAGTGTCGCCGATGCGCCGATCCGGTTCAGCACCTGCCCTCCCAGACCGGAGAACCGGATTTTGAGGCCTTCAAGATCGCTCAGGTCTTCAATTGGCGTGCGGAACCATCCTGCGGTTTCCGGTCCAATTGTGCTGCACAGCAACGGGTGAACATTGACGTCGTGATAGATCTCTTCCGCAAGGTCAGACCCCTCGCCTTCGAACCACCATGCTGCATATTCCCAAGGCTCCATGCCAAACGGCACAGCCGAGAACAACACAGCCGACGGAATACGCCCCTGATCATACGCCAGGTAATTGTAGGCCGCAGGCAGATTGCCGTTGCTGATCGAAGGCGTGATCTCCAGCGGAGGCACGATCTTACCAGGCTCAAAGACCTTGAGTTTGATCCGCCCGTCAGTCGCTGCGTTCAGCGTCTCAGCCACACGTGCAATCGGATCGCCCAAGGCCGGCCAGCCCGTGTTAAACGTCGCTTGCACTTTCCAGCGCACTTTTTCCTGCGCGTCTGCAGCTGTTGCGGCAGCACCTCCGATGCACAGGGCCGAGAGTGCAGCAACGCCCAAAGTTCGACGTCCAATGGCAAAAGCTGCCTTTGTAAACTTGGTCATGATTTTTTCTCCTCTGTTGTGTTTCGTTTTCTTTTATGGCCCCGGAAAAAACGGCAGTGCTGTCAGCTCCACGCTTCGAGATACAGATCGATGATTTCCTGGGTGTTCCCGATGCGCGGGTTATTATTCGGTGCTCCCGATTTCACTGCATCTTCAGCCATTTTCTCGGCTGCGGAACGATATGCGGCCTGGTCGATGCCAAAGCCTGACAAACTGGGGACATCCAGTTTTTGATTGTAACGATAAAGCCCATCTAGAAGCGCATCAGCCGCCTTTTCATCACTGGCTGTGTCATCGACCATGCCAATCACGCGCGCACAATCCGCATAGCGTTCAAGAGCAGAGGCTTTGGAAAACTTGGTAACTGTTGGCAACAACATTGCGTTGCTCATTCCGTGTGGAACATGAAAGAGACTGCCCAATGGTCGGCTCATTGCATGAACTAAGGCAATCGATGCGTTTGAAAAGGCCAGGCCACCAAAAGTGGCAGCCAGCATAAGCGCTTCACGCGCTTCCAAGTTTTCTGGGTCGGCATAAGCAAGTTCAAGATTTGCGGCGACCAGCCGCATACAGTCCAGGGCCATGCGGTCGGAATAAAGCGTCGCCTTGCGGCTTACATATGCCTCGATCGCGTGGGTCAGGGTGTCCAGCCCATTGTCTGCAATGAGCCTCTTGGGTTTGCTCAATGTCAGATTGAAATCCACAATCGCGGCGCCAGGGACGAACCCTTCGCCACGGCAGGAAATCTTCTCACGGCTTGCATCATGGATGATCACAGTATGATGTGTCACTTCAGAGCCGGTCCCCGCCGTCGTGGGAATGGCCAGCATCGGAAGCCCCGCATCGTCTGACTGCAGAGGCGGGCGATAGTCCTGAATGTCACGGCTGCCCGTGG
The DNA here is from genome assembly GCA_001730095.1 of Rhodobacteraceae bacterium (ex Bugula neritina AB1). Lineage (GTDB taxonomy): Bacteria > Pseudomonadota > Alphaproteobacteria > Rhodobacterales > Rhodobacteraceae > Leisingera. Next base: position 8,103 of record MDLF01000051.1, read on the forward strand.
CCATAACGGCGATGGCCTTCCCTGCGTCAATTGGGCTGCCGCCACCAAGTCCAATCACTGCATCATGGCCGCCGGTTTCCAACATCTCAATTCCTGCCAGAACAACCACGTCCGTGGGATCAGGCAGAACGGAATCAAAAACCGCAGATTGCAGCCCAGCTGTGGTCAACAGCTTCTGCACTTTCGCAGCCATTCCGCTTTCGCTCATGAATTTATCAGTAACAATCAAGGGGTTCCTGATCGGCCCCATACGGCGAAGCACTTCAGAAATTCCCTCTAAAGCACCACTCCCGATCGCCATGAATCGTGGGGCACAGACACGAACACTCATTGGATATTACCTCCTCCAGGTCTTCAGCACAGGCTGTAGGTCTTCCAAAACCTATGTTCAGCCCTACTCACCTGTCAACTAATTGATAGTTATTTTCTCATTTAGTTGACCTTAGGGCTAAACTTGGGCAGGATGAACGCGACCCAAAGCGGTCAAATTGGGTGGGGTTTCAGGATGAGTTCGCGTATCCCTACGCTTGCGCATCAAGGTCAAATGCGGTCATGACACTCATGAGCGATTGGATGAGGGTAAGAAATTGAAAGAAAAGAAGAACACTCGGAACTCCCCCCGCAGAATTCTCGAGATTGTTGAAGCCATTTGCCTCAATCCAGAAGCTGCAACAGCCGCTCGCCTGTCTCAAACCCTCGAGATCCCGGCGCCAACGATCTACCGTTGGCTTGATGCACTGAGCGAAGAGCGCTTTATCGCCCCAACCGCGTCAGGACATTACGTTCCCGGCGAGAGATTTAGAGATCTGATTCTCAACAGCCTGCAATATGAGCCCAGCGTCACCGAGCGGCGTTCGATCCTGCGGGATCTGTCAGAGCAACTGAATGAAACTGTAAGCCTGTCCATACCTCACGGCACCAAGCTGATTTACTTTGACCGCCTGGAGTCCCATTGGCCCTTCCAGGTCAATCTGAAGGTTGGAGCTCCCTTGCCGTTACACTGCTGTGCCTCCGGCAAAGTGTATCTGTCGACAATGAAGCCAAAAGCTGCATTGGGGATTTTTGACAGAATTCAAGAAAAGAAATCAGCTCGAAACACGATCACAAGCACCTCTGCCTTTGAAGAGGAGCTGGAGCGTGTCCGCAAAGCGGGTTACGCGATCGACCGGGGGGAGTGGTTTGATGATATGGTAGGCGCTGCAGTACCCATCTACGGCAATTCAGGCTCCCTGATTGCATGCCTGTCGACCCATGCGCTTACAACTCGGAAATCCATTGCTGTTCTAGAACAGGAAGTTCAGCTCATGCAGGTCGCCGCAGACAAACTGAAAGCCTGCCTTATGGAAGGTTGAACAGCATCGGGTTTCCGCAGCATCGAACAAGCCCTTCTCTGCGGGCCTGCGCCATGCCCGCCATCGAATAGACCGGGAACCGGGGCATGACCTTGCCCCTTGTTCGGCCCGGAAAGTCCTTTCAGATAAACGCGGAAATCTATCGGCCTAGCCCCTGCAAAAACGGAAGGATTACCTGATCCACCCTGTCTGTTCTTGCAGGCTGGCCAATCGGTTACCCATTCACAACAAAACCACCAGCCTGATGGGCCCAGAATTGCGAATACCTGCCGCCATTTCCGATCAGTACTTCGTGGTTGCCTTCTTCGATCACCTGCCCTTTTTCTATCACTAGAATCCGGTCCATTTCATTGATCGTTGACAGCCTGTGGGCAATGGCCAGCACGGTTTTTCCGTCCATCGCGCGCTGCAAGGCGGATTGTATGGAGGCCTCCAGCTCTGAATCCAATGCAGATGTCGCCTCATCAAGCACAAGAATTGGCGCATCCTTTAGGATCGCTCTGGCCAGGGCAATGCGCTGACGCTGCCCACCCGACAATTTGACACCGCGCTCCCCTAGATGCGCGTCATATCCTGTCCGCCCCTGCCCGTCCTGCAAGCTGAGAATGAATTCATGGGCTTCGGCCTTTTTTGCCGCCGCAATCATTTCGTCCTCTGAAGCAGAGGGCCGCCCATACATAATGTTCTCTCTGGCAGAGCGGTTGAACATGGCGGTCTCCTGCGTGACCATGGCGATCTTTTCTCGCAGGGAACTTTGGGTCACCTGGGACGTATTCTGACCATCGATCCGGATTGCGCCGCTCTCCTGCTCATAGAGCCGCAACAAAAGAGCCACCAAAGTGGATTTCCCTGCCCCGGATGACCCTACGATCCCAAGTTTTTCTCCGGGCTGAATAGTCAGGCTGATGTCCTTAATCCCGCCCTTTTCATTGCCATAGGCAAAGCCCACATTGTCGAACTCGATACGGCCTGCAGGAACAGTCAACGGCTGCGCCCCGGGCGCGTCTTCTATGCGCTGAGAATGCGTCAGTGTCTTCATGCCGTTTTCAGCCTCGCCAATACTCGAATATATCGACATCAAAGAATTGCTGAGCCGGCCGGTCATCTGGGCGATGCGCGCTGAAACCACGCCAACCGCAACGATATCTCCCTGGGTGGCTGCACCGCTCTGCCAGAGAAACAGTGTTTGGCCAAGCATCAAAACCGGCAGCACGCCGGCCAGACACATGAGAAAAAACCGGAAGCTTGCTGAAAGATTGCCGAAGTGAAGCGATTTATTCCGGAATAAAACCAATGCCTGCTTTGCGGCGTGATCTTCGATTTCCGCATGCGCAAACAGCTTCACCGTTTTAATGTTCGTCAACGTATCGACAATCTGGCCAGAGACCATCGCCCGTGCGCCCGCCCGGCTCCCGGCCCGCGCCCGGATACGTGGCAGGAACCAGCGGATCAAGGCGATGTAACCAGCCAGCCAGACAAGAAAGAGAGCGGAAATCCGCCAATCGATCCCCCCAAGCAGCACCAAGGCCCCCAGCATTGACGCGAAAGAGAAAGCGACAACATTGATGATTTCCGTGACGACAGAGGACACAGCCGATGCAGTTTGCATCTGTTTTTGTGCGATTCTGCCCGCGAAATCGTCGTCAAAAAATGAAACGGACTGCCCCAACGACCATTGATGCAGCCTGGTCATGATCAACGGGCTGAGGTTCGGCTGAAGAACAACTGCATTGGACACTGCCAGCATTCCCAGCAATGCAGGCCGCACCGCAAGAAAAAAGAGCAAGGCGAGCGCAATAACACCAGCATTCTCTGCGCTGAAAAAGACCGGCGAGGCCGCGTTTGACACCGTGTCAAGCAGCAGGCCCATAATATAGGCTGTGCCGACCTCCATCATTCCGGCCAGAACGGAGAAAACCGATGCAAACATGAGTGCAGGCCAAGTTCCGCTCAGACACCAGAGTAGAAACGCCCCTAGTCTTTGGGGCGGAGGCGCATTTGCCGGGCGGAAGGCATCAATCAGATTTCCAAAGGTCATTCGCGAACCCAATGCAATACAGGCCTGGCAAAAGGATCTGCCAGACCAAAGTAAGAGTATCATCGGCTGAAATTCCGCAGGTTTGGCGTGATTTCGCATTTGCCGCCAAACCTGTTTTCCGGGAGATATTTCGGACCGAATTTGCAGTTTCACATCTCAGTGGTCACAGACGCACGGAATAGCTCATCCCGGACTGCCCGAAACTGATAATGGATGTGACATAGGCCTCCTGGCGATCTTGCAAAGCGTCGAGCAGAACATGCCCTTCGTCTTTTGCAACCGGGATATTGTCGGCAATAATCACGGAACCCGGACGAAGACGCGGCTCAAGCAGGTCCAAAACGGGCACATACAGATTTGCAGCGCCATCCAGAAAGAGAAAATCAATCTCTGGTCCCTCACCGGCCAGGGTTTCCAGCGCATCCCCGACCCTGATATCAGCTTCCAACCCAGCCTCTGCCAAATTGGACAGGGCACGGTCAGCTTTTTCGGGGTGGAATTCTGAACCGGTTACCCGACCTCCCGTTTCGGCAGCTGCAGCAGCAAGATAGAGAGTAGAGATGCCGAAAGAGGTTCCGAACTCAACAATCTCCTTGGCACCTTTTGCCAGGATTTGCCCGTACATAAACCGCCCTTCTGCGGGACCGATGGACAGATAGTTCGTCCGGTGAAAGTCAGATATGCGAAAGTCCATTTTCTGCGGGTTCATGCCCGCAGGACGTCCGCTTGCTTCCCAAGCTGCACGCCGGTTTTTCTTTTGTTCCAAAGATGCCGCATGCTCCCGTTCAAGCACTGCTGACAGTTTTGCATCGTTCAGTTTGACCATTGTTTTTCCTATCTCCGCTGCCCAATCAATACAGTCAAAGACCAGCACACTGGCTGGCCTGTGATCCGGTCCGAAATCTCGCTGACCTCAGCCGTTCCGGTTCCAATAAGCCCGCACATAGGCGTCTTGCGGATCCTTTCCCTGAGCCCGGAAGAACTCTCTCATCCGCATCGCATCCTGGCGCTCGGCGGCAAACCACAGGAAGTGATCAGGCGCTGCGCTGCATTGCTCTTTTGCGAATTCAGAAAGATGCTTGTCTTTGCCGCGTGTGATCCAATTGATCGAAATGCCTTCTGGCGCCACGATGGGATAACCGCAGTCCGCGCCGTTCTCTGCTTCCAGAGTCACAGTGCCCTCAGCGCCGGCAGGGAGTTTGTCGAGGATATGGGCGATAGCCGGAAAGGCCGTCTCATCCCCGAACATCAAAACCTTATCGTTATCCAGCAGACCGCCGCCGTTGCTGCCGCGTCCGATCATTGCCATGCGGTCACCGGGTTGCAGTTGCTTGATCCATTTTGAGATCCGTCCGCTTTCATGCAGGAAGACGTCGAAATCCATTTCACCGGCTTCAGGGTAAAGCGTCCGGGATGTATACACCGGGCGGTGAAAAGCCTTATCGCCTTTCGGCCACACTGCATTTCCGTTTTCATTGACATATGGCCACTCAGGGGCATTGCCGGTCTCCGGCGGCAAAGCAATGCCGAAATGAATGCTGGTCTCGTCGATGAAGGACAGATTTGGCACCTGCAACCGGACCCGCACAAAAGCAGTGCCAAGAGGCTCTACAGACAGAACTCTGGTCAACTGAAGATTGGGCGGCAGTGCGCCAACATCGGAGGCGTTGGCCCATTGCAGTTCCTGAAATGTATCCGGCTGCAGTTCTTTCAGGATCTTCCCGATCGTGCCTTTCAGCTTGAACAGTTTGTCGGGCCGGTCAGAGGCTGCGGTAAGGACAATCGCGTCCTTCTGTTCCTTGAGATACATGTAACCGCTTTTCATACGCACCGAGAGGCCATGCTCCGGCGTGTGTGTCACTTTGTGGTGCGGTTTTTTTGCCCGTTCCTCAAAGCTTTCGCGCAGGAAGCTCATATTCACACCGCAAATGGTTGCATGGTCGGTGAGTTCGTGGGGGACCTGATATGTCATAGATATCTCATGTTTTGTTCAGCGCCGTCATCAGACGGAGGTGCGGGTTTGCTAGGTCTTCATGCGGGCACAGATCCAAATCTCTGCCGCTACGGTTGGTTTATTCAGGGGCCTGTGTACGTCATCGGGTCAGTACAACGGGGCATTCACGGACAGGATGTTTCAAAACGCAGACATCCTGCTGATAAACGGTCGAGATGTTATTTTCCGTCAGCACATCCCAAGGGGCACCTGTCGAGACAAGGCGTCCGTTCTGCATCAAGGCAACCTGATCCGAATAGGCAGCCGCCAAATTCAGATCGTGCAGAACTGCAATAACAGTTGCTCCTGCGCAGGCCTGTTCACGCGCGGACTGCAGAACGCGCTCCTGGTGACGCAAATCCAATGCCGCAATCGGCTCATCCAGCAGCAGCACCTTTGTCTCCTGCGCCAAGACCCGGGAATACGTCGCGCGCGCTTTTTCGCCCCCGGACAGGGTTTGTGCATTCCGGCCAGCCAAGTGCTGAATCTCGGTTTTATCCATCGCCCAGGAAATGACGGCATCATCCTCTTCTGGGGGCAAGTCGCGAAAAGCACGAGACATCGCGACAATCTCCTTTACCGGATAGTTGAAACGTATCTCGGAGCCTTGGGGGAAAATCGCCCGTTCCTGGGCAAACTCCCGAATGGACAGTTTCGCAATCGACCTGCCATTCAGCCAGATTTCACCCTGCTCCACATTTCGCTCGCCCGCTATCAGGGAAAGCAAACTGGACTTCCCGGCGCCATTGGGACCAACAAGCGCTGTCACGGTCCCAGGATGACAGGTCAGATTGACATCCTCAACCAGCGTCTTCCCGCCGATTTCGAGGCTTACAGAGTCGATTTTAATCATTGTTTTTCATCGCCCTTTCCCGCGCTGGATCATCCACAAGAAGAAAGGACCACCTAATGCCCCCATCAGAACTCCGATTGGCACTTCCCCAGGAGGATCCAGGGTACGGGCGGCAATGTCTGCAAGCATCAGCAGCAGCGCGCCACCCAATGCGGACAAGGGCAGCAGATAGCGATGCATGGGGCCGATCGTCAGCCGGACAATATGCGGAACAATCAAGCCAATGAAACCAATGGTGCCGCTGAACGAAACCGCCGATGCAACCAGCAATGCAGTGATCACAACCAGCCAGCGCCGAAGAGAGATCACATCCACCCCCAGGTGACGGGCCTGACGTTCCCCCAGTGCAAGAAGGTCCAGCTGCTTTGCCCAGATCTGCAGGAACAAGAGCCCGACGACAGCTGGCACAATTGTGATGCCCACAGTCAGCCAACGCGCCGAGGACAGCGAGCCCATTGACCAGAAGGTCATCGACATCAGCTGGTCCGTTGTGGCGAGGTAGGTCATCAGACCGCTGATCGCCCCGCAGATCGAGTTGATTGCGATCCCGACCAGCAAAAGCCGGGAGCTGTCCGCGCCGTCGCCATCGGGCCGCGAAAAGGCATAGATCACCATTGTGGTGATCACCCCGGCGACAAAGGCGCCAAATGGCAGCGTCCAGACACCCAAAGAGGAAATCCCCAACACAATCACCAGGATTGCCCCTAGCGACGCGCCGGATGAGACACCGATAATGCCGGGGTCTGCCAATGGGTTACCAAAAAGCCCCTGCATGGCGGCGCCACAGGCAGCCAGGGAGGCGCCGATGATAACAGCCGTCACAGCACGTGCCAGACGCAGATCCCAGACCACCGCTGCATTAAGCTCTTCGATCTCATTCAGTTCAGCGCCTGTCAGACGCGACGCCAAAGCCGAGAGCACTTCTGGCATGGACAGGTTCAACGGCCCCATGCCAATCGACAGAAGAAAGGTGAAGAGCAGCGCAGCAACAGCCAGTACTGCTGCAGGAACCTTGAATGACGTGCGCCTGCGCGACAGGTCCAGAGAAAGTTCTTTTGCCATCACGGAAACATTTTCTGAAGAGCGTCAAAGAGCGCAGTGGTTGCAATGCCGCTTGAGGCGGCATCCGCCCGAACATGCATGTTCCGCATCAGCACAATCCTTTGGTGCTTGCCTGCAGGTGTGTAGGTCAGACCTGGAAAATCAGACCACAAGGTCTCCAGATCGCCCACAGTATCGAGTTCGACCGAGGCAAACAGGATCGCATCAGGGCGCATCTGAATGATGCCTTCCTGGGTGGCACGACGATAACGGTTGAGCCCAATTGCACCTGCAGGGTTTTCTGCGCCCACCCGCCTGATCAGATTGTCGACCGGTGTTTCCATTCCGCCAACACTAAAGTTGCCACCGGATCCATAACGGGAAACATGGATGAGTTTGCGCGCCGCGCCCTCTTCCAGCTTGCTTGCAACCGCCTCGTAATCCGACAGGATCATCGTGCTCAGCTTTTCACCTTGCTCTTCCATGCCCAGCACCGAGGCAAGGTGCATCACTTTCTCATTTGCAGGATTGCTTTGGTCAATCAGCATCGTTTTGACGCCCAATTGCTCTAACTGCTCCCGCAGCCGGTTGTACCTGGGGTTTGAGGCGATAACGACGGCCGGCCGCATGGCCATAATGCCCTCAACACCGGGGCGTTCCTTAAAGACATGAGGAATGGTGTCAGGCACCTCCAGGTCGCCGACCCGTGGGCGGGCAACAATCCGGTCGAATGCCCCCAGCGCGCCGGCGATTTCCAACAAGTCCAGATCCAGCAGGACAATGTCACGCTTGGCTTCTGTATTCTGCGCCAGGTCCGTACTCCCCGAAACATCCGGGTAAGCCGGTATGCCCGAGATATCAATCGTTTCGGAATTTGCGATCGACCCGGCAACAACCAAAACAGAAGCCAATAACGTTCTCATACAGGTTTTCATGATTTTGTCCTCAGGTGACTGCCAGCCACCGTTTAACAGTGGCTGGTAACATGTGCGTTTTTGTCAGAACGATGTGGTCAGCCCGACGAACAGCCGGCGCCCGTCAAGGGTCGTTCCGTCAACGGACTGCAGAACTTCCCGATCGAACACATTGTAAACTGTTGCGTTCAATCGCGCGGCATCTGTCACTTGGTAGCTCACACCCAGATCAACCAAGGTGCGGGCCGGGCTTACCGCCGGATCCAGCAACTGCGATGTTGCTTCACTGCGATACGTGAGGCTGCTCCAAACATTTGTTCTTTCGTTTGGCGCCCAGCCAAGGCGCAGGTTGAAAAGATGATCCGGCACTTCGTTAAAGGAATTGCCCGCATTTTCTCCCGTCAGATATTCGCTATCCGAATAGGTATAGTTTGCACGGACATCAAAATTCCCCAACGGGATATCAAGCGTTGCCTCAATCCCCTGCAGCTCGGCTTTGTCAACATTCACATATTGGCGAATAAAGTCTCTTGTTTGGCCATTAAAGGAGCAAGAGGCCGGGGTGCCGACAGGCGTTTCGCAGATAACTTCCTGATCAATTTTATTGTCAAACTTTGTGTGGAACGCGGTCACGCTCGCCTGCCAGCCTGCGGCACTTTGATAGGCAACCCCAACTTCGAAAGTGTCTGTTTCTTCCGGTTGCAGATTGGTGTTTCCGATATCCCAAGCGGCGCCGCGCGCAGCCTGTTCGACAATATTGTCATCTGCCTGCTTAAGCTCCGGAGTCAGGAAGCCTGCGCTGTATCCCCCTCGCAGCGTTACCGCGTCATTGAGACGATACACAGCATAGAGGCGCGGGGTGACCGTGCTGCCGTAGTTTTCGTTCTCATCAAAGCGCAATCCTGCCGTGAGCGTCAGATCCGGAGTGATTTCCCAATCATCTTCTGCAAAGACACCAAATTGCCACCGCGTCAGGTCAGTATTGATCGACCCAATGAAACGGGCCCGCTCATGGCTGGTCGCTTCATACCTGTAATCGAACCCGAATGTTGTCTTGTGGTCCTGCCAGCCGACCGTGGTTTTGCTGTTCAGGATCGTCACATCATAGCTGGAGAGATACGCCGGCTGCAAAGCTGCAACAGCTGGATCCAAAGCGCCATTGTCAATATCAACGCGCTCGTGGGACAGGTAGCTGACCGTTTCAGCCCCGTTGTCCCATTTAAACGTATGGGTCAGCGCGCCATACGTCCGCTCTGTATCCACATAGCTGTTCGTGCGGCTGCTGGTCACAGACGTAAGCTCGTAATCCAAATCCGAACGGCCGATTTCGAACGCCAGGTCCTGGCGGTCTGACATAATCCAGTTCAGCCTTGCGCCATGAGTGTTCAGTTTCCCCTCGGGGAAACCACCAACATAGCGGTCCTCGGCACGCTCGGTTGTGTCACCGAACAAAGAGAGATTCAGCCGTCCCGCAATCAAAGGCCCTGTCAGATAATATTGCAGTGTCTTTTCATCGCTGCTCTGGCTGTTTTCCTGAAGCGTGTATCCAAGTGTCACTTCACCGGTCCACACATCCGATGTTTTCTTGGTGATGACATTCACAACGCCGCCCATTGCGGAGGTCCCATAAAGAGAAGACATGGGGCCGCGGATCACTTCGACCCGTTCGATCATCGCATTGGGAGGCAAGAACGTGGTCCGCTGACCCGCGCCCCATCCGTTATAGTAAGCACTCTGAGAAGCGCCCAGGGGCTTACCATCCACCAGCAGAGCAACGTAATCTTCGCTCAAGCCCCGGATGGTTATATCCCCACCTAGCAGCTTGCCCTCCTGCTGAATAGAGACACCAACGGAATCTCCGATCAAATCTACGATGGAATCGCCTGGACGGCTTTCAATTTCAGAACGATCAATCACTGTAACCGATGCAGGCGCATCAGAGAGAAGCTGTTCAAAACCAGTCGCCGTAACGAGAATCGGCTCGAGCTGAAGCACTTCCCCGGAACCGGTCTCATTGGCGTTGCCAAACCCGTTGCCATCAGAAGTCTCCGCCAGAACCAGCGTCGGGAAATGCAAGACGATGCTTGCAATTGGAATTAGCGCGTGCCGTGAAGTAAAGAGAGTCATTATGTCTGTCCGCCAGCCTAGCAGTATCTTGAATGCTGCAGTCGCGGTTGCGACGGCTTAACACTCAGTTTCTTTTCATGGCTTGCAAACGCGGTGACGGTGGCTAGCTTTTCGAGGTGCCGTGAGCAGCGCACCCAGAGTTCGATCCAAATCAAGTGTTTTAGTCAGGTTTCCTAGATCGGATCGACGAACGGCCAAAAAATGCCGGCGAACGACGTCCCTTGTAAACCTCAGGTCTTTCGCACTGACGATGATCGTTGGTGACGGAGAACTTCTACTAGCAGCTAAATTCCCAGTTGGTCTGAAAGGATCATTGTCTGGCCCGGCTTGTTCCGCATCTGCATGCCAACGCCCATATCAACAGCCACATGCTTGCGCGTCAGACCACGCGTCAGTACAATACGCACCGCACCCTAGCGGAAATCCCCCTCCATTTCAGTCCCATAGATGGTCTGCTTTGTTGCGGTAGATGCAAACAAAACAGCGGCATCAGATTGCGGCAAGCCCCGACAAAGCATGCGCCGCTGTTTCACGGTTCTTGCCCTCGCCGCGCGCCTTGCAGCACACAGCGGAAATTCACCTCAACCGAAGGGGGCTTGCACGTCTTGCGGCGGCTATCATTGATCCCCAGATCAGCCGCCGCTTTGCCGGGTCCGGCTTTCGCCTCTTCCTCACTCCCAGATGGATCAGACAGGCTGGAAACCTTACGCCCAGCAGCTCCCGATCAGGCCCGCAGGTGCTGTTGCCAGACATGCTCTACCTGGCAATCTGGTTCGCCCGTTCGTCGGCCTGACGCAGGTGTAACCGCTGCCAGGGCGGCAGCGCAGATCAGATGACGCTTCTAATCGCTCAGGCAGCCCCGCCCAGCAGAAAATCCTGAACCACGCTGAAAATCGGGGATCTGGCAAAAGCCGGGGCGGTCTTTGCAACGAGTCTGGCTGGCAGATCAAGACTGCCAGAAAAGGGCCGCACCAATTCGCCGTTGTCCAGCAGCGGCTGCACCAATGCCTCATGCGCGATCAGCACGCCGCCGCCGTGACGGGCCTCTTCCAAGGCCACGGAGAACAGCGAATGCACAGTGCCGGCGCGGGCAATACCATCGGCATCCGGCTGGGCGCTCAACCACATGTCCCAGTCCTTGGCCCAGGCGCCATCGTGAAGCAGCGTTTCCTTGTTCAGATCTGCAAGCCCGGTTAGGCGGGCTGCGATCTCCGGGGCGCAGACCGGGAAAATCCTGTCGCGGGCGACTTCCATTTCATTGGCGCCCAGTTGATCTGCCCCATAGAACAACGTCAGGTCAAAAGGTTCGCGGGTCAGATTTGGCGGCGTTTCCATCGCCACCACGGAAACAGAGATTTCCGGTGCCGCCCTGCGCAACTGCCCCAGTCGCGGCGGCAGCCACAGCTGAGCAATGGACGGCAGCGCTGCCACTTTTACCTTGCGTGGCGCCGCCTTGGCGCGCAACGCCTGTACCGCCATTCCAAGCTGATCGAAGGCCGATGTGAACCCGGGCAGCAGCTCCTCGGCAAGCGGTGTCAAAACGACACCGCGGGCGTTGCGAACAAACAGCGGAGCTTCGGCCCAGGCCTCCAGTGATTTGATATGCTGGGTGACGGCGCCGGGCGTTACCGCCAACTCATCGGCGGCTGCGGTGAAACTGCCCAGCCGGGCTGCCGCCTCGAAAGCGCGCAGGGCATTCAAATGCGGCCCTTTGGGCCGTGCCGGAGCAAGGGACATGAGTTTTAGCCTTAGTTTTTCTAAGGTAAAATAATAGCAATACTGATTTGCTGTAAACAGGTCAAAACCCGCATTCTTTGGGCAGTTTTACATGTGATGCGGAGGAGCCCTCATGTCGCAGCATTTCACCCAATCCGTCGCCGCCACCGACCCGCTGGTGGCCGAAGCCCTGGCCAACGAGAAATCTCGTCAACAGGACCAGATCGAGCTTATTGCCTCGGAAAACATCGTCAGCCGCGCGGTGCTGGACGCGCTTGGCCACGAGATGACCAACAAGACGCTGGAAGGCTACCCGGGCAACCGCTTCCATGGTGGCGGCCGCTTTGTCGATGTTGTGGAAGACGCCGCTATTGATCGCGCCAAGCAGCTGTTCGGCTGTGACTACGCCAATGTGCAGCCGCATTCCGGCAGCCAGGCCAACCTGGCCGTGTTCTTCCTGCTGCTCAAGCCCGGCGACAAGGTGCTGTCCCTGGATCTGGCCGCCGGCGGCCACCTGAGCCATGGCCTGAAAGCCAACCTCTCGGGCCGCTGGTTCGAACCGCACCACTATGGTGTCGATGCCGACAGCGAAGTGATCGATTATGACGCGCTGGAACAGCAGGCCGAAGAGATCCAGCCCAAGCTGATCATCACCGGTGGCTCCGCCTATCCGCGTGAGATTGATTTTGAACGCATGGGTAAAATCGCCAAGAAGGTTGGCGCCTGGTTCCACGTCGATATGGCTCATATCGCCGGTCTGGTGGCTGCGGGCGAACATCCCTCCCCGTTCCCGCATGCAGATATCGTCACCTGCACCACCACCAAGACCCTGCGCGGTCCTCGCGGCGGGCTGATCCTCACCAACAACGAAGACTGGTTCAAAAAGCTGCAGTCGGCAGTGTTCCCAGGTGTTCAGGGTTCGATCCACAGCCAGGTGCTGGCGGCCAAGGCTGTCTGCCTGGGCGAAGCGCAGACGGATGAATTCAAGGCCTATGCGGCTCAGGTGAAGGCCAACGCAGCCACGCTTGCAGCCACCCTTCAGAAACGCGGCCTGCGGATCGTCTCAGGCGGCACCGACACGCATTTGGCATTGGTTGACCTCAGCCCCAAGGGGATCACCGGCAAACGCGCCGAGACCGTTCTGGAGCGCGCGAACATCACCGCCAACAAGAACGCCATCCCCAATGACAGCCCGCGGCCGCCAGAGTGGGTTGGCCTGCGTCTGGGCGCTGGTGCCGCAACCACACGCGGCATGAAAGAAGCCGAGTTCGAGGCGTTGGGTGAAATGATCGCGGACCTGGTGGAAGCAGAAGCGGCCGGGGATACAGATGCCGCCGTCGCACGCTGTGCCGCACAAGTGGCAGAGCTTTGCGCCGCTTTCCCAGTCTACCGCGACTGACCTGACGCACTCCCCAGCAGGCAGTCTATCGCCTGCTGACCTGGCCCCGCCGCGCTGCTATGCACGGCGGGGCTTTTTCATGCCGCAGACACCATGCCTGCCCACGTTTTTCGGGAAAGATGCGCCCCCAAACGGCACATTTCTGTCTGCAACCCAAGGGAACGAGGGCATCGATAAAATCCTGCAGCGCCACCGTGGCGAAATGGTGCAGCAGTAGGCAGACAGGGACACAGCGGCGGTTTCGGCGCGTTAGCATGACGCGACCGGCCACGGATGCTGCTGTCACCGGCCAAAGGACGGCTCGAGCTGGCGCAGTCGGTCTAGGGGCCAGCCAGCGTCAGAACACATTTGTGATGTGGACTATTGGCGGGAGCCAGATGTCGGGAAACGAGGATCAGAGCTTTCTGCCCAAAGGCCGCCTTTTGATGGCAAAAAAACTGCAGGGCCGGTTCAGCCGGCAGCGCCGGTATAGCGCAACTTGCGGGCTTGGGACGGCATTCGCCCGTACCGCTCCCGGTACCAATGCGAGAAATTGGACTTGGAGGCAAAGCCACTGGCCACACAAACCTCCAGTATGGGAAGGTCGGTCTGGTACAAAAGCTGATGTGCGTGCTCAAGCCGGATATTGCGGTAAACTGCCATTGGCGTTTCACCGAATTTTCTGCGGAAACTGCGCTCCAACTGACGTGGTGAAACTGCCAGCGCCGCCGCCAGCCTGCGGCCCGGAATCGGGCTTTCAATGTTCTCCTGCATCATCTCCAGCCCGCGCAAAAGCAGCGCGCTGCCTTCGGCCTGGCGCATGTATTTGCTTTTTTCAGAGTGGGAGCGTGCGCATGCGTCCAGAGTGAGCCCGACATCAGCGGCAACGGATTGCGCGACAAAGGCGCCCAGGTCTTCGGCGACCATGGCCAGGATCATATGCATCGCGGCAATGCCGCCAAATGCACTATGGACATGACCGTCCCGCCAGATCGGTCCGGGATCTGAACAGATAGCAAATCGGCTCTCCCGTGCGGCAAACTCAAGCCGGGGATGGACGGTCACTTCACGCTGTTTCAACCCGGGCACATCCTGCAGCAGGAAAACCGCGCCACCAACCAGTCCGATACGATGAAAGCACGGCAGTTTGCTGCGCAATGGTCCTCTGATTTCTTCGGATGCCTGCCAACGCTCGCGACTTTGCCCGAACAGGATCAGTGTCTGGTTCCGGCCGCCACTGCTGACCCCGCGCAGCGGCTCAAGCCCGGAAACAGTTTCAAAACGATAGTAGTCCTTCCCAACCAGCTCATTTGCACTGTCAAGCAATTCGGTACAGGCGCCAATGGCGGAATTGGAATTGCAGGACTGCACCAGAATTGAAACATTGTGCTGACCGATGGAAACTGAGCTGTCAGAGGGATCACAGACGGCTTGATCATACATTCGGATTCTCCAGCAAAAGATGGGCAGGAATTGGTTGATTTTCGCTGCCACGCGGGCACGGAGCAAACCAGAATTTCTGCTAACTTGACTTAGAAAAAATGAACCAGACGCACTGGCGTGTAAGATCAGCCCAGACACTGCGTGCCATCTTGTCAGCAACCGCAACGCGCACCAGCATCGACGGTTTGCGAAACAGCAAGTCGCCCAGCCAAGTGCCGGGTTGTACGCCACTGAGCTACTCCCCTATGTTTGTACAGTTTCCGGCGTGGTTTAAGCTACTTTCTGCTCCTGCTGATCGGGTTGGGTTTCATTATTTCTCAGCCAATAGACCACGGCTGGAGGTTTGCCGCGAAGGGCGGAATGTGAGCGTTTGCGGTTGTGGAACTCGATCCATTTGCCGACACCGGCCTTCGCCTTCGCCTCTGACCCGGTTTCTCAGGCATGCAGATAGACGCATTCGTATTTTAGGCTTCGCCAGAGCCGTTCCACAAAGATGTTGTCCAGGAACCGTCCTTTCCCATCCATTGATATCCGCACGCGAGATCGTCGCAAGCGATCTGTCCAAGCGAAGGATGTGAACTGACTGCCCTGGTCAGTGTTCATGATGTCTGGCGGCGCAAACCGGTGGATGGCTTCGTTCAGCGCGTCGACGCAGAAGTCTGCCTCCAACGTGTTCGAGATGCGCCAGGCCAGCACCTTGCGCGTGTGCCAATCCATGATGGCGACGAGATACAGGAACCCTCGCCGCATCGGCAGATAGGGGATGTCCGCCGCCCAGACCTGATTGGGCCGGTCCACCCGCAACCCGCGCAGCAGGTAGGGGTAGGTCTGGTGTCCTTTCGCCGCCTTGCCCCCTCTCGCACATGCTCTGCATGTGCTGCCAGGCGGCGAGTGTTGGGCTTCTGGTAAATCGGCATGAGACCCATCAGCCGCATGAGACGACGAATGCGCTTCTCGTTCACCAGATGACCCTCATTGCGTAGATGCCAGGTCATCTGCCGCACACCGAAGAGCGGTGTCTCAAGGAATTGTTCATCAATTTGGCGCATGAGCGCGAACTTTAGCGCCGTCTCGCCCCTGGGGGTGTCGTAGAACGACGACCGCGAGATCGACAGCAGCCTGCACTGCTTGCCGATCGACAGATCGGGATTGGCGGGTTTAACCATCTTCCGCCTCATCTGCCGGTCCACGGCTTGAGCTTTCTGGACAAAAAATCGTTGGCCACGGCCTACTCCCCGATCTTCGCGTGCAGCTCCTTCATTTGCTCATCGTTGATCTCAGGGGCCTTCTTGCCGCCGCGCTCGAACACGCCCGACGCGCCTTCCAGCAAAGCCTTCTTCCATGTGTGGATCATCGTCGGGTGAACCCCGAACCAGCTCGCCAGTTCGGCTACCGTCTGCTCGCCCTTCAGCGCCTCAAGCGCCACCTTCGCCTTGAAATCCGGCGAATGCTGCTTCCGTTTCGACATCTCTGATCTCCTTCTCCTCGAAGATCCGCAGACAACAAATCGTAGCCTACGTCAGTGTCCGAATTGCGGGGGGTGGCTCACAGCCAGATGGATCGCAAGACCGCGCAACTCGTTGACCGCCTCGTCGATGCAGACAGCCAAACGCTGATCACCGCATACGAATCCCGTTTGCAGGAAATGGAGGATCAGAAGCTGTTTCTGAGTGAAAAACTGGCCCAAACGGGCCAACCAACCATCCCCTTCCAGGATGCGTTTCGAACCGCTTTCGATTTTCTGGCAAACCCTTGGAATCTTTGGGTTCAGGTCGCATTGAAGACCAAAGGGCAATGCTGAAACTTGTCTTTGCCGACCATTTGGCATATTGTCGAAAAGAGGGTGTTCGAACCGCCAAAACCACCTTACCTCTCAAGGCTTTAGGTGGTTTCTTCGATGTCGAAAAAGAAGTGGTGAGCCGTGCAGGATTCGAACCTGCGACCCACTGATTAAAAGTCAGTTGCTCTACCAACTGAGCTAACGGCCCACTTCTTCGTTGCGGTCTAAGTGTTTTTTCCAAGAGGTTCAAGCACTTATTTCGCTTTGGTCTGGCGTGTCAGTCACTGTCACGCTGTCCCGATAGGCGGCGTATCTAGGGCCAGTGCGGCGGGGGGTCAACCCCTTTTTTCAACTTTTCTCAGCGAAGGCTGGATTCATCTCGGCCCCGGGTTTATATGCCCGCCATGAGCATCTCAGCAGACATCAAAATCCCTTTCATGAAGATGCACGGGCTGGGCAACGACTTTGTCGTTGTCGACGCGCGAGCGTGGGACATTGCCATCACCCCGGCGATGGCCAAGGGAATTGCGCACCGCCAGTTCGGCGTCGGCTTCGATCAGCTGACGGTGATCTCGAACGGCCAGGGTGATGCGCATCTGACTTTCTACAATGCCGACGGTTCCACCTCTGCTGCCTGCGGCAATGCCACCCGTTGCATTGCCCGGCACCTGATCCAGGAAAGCGGCAAGGCTGATCTGCATCTGACCACCGATCGCGGCGATCTCTATGCCCGCGATGCCGGCAATGGGCTCACCTCTGTCAATATGGGGCAGCCGCAGCTGGACTGGCAGGAGATTCCACTGGCCGAAGAGATGGACACGCTGGAACTGCCGATCGAAGGCGGCCCAACTGCCACTGGCATGGGCAATCCGCATTGCACCTTCTTTGTTGAGGACGCAGAGCGCATTCAACTGGAGGATTTCGGCCCCCGGTATGAACACCATCCTCTGTATCCACAGCGCACCAATGTGCAGGTCGCCCAGGTGACCGGTCCGGACCGCATCCGTATGCGGGTGTGGGAACGGGGTGTGGGTGTGACACTGGCGTCTGGCTCCTCCTCCTGCGCGACGGCCGTTGCAGCGGCCCGGCGCGGGCTGACAGGCCGCAAGGTGCAGATCGATCTGGACGGCGGCACCCTGTGGATCGACTGGGCAGAGGATGGCGTCTGGATGACCGGGGCGACCATGCATGTGTTTGACGGCAGCTTCACTCGCGAATTCCTGGAGAGCCTGGGATGACTGCGCCCAAATTCACCACTCTTGGCTGTCGCCTGAACGCCTATGAAACCGAGGCGATGAAGGAGCTGAGCCAGCAGGCGGGCCTGGAAAACGCCGTGGTGGTAAACACCTGTGCGGTGACCGCCGAGGCGGTGCGCAAGGCACGTCAGGAAATCCGCAAACTGCGCCGGGACAACCCCGATGCACCGATCATCGTCACTGGCTGTGCCGCTCAGACCGAACCGGAAACCTTTGCCGCGATGGAAGAGGTCACCCGGGTCATCGGCAACACCGAAAAGATGCAGCCGCAAACCTGGCAGGACATTGCCAAAGGGCCGGATTTCATCGGCACCACGGAAAAGGTGCAGGTCGATGACATCATGTCGGTGACCGAAACCGCAGGCCATCTGATCGACGGTTTCGGCACCCGCAGCCGCGCCTATGTCCAGGTGCAGAACGGATGTGACCACCGCTGCACCTTCTGCATCATTCCTTATGGCCGCGGCAATTCCCGCTCGGTCCCTGCCGGCGTGGTGATCGACCAGATCAAACGTCTGGTGGACAAAGGCTATAATGAGGTGGTGCTGACCGGCGTTGATCTCACGTCCTGGGGCGCAGATCTGCCCGCGCAGCCGCGCCTGGGCGATCTGGTGATGCGCATCCTGAAGCTGGTGCCGGATCTGCCGCGTCTGCGCATTTCCTCCATCGATTCGATTGAGGCGGACGAAAATCTGATGCAGGCGATTGCCACCGAGCAACGCCTGATGCCGCATCTGCATCTGTCGCTACAGCATGGCGACGACCTGATTCTCAAACGCATGGCCCGGCGCCACCTGCGCGACGATGCCATTGCGTTTTGCGAGGAGGCCCGCCGTCTGCGCCCGGAAATGACCTTTGGCGCCGACATCATCGCAGGCTTCCCGACTGAAACGGAATCCCATTTTGAGAATTCGCTGAGGCTGGTCACTGATTGCAACCTGACCTGGCTGCACGTCTTTCCCTACTCCAAGCGGGCAGGCACCCCGGCCGCCAAGATCCCGAACCAAGTCAACGGCAACATCATCAAGGAACGTGCAGCCCGTCTGCGGGCTGTCGGTGATGTGCAGGTGAACCGCCACCTGGCGGCACAGCTCGGCAAGACACATCAAATCCTGATGGAAAACCCACATATGGGCCGCACGGAACAGTTCACCGAGGTGAGTTTTGCAAAGGCCCGGACCGAAGGCAGCATCGTGTCCGCCGTGATCACCGGGTCCAGCGCAACACAGCTTACCGCCTGACAGATCTTGCAGAGAACGGGGAATTGCTTTCCCGCACTGTGCCAGCTAAAGATCAGTCCAAGGTATCCGGATACCTGCCGCTCGCGGCCGCTGGCCATGGTGAATTCCGGACAAGGATCTTTCCTGACGCCTGGGTGCACGCCCGGATAGCAACGCGAGCCCTATCTGCAACGGCAACCGCACCCGATTGCGAAAGGCAGAGTCATGCAGAAAGACATTCCCCTCCCCCCCGTCGGGGAGTTGAAGGCCGAAGCCCGCCTTCTGAGAACCGAGGCCGCAAAGCTCGGCCAGCCCATCAGCCACAGCACCGCCCTGGAGCGGGTTGCTGAGTATTATGGCTACCGCAACTGGAACATCTTGCACGCCCGTGCCGCCAATGCGCCAGAGCTGCAGGTGGGCATGCGGGTCGAAGGCTGCTACTTGGGCCAGCGCTTTACCGGCTACGTGCACGGGCTGGCTGCCTGCGGCCCCAATGGCCACCGCCGGATCACCCTGCATTTCGATAAGCCGGTGGATGTGGTCCAGTTCGACAGTTTCTCGTCCTGGCGCCAGCGGGTGTCTGCGGTCATTGATGCCGGGGACCGTTCGCCGCAGAAAACCTCCAACGGTCAGCCGCATCTGGCGGTCAGCCCGCTGACCTAGGCCTGCTGCTTCTTTCTGGTCAAAAATACCCCGGGGTGAATGCGCGGCTACGCGCAGAGGGGCAGCGCCCCAGCCCCATCAGCAAAGAAAACCCCCGCAAGCGTCACTTGCGGGGGCTCTGTTTCAAAGCTGCGTCAGCAGCCAGCGATCAGTGTTTGCCCTTGTGGGGGGCCCACAGACGCTTGTTGGTCAGATACAGCAGCACCGACAACAGGGTCAGGAACAGCACGCCAACAAAACCAGCCTGCTTGCGCGCCATCATCTTGGGCTCCGCGGTCCACATCAGGAAGGCCGCGACGTCCTGCGACATGGATTCCACGTCGTTGGCGTGGCCATCGGCAAACTCAACCTGCTCATCCGACAGCGGTGGTGCCATCGAAATCCAGCCGCCCGGAAAGGCGGTGTTTTCATAGAAGGTGGTGCCTGCTTCTTCTTTGGTCTCGCCAGTGTAACCCGCCAGCAGCGACGCGATATATTCCGCACCGCCCATGCCTTTGAACATCTGGTTGATGCCCAGGCCATAGGGACCGTGGAAGCCCGCACGTGCCTTGGCCATCATGCTGAGATCCGGGGCGCCTGCGTTGTTGTTCTCCGGGAAGAAGTCGACCGGCTTGGCCGGGCGGTCCTCATCCAGTTCCGGATCATAGACGCTGAAGTTGTCAGCGGCGTAGGCACGCACCTGATCTTCCGGCATCTGTGGGCCGCCTTCATCCGCCAGGGTGCGGATCGGCACCAGCTTCAGCCCGTGGCAGGCTGCGCAGACTTCGGTGTAGATCTGCAGGCCGCGCTGCAGCTGGTTGCGGTCGTAGGTGCCGAACGGACCCTCGAACGAGAAGTCATAATCGGTCACATGCGCATCGCCGCCGCCTGCCGCGTATGACGCAGCAGGGATCAGGGCCAGAGCGAAGGCGGCACCGGTTGCCAGTTTCTTGAACATTGCTAGGTGTTCCTTCTTCTTACTCTGCAGGAGTGGCTTCAGCAGAAGACTTCTTGCCGTATTGGGCGTCGAAATCCTCTTCGATGGTTGCCGGCTGCGCCAGCGGCTTTTCGATCACGCCCAGCAGGGGAAGGATCACGAAGAAGTAGCCGAACCAGTAGGCCGAAGCGATCAGCGAGAACGATGCATAAGGCTCTTCTGCCGGCATCGCACCCAGCCACATCAGGGCAAAGAAGTCGACAACCAGCAGCGCGAACCACCATTTGAACATCGGACGGTAACGGCCCGAACGCACGTTGGAAGTATCCAGCCACGGCGCCAGCGCCATTGCCAGGATCGCACCGAACATGGCGATCACACCAAAGAACTTCGCATCCACGATACCGCCGGTCACAAAGGACGCGAACTGAACAACCCAGACCTCCGAGGTGAAGGCACGCAGGATCGCGTAGAACGGCAGGAAGTACCATTCCGGAACGATATGCGCAGGCGTCACCAGCGGGTTGGCTTCGATGTAGTTGTCCGGGTGGCCCAGATAGTTCGGCATGAAGCCGACGATGGCCCAGAAGATCACCAGAACAACGGCCAGACCCAGGAAGTCCTTGATCACGAAGTACGGCCAGAACGGCAGGGTGTCTTTCTCGGCTTCCTCTTTGGAACCTTTACGGACATCAACACCGGTCGGGTTGTTGTTGCCAGTGGTGTGGAAGGCCCAGATGTGCACGACCACCAGCGCTGCGATCACGAAGGGCAGCAGGTAGTGCAGCGAGAAGAAGCGGTTCAGGGTGGCGTTGTCCACCGCAGGTCCGCCCAGCAGCCAGGTCTGGATTGCTTCGCCGATAAAGGGAATCGCGCCAAACAGGCCAGTGATAACGGTGGCCCCCCAGAAGGACATCTGGCCCCAGGGCAGCACGTAGCCCATGAAGGCGGTGCCCATCATCATCAGATAGATCAGCATGCCGACGATCCATGTGATCTCGCGGGGCGCCTTGTAGGAACCATAGTACAGGCCGCGGAAGATATGGATGTAGACGGCAACAAAGAACAGCGAAGCACCGTTCATATGCAGATACCGCAGCATATGGCCGCCGTTCACGTCGCGCATGATATGCTCAACAGATGCAAAGGCCAGGTCAACATGCGGGGTGTAATGCATCACCAGGACGATGCCGGTGACGATTTGCAGCGCCAGGCAGAAAGCCAGAACGATGCCCCAGATCCACCACCAGTTCAGGTTCTTGGGGGTGGGGATCATGATGGTGTCATAGATCAGGCCGACGATGGGCAGGCGGCTGTGCAGCCACTTTTCTGCACCTGTCTTCGGCTCGTAATGGTCGTGCGGAATACCGGACATGAGCGCGTTTCCTTATCCCAGCTTGATGGTGTTTGCGTCGGTGAACTCGGCGACAGGCACATGCAGGTTCTGCGGTGCCGGACCTTTGCGGATACGGCCCGAGGTGTCGTAGTGCGAACCGTGGCAGGGGCAGAACCAGCCTTCGAACTCACCGGCACCGTCACCCAGCGGCACACAGCCCAGGTGGGTACAGACACCCATCATCACCAGCCATTCGCCGGCTTCATCCATGGTGCGGTTGACGTCAGCCGCATCGGTTCCCGGCTTGTTCGGGTTTTCCGACAGCGGGTCAATCAGCTCGGACAGCTCCACAGCACGGGCTGCATCGATCTCTTCCTGGGTGCGGCGGCGGATGAACACCGGCTTGCCAAGGAACATCACCGACAGCTGCGTGCCTACTTCCACGCCGCTGACATCGACCAGGATCGAGGACAGCGCTTTCACATCGGCGGACGGGTTCATCTGGTTGACCAGGGGCCATACGGCGGCACCCGCGGTCACTGCCCCGGCGCCGGCAGTGGCGTAGTAGAGGAAATCTCTCCGGGTTCCTTCGTGGTCTTCTGCGTGGGACACGAGGTTTTCTCCAATTCCAGCGCCCGTTTAGGGCAAACATGCGCATGCACCGCGATTTCTCGCAGTGACTCAGGCGCGTGTCTAGCGGGGAGAATGGCATTCGTCCAGCGGTCATAGGCGCGCAGAAAGCCGCAACGGGTCTTTTCTGTTACGCCTGTGTGACAGTGCCGCACCCATATCGGCGCGACACCGGTGTTTTTCAAGAAGGAAGCGTTAACTTTTGAGGGATTTCGGCACCTGCATTGCGGGCCGCGAATCGACTGCGGCGAACTGGTTGTTCAGCAACGCCTTGCCTTGGCGCCAGCTGGTTTCCGGGCGGCAGAAGTCCCCATAGGCCAGCGAGCAGCCAACCGCGATCTGGCCAATTTTCAACGACCTCTGCAGGTGGCTCGTCCGGCCCGCTGACAGCACGTCGCAGCCGGATGTGCACACAAAGATCAATCGCGTGTCTTTCCTGACGGATTATCCTGTGTTTTCCGCTCTTGAAATTGCCCTGCCGGCTTGGCAATGTCCGCCCGTTCTCAGGGCGGGGCGGAATTCCCCACCGGCGGTAAGCGGGCCAGTCTCGTAAGCCCGCGAGCGGCGTCTGTGTCCACAATCCGAAAAGTGGGAACCGGTTTTCGGATAAATTGTGGAACAAAGCACAGATGTGTCAGCAGATCTGGTGCGACTCCAGAGCCGACGGTCACAGTCCGGATGGAAGAGAACGTGCGTCAGGACCGTTTTGGGCTGGTTTGCCCTGCGTGCGCCTGCCGTTCGTGATCGCCTTGGGTGACGTGTCAGAGCCAAAGGAGATTACGAAATGACACACACCCGCTTTGCCTTCATCAAGGCGCAATGGCATGCCGATATCGTAGACCAGGCACTGGAGGGCTTCCTGCAGCTGATCCCGGCGGATCAGGTCGACGTTTTTGATGTGCCCGGCGCCTTTGAAATGCCGCTGCTGGCGCAGGAGCTGGCCAAAACCGGAAAATACGCCGCTGTGGCCTGCGCTGCATTGGTTGTGGACGGTGGCATCTACCGGCATGATTTCGTTGCTCAGGCCGTGGTCGATGGGCTGATGCGGGCAGGTATGGACACCGGCGTTCCGGTCCTGTCCGTCTCGCTGACCCCGCATCACTTTCAGGAAACCGAGCATCACATCGGCATCTACCGCGCGCACTTCGTGCAAAAAGGCAACGAAGCCGCCAGCGCAGCCCTGATGATCACGAAGACGCGGGAAGCGGCCCTGGCCGCATAAACCCTGCGCTTACAGTGTTTTTTGACCTGCATCGGCCCGCTGCTCTGGCAGCGGGCATCCGGTCAGCAGATCAAGTTCTCCATTTAAGATCCTGTTAATAAATGAGGTTTCGCAGCGAAACCCCTTTTCATATGCACGTCTGCCGAGCCCCCTCTGATCAGAGGCTCAGGCCATTCCCAAATAGGCCCGCAAGGCAGGCGGTGGATTATCCAGCATCTGCGTGGTCTGTTGCGGTGCATGCGCCCTGCCATCCGCCACCAGCACCACCTGATCAGCGATCCGGCGGGCGTCATTCGGATCATGGCTGACCATCAGAACGGTGGCACCGCTTTCACGTGCCAGTTCTGCCACCAGATCCAGCATCTCAGCCTTCAGCGCTGGCCCAAGCGCGGCAAAGGGCTCATCCAGCAGCAGAAGATCCCGTCCCTGCACCAGCACCCGCGCCAGCGCCACCCGGCTCTGCTGGCCGCCAGAGAGGGCCGCGGGCTTGCGATTTCCCATGTCCGCCAGCCCGACACGCGCCAGCGCCTCCTCCACCTGACGCCGCTCCGCATCCGCCAGCCGCAGGCTGGCATGAATACCCAGAGCCACATTCTGCGCCACGGTCAGATGCGGGAACAGGTTGCCGTCCTGAAACAGCATCGCAATGGGCCTTTTGCCGGGCGGTGCGGCGGTCAGATCCGCGCCATTCCAGCTGATGCCTCCGCGGCTCACCGGCAGAAACCCGGCAATCGCCTCAATCAGTGTCGATTTCCCGGCACCCGATGGCCCGATCACCGCAGCACAGACACCCGGCGCAACGGCCAGATCCGCTTCGACGGCAAACCCGCCATTGATGATCCGGCAGTTTTCAAGCTTCAGCATGCCAGCGCCCTCCGCGGTCCAATATCCAGAACGCCCCCATTGAAAGCACAAGAAGCAGCAGCGCCGCCCCGGCCGCCGCCTCCATCCGGTAGGCCCCCATCAGCCGGTAGATCTGCAAGGGCAATGTTGCGAAATCCGGGTCGGCAAACAGCGCGACCACCCCCAGGTCCCCCATCGAAAGCGCCGCCGCCAGCCCGGCCGCAAAGCCTGTCTGCGCCCGCATCCTAGGCAGGTAGACATGCCGCACAAAGGCCCAGCCCTGCATATCGAGCGACAGCGACAGGCGACCATACCGCCCCAGCACCTCGCGCGCGCGGGGCACCAGAATGCGCATGGCAAAGGGCAGCGCCATCACCGCATTGACCAGCGCCGTCACCGGCAGCGCCAAAGCAAAGGGATCAGCAATCGGATGGATCAGGATGAACAACCCGGTACCGATCACCAGCGGCGAGGCCGCAAGGCCCAGGATGCCTGCCAGTTCCGTCATGCCATCGCGGCCCGCAGCAACTGCTGCCGCCATCGGCAGGGCCAGCGCCAGCAGAATCACCGTGCTGAACCCTGAAACCAGAATGGAGTTTCCAGCCGCTTGCCAGACCGTGCCCTTCAGCGCTGCCAATCCCGGCAACCCTGCCAGAACTATGGCGGCCAGCGGCAGCAGCAGGAAAGCAGCGGACAGGAAGATCCAAAACATGTCCAGCCCGCGCGAAAAACGGCTGTGCCCGTCCCAGCGCTGCACCGCCCGGTCCAGCCCGGCACCGAAACCTTCACCTGCAGACACCCGCAGCGCCACCAGTGCCGCCGCCCCCGTCAGACCCAGTTGTAGCCCCGACAGCAGCGCCGCACGGCCCAGGTCGAAATCAAAGCGAAACGCCTGATAGATAGCAAGTTCAATGGTGGTGGCCCGCGGTCCTCCGCCCAGGGTCAGCGCCACGGCAAAGCTAGAGAGGCAAATGGCAAAGACCACAGCCAGCGCACCCGGTGCAGCCCGCCGCAGCATCGGCGCTTCCAGCAGCTGCCACATTGCCAGCGGCCCGGCATTCAGCTGTGCCGCCAGGCGAAAGCGTTCGGCAGGAATTTCCTGCCAGCCCTGCAGGATCAGCCGGGTCGCCAGTGGCAGGTTGAAGAACACATGTGCCAGCACCACCCCATGCAGCCCGTAAATCTGCACCGGCTCCAGCCCGAACAGCCCCAGCAGACTGCTAAGCCAGCCGGCCCGGCCAAAAACCGCCAGCAGGCCCAGAATGGCAACAATGACAGGAAGAATGAAGGGCGCTCCCAAAAGCGCGATCAGCAAACGCCGTCCCGGGAACCGCCGCCGCGCCAGCGCGCGGGCGACGGGGATCGCGAGGCCAACGCTCAGGAGCGCAGACAGGCTTGCTTGGGTTAGCGTGAATCGCAGCGCAGCCCAGTCGCTGACGCCAAACCCGGTGCCGGCCTCAGCCCGGGCAGCAACAGCCGCAAGGGTTCCAAGGATCAACGCAGCCACAACAAGGGCCGCGCCGATCCCGGGAAATGCGCTTATTGGCTGAGCGCGTCCAGCCATTCGCCCAGTGCCGCATCACGGACGTCTGCTGCCTCAGTTTCGCTCAGCAGCAGCGATTTGCCGGGCTGAACCAATGTCTCAAACCCCTCCGGCAGGCCCGTCGCCGGGATCACCGCCGGATACATCCAGTTGGTGGTCGGGATAATCGACTGGAACGCATCCGACACCATGAAGGCCAGGAACTGGTCGGCCAGTTCAGACTGATCGCTGTTTGCCAGTTTACCGGCCACTTCCACCTGCATGTAATGACCCTCATCAAAAGCCGCCGCCGCCTTGGAGCCGTCTTCCTCGGCAATCAAGTGATACGCAGGTGAAGTGGTATAGGAGAGCACCATGTCGGCCTCGCCTTCCAGGAACATGCCATAGGCCTCGGACCAGCCTTTTGTCACGGTGACAACGTTGTCAGAAAGGCCCTTCCAGACGGCCGGCGCCTCGTCACCATAGGCCGCCTTGACCCACAGGAGCAGGCCCAGACCCGGGGTCGAGGAGCGCGGGTCCTGAATGACGATTTTGGTGTCGCTGTCCGCCAGCGTCTTGAAATCCGTGGGCACTGTGGCGTCGGCGTTGTGGACAAAGGCGAAATAGCCCCAGTCGTAGGGCACAAAGGTTGCGTCGGTCCATTCCACTGGCAACGCATAGTCGGCACTGACCGAATGATCGGCAAACAGGCCGGTTTCCTTGGCCGCTGCGGTCAGGTTGGTGTCCAGCCCCAGAACCACATCGGCGTCCGAGCGTTCGCCCTCCAGCTTGATGCGCGCCAGCAGTGCCGCGCCATCGCCTGCGCCAACCAGCTTCAGGTCGCAGCCGCAGACCTCTTCAAAGGCCTTTTCCACTGCCGGGCCGGGGCCCCAGTCGGAAACAAAGCTGTCATAGGTATAAACGGTCAGTTCGGGCGTTTCGGCAAAAGCCGCCGAAGCGCCAAGCAGTCCCGCTGCAAATGCAAGATGTTTCATGCCATCCTCCTTTGCGGCTTTGGGCAAGGGTGGAGGATGTCCAGTACCTTCCCTCCGCCGGTGTGATCCGGTTCAGGTTCAACGGGTGTCATCTCAGCGCTTGTGCGCACCCCGAGGTGGCGCGGACCTTAGGCCCGGACTGCGGCAAAGACAAGCCAAAGCCCCGCCAGGACCTACGCTTCAGGCAAACTGGATCGCTGCCTGCGCCGATCCTGTGTTCTTCTGGCTGGAAATATCCCGGGGGAGCCGCCAAAGGCGGCGGGGGCAGCGCCCCCTGTTCCTTTGCTGCACAGGAATCTGCTTGAGGCACAGGCCCCTGCCCGCTAAGCACGTCCCGCAAAGGAGACCGCGCCTCATGTCGATGAACAGCTTTGGACACCTCTTCCGCGTCACCACCTGGGGCGAAAGCCATGGGCCCGCGCTTGGCGCCACTGTTGATGGCTGCCCGCCGAATGTGCCGCTGGAGCCGGAAATGCTGCAGCAGTGGCTCGACAAGCGCCGCCCCGGCCAGAACAAGAACACCACCCAGCGCAATGAGCCGGACGCGGTGAAGATCCTGTCTGGCGTGTTTGACGGCATGTCCACCGGCACTCCGATCCAGCTGATGATCGAGAACACCGATCAGCGCTCCAAGGATTACGGCGAGATTTCCCAGACCTTCCGTCCGGGCCACGCCGACATCACCTATTTCCAGAAATACGGCAACCGCGACTACCGTGGCGGCGGCCGCTCCTCGGCCCGCGAGACTGCCGCGCGGGTTGCCGCGGGCGGTGTTGCACGTGAAGCAATCAAGGCGCTGGCGCCGGGATTGCAGATCAAGGGCTACATGACCCAAATGGGTGAGCTGGAGATCGACCGCAGCCGCTTTGACTGGGAGGCGATCGAACAGAATGATTTCTGGATTCCCGACGCAGGTGCCGTGCAGGATTGGGAAGACTATCTGCAGGGCCTGCGCAAGGCGCATGATTCTGTTGGCGCCGTGGTTGAGGTTGTGGCCCGGGGTGTCCCCGCAGGCATCGGCGCGCCGGTTTACAGCAAGCTGGACACTGATCTGGCCGCCGCGATGATGTCGATCAACGCCGTCAAAGGCGTCGAGATCGGCGAAGGCATGAATGCTGCACGCCTCAAAGGCTCGGAAAACGCCGATGAGATTTTCATGGGTGAAAACGGGCCTGAGTACTCCTCCAACCACGCCGGCGGCATTCTCGGCGGGATTTCCACCGGTCAGGATGTGGTGGTGCGCTTTGCGGTGAAGCCGACGTCTTCGATCCTCACCCCGCGCCAGTCGATTCGCAAGGACGGCTCTGCCACGGAAGTCATCACCAAGGGCCGCCACGACCCCTGTGTCGGCATCCGCGCGGTGCCGGTGGCTGAGGCGATGATGGCCTGCGTGATCCTGGACCACCTGCTGCTGCACCGTGGCCAGATTGGTGAGAATCAGGGCCATATCGGCGCATAATCCGGCTCTAACACTGGTAAAACTGGACAAACCGCTGTGTTTGCCCTGTTAAAAAACGCGCGCTTAACCGTGGTCCCCTGCGCATTGGCTGTGGTCACCCAGTGCCGTCAGCACCTTGCAGCAGCCGCCGTTGCCGCCGTCGCACAGGGTGCTGATCCGCTCCAGCTCAGACGCCAGCTGCTCCAGCTTGCGGATCCTGTCCCGGACATTGGCCAGCTGGCTGCGGGCAATGCGGTCGGCCTCGGCGCAGTCATCGCCCAGATGGCCGTCGAGCCCCATCAGCGATTTGATATCCTCCAGCGAGAACCCCAGATCGCGGGCATGTTTGATAAAACCCAGCGCGTCCATGCCATCCTGGCCGTAGCGGCGCTGATTGCCGACATTGCGACCCGGCTGCGGCAAGAGGCCGATTTCCTCATAGTAGCGGATGGTGGGCACTTTCACACCGGTGGTTTTGGACAGCTGGCCGATGGAGAACATGGCACAAACCTCTTGAAGCTCTAGTGACTAGAGCAGCTACATTGATCTCGAATCAGGAATGAGGACAAGCACAATGGCAGGCTGCTGCAATCACAATGCCCGGTTTGACGGGGTCTCGGCAGACTACAAACGCAGGCTTTGGCTGGTGATTGCTATTAATGCCGGCATGTTCGCGGTGGAAATGGGGGCTGGCCAGATGTCCGGCAGCCAGGCGCTGAAGGCGGACGCGCTGGATTTTCTGGGGGATGCGCTGACCTATGGCATTTCCTTGGCAGTGATCGGAGCCAGCTTGCGTACAAGGGCGCTGGCGGCACTGAGCAAGGGCATCAGCCTGCTGCTGATGGGCATGTGGGTGTTTGGCTCCACCATTTATCAGGTGTTTTACGTTGGTGTGCCGCAGGCGCAGATCATGGGCGTGATCGGCTTTATGGCGCTGGCGGCGAACCTGATCTCGGTCCTGCTGCTGGCGCGCTATAAGGATGGCGACGCCAATGTGCGCTCGGTCTGGCTGTGCTCGCGCAATGACGCCATTGGCAATGTTGCGGTGATGATCGCGGCATTTGGCGTCTGGGGCACTGCCACCGGCTGGCCGGACCTGATTGTGGCCGGGATCATGGGTGGGCTGTTCCTGAGCTCCGCCTTTCAGATCCTGCTGCAGGCAATACGGGAATGGCGCGAGGAAGAGGCGCATGCTGCAACACACCAGCACTAGGGCAGTGACCGTCCGCAGGTGGAAGCGAAGCGCCCGCCGTTTTGCCGGAGGCAAACCACTGGTTTGACAGGGGCGGACGGGCGCTGCCCGGACTGTTGGCCCGAGCGAGTGTTTTTAGCTGAACAGCTCTGCGAATTCCTCGCGCAGGGCTTTCTTCTGCACCTTGCCCATGGTGTTGCGGGGCAGGGTGTCCAGCAGGATGACCTGCTTGGGCTGCTTGAACCTGGCCAGCTGCCCCGCCAGTGCGGCCTTGACTGTTTCGGCGCTGGTGTCCTTGCCCGTCGGCACCACCACCGCCACCACGGCTTCGCCGAAATCTGGATGCGGCACGCCGATCACGGCGCTTTCCAGCACGCCGGGCAGGTCATCGATCAGGCTCTCAACCTCTTTGGGATAGACATTGAAACCGCCGGTGATGATCAGATCCTTCTCGCGCCCGACGATGGTGACATAGCCGTCCGCATCGATCCGGGCCAGGTCGCCGGTGATGAACCAGCCATCCGGCCGCAGTTCTTCTGCCGTCTTTTCCGGCATCTGCCAGTAGCCCTGGAACACATTGGCCCCGCGCACCTCCAGCACGCCGGTCTCTCCCGGTGCAACTTCAGCGCCGCCCTGCATCACCCGCGCCTCGACGCCGGGCAGCGGGAAGCCAACGGTGCCGGCGCGGCGTTCACCCTCATAGGGGTTCGAGGTGCTCATATTGGTTTCGGTCATCCCATAGCGCTCTAGGATACGGTGGCCGGTGCGCGCCTCCCATTGCGTATGGGTCTCTACCAGCAATGGCGCCGAGCCGGAAATGAACA
Source organism: Rhodobacteraceae bacterium (ex Bugula neritina AB1) (assembly GCA_001730095.1). Classification (GTDB taxonomy): domain Bacteria; phylum Pseudomonadota; class Alphaproteobacteria; order Rhodobacterales; family Rhodobacteraceae; genus Leisingera. The sequence continues at coordinate 38,795 of MDLF01000051.1, forward strand.
GGCGCATGTTCGCAGTGCGTTCGCGGGTCAGCCGTTCATCCGCCAGCAGCCGGGTGTAGAAGGTCGGGACCCCCATCAACGCGGTCGCCGAGGGCATCGCCTGCAAGATCGCGTCCGCGTCAAAGCCTGGCAGGAACACCACCTGGGCGCCTGCAAACAGCGCCACATTGGTTGCCACAAACAGACCGTGGGTGTGGAAGATCGGCAGCGCGTGGATCAGCACATCCTCGGCCGTAAAGCGCCAGTATTCCCGCAACATCAGCGAGTTGGAGGCCAGGTTTTCGTGGCTGAGCATCGCCCCTTTGGACCGGCCAGTGGTGCCTGAGGTGTAAAGGATCGCGGCCAGATCATCCGCTGCGCGGGCAACGGGGGCAAACCCGGATTGGCAATCTGCCAGATCCCGCAGGGAACCGTGCCCTGCAGCATCCAGTGTCAGCACTTTTGCGGTGCCGGCAACTGCACGGATCTGATCCTGGCGAGCCGGGTCGCATACCACAACACCAGGAGAAGCATCGCCGATAAAATAGGCCACTTCCGGCCCGGTGTAGGCCGTGTTCAGAGGCAAGAAGATGCCGCCAGCCATCACCGTGCCCAGGTATAGTTCAATCGCCTGAAGGGTCTTTTGAACCTGCACCGCCACCCGGTCGCCCGGCTGCACGCCCTGAGCTGCCAAGGCTGCCGCCATCCGCTCTGCGCCGGCAAACAAGGCACCAAAGGTCACCGTGCTGTCATCCGGCAGGCGGGCAAAAACACTGTCCTCGCGCCCCAGGGACGATTCGCGCAGCTGGCGGATCAGGTGATTGGCGTCATACATCGGCAGCTCCCTCATTCAGCGGCGCTATTTGCGCCCTTGTAACGGGTGAAATCAAGCCATTGATCTTTGCGGCGCAGGAGCGCAGGTTCGCGCCATGGCAAAATCCTTAACATCGCATCGGCCTGTACTGGCAATTCTGCTGAAAGTGACCGCTATTGCGCTGTTCACTGCATTGTCAGGCATCATCAAGGCCACTTCGGAAACCGTGCCGGCGGGCGAAGCGGTGTTTTTCCGGTCTTTCTTTGCCATTCCGGTGATCGTCATCTGGCTGTCGATACGCGGCGAACTGCGGCATGGGCTGATCACCAAAAAGCCGATGTTTCACGTGTGGCGCGGGCTGGTCGGTACCTCGGCGATGGGGATGACCTTTATGGGGCTGGCGCTGCTGCCGCTGCCGGAAGTAACGGCCATTGGCTATGCCACACCGATCTTCACCCTGATCCTGGCAGCGCTGTTTCTGGGCGAGACGATCCGGCTGGTGCGGATCAGCGCCGTGGCCATCGGCCTGTTGGGCGTGCTGATCATGATCTGGCCGCGCTTAGGCGGCGATCTGGAGGACGGGGCCATGCTGGGGGTTCTGCTGGTGGTCGGCGCCACAGTGGCGCGCGGTTTTGTGCAGATCCATATCCGCCGCATGGTGCAGTCGGAACATACCGCGGCCATTGTGTTTTATTTCTCGCTGACGGCCTCGGGCCTGGCGCTGCTGACCGCGCCTTTCGGCTGGGTGATGCCGGATGCGCACACCGCTGCGCTCTTGGTCGGCGCCGGTCTGGTCGGCGGGGTGGCACAGATCCTGGTCACCTCCTCTTACCGCTTCGCCCCGGCCTCGATGCTGGCGCCTTATGATTACGCCTCGATGATCTTTGCCATAGTGATCGGCTATGTCTGGTTCGAAGAATGGCCGACGCTGGTGATGCTGGCCGGGGCTGCGCTGGTGATTGCCGGTAATGTTCTGGTGATCTGGCGCGAACACCGGCTGGGCCTGCAGCGTGGCAAAGCTAAGCCGATGATTGATCCCAAAGGTGGATAGAAGGCTCTAGCAAGGGGATTTTGGCTGAAACCGGCAAGCGCGGCGTGCCTGCATTTGGCAAAACTTGTGGCGGTGAACGGTCAGGGCATAGGCCAGTTGCTCTGTGTTTTCCGGGCTCCCGGCCGCTGCTGACCTTTTGGAGAGCGCCCCGGCTGGGACAGGGGCAGGGGGAGAATATCGCTGTGCAGACCCAACATGGCGCATATGGTACCGGCTTTGCATCCTGCGTCCATTGCGCTGGACGAATTGCAAGCAGACTTGAACGCTTGCGCGCCTCAGCGGGTCAGCCCCGGCGCATCCGCTTCGACAACCCCGATCTGATAGCTCAAAAAGGCCCTTTCACGGATTTCTTTCAAAGCCTGATACTCTGCGCTTTGAAAGACCTTGTCCACGGCCGCGCGATTTGGATAGCGGACGATTGTCGCCATTTCCGGCAGTTTTTCACCGACAATCGTGGCTGATATTTCATACCCTTGGAGAATTTCGGCTCCCGCCTCTTCCAGCAGCGGCTTGGTGGTGCCCAAATACATGCTGAGCGCCTCCAGATCGTCCGGATTGATCGTTGTCAGTGCAAAAACGATGACAGCCATATTTTCTCTCGCCTTACTCCCGTCTTCCTCTTCTGCAACCTGCCGCCGGTTTCTGGTGTTCAGTTGGCGCGGTTCACTCGATGTGCACCGGGCCGCTCAATCGTTTTGGGGCAACCTGTTAACTTTCACTATGCGCACAGCCGCGAAGCAATAAAACAGATTTAACGTCGGTAGCCTTTGCGCAATCGGTCAGGCTCCTATTCTTTGGGATAGGTCGGCTATTCTTTACGGACCAAAAAAACCCCCGCACGCGGGCGGGGGTTCGGAAACTCTTGGTTCTTGCAAGTGCGGGTGGTCAGGCGCGCACCAGTGCCTCGTAGTCTTCGGCGATCTCCCGGGTCAGGGCGCCAACTTCAAACATATAGTCGCCGATCTGCCCGACCGGGGTGACCTCGGCCGCGGTGCCGGTCAGCCAGCATTGCTCGAACTCCGCCATCTCTTCCGGCTTGATACGGCGCTCGTGCACGGTGATGCCCTTGTCCTTGAGCATCTGAATGACGGTCTGGCGGGTGATGCCGTTCAGAAAGCAATCTGCCAGCGGGGTGTGCACCTCGCCGTCCTTCACAAAAAACACATTGGCGCCGGTTGCCTCTGCCACATAGCCGCGCCAGTCCATGAACAGTGCGTCCGAACAACCCTTGGCTTCTGCCTTGTGCTTGGAGATGGTGCAGATCATGTAAAGGCCGGCCGCCTTGGCGTGGACCGGGATGGTTTCCGGGCTCGGGCGTTTCCATTCCGCGATGTCGAGCTTGGCGCCCTTCATCTTGGCGTCGCCGTAATAGGCGCCCCAGCCCCAGACCGCGATCGCCATACGCACCGGGTTCTTGGCCGAAGCCACGCCCATATCCTCACCCGAGCCGCGCCAGACCAGCGCCCGCACATAGGCGTCCTGCAGGCCAGAGGCCTTCAGGGTTTCTTCCTTGGCCGCCTCGATCTGATCGACGGTATAGGGCATCGGCATATCCAGCGCCTCGGCGGATGCGATCAGACGCTCGGAATGCTCGCGGCTTTTGAAGATCTTGCCGTTATAGGCGCGTTCGCCCTCGAACACGGAGGAGGCGTAATGCATCGCATGGGTCAGGATATGCACCTTGGCATCCCGCCAGTCGACCAGTTCGCCGTCCATCCAGATCACACCGTCACGGTCATCATAGCCTGCCATACCGCACCCTCCTAAACTAAGCGGAATTTCATTTGTTGCGCATATTGCGGCCGTTCCGGACGCAATCTTGCGTCAAAGCTGCGATTCGATACATCTTCCCCCTTGGAATGTCAACAAGGCTGACATAAACTGACCGGCAAGACAGACGAGGGGGCACAAATGCCGGAAGGCCGGACAGGGCAGGGGTATGGCGGCGAAAGCCTGCTGTTTCTGACAGATGAGCAGTTGCGCCAGGGGATCGAGGCAATGTTCTTTGCCTACCGCGGATTTACCGCCGACCCGGACCGGATCCTGGCCGAACTGGCCTATGGCCGGGCGCATCATCGGGCGATCCATTTCATCAACCGCTCGCCGGGCACCACGGTGAACAATCTTCTCAGCATTCTGGGCGTGACCAAACAGTCGCTGAACCGGGTGCTGCGCACGCTGATTGGCGACGGCTTGGTGATCAGCAAAGTGGGTGAGCTGGACAAGCGCGAGCGCCACCTCTTTCTCACGGAACAGGGCCAGGCGCTGGAGGCAACGCTTTCGGATGCTCAGCGCGCCCGGATGCGGGCCGCCTACAAGGATGCCGGTCCCGAGGCGGTACAGGGTTTCAAAACAGTGCTTGAGGCGATGATGGATGCGGATATGCGCCGCGCCTACGCCAAGCTGCGGGACTAGGCCGACATGAGCACACATGACGCCCATCTGCTGATCGTGGATGACGACGAGCGCATTCGCGGCCTGTTGAAGAAATTCCTGATGCGCTCCGGTTTCCTGGTGACGGCGGCGCGGGATGCGGCCCATGCCCGCAGAGTGCTGGCCGGTCTGGATTTCGATCTGATCATTATGGATGTGATGATGCCCGGTGAGGACGGTGTTTCGCTGACCCGGTCCTTGCGCGAAACCATGACCACCCCAATCCTGCTGCTGACCGCCAAAGGCGAGACCGAAGACCGGATTTCGGGCCTGGAGGCCGGCGCTGACGATTACCTGCCGAAACCTTTCGAACCCAAGGAGCTTTTGCTGCGGGTCAATGCCATTCTGCGCCGGATGCCTGACACCACCGCTCAGGACAGCGCCCCCAAGGTGCTGCATCTGGGCGCCATCCGTTATGACATTGAGCGTGGCGAGATGTGGCAGGGGGATGAGCTGATCCGTCTCACCGGCACCGAAAGCCAGCTGATGAAGATCTTCGCAGGCTGCCCCGGCGAGCCGGTTTCCCGCAGCAAGCTGGTTGAGGATCTGGGTCGCGACCGCGGTCAGGCGCAAGAGCGCGCTGTGGACGTGCAGATCACCCGCCTGCGCCGCAAGATCGAACCCAACCCGAAACAGCCGCAGTACCTGCAAACTGTGCGCGGCGCTGGCTATATGCTGACCCCGGACTGAATCGAGGCCAGCTGCTTCTTTCTGGTGATAAATACCCCGGGGTCCGGGGCCGCGCCCCGGGATTCCTCTTGCAGCCGCCGCCAACCCGCTCCTAGTGTCGCGCCAAGACCCGCCGCAGGAGGAAACCGCAGATGACCACCGCCCTGATCACCCATGCCGATTGCCTGCAGCATGTGACCCCCGATGGCCACCCTGAACAGGTCGCCCGACTGGAACACATTCTGCACGCGCTGGAGCCCTTGGACTTGCATCGTGTGACTGCCCCGATGGCTGCCGAAGACGACATCCTGCGCATTCACCCCGCCGGTTATCTCGCAGAGCTGCGCAAAGCCTCCCCGGCTGATGGCTGGGTGCAGATCGACGGGGATACGTTCTTGTCCCCCGGCTCGCTGGACGCAGCCTTTCGCGCGGCCGGCGCGGTGGTGCGCGGCGTCGACATGGTGCTGGGCGGCGAGGTGCAGAACGCCTTTGCCGCAGTGCGCCCGCCGGGGCATCACGCCGAAACAGACACCGCCATGGGCTTCTGCCTGTTCGGCAATGCAGCACTGGCGGCAAAACACGCGCTGGATCACCACGGGCTCAGCCGCGTCGCGGTGGTGGATTTCGACGTGCACCACGGCAACGGCACCCAGGATCTGTTGTGGGATGAACCGCGCGCGCTGGTCATCACCAGCCAGCAGATGCCGCTCTGGCCCGGCTCCGGCCGCCCGGATGAGGACGGTGCCCATAACAATATCCTGAACATGCCGCTGGCGCCGGGATCAGGCCGAGCAGAGATGCAGGTGGCCTATGAGGGTCAGGCCTTCTCGCGCCTGCGCAGCTTCAAGCCCGAGCTGATCATCATCTCGGCAGGTTTCGATGCCCATCAGGACGATCCGCTTGCCAGCCTCAACTGGGCCACCGCCGATTTCGCCTGGATCACAGCCGAGCTGGGTAAACTCGCAAGTGAACTTTGCGGCGGCCGTATCGTCTCGACTTTGGAAGGCGGATATGATCTGAACGCGCTGGCCGCGGCAACCCGCGCGCATGTGGAAGAATTGATAAAGGCACCGGCATGACTGAGACCCCCGTAGACCAGATGAGCTTTGAACAGGCGATGCGTGAGCTGGAAGGCGTGGTGGACCAATTGGAGCGCGGCGACGTGGCGCTGGATGCCTCGATCGCTTTGTACGAACGTGGTGCGGCGCTGAAGAAACGCTGCGAGGACGAGCTGAAGCGCGCCGAGGAAAAGGTTGCGGCCATCACATTGGACGCAAACGGCACCCCCAAAGGCACCCAGCCGCTGGACGCCGGCTGACACATGACCGCCGCAGCTGACGCCCAAACGCGCCCCTTCGCAGAGGCGCTGAAAGACGCGCAAGGCCAGATTACCGCACATATGGAGCTGCGGCTGGCGGGTGGTGACGAACTGCATGTGGCGATGCGCTATGCCATCACCGGTGGCAAGATGCTGCGCGGCTTTCTTGTTCTGGAAAGCGCCCGTCTGCACAGCGTTCCGGCTGAGGCCGCCCTCGCGGCTGCGCTCGCCATTGAATGCATCCATGCCTATTCGCTGGTGCATGACGATCTGCCCTGCATGGACGACGACGATCTGCGCCGTGGTCAGCCCACTGTCCACAAGAAATGGAATGAAGCGATGGCGGTGCTGGCGGGCGACAGCCTGCAGGCATTTGCTTTTGAACTGCTGGCAGACCCCAAGATGGGCCCGCAGGCGCTGACCCTGATCCGCAGTCTGGCGCAATCCTCTGGCAAGGACGGTATGGTCTCGGGCCAAATGCTGGACATCGCCGCCGAGACCGCGGCTGATCCGCTGACTCTGGATCAGATCACCAAGCTGCAGAGCCGCAAAACCGGCTGCCTGATCGAGTGGTCTGCCACCGCCGGTGCCGTGCTGGCAGGCAGCGACCCGGCACCTCTGCGGCAATACGCATGCGCCCTTGGCCTTGCATTTCAGATCGCCGATGACATCTTGGATGTGGAAGGCGACGCCGCAAAGGTCGGCAAGGCGGTGCGCAAGGATGCCGATGCCGGCAAAGCCACATTTGTCTCGCTTCTGGGGCTGGCAGAGGCCAAGGCCCGCGCAAGTGCCCTGTGCAAGGAAGCCTGTTTCGCACTCGCGCCTTACGGCGCGGATGCTGCAACCTTGAAGGAAGCCGCGCGCTTCGTTATTTCGCGCGACAGCTAACCCCGCGCCACGCCCGGACCACTCTGGCCGGTGCAGCCCAAGGAGACACCATGTCCGAAAGGCCCAATACCCCGCTTCTGGACCAGATCTCGCGCCCTGCGGATCTGAAGGGGCTGACGGATGCGCAGCTGGTGCAGGTTGCCCATGAACTGCGGCAGGAAACCATTGCCGCGGTTTCGGTCACCGGTGGTCATCTGGGGGCAGGCCTTGGGGTGGTGGAGCTGACCACCGCCCTGCATGCGGTCTTTGACACCCCGCGTGACAAGGTGATCTGGGACGTCTCACATCAATGCTACCCGCATAAGATCCTGACCGGCCGCCGTGACCGCATCCGTACCCTGCGGATGAAAGACGGTCTCAGCGGTTTCACCAAACGGTCTGAGTCGCCATATGACCCTTTCGGCGCCGCCCACAGCTCCACCTCGATCAGCGCAGCGCTTGGCTTTGCCGTGGCGCGTGACCTTGGCGGGGTGATCCCCGAGGGCAATGGCGATGCAATTGCCGTGATCGGCGATGGATCAATGTCGGCCGGCATGGCGTTTGAGGCGATGAACAACGCAGGCCATCTGGGCAAGCGGCTGATCGTCATTCTGAACGACAATGAAATGTCGATTGCCCCGCCGGTTGGCGCGCTGTCCTCCTATCTCTCGCGTCTTTATGCGGGCGAACCCTTCCAGGAGCTGAAAGCCGCCGCCAAGGGTGCCGTCTCGCTGCTGCCAGAACCCTTCCGCGAAGGCGCCAAGCGGGCCAAGGATATGCTCAAGGGCATGGCTGTTGGCGGCACTTTGTTCGAGGCGCTCGGATTTTCCTATCTCGGTCCCATTGATGGCCACGATATGGACCAGCTGCTGCCGGTGCTGCGTACGGTCAAGGACCGCGCCACCGGCCCGATCCTGATCCATGTGCTGACCAAGAAGGGCAAGGGCTACGCCCCGGCCGAGGCCGCCCTCGACAAGGGGCACGCGACAGCCAAATTCGACATGGTGACCGGCGAGCAGAAAAAAGCGCCCTCCAACGCGCCGTCCTATACTTCGGTCTTTGGCAATGAGCTGGTGAAGCTCGCGGCCAGGGACGACAAGATCTGTGCTGTCACTGCGGCGATGCCCGATGGCACCGGGCTGAACCTGATGGCCGAACGCTATCCCTCGCGTACTTTCGATGTCGGCATTGCCGAACAGCACGGCGTCACTTTTGCCGCAGCACTGGCCGCAGGCGGGATGAAGCCGTTTTGCGCGATGTATTCGACCTTTCTGCAGCGCGGTTATGATCAGGTGGTGCATGACGTGGCAATCCAGCGCCTGCCTGTCCGCTTTGCCATCGACCGTGCCGGTCTGGTGGGGGCCGACGGTGCCACCCACGCGGGCAGCTTTGACATCGGATTCATGGCCAACCTGCCGGGCATGGTGGTGATGGCCGCCGCCGACGAGGCCGAGCTGGCCCATATGGTCGCCACTGCCGCCGCACACGACGACGGCCCCATTGCGTTCCGCTACCCGCGCGGTGAGGGCGAAGGCGTCGATATGCCGGAAACCCCGGAAGTGTTGGAGATCGGCAAAGGCCGGATGATCCAGGAGGGCAAACGCGTCGCCCTTCTGTCCTTTGGCACCCGTCTGGGTGAGGTCAAGAAAGCCGCTGAGGCACTGGCAGCCAAAGGTATCACGCCGACCATCGCCGACGCCCGCTTTGCCAAGCCGCTGGACCGCGATCTGATCCTGCAGCTGGCCGCCGACCACGAGGCGCTGATCACCATCGAGGAAGGCGCGGTGGGCGGTTTCGGCTCCCATGTGGCGCAGCTGTTGGCAGAAGAAGGCGTGTTTGACGGCGGCCTGAAGTTCCGCTCCATGGTGCTGCCCGATATCTTCATCGACCAGGCCAGCCCCGCGGATATGTATGAAGTTGCAACCATGAACGCTCCGCAGATCGAAGCCAAGGTGCTGGAGGTTCTGGGCGTGGCAACGATTGGCGAGAAGCGGGCATAGGCTACAAGAGCATCCCGAACAGCACCTTCCAGGCAGGGGCGGGCAGGTCCGATCACGGCATCACTGAAGCGTTGCCGCTGCCTGCGCCCGGCCCTTTGTGATTTCGAGGTGCGGCAAAGGCCGCGCTGGGCAGCTACCGTGTCAACGGACGCCGGAAGTCACAGAAGAAAATGTTCAAAGCCGTTACAGGTAACCCTGAGCACGGAAGCTGAGTTCCGCAGATTTTCCGATAATCAGATGGTCGTGCAAAGTGATTCCCAATGCGGTGAGTGCGGCCTGGATTTGATCCGTCATTTGGATATCGCTGTCAGAAGGTGTTGGATCTCCGGATGGGTGATTATGCACGAGAATCAAGGCGCTGGCGTTGAGTTCCAGGGCGCGTTTGGCAACCTCCCGAGGGTAGACAGGGACGTGGTCGACGGTGCCGCGGGACTGTTCTTCGTCGGCGATCAGCACGTTCTTGCGGTCCAGGAACAGGATGCGGAACTGCTCTGTCTCACGGTGGGCCATGATGGTGTGGCAATAGTCCAGCAATGCGTCCCAGCTGGAGATCACCTGCCGCTGCATCACCCGGGCGCGTGCCATACGGTGGGCGGCGGCCTCCAGCACCTTGAGGTCGGTGATGACTGCGTCACCGATCCCCTTGATCTGGGCCAGCCGTTCGGCTGAGGCGGTGACCACGCGGTTGAAATCTCCAAAGGTGTCCAGCAGCTGGCGCGCCAGCGGTTTCACATCGCGGCGGGGGATGGAGCGGAACAGGACCAGTTCCAGCAGCTCGTAATCCGGCATTGCAGCCGCGCCGCCCGCCATGAAACGCTCGCGCAGGCGCGTGCGGTGGTCCTTGATGTAGGAGGGCAGGCGGCCAGAGGCCAGGGGCTGCGCGGGAGCTTCGTCGCTGCCGGGGAACAGCGGCAGGGAGACGTCCTGAAAAGAGGGGTCCTGTGCCATGCCGCCATGGTGCCGCCATCTTGGTTGAAGAAGTGTTAATGCGCATTGCGGCATCGGCACGGTTCGGAAATAGAAAAGCGCCCCGTGTGGGGCGCTTTCTGGTGATACGATCTATGTAGCGCCAAGGGCTCTGCGCCCTTATTCGCGCCTGAAACTGTCGACTGGACGGTTTCCCAGGCGGCGCTCAGCCCTTCATACCATCCCAGAAGCTTTTCACCGAAGAGAAGAAGCTGCGGGATTCAGGGTTGGTGTTGTCCTCGGACATTTCCTCGAACTCGCGCAGAAGCTCCTTCTGGCGGGACGTGAGGTTGACCGGGGTTTCCACCGCCAGTTCGATGAACATGTCGCCGGTGGCGCCGCCGCGCAGGGCTGGCATGCCCTTGCTGCGCAGCCGCATCTGGCGGCCGGACTGGCTGCCTTCGGGGATCTGCACCCGGCCGCGGCCGCCGTCAATGGTCGGCACTTCGATGGAACCGCCAAGCGCTGCTTTGGCCATGCTGACCGGAACCCGGCAATAGAGGTTGTTGCCGTCGCGTTCGAACAGGGCGTGCTGGCCGACCTCCACAAAGATGTAGAGATCGCCCGGAGGGCCGCCGCGCAGGCCGGCTTCGCCTTCGCCGGCCAGACGGATGCGGGTGCCGGTTTCCACACCTGCGGGGATATTCACCGACAGGGAGCGGTCCTTTTCCACGCGTCCGTGGCCGTGGCAGGATTTGCACGGGTTCTTGATGATCTGGCCCAGGCCCGAGCAGGTCGGGCAGGTGCGTTCAACAGTAAAGAAACCCTGCTGTGCACGCACCTTGCCCATGCCAGAGCAGGTGGGACAGGTGGTAGGTTCCACACCGCCCTCAGCGCCGGTGCCCTCGCAGGAGGTACATGCAACCGAGGTCGGAACCTTGATGGTCTTGTGCAGCCCGGCAAAGGCTTCCTCGAGAGAGACGCGCAAGTTGTAGCGCAGGTCGGCGCCGCGAGAGGGCCGCTGCCGTCCGCCGCCGCCGCCGCGCTGACCGCCCATGAAGTCGCCGAACAGGTCGTCGAACACATCGGAGAAGGCGGAGGAGAAGTCGCCACCGCCAAAGCCCTGGCCCTGACCGCCGCGCTGGCCGCCGCCCATGCCGTTTTCAAAAGCAGCATGACCAAAGCGGTCATAGGCAGCTTTCTTCTCGGCGTCTTTCAGGACGTCGTATGCCTCATTGGCTTCCTTGAACTGCGCCTCGGCATCCGGATTGTCGGAGTTCCGGTCGGGATGCAGTTCTTTGGCCTTCTTGCGAAAGCCCTTTTTGATTTCGTCTGCGGAGGCGCCTTTGGCCACCCCGAGCACATCGTAATAGTCGCGTTTTGACATCGGATAACCCCATCTGCCTCAACGAAGATGGGCCGGTCCGGGATCCGGACCGGCCCGCTATGGCCTGATGTCAGGCTTAGCGCTTATCGTTGTCCAGGTCTTCGAATTCCGCGTCAACGATGTCGTCGTCAGCCGGGCCGGCGGCTTCGTCAGCTGCTGCCGGTTCTTCCTCGCCTTCCGCTTCGGCTTGCGCCTTGTAGATCGCTTCGCCCAGTTTCATTGCGGCTTCAGTGACGTTCTGGATGCCGGATTTGATCTTCTCGGCGGTCGATTTCTCGTTTTCCAGATCGTCCTTCAGAGCTGCCACAGCCAGTTCGATCACTTCTACAGTGGAAGGATCAACCTTGTCGCTGTGCTCTTCAACCGACTTCTCGGTCGAGTGGATCAGCGATTCGGCCTGGTTACGGGCTTCGATCAGCTCGCGACGTTCCTTGTCTGCTTCGGCGTTGTCCTCGGCGTCCTTGACCATCTTTTCGATGTCGTCGTCCGAGAGACCGCCCGATGCCTGGATGGTGATCTGCTGTTCCTTGCCGGTCGCCTTGTCCTTGGCGCCGACCGACACGATGCCGTTGGCGTCGATGTCAAAGGTCACTTCGATCTGCGGCATTCCGCGCGGTGCCGGCGGGATATCCTCGAGGTTGAACTGGCCGAGCATCTTGTTGTCGGCAGCCATTTCACGCTCACCCTGGAACACGCGGATGGTCACGGCGTTCTGGTTGTCTTCCGCGGTCGAGAACACCTGGCTCTTCTTGGTCGGGATGGTGGTGTTGCGGTCGATCAGGCGGGTGAAGACACCGCCCAGGGTTTCGATGCCCAGGGACAGCGGGGTCACGTCGAGCAGCACCACGTCCTTGACGTCGCCTTGCAGAACACCGGCCTGGATGGCGGCGCCCATGGCGACCACTTCGTCCGGGTTCACACCCTTGTGCGGCTCTTTGCCGAAGAATTTTGTGACTTCTTCGATCACTTTCGGCATGCGGGTCATACCGCCGACCAGAACCACCTCGTCAATGTCGCCAGCCGACAGGCCTGCGTCCTTGAGAGCCGCCTTGCACGGATCCATCGAACGCTTGATCAGGTCGGACACCAGGCTTTCCAGCTTGGCGCGGGTCAGCTTCATCACCATGTGCAGCGGCTGGCCCGAGGACGGGTCCATCGAGATGAACGGCTGGTTGATCTCGGTCTGCGAGGTGGAGGACAGTTCGATCTTGGCTTTTTCCGCGGCCTCTTTCAGGCGCTGCAGGGCCATCTTGTCTTTGGACAGATCGACGCCGTTTTCCTTTTTGAATTGGTCCGCCAGATAGTTGACGATCCGCATGTCAAAGTCTTCGCCGCCCAGGAAGGTGTCGCCGTTGGTCGACTTCACTTCGAACAGGCCGTCGTCGATTTCCAGGATGGTGACGTCGAAGGTACCGCCGCCGAGGTCATAGACCGCGATGGTCTGGGTGTTTTCCTTGTCCAGGCCATAGGCCAGAGCGGCAGCTGTCGGCTCGTTGATGATGCGCAGCACTTCGAGGCCCGCGATCTTGCCGGCGTCTTTGGTGGCCTGACGCTGGGCGTCGTTGAAATAGGCCGGCACGGTGATCACCGCCTGGGTGACTTCCTCGCCCAGGTAGGATTCCGCGGTTTCCTTCATCTTGCCCAGGGTGAAGGCAGAGATCTGCGACGGGGAGTATTTCTCACCCTTGGCTTCGACCCATGCATCGCCGTTGCCGCCGTTGACGATGGCGAAAGGCACCATCTTTTTGTCTTTCTCGACGGCCGCGTCGTCATTGCGGCGGCCGATCAGGCGCTTGACGCCGTAGACAGTATTGTCGGGGTTAGTGACGGCCTGGCGTTTGGCCGGCTGGCCGACGAGGCGTTCATCGTCGGTGAAGGCAACAATCGACGGGGTGGTGCGTGCGCCCTCGGCGTTTTCAATCACGCGGGGCTGGGAGCCATCCATGATGGCCACGCAGGAGTTGGTGGTCCCCAGGTCGATGCCGATAACTTTGCTCATTTGCGATCCCTTTTTACTACTCAAGGCGATTACCCGAGGCCTGAACCCGTTGCGGCATCCCGGCCCCGATTGATTTGCGGTTTGGTCTGCACCTCGCCGCGTCCCGGCGTATATAGGGGCGTGAAAACGGCCCTGCAAGCGCCAGTACACGTCTGGAGGCGTGAATCAATGCGCTTTTTTGCAAGGGTCATGGTTAAGAATGGATGAACGGCTATGGCCCTGCTGAAGGTGCGCGGATTTGATGTTCACAAGGGGTATCTGGATGCAGCCCGGCAGCGGGCGCTGATAGAGAGCCTGCGGGGGGTGCTGAAGGCGGCGCCGTTGTTTTCGCCGGAAGTGCCCGGCGGCGGGCGGATGTCTGTGCGGATGACCTCGGCCGGGCAGTTCGGCTGGTTTTCGGATGCCAAAAACTATCGCTATACGGAACAGCATCCCGCCGGGCAGGCCTGGCCTGTGATCCCGGCGGAGGTTCTGGAGATCTGGCGTGTGCTGACCGGGCTGGAGCGGCCGCCCGAGTGCTGTTTGCTGAACTACTATGGCGAGGGCGCGCGGATGGGGTTGCATCAGGACAAGGATGAAGCGGATTTTTCCTTTCCAGTGGTTTCGATCTCGCTGGGGGATGACGGGCTGTTCCGGATCGGCAACCGGACGCGCGGCGGCAAGACGGAATCTCTCTGGCTGAATTCAGGTGATGTTGTGGTGATGGGCGGCGCGGCGCGGCTGGCCTATCACGGGGTGGACCGGATCCGGTTCAAGTCGTCACGGCTACTGCCCAAGGGCGGGCGGATCAATCTGACGCTGCGGGTGGTCACGTGATGACTGACTGGGCGCAAGAACGACAGCTTTTGCCAAGGCATCTGCATAAAGGCGAGAGGCTTGGGATCAACGGCGCGCGTTCCAGCTGAGGGAGACATGGCGGCGGGTGTAGAATTCACCCATCAGTCCCACAACGATCAGCACCAGCGCCACCCAGGCGGCATATTGCCAGGAGCTGAAATGCGGGTTGTAGTTGATGAAGACAAAGCCCCGCGACTGATCGATGCAGTGAAACAGCGGGTTCCAGTCGAACATGGCCAGCATGAAACTGGGCAGGGTGTTTGCCAGGAACATCTTGCCCGATGCGATCATATTGGCGCGCTGGTAGATCATGGTCAGAATGCTGACGAAACTGGGGGCCCAGGGTTTGAGCACCAGGAAGACAAGCCCCACGCCAAACCCGGTGATCCAGGCCAGCAGGACCATGCCGAAGGCCGGAATGGGTTCCGCGATTTCCACGGGCGTGTAGGCAACGTGATAGACAAACAGGATGAAGAACAGGGACAGCACCTGAATATAGAGCGCGCCGATGGCAGCGGACAGAAGTGCCACCATTGTATTCATCGGGGCATGCTGCATCATCGGGCTGCTGGGGCCTTCGGCGCCGGAGATGGCGCTTACGGTCTTGGTGTGCACCATGAACAGATAGACGCCAGACATCACATACAGCAGGAAATCGCCGCGGATTGCAGAGCCGCGCATTCCTAGCAGCGCAAACATGACGTAGAAGGCCAAAACAAACAGAATTGTTTGCATCAGGTTCAGCCCCAACGCGATAAAGGCGTTGTTATGTTTGGAGCGGACGCTGCGCACAGCAGAATGAAACACCACTTCGCTCAGGGCGAAGAAACCTGATGTCCGCGAAGACTGAGGGCGCTGTTGAAACATGAGACCTGCGTTCTCTGCTCTTATCTAATGCGGCTGCTTGCCGTTCTGCTGTCTGAGTATCATAAGGGGCAAGAGGAAAATTTTCAATTAAACCCGTGTTGGGGAGAAATAAGTGACCTATGACGATCTGGTGCCTGTAATTCGTCGTCTGGCCATAGAAGCCGGCGCGAAGATCATGGAGATCTATAATTCCGACGACTTCGACGTGAAAGTGAAGTCTGATGACAGCCCGGTGACCGAAGCAGATGAAGCAGCGGATGCGCTGATCTCGGCCGGTTTGCGCGCGGCGTTTCCGGAGATGATGCTGGTTACTGAGGAACAGTCTGCTTCGCACAAGGAGCGCGGGGATACCTTCCTGATCGTCGATCCGCTGGACGGAACCAAGGAATTCATCCATCGCCGCGGTGATTTTACCGTCAACATCGCCCTGGTGGAAAACGGCGTGCCGACCCGAGGTGTGGTCTATGCGCCGGCCAAGGAACGGATGTTCTTTACCCTGGCAGATGGCAGCGCTGTGGAGGAGACCGGAGCGTTTGATCCGCAGACCATCGGCGCGACCCGCGCGATCCGGGTGGCTGACAGCGACAATTCGGCGCTGATGGTGGTGGCGTCGAAATCGCACCGTGATCAGGCAACTGATGATTACATCGGCAAGTACAGCGTGAAGGACAGCAAAAGCGCAGGCTCATCGCTGAAATTCTGTCTGGTGGCCACCGGTGAGGCAGATCTGTACCCGCGGGTTGGCCGCACCATGGAATGGGACACTGCGGCTGGTCATGCGGTTCTCGCCGGGGCTGGCGGTGAGGTGGTGCGTTTTGATGACCATTCACCGCTGAAATACGGTAAAGAAGGGTACGCGAACCCGTTCTTTATTGCTTATGCGCCGGCAGTGGAGCTGAAGAAAGCCTGATGTCAGTCCTGATCGTCATTCCCGCCCGCTATGCCTCCACCCGCTATCCGGGCAAGCCGCTGGTGCCGCTGACCGGTGCAACCGGCGAGAAGCGTTCACTGGTGGAGCGGTCCTGGCGGGCTGCCAGTTCAGTTGCAGGCGTGGACCGTGTGGTGGTGGCCACTGATGATGATCGCATCAAAGAGGCCGCCGAGGCCTTTGGCGCCGAAGTTGTGATGACTTCGGAAACCTGCGCCAATGGTACCGAACGCTGCGCTGAGGCGCATGCGGCGCTGGGCGGCGGCTATGAGATTGTGGTGAATTTGCAAGGCGATGCACCGCTGACGCCGCATTGGTTCGTTGAGGATCTGGTGGCTGGGCTTCGGGCCGCACCCGGCATGGGGCTGGCGACACCCGTGCTGCGCTGCAATGGCGAAACCCTGAACAGCCTCCTGGCGGACCGCAAGGAAGGCCGTGTTGGCGGCACAACGGCGGTGTTTGCTGCGGACCATAGCGCGCTCTATTTCTCCAAGGAGGTGGTCCCGTATTGCGGGCAGACATTTGGTGACGGCGAAAATACGCCGGTTTTTCACCATGTTGGCGTCTACGCCTACCGGCCGGATGCCCTGGCAGCGTATCCTGATTGGGATACAGGGCCGCTGGAGCGGCTCGAAGGGCTGGAGCAGCTGCGGTTTCTGGAAAACGGGCGTAAAGTGCTGTGTGTGGAAGTGGAAGCGCGTGGTCGCGAATTCTGGGAACTGAACAACCCGGAAGATGTGCCGCGGCTGGAAGCCATGCTGAAGAAGATGGGGCATGAGTGATCGAATTGTGGTAAAGAGTATCAGGACAGAGAATGCCGCTTCAGAACGGCAAAACGAGGCAACGGGCAGCTGTTTTACAACTTGTTGGAGACAGCCGGGCATAATGCGCGCCATTTTTGCTGAATCTTATACAGATATCAGCGGTCAGCCCGGAATTTGAGCACAGAGAGAATGACATGCGTAAGAAGGTAACCAAGGCGATTTTTCCCGTTGCTGGCCTGGGAACAAGATTCCTGCCGGCAACCAAATCAGTGCCAAAAGAAATTATGACTCTGGTCGACCGGCCGCTGGTGCAATACGCCATCGATGAAGCGCGCGCCGCCGGCATCAAGGAGTTCATCTTTGTGACCTCGCGCGGGAAAGGCGCGCTGGAGGACTATTTTGACCACTCGCCGGTTCTGGAGCAAGAACTGCGCAAGAAGGGCAAGGATGATCTGCTGGAAATCCTCAAGAACACCGACATGGAATCCGGTGCGATTGCGTATCTGCGCCAGCACAAGGCGCTGGGCTTGGGCCATGCGGTGTGGTGCGCCCGCCGTCTGATCGCGAATGAGCCTTTTGCGGTGATCCTGCCGGACGACGTGATCGCTGCAGAGAAGCCCTGCCTGCAGCAGATGGTCGAAGCCTATGAAGAAACCGGTGGCAACATGGTTGCGGCGATGGAAGTCCCGCCTGAGAAAACGTCTTCTTACGGTGTGCTCGACGTCAAGGATGACATGGGCCGGGTGGTTGCAGCCAACGGTATGGTGGAAAAACCCAAGATGGAGGAAGCGCCGTCCAATCTGGCCGTGATCGGCCGCTACATCCTGGCACCTTCGGTTCTCAAGAACCTCAACAAGATGAAGCAGGGCGCAGGCGGCGAGATTCAGCTGACCGACGCGATTGCCGAAGACATCGCCAAGGACGTGCCGGTTTACGGTTACCGCTTTAACGGTCAGCGGTTCGATTGCGGATCCAAAGCGGGCTTTCTGCAGGCAACCGTTGCCTTCGCGCTGGCGCGGGATGAACTGCGGGATGACCTGATGAACTACATCACCGAGATTGCGCAAGTCGGTAAGGCCGCGCAGTAACCAATCTGGCCGCTCTGGATCAGGGGCGGCCCAGCATGGGGCAGAGACAGTGACCAATATCCTCGTGACCGGCGGTGCCGGATACATCGGCTCGCACGCCTGCAAGGCACTGAAGGCTGCCGGTTACGTCCCCGTCACCTATGACAACCTGATGACCGGCTGGCAGGATGCAGTGAAATTCGGCCCGTTTGAGCGCGGCGATCTGAATGACCGTGCGCGGCTGGATGAGGTGTTCGCTAGGTACCGGCCGACCGCGGTGATGCATTTTGCTGCGCTTAGTCAGGTTGGTGAAGCGATGAGCGAGCCAGGCCGCTACTGGGCCAACAATACCGGCGGATCGCTCAATCTGATTGAGGCCGCGGCGGCGGCGGGCTGCCTGAACTTTGTGTTTTCCTCGACCTGTGCCACCTATGGCGAACATGACAATGTCGTGCTCGACGAGAACACGCCGCAGCTGCCGCTGAATGCCTACGGTGCCTCCAAGCGCGCGGTGGAGGATATCCTGAAGGATTTTGGCGCCGCACACGGGCTGCGGTCGGTGATCTTCCGCTATTTCAATGTTGCGGGTGCGGATCCAGAGGCGGAGGTGGGCGAATTCCACCGCCCAGAGACTCATCTGGTGCCGTTGGTGCTGGATGCGATTGCGGGCAAACGCGATGCGCTGACCATATTCGGCACCGATTATGACACCCCGGACGGCACCTGCATCCGCGACTATGTGCATGTCTGCGATCTGGTGGATGCACATGTTCTGGGCCTGAAGTGGCTAGAGGACGGCAAAGGCAGTCAGCTGTTCAATCTGGGCACAGGCACAGGCTTTTCCGTGCGCGAGGTGATGGACAAAGCGGAAGACGTGACCGGGCAGAAGGTACCCTGCAACACCGGGGCGCGCCGGGCTGGGGATTGCACCAAGCTGGTGTCCGGGTCCACCCGCGCGGTAACCGACCTGGGCTGGGAGCCGCAAAGATCCACGCTGGAGGTGATGATCGCCGACGCCTGGAAATGGCACCAGACGGGCCACTACGAGCGCTGACAATGGTTGGACCCGCCGAGCCTGAACTGCCGCCGCTTGGCCTCTCGGAGGCTTACCGGCTGCGGTGGAAGCGGCGGCGGATGTTGTGGCGGGCGCTGCGGGCGCGCCGTCAACTGCAAAAAGTCGCGGACCGCACCCGGCAAATCCCGGAAAACGGGGTTCTGGTCTTTACTGTTCTACGCAATGAAATCACCCGGCTGCCGTATTTTCTGAAGCATTACCGTCAGTTGGGTGCTGTTCATTTCCTGATGATAGACAATGGCAGCAGTGACGGCAGTGCCGAGCTGCTGGCATCCCAGCAGGACGTCTCCCTGTGGCATGCCGGGGGCAGTTACCGCGAGACGCGCTTTGGCCTGGATTGGGCGGGCTGGCTGCTGACCCGCTATGGCCATGGACGCTGGTGCCTGACCGTGGATGCGGATGAACTTCTGGTGTATTCCGGCATGGAAGCGCATGGGCTGGAGGATTTGACGCGGTTGCTGGACCGGCGCGGGCGTGGAGGTTTTGGCGCGCTGATGCTGGACCTTTATCCAAAGGGGCCGCTGGGCAGTCAGACCTACACGCAGGAGCAGAATCCTACAGAGGTGCTTCAGTGGTTTGATGCCGGCCCCTATAGGGCGGTGCGGCAGCGGCCTGCCGGCAACTTATGGGTCCAGGGCGGCGCGCGTGAAAGAATGTTCTTTCAAGATCAGCCGGAACGTTCACCGACTCTGAACAAACTACCTCTGGTGCGCTGGAACCGCCGCTATGCCTATTTAAACTCCACCCACTCCATGCTGCCGCCGCAGATGAATGCGCTGTATGGCGGACCGGGCGGTGCAGAGCCGTCGGGGGGGCTGTTGCATACCAAGTTCCTGCCGGAGATTGTTTCCAAATCGGCAACCGAGAAGCAGCGGCAACAGCATTTCCATACACCGCAGCAATTTGACGGATATTACGACCGGATCGGTGAAGCTCCGGATTTGTGGCATGCGGATGCTGTCCGTTACAGTGGTCCGGGCCAGCTGGCTGATCTAGGGCTGCTGTCGCCGCTTGCCTGGTGAGAGGGTCGGCGGGTGCCGGGTACTGTTGCAGTGGTGCCTTCTGCTTGCGTAACTGTTTCTAAATCCGTTGTTAATATACTGCGTGCGTGACATATTGAGCGGAAATTTTCCGCCACAGCGGAGTGGTTAGAGCAGGCGAGCGTTCCTTGAAAAATGGTTTGGAATAGACGTGGGGCTTTGGGATTCTTACCGGATGCGGTTGCGGCGCAAACGGCGGCTGATCCGAGCGGTGCGCAAATCCGGTGAGCTGGCACCTGTGCAGGACAATACACGGGCTATCCGCCCCGAGGATATCCTGCTGGTCTGTACCATGCGCAATGAGCAGATTCGTCTGCCATATTTCCTTCAGTACTACCGTAGTTTAGGCATCGATCATTTCCTGTTCGTGGACAATGGTTCCTCCGATGGAACGGTGGAATATCTGCGCGGTATGCAAGATGTCTCGCTGTGGCATACCACCGCCAGCTACAAGCGCGCAGGCTTTGGCATTGATTGGATGAACTACCTCAAGCGTAAGTATGCGCATGGGCATTGGGTGCTGGTCGTCGACCCGGATGAGCTCTTTATCTACCCGTTTTGCGACACCCGGCCGATCCGGGCGTTGACAGACTGGCTGGATAATTCGTCGATCCGCAGCTTTTCCGCGATGTTGCTGGATGTCTACCCCAAGGGTCGGATCGGCGAAGTGCCGTATCAATCCGGGCAGAACCCGCTGGAGGTTGCCAATTGGTTCGATAGCGGCAATTACACCATCAGCCGAAACCCGGAGTACGGCAATCTGTGGATCCAGGGCGGGCCAAGGGCGCGGGTGTTCTTTGCTGATACGCCCAAGAAGGCGCCTTCGCTGAACAAGATCCCGCTGGTCAAATGGGACCGGCGCTATGCTTACGCCAGTTCCACCCATGCCCTGCTGCCGCGCGGGCTGAACCAGGTCTATGAGACCGATGGCGGCGAAAAGGCCAGTGGCGCACTGCTGCACACCAAATTCTTGGATACTTTCACGGCCAAGGCCGAGGAGGAAATGGTGCGTGGCCAGCATTATGGCGGATCTGTGGAGTACAAGGCCTATGCCGCCAATCTGGCGGAACAGCCTGAGCTGTGGTGCAAATGGAGCGAGAAATACATCAACTGGCGCCAGCTTGAGATCCTGGGGCTGATGTCCAAGGGGAACTGGGCATGAGCACGGTCGGAGTTGTCATGCTGGTGCATACGGCGCTGGAGCGGGCGGCGCAGGTGGTGCGCCACTGGACCGCATCGGGCTGCCCGGTGGTGCTGCATGTGGACCGTAATGTCAGCGGTGACGTGCATGACCGTTTCCGCCAGTCGCTGGACGGCAATCCGCTGGTGCGGTTTTGCACCCGCCACCGGTGCGAATGGGGCACCTGGGGCATTGTTGCGGCGTCGCAGTCTGGATCCGAGGTGATGCTGGCGGAGTTTCCGGATGTGCGGCATGTTTACCTGGCCTCGGGGTCCTGCCTGCCCCTGCGGCCGGTGCAAGAGCTGGCGGATTACCTCGCAGCGCGGCCGGAGACGGATTTTATCGAAAGCGCCACAACGTCGGATGTTCCCTGGATTGTGGGCGGTCTCAGCCATGAACGGTTCACGCTGCGCTTTCCTTTTTCATGGAAAAGGCACCGCTACCTGTTCGACCGCTATGTGGACTTGCAGCGCAAGCTGCGGTTCAAACGGCAAATCCCGCCTGGTCTGGTGCCGCATATGGGCAGCCAATGGTGGTGCCTGACCCGCAAGACACTGGCGGCGATTTTGCAGGATCCGGAACGCACTGTATATGATGCGTATTTCCGCAAGGTTTGGATTCCGGACGAAAGCTACTTTCAAACATTGGCGCGACAGCACTCCAGCAATATCGAGAGCCGGTCGCTGACCCTGAGCAAGTTCGATTTTCAGGGCAAGCCGCATATTTTTTACGACGACCATCTGCAGCTCTTGCGCCGGTCAGATTGTTTTGTCGCCCGTAAGATCTGGCCGCACGCAGAGCGGCTCTATCAGGCGTTTCTGACAGATCCGGCCGGCGCGATGAAAGGGGCGGAACCGAATCCGGGCAAGATCGACAGGATCTTCGCCAAGGCGGTGGAGCGGCGCACACGCGGTCGGCCGGGCCTTTATATGCAAAGCCGCTTTCCTGGCCATGGATCGGAAAACGGCATGACCTCTAACCCCTATTCTATGTTCCAGGGGTTCGCGGAGCTGTTTGAGGATTTCGAGACCTGGCTGGCGCGGACGACAGGCGCCAAGGTGCACGGCCATCTTTTTGCACCTGAGGGCGCTCAGTTCAGCGAGAGGCAGAACCTCATCAACGGCTGCCTGAATGGAAATGCGAAGCAGCGCGATTACAATCCGGAAAGTTTCCTGACCAGCCTGATCTGGAACACCCGCGGCGAGCGGCAGTGTTTTCAGTTCGGGCCGCAGGACCATCAGGCGGTGAACTGGCTGGTGGCAAAGGATACCAATGCCCAGGTGTCCGTTATCAGTGGCGCCTGGGCGGTTCCACTGTTCAAGTCCAGTCGCAGTTTTAGCGAGCTGCGCCAAGAAGCGGCGCGGCTGCAGCAGCGTGAGGCTGAACAGTTGCAGATCCTGCGCTCTCAGTGGGCCAAGGCACGGGTGCGGATTTGGACGATGGCAGAATTCGTGGAGGCGCCAATGGAGCCTTTGCAGACTATCATCGAGGAAATTGGCCCTCTGGCTGCGCGCCATCTGGGAGAAGCTCCCAGAATGACAAATCTTGAAGGTTTCGGGCAGTTCCTGCAGAATCTGAAGAACCAGGGCATGCACCCCTATCTCATGGGGGATTTTCCGGCCGGTCAAAACCCTGCAAGCCCGTCAAAGCCGCAGCGTAAACCCTATTTGGTGCGATAACCCCTGATGTCTTCTTCTTCTTTTGACTACTTTACGGTCTTTGCGGAAATGCGGACTGGCTCCAATTTTCTGGAGACAAATCTGAATGCTTTTGATGGGCTGACCTGTCACGGAGAGGCGTTCAATCCGCATTTCATTGGCTATCCGAACAGCACCGAGATTCTGGGTGTGACCCAGGCGATGAGGGAAGCTGATCCAGCGCGGCTGATCCAGAAAATCAAGGAAGATCCGAACTCTATTGGGGGTTTTCGTTACTTCCACGATCACGATCCGCGGGTGCTGGACGTGATGCTGGAGGATCCGCGTTGCGCCAAGATCATCCTGACCCGCAATCCGCTGGACAGCTATGTGTCCTGGAAGATTGCCAAAGAAACCGGCCAATGGAAGCTGACCAATGTAAAACGGCGCAAGGAGGCCAAAGCGCAGTTCGACGCGGTTGAATTTGCTGCCCATGTCGGGGCGCTGCAAGCGTTCCAGACGACCTTGCTGAACCGGTTGCAGGCCTTGGGGCAAACGGCGTTCTACGTGGCCTATGAGGATTTGCAGAGTGTTGATGTGATGAACGGGCTGGCGCGCTGGCTGGGGGCCACGCAGCAGCTGGAGGAGCTTGATGGCAGTCTGAAGCGTCAAAATCCCGCCCCGGTGCTTGCCAAGGTGGCCAATCCTGACGAGATGCAGGAGGCGCTGGCGGGCCTGGACCGTTTCAATCTGACCCGGACCCCGAATTTTGAGCCGCGGCGTGGTCCGGCGGTGCCGGGCTATATTGCCGGGGCTGATGTGCCGATGCTGTATCTGCCGCTTAAGGGCGGGCCAGAGGCCGAAGTGGCACAATGGATGGCTGGGCTGGATCAAGCAGCACCAGAAGCGCTGATCCAGGGAATGAACCAGAAGCAGCTGCGCCAGTGGAAGCGCAAAAACAAAGGGTTCCGCAGTTTCTCTGTGCTGCGCCACCCGGCAGCGCGGGCGCATGCGGTGTTCTGCCGCCGGATCCTGAACGCGGGCGAGGGCAGCTACCGCCAGATCCGCAACACGCTGCGGCGGCAATTTGGCTTGCCGTTGCCAGAGGCGGGGCCGGATGACGGCTATTCCCGTGCGCAGCACCGCGAAGCCTTTGCAGGGTTTCTTGAGTTCGTCAGGTCCAGTTTGGCGGGCCAGACCTCTGTCCGGCTGGATGCGGAATGGGCAACGCAAAGCCAGGCGTTGGCCGGATTTGCTGAGCTAGGCTCCCCTGATCTGCTGATCCGTGAAGATGAAATGCATGAAGATCTTCCTGCGCTGGCCCGTAAACTGGGGCGGTTGGAGCCAGGAGCGGTTCCGACAGCGGATCCTGAGACACCGTTTGCACTTGAAGATGTCTATGATGAAGAACTTGAGGCGTTGATATCGTCGGTTTACCAGCGCGACTATCTGACCTTTGGGTTTGGCCCATGGCGGAAGGGATGAAAACTCTGTCAACAGCGCTGGCGTGACCCAGCCATGGGACCGGCGCCGCATGAGGTGCAGTGCGGCTGTGCACAAAAACCGGCAAAGAAACCAAGGCTGACCAGCGCCAGCCGCCTGTGTTTCAGGCAGCCTGGACCGAGTGGCCTTCGGTCAGGATGGTATAGAGTGTGGCGGGATCGTGGTTCGCGCGCAGCTTGGTACAGAAGCTTTGCTCGCGCAGGGTCCGGGAGACCAGTGCCAGCGCCTTGAGGTGCTCAACGCCGGCGTCTTCAGGGGCAAACAGGGCAAAGGCAATATCTACTGGCTGGCGGTCAACCGCGCCGAACTCCAGCGGCTTCTCCAGGATAAGAAAAATACCGCAAACTTCGCTGACAGCATCGAGCCGGGTATGCGGCAGGGCGACGCCGTGGCCGACACCGGTCGGGCCGAGGCTTTCACGGTCCAGCAGGGCCTCCAGCGTGCCTTGTGCCTCCAGCCCGTAGGAGGTCTGAGCGACGTCCGCAATTTCCTGAAACAGGCGCTTCTTGCTTGAGACCGCTCCGATTACCCGGACGGCCTCTGGCTTGAGGATGCTGGAAATCTGCATATGTCTGCTCCGTTCCGGCGCCCCTATGGGGCGCCGATGCCTTGGGTGTGTTTACGGATCGATCCAGCCGATGTTGCCGTCTTCGCGGCGATAGACCACATTCAACCCGTCTTTGCCTTCGTTGCGGAATACCAGCACCGGTGCGCCTGCCAGCTCCATCTGCATCACCGCTTCCCCGACAGACAGGGAGGGGATGCGAGTCTCCATCTCGGCGACGATGATCGGCTGCAGCGAGTCCGGTTCGGAATCCGCTTCCTCAGAGGCGAGGATATAAGAGTTAGCGCCCAAATGTTCAACCGGCTCGCTGCGGTCCTTGTGGTGATCCTTGAGCCGGCGCTTGTAGCGGCGCAGCTGTTTCTCCATTTTTTCACAGCAAGCGTCAAAGGCGGCATAAATTTCAGTTTCGTGGGCCTTTGCCTGGGCGGTCAGCCCGGTCGACAGATGAACAGTGGCCTCACACACATACTCATGCGCCGAACGAGAAAAGACCACAGTCGCGTCGGTGGGCCGTTCGGCGTATTTTTGAACGGCCGAACCGAGTTCGTTCTGCACATGAACCTGCAGAGCTTCACCGATGTCGATCTGTTTGCCGCTAATTTTGTAACGCATGTGATCTCCTTCACAATTTATTGCGGCCGGGCCTGCTGCCAAGGCAACCCTTGGCAGTATCACATCAGGTCCGGAACCGGGGGGCAGGCCAGCGATCCGGTTGCATCCATCCGGGCCTTGTCGCCAAAGCCATTAATCGGATTGCATCGGACAGCGCGTATGCCATGGGTCAATTCGACGGCAAGATAGCGGGAGAGTCAATGGATAACCCGAAAAAAGAAACTTGGATTTCCAGCAGATTTTCAAGCCTGCGAAAGGCCGCGCAGGAGGTTAGGAAATGCGGAAGTTGTCGCCCAGGTAGACGCGGCGGACGTTTTCGTTTTCAACCACTTCTTCGGGGCTGCCGGACATCAGGACCTGACCGTCATGCAGGATATATGCACGGTCCACGATCTCCAGCGTCTCGCGGACGTTGTGGTCTGTGATCAGCACACCGATGCCGCGCTTTTTGAGGTCGGCAACAAGGTGACGGATGTCACCAACTGAAATCGGGTCGACCCCGGCAAAGGGTTCGTCGAGCAAAAGGTACTTGGGGTCAGCTGCCAGGCAGCGGGCGATTTCCACCCGGCGCCGTTCACCACCTGAAAGAGCCAGCGCAGGCGCACGGCGCAGGTGCTCGATCGAAAAGTCGGAAAGAAGTTCCTCCAGCCGCTCGCGGCGCTTGTGCTCATGTTTTTGCGAGATATCCAGAACAGCTGAGATATTGTCTTCAACCGACAAGCCGCGAAAAATCGACATTTCCTGCGGCAAATAACCGATACCCATACGTGCACGGCGGTACATGGGCAGGCCGGTCACATTCTGACCGTCTATGCTGACGGTGCCCGCTTCCGGGAAAACAAGGCCGGCGATGGCGTAGAAACTGGTTGTTTTGCCTGACCCGTTGGGACCCAGCAGCGCCACCACCTCGCCGCGATTTAGCGACATTGAGACATCGCGGATCACCACTTTTTTACGGTAGGACTTTCGCAGCCGCGCAATGCGCAGCCCTGAAGAGCCTTCAGTGACAGTCAGGTCCGGTTTCGCCATCAGTCACTGCCGTTCGGGTTGAGGATGGTTTTCACCCGGCCGGCCATGCGGGCGGTGCCGGAGGTGAGGTTCACTTCCAGCCGGTTCGAGGCCAGAGTGCCGTTTTCCTGATTGAGCAGCACATTGCCGGTCATGACGATGGTGCCGCGGTCAATGGTATATTCGGCGCGCTGTGCCTCGGCGGCGTCCGGGCCGCTGACCAGGATCACGTTGCCAGTGGCCTCCAGCCGTTCGATGCCGGCATTGGCGCCGTTTTCGCCAGCGGTCTTGTAGATCACCAGGACCTTATCGGCGGAAAGCCGCATGATACCTTGCGCGATCAGGACATTGCCTGTGAACTCAGCCGAGCCATTGGCCTGGTTGACCGCCAAATTGTCGGCGGTCACTTCAACCGGCTGGCTTGGATCGGCCTTGACAGCGCCAAAAGCCACAGAGGCCGTTTGCGCGATTGCGAGGCCAGGAAACACCGCAAGCGGCAGGCAGAATATCAATGCGCGCAAATAGGACACAGGTTATCTTTCCGGTTTCTGTGGTTCATATAGCAGCTTCACGCCGTTTTTGAACACCATATGGACCGGACCGCCCCGAGTTTTTGTTCCAATTCGCATGTTACCTGCGGTCAATTCACCAATTGCGCCGGTTGCGCGCACGGGGCCGGGGCTGCTGGCTTCGAGGCCGCTGAGGGCTGTGTTCAGCTCTTCTGTTTCCACGACCAGCCCGTCCGCAGAGGTAATTGTTACCTGGCCAGAGAAGCGTGCCATGTCCCGACCGGGATGAATGGCGCCGGTCTTTGAGGCAAGCGTGATCCTGCCGCCGTCAGCCAGCCGGATTTCCGCCGAGAGTTCGCTGGCAATCGCGGGGGTGCCTTCGCTGCTTGGGCGGGCCAGGGTCGCGGTGACCATGATCTCGTCTCCCTGCGCGGTTGTGCCAGAGAAGAAGGGAGCGGTGACCTGCTGTCCTTTCATCCGGTCTTCAATTTCCCTTTGCGCAAAGGGAATCACCGCATCCGTGTTTACCCCCCGAGAGATCATAAACAGGGTCGACAGCAAGACCAGGGCAGCCAGCGGCAGCAGCACTTTCAGGTAGGCGACGGCTCTGGAATGGCTGTCCATGATCTGCTCTCAGGCCTCCGGGTCAGCCGAGGCCTGCACGCAGGCAGTCGTGGATGTGAAGGAGGCCTTCTGCTTTCTTGCCGTTGTCGGGATCGACCACGAACAAGCATGTGATCTTGCGCTGGTTCATCACCGCAACCGCTTCTTGCGCCATGGCGCCGGGGGCGATGGTGGTGGGGCTGGCGGTCATAACTTCGGCAGCTGTCTTGCCCAGCAGCCCGTCCATATGACGCCGCAGGTCGCCGTCGGTGATAATGCCGGCCAGCGAACCATCGGCGGCAGCAACGCCGGCAACACCAAACCCTTTCTGGCTGATCTCGATCAGCGCGTCGGCCATCAGGGTGTCTGCTGAAACCAGCGGCAGGGCATCATCCGCGTGCATCAGATCGCGCACCTTGCTGAGCTGGGCGCCAAGTTTGCCACCCGGATGGAAGTCACGGAAGTTTTCCGGGCGGAAATTGCGGTGCCGCATCAGGGCAATCGCCAGCGCGTCGCCCATCGCCAATGTCAGCGTGGTCGAAATCGAAGGCACCATGCCAAAGCCGCAAGCCTCACCCACCGAGGGGATTTGCAAGTGCACATCGGCCTGTTTCATCAGGGCGCTGTCCATCTTGCTGGACAGGCCGATCAGCGGAATGGAAAAGCGGCGCGTGAAGGCCAGCAGATTGGCCAGTTCCGGCGCTTCGCCCGAATTGGAGATCGCCAATACGACATCGCCTTCGGACAGCATGCCCAGGTCGCCGTGGCTGGCCTCGGCGGGGTGCACGAAATAGGCGGGCGTACCGGTGGAGGCGAGAGTTGCTGCGATCTTGTGGCCGATATGGCCGGATTTGCCGATGCCGCTGACAATGATACGGCCCGTTGCCTGCAAAATCAGCTGCACCGCGTCGCAAAACCGGTCATCAAGCCCGGCAGCCAGGGTTTCCAGCGCCTTGGCTTCGTCTGTGATGACCTGCCGCGCGGTGGTGAGGAATTTTTCTGTATCGGTCATGAGTGGGCAAAAATATCAATTTCGGGCCAGCCGGCCAAATCCAGCTTGGCGCGCATGGGAAGAAAATCAAAACAGGCCTGTGCCATTTCAGTGCGGCCTTCCCGGGCCAAACGCTTGTCCAGCGCCTCGCGCAGCTTGTGCAGGTGAAGAACATCCGAAGCGGCATAGTCGAGCTGGGCGTCGGTCAGCTCAGCTGCGCCCCAGTCGCTCATCTGTTGCTGCTTGGAGATGTCGATGCCCAGCAGTTCCTGGGTCAGGTTCTTGAGGCCATGCCGGTCAGTATAAGTGCGCACCAGGCGGCTGGCGATTTTGGTGCAATAGACCGGAGCCGTCAGGGCGCCGAAGGCATGGTACATGGCAGCGATGTCGAAACGGCCAAAGTGGAACAGTTTCAGGACATTCGGGTCTTCCAGCATCAGGCACAGGTTGGGCGCAGCAGTTTGGCCTTTTTCCACCTGAACGATGTGGGCATTCCCGTCGCCGCCTGACATCTGGATCACGCAAAGCCGGTCGCGATGCGGGTTAAGCCCCATAGTTTCGCAATCGATCGCAACAACGGGACCGAGATCCAGCCCGTCCGGAAGGTCGTTTTTGTACAGGTGATTGGCCACTGAAAGTCCCTTTTGAAATTGATCACGGCGGCAGGGTCTGGAGAGGAGATAGGCGCTTTGCCTGTCAAACTCAACTGTGCCGTGGAAAGGTCGCGGGAGTTAGGGCAGCCTGAGGCCGGATGCCTTGCCCGCCTAGCCAGCGCGAGGATGAAAGCAATCCTTCGCGCCAAGGCAGCTTGGCTTCACGCCTATCCGCAGGTTTGGGCTAAGCGGCGCCCTGAAGGCTGAATATCTAGTTTTTAGGGAATGGTGCGAACGAAAAGAGTTTCTTCGAACCGCTCTGACAGCCATTCTCAGCCAAATTTCGAAGAAGTATTTGAGGAACTCGAACGTTGGAACGACATCCTCAAAGATGACAGGAACATCTTGCGGGGGCCGCGCCCATGACCCGCCCCGCTCCTTTCTCGCTTCGCCTCACACCAGAGGAACGATCTCAGCTTGAAGCCCAAGCTGGGGGCATGCCTCTGGCGTCCTATATCAAGTCCGTGGTTTTTGCCGCTGAAGCTCCCAAATACCGGAAGCGGCGGAAACCACCTGTTGCGGAGCAACAGCTATTGGCGGAAGTGCTGGCACGCCTTGCCCAGACAAAGCACGCCAACAACCTCAACCAGATCGCCAAACATCTGAACCTCGGCACGCTAGTCATCGATCCTGAACTGGAAGATGATCTCAAACGCGCCGTGACCGAAGTTGCATGGATACGGACAACACTGATGGAAGCCTTGGGGGTGAAGACATGATCCTCAAAGGCTCACAACGTGCGGGCGCAAAGGCTCTTGCAGATCACCTTATAAATGATCGTGACAACGATCATTTCACCTGTTTAGAGTTGCGTGGATTTTCCACTGATCAACTTCATGATGCGTTGGCTGAGACCTACGCCATTTCAAAGGCCACCCGCTGCAAACAGTTCATGTTCTCACTGAGTTTAAACCCGCCTACAGATCACATTGCTACCGAAGATGACTTTCTTGAGGCCGCAGATCGTGCAGAACAGGCACTCGGGCTGGATGGCCAGCCCCGCGCCATTGTCATGCACGAGAAAGAAGGTCGTCGTCATGCCCATGTCATCTGGTCGCGGATCGATGTGGATGAGATGAAGGCAATCAATTTGCCGCACTTCAAAAACAAGCTGCGTGATCTGTCTCGCGATCTTTTCCTAGATCATGGTTGGGTGTTGCCTGACGGATTAGCGACCTACGGCAACAAAAGCCCTTTAAACTTCACCTTGGAAGAATGGCAGCACGCAAAGCGCCAGAACCTCGACCCGCGAGAAATCAAGCAAGCGCTTCAGCAAGCGTGGGAACGCTGTGACAGCCAGATTGGTTTCAAAAATGCCCTTGAAGATCGCGGCTACTTTCTCGCTCGCGGTGATCGCCGTGGCTTTGTCGCCTTAGATGTCGATGGTAATGTCTACGCCATCCCGAAATGGACAGGACTCAAAGCCAAAGATGTGAAAGCCAAACTCGGTTCTCCTGCCGAACTGCCATCTGTTGTTGCTGCACGCGCCAGCATCCGATCCAAGGTCTCAGATCAGATGCGCGAGTACATCTCGCAGACCAAGGAAAGGCAGGCGGAGGAATTTCAGCCACTGCACAGTGAACATCAGGCGATGAAAGATGTCCATCGTCACGAGCGGCAGAAACTCAAAGACGGTCAAGCCAAACGCTGGATTGAGGAAACCAAAACACGTTCGGATCGCTTCAACAAAGGTGTACGCGGGTTGTTTGACCGCCTGACAGGCAAAGCCAAATCTATTCAATCTCAAAATGAGCTGGAAGCGCGCAAGGCTGCGAAGCGTGATCAGAAACAGCGCGATTTCATGGTCAAAGAACAGATGAAAGAGCGCCAAGCACTTCAACGCGACGTTCAAAAGCTCCGCCGCCGTCACAAACAGGAACGCAGCCTTCTGGCGCAGCGCATCAAGCAGAGCTTATCCAAAACTGCTCCAGCCAAAGACCTTTCTAAATCACGCCGTCCACAAAGAGGTATTCACCTCTCACTCTAGATTATCCTTCGAAGGGATTTTACGTGAAATATCAAAACAAAGCCATGTTCTGGCAGATCACTGCTGGGCTGATCGTTCTAGGTCTTCCAGCAGAAGCACAGCTATTTTCTGGTTCAAGTTCCACATCTGGAAACGGTGCAGAAGGAGGCTTGCGCATTGGCTTAGTCCTTGCCTCAACCGCCATCGGCTTTGGCTTAGGCTGGCTAACTACCGATCAAGCACGAAACGCCCGTCTTATCATAGGCGGAACCATTACCGCGGTGGTGCTCATGATGGTTCTGCTGATGGATAATGCTCTTGGATGGAGCATGGCACTGGCTTCATCCTTCCTTGGGTTTTCCGTTGCTCTCGGCTGGTGGGCACGAGCTGGACTAAGATCGCTTGCTGAAACTCCCACAACGTTTGGTTCGAGCCGTTGGGCCAATGATCAAGATTTGGTCAATGGTGACGTTCTGGGAGATGAAGGCATTGCTCTCGGGGAAACACTAACTGATCCCTCCGTAGAAAATGACTTCATTTCTTACAAAGGTGATCGCCATCTTTTCACCGTTGCCCCGACTCGTTCTGGAAAGGGCACAACCCAAATCATCCCCAATCTGTTGACCTATGAAGGGTCCATGTTGGTAATCGATCCCAAAGGTGAAAACGCAATGATCACGGCCAAGCGTCGAAATGAGCTCGGCCAAGAAGTACATATCGTGGATCCTTGGGGCATTGCTCATGTAGAGGGTTTTGAACCGTCAACGTTCAACCCGTTCGACTGGTTAGATACTCGTGACCCTGATTTATCCGAGAACGCCATGCTTCTAGCTTCCGCTCTCGTAGTCGAGAGCAACAGTAAAGACCCATTCTGGGACGAAGAGGCAAAGGCGTTGCTTCAGGGCCTAATCATGTATGTCGCAACAGACCACGAGGAAGATGGCAAACGTCATTTGCCTCGTGTTCGGGAACTGCTCGTTCAACGTCAGACAGATCTGAAAGAACTGTTTGAAAAAATGGCACAATCTTTTCACCCTATCGTACGCAGTACAGGAGAGCGCAGCCTTCAAAAAGAGGAGAAAATGTTTGCCAGCGTCCTAGCGTCTGCACAGTCTCACACGCACTTTTTGGACAGTGATCGCATCGCAGCCAATATGAAGGCGTCCAGCTTTAAGTTTGAAGACCTCAAGACAAGGCCAATGACGATTTTTCTGGTTCTGCCCGCTGATCGTTTGAATACCTTTGGTCGATGGTTACGCTTGCTAGTACAGCAAGCCATTACCGTGAACGCACGGAACATCGAAACAAAGCCAACCAAACCCATTCTGTTTATCTTGGATGAGTTTGCTGCTCTGGGTAAGCTCAGCATGATTGAGCAGGCTTATGGCCTGATGGCAGGATTTGGAATGCAGATTTGGGCGATTGTCCAAGACCTCAACCAGCTCGAGAGAATTTACGGCAAAGGATGGCAATCTTTCATCGCCAATGCAGGGATGATCAACTATTTCGGATCTTCTGACAAAATGACCGCAGAATATTTTTCCAGCTTGTGCGGGGAAATGACCGTTTGGAACATCAGTACCGCACTGTCCAAAGCCATTGGCAGCAGCACGGGTTCGGGGCAAGGTGGTGGTTCTTCATCGACAACGGATACGTCCAGTGACACACATGCCGCCGCTCAGCGGAAACTGATCTATCCTGATGAGCTGATGCGGCTCTCAAAAGGACAGCAGCTTGTTCTAATCGAAGACCTTCCGCCTCTGATGGCTAAGAAAGTGCCGTGGTTTGAAGATGAAGAGCTGAAGGAACTCGGCTGCAATCTGCAAAACTAAAATTTCAGCGGGTGGTCTTCTCCATCCGTTTGACCTCTTCGAAAGAGGAAGGAACCAGATCTTGACGCAAGACAAAAGCAAGCACCCGAAAAAGCCCTTCAACGAAGCAGCAGAGAAACCAGTGATGGAGGTAGTGTTCGTTTCAGACATGGACGATACGTTTGACAACGACGCCGAAGCACCATTGCGTGGCAACACAGACCCCAAACACGATCCCAAGAATGTGAAAAACAAAGGTCTTACGCCATCAGGAACGAACTCCCCGTTTGGACGTCCACGGGCGCAAGGGCAGGAGACGGTTAAACAAGCCAATAATCCAAGTGGTCAACCCGCCAACAAGGAGAGACAAGAAGAACTCTTGAACGGAAATCATACCGTTGAGGATGTGTTTAATGGGCTAAGAGTACGAACAACCCTTGCAAGCGAACCCTTTGAGGCAGGAGTTCGCGGTGGCCGCATCGAAGAACTTGTCGTCACTGAAGGGGAACGCGGGCATGAACTTGAGTTGGCTCGTTTTCTTAAAGGTGACTGGGAGAAAACAGCTGAGACAACACCAGCTCGCCAAAGCATTATGGACGCCATTGCCAAATACGACCCTGAATGCCTGAGGCCGAAAGAAAAGTCGAAAGAATCTGCGAAAATACAAGAAAGAGATTTAGGAAAGGGTGATAGCGGCAAGAAGGGGCATTCTCGATAATCTGGATTTAGGTCAATATTTGTGACATAATAAGTTTATGGATATATTCAACAATGACTTCCTACCAGATGGAGAGTGGACATCAAGATACGTCAAAAACGCCTTTGGCATAGATGAAGCGATTAAACTTCCTGTCACACATTGGAAGCATTTTGACTGGCTGGCTTCGAATGGTGCTGACATGGATCAGTTTACGATGGAATACGATGTGAACCGCCATATTGGGCAACCCTACCACATCAGTTTCTCAGGGTATGTTGAGAAAATGCTTGTTAAGGACGAAGCTCATCGCCATCGTTCAGGCGAAGATGTTCCGTTGTACATCAATCCATATCGACCCTTGTGACGTTATCGTCACCTAATTCCTTTCAGAGAACCAATGGATAGAAAATCAGAAACCAAGCAGATAGCAGGTCACCTCACAGCCGACGATTGGAAGCTACGCAAGAAGCAACTTGAAGACTCCCCAACAGAAGATAATTGGGCACAGGCATACGAAGACTTTTTCCGACAGAGGTTAGGGTTGCGGTACCTAGAGCCAATATCCTTACTTCAGAGGGAGGGAAGCTTTCAAGGTGAGGGCTTCTCAATAGTAACTATTCAGTGCGCCCTCATAGAGTTCTTGGAAGCCACGCGGCAGGGCAAAAATTACCGTTTCGTTCAAAACGCTAGTCAGCTTGGAGAACATGAATACAATAGAAGCGGTGCTTTGTTCTCATATTTTCTATCACGTAACTCGCCTTTTTCTGACTACTTCGACGACGAAAGCGCCACAGAGTTTTATAAATCGGTTAGGTGTGGATTGCTTCATGAGGCCAGCACCAAGAACGGCTGGAAAATCTGGGCTTCGGGTACGAAGCCTGTGAACATTAAAAATAGAACCATGTTCCGAGATGCCTTTCAAAGGGCGTTACTCGAGTACATAGAAAACTATGGTAGAGAGCTGCTCACAGATGCAAACTTACAAGCCGCATTCATTCGGAAGTTCGATCATCTCGCAGACACCTGATCATAGCTTCATCGACGGATATGACCTACAATTAGCCTCTGCTCATTGTCCAAGATGTTGAAAGCCGTATGGTTCAAAGCGTAAAGCACACTTATAATATTCACCTCCTCTACTCGTAAGGTAAGTGACCCATCAACTCTATCATCAAGTCGCCGTCTAGAACCTCAAAGGGGATATCTAGATAATGGTCTGGATGACGCGGTTTTGCTTTCCCATCGTTGGGTGCATTACGCGTATGCCCCCTCACTTTCTCACCAGAAGTTTTTATGTAAGGCAAAATTACTAATCGGCCATGATTTCGTGACTCAATAGTTCCACCAAACCAAGTCGCCTCCCCTTCACCACTATTCCCGTTGGAAACTTGCTTCACCTGCCATCCAATGTCTCCATCTTCTTCATACCAAAACACTACCCCATTGCAGACAAGTGCTTTCTTGCCCTGCGCAAGAGCTTCTGCAAGAAGCCTCTTAACCTGCGCTAACTGAAGAAGTTCATTTGCACGCGGTAACAGAATTCTTCTGATTTCCGATTTGGTTTTTCCCCAGTGGGAACGAGCACTCAGCCCAAATGGGTTTGCTATGCGTGCACGATAGGCAGTTTGAGCATGCTTCTTTGTCAGATTGTACGGTTTTGACCAGGGTAAGCGACCGGGCGCCCAAGGGTGCGTATGACAGAACGAGCGAACACCATCAGGAGGCGAGGGCGGCGTTAGCCGCCCCCTTTTCCTTAGGCGCCAGCCACACCGCCGAACAGGGCGTCCGGACGGAGGCAGACAGTGATCGGGTTCGACTGGATCTCGATCTCGCGGAAGCGACCTTTCGGGTCGAAGTGCGGCAGCGCGTATTCGACCAGACCCAGGGAGCCGGCGTATCCATCGCGGTCAGCCGGAGCGAACAGCTGGTGGAAAAGGCCGGAAGTGCCGTGACCGTCCGGTCTGCCCGCACTGACGGTGGTCGTTAGTGATGGATAATGTCCATTAGCGAACAAATGGACATTATCGGAGTGGAACATGTCGAAGCGGCGCAGGCGGCGGACTTGGTCTGAAGATGAGAAGCGCATGATTTGCGCGCAGACGCGGGTGCCTGGTGTATCGGTTGCCCAGGTTGCGCGGCGCTACGATGTGAATGCCAATCAGGTCTTCAATTGGCTTAAAGAGCCGCGGTTTGCGGCGGAGGCCGATGAGGAGCAGGACGTATCCCGCTTCCTGCCGGTTGAAGTTCTGGACGCTGAGCCTGCTTCAGCCCCGCCAGATGCCAGTGCGCAGATCGAGGTGGAGCTTGCCAACGGCCACCGCCTGAAGGTTCAGGGCGGCTTTGATCCCGATGCGCTCGCCGCACTGATCCGGAAGCTTTCGGCGTGATCCCGGTTCCGGCAAACACAAAGGTCTGGCTGGCCGCCGGGGTCACAGACATGCGCAAGGGGTTTGGCGGTTTGTCGGCCTTGGCCGAGAAGGTCCTGGCCGAAGATCCGTTCTGCGGGCATTTGTTCGTATTCCGGGGACGGCGCGGGGATCTTCTGAAGGTCATCTGGTGGGATGGCCAGGGGGCGTGCCTGTTTTCCAAGCGGCTGGAACGGGGCCGGTTCGTCTGGCCCGCCGCCAAAGACGGCAAGATCAGCCTGACGCCAGCTCAGTTGTCGATGCTGCTGGAGGGGATTGACTGGCGGTTGCCGCAGAAGACCTGGAAGCCACTGACCACTGGGAATTATCCCGCAATTGCAGAGCCGTAGGATTCCCATTCCGCTATAGCCGGGGTATGTTCCGGCCCATGCTGGATGCGCCCAAAACACTGCCTTCCGATCCCGAAGATCTCCGCGAGACGGCGGAGGGGCTGCTTGATCTGGTAAAGGCGCAGGCGCTGAGGATCGCCAAGCTGGAACACCAGCTTGCGGGCCATAACCGGCACCGGTTCGGATCAAAATCGGAAAGCCTGGATCAGCTTCAGCTCCGTCTGGAGGAGGAAGAGACCGCGGCAGCGCAGGTTGCCGGCGAAGATGCTCCTGACGGGGATGCCGAGGGACAGAAGGTCAAACCCAAGCGCAAACCGCTGCCGCCCGAACTGCCCCGGATTGATCAGGTTCTGACGCCCGGCGCAGCCTGCAAATGCGGCGGCAAGCTGCGGACTATTGCCGAAGATGTGACGGAAGAGCTGGAATATGTGCCGGGCCGGTTCGTGGTGAACCGGATTGTCCGCCCGCGTATGGCCTGCCGGGATTGCGACCGGATCGTTCAATCGGCTCTGCCTTCGCGCCCCATTGAGCGCGGCCGCCCTGGACCCGGCCTTTTAGCCCATGTCCTGGTCAGCAAATATGCGGACCACTGTCCTCTGTACCGGCAATCGCAGATTTACGAGCGGGAAGGGATTGATCTGGACCGTTCCACCCTGGCGGATTGGGTTGGCCGCTCTGCGGCGCTGCTGGAACCGCTGGCTGAAGCGATTGGCCGTCATGTGCGCGCAGGCCAGGCCATCTTTGCGGATGACACCCCGATCAAAATGCAGGCAAAAGGCAAGTGCGCTACAGCACGCGTCTGGACCTATGTCCGCGACGAGCGCCCCTGGGGCGGGAGCGATCCACCCGCTGCCTGGTATCAGTTCACGTCAAACCGCAAAGGTGAGCATCCCTCAACCCATCTGGACAATTACACCGGCTGGATGCATGCGGACGGCTATTCCGGCTTCAATGACCTTTACCGCTCCGGTGCCGTCAGCGAGGTTGCCTGCATGGCGCATATCCGGCGTAAGTTTGTTGACGTGTTCCAATCACAAGGGCTGACGGCGGCCGAAGAGGCAATTCGCCGGATCGCGGAACTCTATGCCGTGGAAAAGGATGCACGAGGATTGCCGCCGCAGGAGCGCGTCCAACTGCGCCAATCCCGGTCAAAACCTTTGCTCGATGCACTGGAGGCCTGGCTGGCCGCACAGCTGGCCCGGATTCCGGGCAAATCCGAACTGGCCAAGGCCATCCGCTATGCTTTGACGCGGATGAAGAAACTCCGCCCATACCTGGATCATGGCATTCTGGAACTCGACAACAATTCTGCGGAGCGGGCGATGAAGCCCATTGCCATAGGCCGTAAGAATTACCTTTTTGTCGGCTCAGAAGGCGGCGGCAAAGCTGCCGTCATCGCCTATACCCTGATCGAAACCGCCAAGATGAACAGCGTAGATCCGCAGGCCTGGCTGACCTGGGTTCTGGCCCAGATCGCGGATCATAAGATCACGCGCCTGAACGAGCTCATGCCATGGCGCTACGCTGCTATCGCAGCGTAGCAGGGACCACAGGATCTGTGCTAGAGCGCCTTCGCCGGACGGTCACTCAGAAAGCTCTTAAGCGTAAAGTCTTTGCTGGTACATGTGGCATCTATTCTCTTGAAATACTCCCAGTTTCGAATAGTATTTCTCCATTCCCGACTGGCGTCTCCACGAGTCAGCTTTACAAGCTCAAAATATTCTTCACTTTGGATTATGTAGTGATTCAGCTGAAAGGTTGTGTTGTCGGAAACGACCTTGTCCGACCTGGCACCTTTGATCTTGTGAATCCCGATCTTTGTGAACCAGTTGATGATGTCCGTTCGGCAGACCCATTTAGTGTTCTGATGTGAATCAAGTTCGCTGTGGCAATGCACTAGCTCCTTTCTGAGGCTGGCGGGATGCTGCTTGAAGCCGGATGATCCAAAAATCGTACAATTGGTATAGATAACGTCGATCCCGGAAAAGCCGCTAAGTACATCGGGAATCTTGCGGCCGTTCTTAGCGAACCAAAACTCATCAATGTCCGCAATCATCAGCCATTCGCAATCACGTTTGATCTGGCAGGACCTGAAAGCGGCACGGTAGTGCTGAACCTGCCGGTAAGGTTTGGGACGCAGCACAATCTGGATGTTGCAGCTGCGCTCATGGTTCCGGGCAATTTGAACGGAATGGTCATCGCTACCGTTGTCGATCAGGTAGATCTGATCAGCGCCTATCCAGAAATAGTGGTCGAGCCACTCTTTCAAGTTGCTGGACTCATTCTTCATTATGGCCAGAACGCCGAGCTTGTACTTCTTGAGCCTCCGAACCATCATTTGTTCACTTCAATGCTGTTTCCGGCAGGTTGAAAGATTGGGTACTTGCAGTTGTGTTTGAACCACTAGCCTCTGTACTGGATGGTAGGAGGTCTTCTAGGAAAAAGGCTGAAAGCGCAGCGCGGCCGGACACTTCTGCCTTTGCATAGATTGTGGTGGCTTGCTGCCTGGCAGTTCGCTCGGAGATATGGCGAAATTCAGCAATCTCTCTCATGGAAAAGCCCTTCAACAGTAACAAGGCGACATCTTTCTCTGCCGGGGTAAGCTGCCACCTATGAAACTGGAGGTTGATATGCAGGCTAAGCCCATCAAGCTGCCTGCGCGCGATACCTGACCAATGCCTGGCATCCGCGCGTGTCCGCTTTGCCTGAACCGCAAAGCGGTAACTTGCATGCCAAGCGGTCAGCGGCTGCAGATACCAGATGTATAGTAGCGGCATCAGTTGGATCGTAACCTCGGCCACGTCCAAACTCAGTTCCAGAAAGCCGCTGCCGTTGCGGTAGTCCTCAACGACATCGGCAACTGTTAAGCATGCCAGCGCAAGCAGGGCCAGGGAAACGAGTTTGCGTTCAGTTGACTGAAACATGATGGACCTTCCGTTTTGGTAATGACGTCATGCCTTCGCTGCTTTTTCCATATGTCATTTGCCGGAAGGCTGAAAACATTGGGGCTATATGTCCTTTGCTGAATGCATGGTGATCCTTTTGAAGGTCTGTGAGCGGCATCAAACAGGAGTTTATGATGACACATCAAACAACGATTTTCGCCATGCTTCTCGCATCTTGTGCGATGCCGGCCGGCGCGCAGGAGATTCAGGAAAAACCGTGGGAGTTTGAAGTCGAGGTCGGAGCAGAACGCGAACCTGCCTATGTCGGCTCGGACAACTACAGCACCGAAGCTGACATCGGAATCAAGGCAACCTACACAGCCCGAAACGGAACAGAGTGGTATCTCTCGACCGGGGGAGTGGGGGTGACGGCGCAGCTGCCGCGTGACTACGAACTGACTCTGGAGCTGGAGTACGAACCTGGGCGGGACAACGCAGATGATCCGATCCTGACAGGTTTCCCCGAGATGAAGGACACTTGGGAGTTCCAGGCTGTTCTTGTGCGGCAGCTTGGTGACTTTCAACTCGGATTGGGTGTCCAGCAAGACATTCTTGGCCATGGAAAGGGGTTGGTCGGCTTCGCCGCCGCCGGGTACTCACGCCAGTTGAGCGACCGTTTGCGTTTCAGATCCATTCTGGATGTAAGTTTCGCCAACGCCAAACACATGAACACCGAAGTCGGCATCACTCCCGCAGCATCTCAAATCACCGGACTGTCAGGATATACGGCATCTGGAGGCTTCAAGAGCACATCATTGCAGGTTGGCTTTGACTATGCCGTTTCCCGGCGGACTGAATTGTATATGGATCTTGCGGTTGAGCGATATGGCTCTGCAATCGCGGACAGCCCCTTGGTTCGCGATCATGGCAGCAGGACCACAACCGAAGTAGGAGCAGGTATGCGTTTCCGGTTCTGAGCGCACACCGCAGAATGCCTTCATCGAGTCATTCAACGGAAGCCTGCGGGACGAGCTTCGTGACCGTCCGGCGAAGGCGCTCTGGTGTGGTTCCGGTGCCGCCTGCTACGCTGCGATAGCAGCGTAGCGCCAGGGCATGAGTTCATTCAGACGTGTGATCTTGTGGTCCGCGATTTGGGCCAGAACCCATGTGAGCCAGGCTTGTGGATCGACGCCGTTCATCTTGGCGGTTTCGATCAGGGTAAAAGCGATGGCCATGGCTTTGCCGCCGCCCTCGGAGCCTGCAAACATCCAGTTTTTCCTGCCAATGGCCACGGGCTTGACAGCGCGTTCGGCACTGTTGTTGTCCAATTCCAAATGGCCGTTATCGAGATACGGCCGGGCCTTCGGCATCCGGCCCAAGGCATAGCGGATGGCTTGGGCCAAGGGCGACTTGCCCGAGATCTTGGGCAATTGTGCGTGCAGCCAGGCTTCCAGATCATCGAAGACCGGCTGGGCCTTTGCTTGCCGCAAAGCAACCCGTTCTGCCGGGGGCTTGCCCCGCGCCTCTTTCTCGACAGCATAGAGTTCGGCAATCCTGCGGATGGCCTCTCCGGCGATGGCATTGCCCTGCGAGGCAAAGACATCCACGAACTTGCGCCTGACATGCGCCATGCAGGCCATCTCGCCAGCCTTGTTCTTTCCGAACAGACCATTGAAGCCGGAATAGCCATCCGCATGCACCCAGCCTTTGTATCCCGAGAGATGGCTGACAGGATGTTCGCCTTTGCGGTCGATGGTGAACTGGTACCAGGCACAGGGCGGCGATTGCCCGGCCCAGGGCCGCTCATCGCGGACATAGGTCCAGACACGCGCCGTCTTGGTCTTCTTCTGCCCAGGCGCCTGCATCTTGACCGGAGTATCATCAGCGAACAGGGCGCCGCCTTGCCGGACGATCCGTCCGATTGCATCCGCCAGAGGTTCCAGAAGCGCGGTCGAACGGCCCACCCAATCCGCCATGGTCGAGCGGTCCAGATCGATGCCTTCGCGGGCATAGATCTGTGATTGCCGGTACAGGGGAAGATGGTCGGCGTATTTGCTGACCAGAACATGCGCGAGCAAGCCAGGTCCAGGCTTGCCGCGTTCAATCGGGCGGGAGGGCAGCGGCGATTGCACGATGGCCTCGCAGCAGGAGCAGGCCTTGCGGGGCCGGACGATCCGGTTCACCACGAACCGGCCCGGCACATATTCCAGCTCTTCGGTAATATCGTCGCCCAAGGTCTTCAGAGTGCCGCCGCAACGGCCGCATTCCTCACCCGGCGACAGCACCTCGTCATGCCGGTCCAAATGGTCCGGCAGCGGTTTGCGGCTGTGCTGGCGGGCGGGGCCGCCTTCCCCGGAACCGGCTGCGGATTCTGCCTGCCTTTCGGCTGACACCGCAATCTGCTCATCTTCCGCAAAGGTCAGGTTGAGCTGATCCAGGCCTTCTGATTTGGACCCGAAACGGTGCCGGTTGTGACCTGACAGCTGATGCTGAAGCTTCTCGATCAGCAACGCCTGTGATTTGACCTCAGCGGCCAGAAGCGCGTTGATGCGGCGCAGCTCAGCCGGGTCGTCAGGGGCGGTATCCAGGTCCTTCAGCATTGCCACCCCTATACCGGAGCCAAGGCCGAAGGTGAATCCTGAAGGCGCTCAATGCCTATATTTTATTGATCTATCCGACGCTCAGCGGCCGCCAGGTCTTTTGCGGCATCCGCCAGTCGATGCCCTCCAGCAGCATCGCAAGCTGCGCCGCCGTCACGCTGATCTTGCCGTCTTTCGCAGCAGGCCAGACAAACCGGCCTTTCTCCAACCGCTTTGAGAACAGACAGGCCCCCTGGGCATCCCACCAGATAATCTTCAAGAGATCCCCGCGCCGGCCCCGGAACACGAACAAATGGCCAGAATACGGATCTTCCGCCAAGACCTTCTCCGCCTGCGCCGCCAGCGTGTTGAAACCCCGCCGCATGTCGGTCACCCCCGCCGCCAGCCAAACCCGGGTGTTTGACGGCACCGGGATCAAGAGAGGATCCCTTTCAGGAGGCGCGCCAAAACTTCAGGATCAAACCCGCCCTCAGCGCTGATCCGGTGACCGCCTGCAAGCTCAATCTCGATCCGTCCCGGAGAGGGGGCAACCGGTTCAGACAGCTCTGGCACCGGCTCGGCTTCGAAATTTGGCGGGCCAACCTCCACCGGCAGAAACACCGTTTCCGCCGAACCCTCAATCAGATCAGGAGCAAAGCGCGGCTCCTTCAGCCACTTGAAAATCAGGTTAGCATTTACTGCATAGCGCCGCGCAACCTGTGCAACAGAAACGCCGGGATAAGCCGTCTGGCGGCAAATCTCCAGCTTCTCTTCATCCGACCAAAACCGCTTCTTCCGCCTGCTCATAGAGTGCCTCATGGTGTCCACTAACGATGGTGGACACTTAGACCGCCTCTATCGCTCCCGTTAGGTCGGTTTCACCGGACGGACACTGACAATCGTCACTTCCGTAAATTCAAAGACTTGCAAGGTGCAAATCTGGAGGGGTTCAAATGGGACAGCGAGCGGCGATCTATGCGCGGGTTTCGACCTCTGATCAATCCTGCGAACGCCGACTGCGTGAGCTGGGCGAATTTGCAGAGCGCGGTGGCTATGATGTCATTGGCGTTTTAAGGAAACAGCATCAGGAACCAAATCGAACCGCGCGGAGCGGTCGAAAATCATGGAACTGGCTCAAGCCCGGAAAATTGACGCTGTCTTGGTCACCGAGCTTTCCCGGTGGGGGCGCTCCACGCAAGATTTACTCGACACGCTCAACAAGCTCTCGGGCTGGAAAGTTTCGGTCGTCGCAATGTCCGGCATGACTTTCGAATTGGACACGCCGCACGGGCGAATGATGGCGACAATGCTGGCGGGGATCGCACAGTTTGAACGAGACTTGATTAGTGAACGTGTAAAATCCGGCCTGGCTGCCGCCAGAGCGCGAGGAAAAAACTCGGGCGCCAGCAGGGACAGCGCCCAAAATCAGATAGACTTGCACCCGGCGTGCTTGCCGCCGTTGAGGAAGGGCGAAACTATCGCTGGATTGCGCGCGACCTCGGTATCAGCAAGAATACCGTACTCAGCATCGTCAAACGGCATCGCGAAAACGCTTAGAGTGTCATTTCGCCCCGTACCGCAAACAACCCCATTCATCTGGCAGGCGTTATCCACGAATACTTGTGCGATCAAATGTCTCAGAGTGTGATGCGGATGGCGTCATGGCCAACAATAAGTTCGCCATCGAAATAACCGGCACAGGCGTCTTGCCAGTCCTTTGGGCCATAGGCCGGGTCATCGGAGGGAACGAGATGCGTGAGAGCCAGCCGTTTGACACCTGCGTTCGCCGCCGTCGTTGCCGCATCATGCGCAAAGGTGTGAGAGCGCAGAAAATGCGCCATCAACTTTTCACTGCCGTTTCCAACTCGTTCCAAGAGCGCAGGCAGCGCGGATTCCAGCATCGCCTCGTGGATCAACAAATCCGCACCTTGTGCGAAATCTTCAAGCGCTTTGATTGGGGCGGTATCGCCGGAAAACACAACGTGGACATCTTCGGTTTTGAACGACAATGCAAAGGTATCGATAAGGGGCGGATGTTGGTTTCGAATGGCCGAGATCGTGATGCCATCGCGGGATAATACGGGTCCAGAGTCGATAGCG
Source organism: Rhodobacteraceae bacterium (ex Bugula neritina AB1) (assembly GCA_001730095.1). Taxonomy (GTDB): domain Bacteria; phylum Pseudomonadota; class Alphaproteobacteria; order Rhodobacterales; family Rhodobacteraceae; genus Leisingera. The sequence goes on from MDLF01000051.1 coordinate 82,853, forward strand.
TTAATGATGATGAGATCACGCAAGTCCGGTCGCCCTTCGTCTTCGATGCGCAAATCGATGTCTGCCTGCATGGAGGCGCAAAAGCCCTCCCAATAGATATCCAAACCGGGAGGGCCATAGATTTCTACAGTTGTTTTCAACCCCGCGGTCCAGGCGGTGTGCAAGAGCGGCCCCAATTCAAGGTAGTGATCAGAATGCAGGTGGCTGATTATGATGAGCGACAGGTCTTTGAGCTGCATGCCCTGATCGACAAGCCCTTTGGTCACTCCTAACCCACAGTCCACAACAATTTTCTGACCGTTCAACACATATAACGAAGATGTCGGCATTGCAGATCCCGGACGGATCGCCGGCCCACCTTTGGTGCCCAAAAGAGCGACGTAATTCTCGGACATGATGTAACTCCTTTGGATGCAGCTGCGAAACCGGTATCAAGTGTGGTGAGGATGATATTTACTAAACTGTAGTGGTTCAGATGTGATCTGACAGTTGGCCGTCTTTCCGGCGGCGTCTGTCAGGTCAAGTTCAGTTCAGGAACTTTTCCTTCCAGATTTCTTTGCCCTCAATCATGGTCTGGAACGGCGTTCTGCCGCAACACATTTTGCCCTGATGAGTGCGCTGGTGATTGTAGTGATACAGCCATTCATCAAGATCAGCCTGCAGCGCGTCGATGCTGTCGTAGAGTTTTTTGCGGAACGCGACCTGATAAAACTCCTGCAGGATCGTCTTGTGAAAGCGTTCGCAGATCCCATTCGTCTGTGGTGATTTCACCTTGGTTTTCGTGTGGTCGATATCGGTGATCGCCAGAAAGAGCTGGTAATCGTGTTTGTCGGCCCGCCCACAGTATTCCGTGCCCCTGTCGGTCATGATCCGCAGCACCGGCAGGTCATGCTCATCGTGGAACGGCAGGACGCGGTCGTTCAGCAGATCAGCGGCGGTGATCGGCGTCTTGGTGGTGTAGATCTTGGCATGCGCGACCTTGCAATAGGTGTCCACATAGGTCTGCTGGTAGACGCGGCCAACGCCCTTGAGGGTGCCAACGTAGAAGGTGTCCTGCGAGCCCAGATAGCCGGGATGAGCCGTCTCGATCTCGCCGCAAGCCTCATCGTCCAGCTTCTTCTTTTCCAGCGCCTGAACCTGCGCCTCGGTCAGGATGGTGCCTTCTTTCGCCACCTTGGCCTCCAGCGCTTTCAGCCGGGCCTTGAGGTTTGCCAGATCGTGCCGCAGCCAGATCGAGCGGACCCCGGAGGGGGAGACGAAAACACCCAGTTTGCGCAGTTCGTTGGAGGTGCGGGCCTGGCCATAGGCGGGGAAATCAGTGGCCGATTTGATCACCGCCTGCTCGGTCGCGTCGTCCACCCGGTTTGCCAGATTGGGCTTGCGCCGGGAGCGCTCGAGAAGGGCTTCGACGCCGCCGTCTTCAACCGCCGATTTGTAACGGTAGAACGTATCCCTGCTATAGCCCATCACCTGGCAGGCCTTTGAAACGTTGCCCAGCTCTTCGGCCAGATTCAGCAATCCGGTTTTGTGTTTGATGATCTTGTCAGTAGAATTCAACATCGTGGTTTCCTCGTTTTGTGGTTGGTCAGCACCACCATCAAAACGGGCAACCATCATCTCCATCAAGAGATGCGCCGTTCCCATTCCAGCTTGCTGAGAAGGGGGCGGTGTCCGATCACATCGAGTCTACTTCAACTAAACGGTTCAACAGAACGCGCAAGTTTTGGGCTCTACCCTCTTTCGCAAATTAGGATGCATTTCGCCGACGCGATAGCGGCCATCCGGCAAATGCAGCGAAAGCGTCCTTTTCCCGCTTCTAGCACGTGCTGACAAAATGGGTTCACAACGCCGCGTTGTCGTGATTCAAGCTGGTATCTGCTATGGAGACCAGTTTGGCACGAGACTTGATGACGGACGAGGAATGGGCGTTTTTCGAACATTTCATCCTCGCTTCCCGCGCCCCGAACGGGCGCAAACCGGCCAACCACCGCCTTGTTCTGGATGGGATTTTCTGGGTCGCCCGGACAAGATCCCCCTTGGCGTGACTTACCGGAGGAGTTCGGAAAGTGGTCTAGCGTCTACCGCCAGTTTCGACGGTGGACCTTGACTGGGCTTTGGGAGGACATTCTGGATGCCCTCAACCAGAGCGGGGCCGTCCCAGACGCCCTGCAAATGGTCGATAGCACCATCATTCGCGCCCATCATCAGGCAGCGGGCGCTAAAGGGGGACTCCTCGACAGGGTTTTGGCCGCTCAAGAGGTGGGTTCACGACCAAGATCCACCTCCGCGTCAACGCGCATGGCCTGCCAATGAGAACGGAATTCACACCGGGCCAAACGTCGGATTATCTCGGTTTCGACCTGGTCATGGCCGACAACCTGCCGGAGCCCAAGGTGCTGCTGGCAGATCGGGGTTATGATGCTGACCGTATTCGAAAGACCATGGATAAACGCGACATCCTCACTCAAATTCCAATGCGCAAGACCCGCAAGATGCGCGTGGGTGTAGATCACAGACTTTACCGGCTGCGCAACATGGTTGAGCGATGCTTCAACAAACTCAAAAATGCCCGGCGCGTCGCAACCCGCTATGACAAGACTGCTGAAAGCTTCATGGGCTTCATCGACATCACTTCTATCCGCCTTTGGCTCCGACATTTGTCAACATGACCTAACCTGCAGTTGGAGGTGTTTCCGCCCGTCAGCAAAGGTGTTGGCACCTAAAAGGTAGGCAATCCGCCCGCCCTACGAAAACTTCTTCTGTGACTTTCCCCTGTACGCCCGCGTCCCGGCCTTGCCCGCTGTTGACCGCCCCCGTGATTTGACGGCGGCATCCGATGCCGCCTCCACCGCCGATTGCCGGGCCAGCGGGTCGTCGGAGATGGCGAGGTCCACCGCCTCCAGCCGTTTGACCTCGTCGCGCAGGCGGGCGGCTTCTTCGAACTCCAGGTTCTCGGCCGCTTTGCGCATCTGGTCGCGCAGGCCTGCCAGATGCGCCTCTAGGTTGGCGCCATGCATCGGTTTGTCCACCGTGGCGGTGACACGGTTCATGTCCACATCGCCCTCGTAAAGACCGGCCAGAACATCCTCGACGTTTTTCTTGACGGTTTCCGGCGTGATGCCGTGTTCGAGGTTGTAGGCGATCTGCTTTTCGCGGCGGCGGTTGGTTTCCCCCAGGGCGCGCTCCATCGAGCCGGTGATACGGTCGGCATACATGATGACGCGTCCGTCAGCGTTGCGCGCGGCGCGGCCGATGGTCTGGACCAGCGAGGTCTCGGAGCGCAGGAAGCCTTCCTTATCCGCGTCCAGAATGGCGACCAGCCCACATTCGGGGATGTCCAGACCCTCGCGCAGCAGGTTGATGCCAATCAGCACGTCAAAGGCGCCGAGGCGCAGGTCGCGCAGGATTTCGATCCGTTCCAGCGTGTCGATGTCGGAGTGCATATAGCGGACCTTGATGCCCTGTTCGTGCAGGTATTCGGTCAGATCCTCGGCCATGCGTTTGGTCAGCGTGGTCACCAGGGTGCGAAAGCCGTTGGCGGAGACTTTGCGGATTTCATCCAGGAGGTCGTCCACCTGCATGCCGACCGGGCGGATTTCAACCTCTGGGTCCAAAAGGCCGGTGGGGCGGATCACCTGTTCGGTGAAGACGCCGCCGGATTGCTCCATCTCCCAGCCCGCAGGGGTGGCGGAGACAAAGACCGACTGCGGGCGCATGGCGTCCCATTCCTCGAACTTCAGCGGACGGTTGTCCATGCAGGACGGCAGCCGGAAGCCGTGTTCGGCCAATGTCATCTTGCGCCGGTGGTCGCCCTTGTACATGCCACCGATCTGCGGGACAGAGACATGGCTTTCATCCGCGAATACGATGGCGTTATCGGGGATGAATTCGAACAGGGTCGGGGGCGGCTCACCTGGCGCGCGGCCTGTCAGATAGCGCGAGTAGTTTTCGATGCCGTTGCAGTGGCCCGTGGCCTCCAGCATTTCGATGTCGAAATTGGTGCGCTGCTCCAACCGCTGTGCCTCCAGCAGCTTGCCGTCGTTCACCAGCCCGTCGAGACGCTGTTTCAGCTCAGCCTTGATGGAGATCACAGCCTGATTGAGCGTCGGTTTCGGCGTCACATAGTGGGAGTTCGCATAGATGCGGATCTGCTCGAAGGTGCCGGTCTTTTCCCCCGTCAAAGGGTCGAATTCGGTGACCGCCTCCAGTTCCTCGCCGAAGAAGGAAAGCTTCCAGGCGCGGTCTTCGAGGTGGGCGGGGAAGATTTCCAACGTATCGCCGCGGACCCGGAAGGAGCCGCGCTGGAAGGCCTGATCGTTGCGTTTGTACTGCTGGGCGACGAGATCGGCCATGATCTGGCGCTGGTCGTACATCTCGCCCGCCTTCAGGTCCTGGGTCATTGCAGAGTAGGTCTCGACCGAGCCGATGCCGTAGATGCAGGACACAGACGCGATGATGATCACGTCGTCGCGTTCCAAGAGGGCGCGGGTGGCCGAATGGCGCATCCTGTCGATCTGCTCGTTGATCTGGCTTTCCTTCTCAATATAGGTGTCCGAGCGCGGCACATAGGCCTCTGGCTGGTAGTAGTCGTAGAAGGAGACGAAGTATTCGACCGAGTTCTCCGGAAAGAAGCCCTTGAATTCACCGTACAATTGCGCCGCCAGCGTCTTGTTGGGGGCCAGAATGATGGCGGGGCGCTGGGTTTGCTCGATCACCTTGGCCATGGTGAAGGTTTTGCCGGTGCCGGTGGCGCCCAGCAGAACCTGGTTGCGCTCGCCGTCCAGAACCCCCTGTGACAGTTCCTTGATCGCAGTGGGCTGATCGCCAGCCGGATCAAAGGTGGTGTTCATAACAAAGCGCTTGCCGCCTTCCAGCTTGGGCCGGTGCTGCGGCGTGCGCTGGGTCATCGTCGGCGTGGATTTGTCGGAATGGGCATAGGGCATCAGGCGACTCCTTGGAACGCGCTGATTTTGGTCCGTTTTTGTTCCGGTGCAAGGGGGGCTGGGGGGCAATTCGGGAAATGGTGCCGGATTTTGTCAGCAGCGGGCACAGATCTTTGCCCGGCAGGACCGTCGGCCGCCGTGGCGGGTCGCATTTCCGGCGGATTGGCGCTCGGGGCCCGGCAGGCCGGAGCGCGCGACCTGTGGCAGCGGCGCAAGAGCTGGGTAACCCTATGGCAAATGCTGCCTTGCCGCAGGCCAGTATCCGGCGCATAAATGCGCTGGAATTGAGATTAGGAACAGCGGGAGACAGCCCATGCAAGCGCGGATTTACCGGCCGGCACGCAACGCCATGACCTCGGGCATGGCCAAAACGCGAAAATGGGTGTTGGAGTTTGCGCCGGCTGCGGCCCGCGAAGTGGATCCGCTGATGGGCTGGACGTCCTCTGGTGATACCCAGGCACAGGTCAAACTGCGCTTCGACAGCAAGGAAGCAGCGGTCGAATATGCCGAGGACCACGGCATCGACGCAGTGGTTGTCGAGCCAAAGGAGCGTAAGGTCAACATCCGCCCCGGCGGCTATGGCGACAACTTTGCCACCAACCGCCGCAGTCCCTGGACCCACTGACACTGTGTAAATCTTGATCGAGTTCCCACCGTTTCGGCACGAGCTCTCACCAGGATCTACATATAGGGCGCCCGGCGGGCGCCTTTTCTATATCTGGGTTTGAGCATTGTGGCAGAGGCCGACTGCATTGCGGAAACAGAGCACAGGCTCTTTCGTTTTGCTGTGCCTGCATATTCGGGGGCCAGGTAGCTTCATGCACGGCGATGGGGGCAACCGCCGCTTTCTGCAACAGTGAAAAGATAGAGTTTCACATCAGCCTGCTCCAAGACAGCAGTCAGTCCAAACTTGCCGTTAAGTTGACACGCTTGGCGCCGATCGCTGCATGTGCGAGCTTTTTCAAGCCTTCCAGCGCAAGCGGACCTTCAGCAGGGCGCAAGCACTTGTTCTGATACCGCCAGCTGGAACAGGGTCAGCAAAGTGCAGAAAGCAGGATTTGCAAACTCGGCTGTTTGACGCAACCAGCCGAGTTTTTATGCTGCGGCGCGGCCCGCCGTTCCGGTCGTTCGCTGCGGTTGCATGGTTCTGGAGCCGGTGAACTTACATAGTGCGGGACGAAGCCGCCATTGAAACTTAGCATTCGAATGACCGCGTTGGACACATTGCAGCAGCCGAACGCTTCTCGAGTGACACCCAAAAAACGCCGCAGGAACGACGAGATCACGCAACAACAGTGAAAACTGACTTGCGGAATATCTGATACAGCGTCACATGCTCTTACGTTCCGTGGCGTCCCGCAACGCGCGCAACTTCGGGTCGATCGTGTTCAAAACCATGCCTACTGTTTGGCAGCGGCCTGCCCAGCAGCGTCTCCCGTCGCGAAGGCCGTTCCCATGACGCGGATGGAGGCATAGGCGCGTGGGTCGGCACCGATTGTCCGGCCTGCGAAATACAGATTTTCCAATCCCTTCGCGCGCAACGCATCCAAGGGGATGGATGCCCACCCTTCGCCGCCGACAGAGGTGTAGACCGGTTGGCCGGGCATCGCGTGATCCTCCATCGGCCAGGCGGCTTTTGCCACGCCATCTTCGCGCTGGCGGCCCGTCGCGAGATCTTCATAGGTCAACTCATAGCGTGCGGCGGGGTGGCGGCTTTCGCGGATGCCGATTTGCGGGCCGGTCTGTACGACATAGGCACGTTCAAACCCCGGCACATGGCCGCGCAACAGCCCGACATAGTCATGGGCTGCTTCGCGCGCAGCGCGTTCGGCAGCTGAGAAACTGTCAGAGCTGAGGTCATTCAGCGGATGGTCAAACACCATCCACCACATCTCACCCGTATTGGGCACTTCGGTACAAATCCCGCCTTCATCACGGGCGGATGGCCAGTTGCCTTTGTAGGCCTTGATCGCCGCCTTGATTGCGTCTCGGTCGATGGCAGCGTTGGGATCGCGCCCGCCGATCCGCACGGGCGCAGAGATCGCCTGAAGCTTACCTTCCAGATCGCCTGTGCGGCAGGGCACGCCTGCGACCAGCGACAGGTTGGCGTCCCCGGTGGCATCGACAAAACTTTCGGCGGACACACGTGTGCGGCCGTCCATTCCGGCCAATGTGACAGATTGAATCCTCTCTGCCGTTCGCGTGGCGGCCGCGATGCGGGTGTGCAGCAGAACCTCCACCCCATTATTTGCCGGCACACGGTCCAGTGCCAGTTTTACCGCCTCCGGTTCCAGCAGAATGATCCAGTTCAACGTCGTGGGCGACCGGAAAGGTTCACAGTCAAGGCCCAGTTTGCGCAGCTCATCCAGAACCAGATCAGCCGCCCCAACACCGCCAGCACCGCCGCCGGCAACCACAACATCATAGTCGGATTCCGGCTTGGCGCTCACGTTCGCCAACCCAGCAAACGGCGTTCGGCCATGCCAATCACCGCGCTGACCAGAACGCCGAGCAAGGACAGGATCACAACGCCCGCAAACAGCCGTTCAAGATCGTAAAGTGACCCGGCCTCAAGGATATACGCCCCGATGCCGTATTCCGCGCCCAGCATTTCCGCCGCAACCAGCAGGATGATCGCAATGGCGAGACTGATGCGAAGGCCAGACAATATCCCCGGCATCGCACAGGGCAACACGATTTTGCGCACGATGGACCACCACGACAAGCCAAAGCTTTGCCCCATGCGGATCAGCGTGCGGTCGACGTTGTCTACGGCTCCATAGGTGGCCACGACCGTCGGGGTGAAGGTGCCAAAGGCAATCAGCGCGTATTTGGAGCCTTCGCCGATGCCAAACCAAATCACAAACAATGGCAACAGCGCGATTTTGGGAATGGGAAAGATCGCCGCCACCAAAGGCACAAGGCCAGAGCGGACATATGAAAACAGGCCGATCAGAATGCCGACGCTGATTCCGACGCTGGCCCCGATAATCGCCCCCACGGTTAAACGAGACAGGCTTGGGCCAAGGTGTTTGATCAGCAGCCCGCTGTCATAAAGTAGGCGGAACGTCTCGAACACATCGGAGGGGCGCGGTAAGGACAGGGACGAAATCCAACCTGCCCGCGTCCCCCATTCGACGAACAGCACAAGAGCGACGAAGACGACGACACCGACCCAACGGGGTGATTTGGGCGCGAAACCGCCGCCGCGAAATGCAACAGATTTCCCGGTATCATCCATGAAGCAGCTCCGCATCCGCAGCGCGCGCTTCATCACGCATCAACTGCCACAGGTATTTCTGGGTTTTCTCAAGATCAGCATCGCCAAACTCGCGCGCAGCAAGGGGCTTGTCGATGTCGACCACTTCGCGGATTTGCCCCGGGCGACGCGATAGAACAACGACGCGGTGTCCCAGGCGCACGGCTTCGGCCAGATTATGGGTAACGTAGACCGCCGAGAACGGTTGGCGGGTCCAAAGCTCTACCAGATCATCCATCAACAGCTCGCGCGTTTGACTGTCGAGGGCGGAAAGCGGCTCATCCATCAGCATCACTGCCGGGTTCACAGCCAAAGCGCGCGCGATGGCGACACGCTGTTTCATACCACCGGACAGCTGTTTGGGCAGCGCTTTGGCAAAGTCGGTCAGTTTGGTGCGGGCCAACACGTCCGCAATTATCTTGTCAGCAGCAGCCCCCTTGATGCCGTGATCTTCCAGCACCAGTGAGATATTGCCAGACACGGACCGCCACGGCAGCAGCGCGAAATCTTGGAATATATATGTGAGCGGGTTCAGGCAGCCTGCAGGCGGCTCCCCCAATTGCAGCACGCGACCCTGTTTGGGGCGTTCCAACCCACCGATAAAGCGCAAAAGGGTCGATTTTCCACAACCTGACGGGCCAACGATACAGACAATCTGACCGCTAGAGATGTCCAGCGAGATATCTCGCATCACCTCGAAATCGTCGTAGGCGTGGCCAATGCCGTCTAGTCGAATATCCATCATGGACCTCTTGCAAATGAAAAGAAAGGCCAGCGTGATGCCAGCCCCACTTTTGGGAGGAAATCAGGCCCCGATGATGTCTACGTAGGACGTGTCGACCAATTGCTCGATGGAGATGCTTGCGTCGACCAGCCCCTCGGATTGAAACCACGACAACTGATCTTGGATCGACGCAATGTTGAGCGCCGCACCAGAGTTGATGCGCATGGTGCCATTGATGATCGAGGGTGCAGCTTTCGCGCGCTCGCGGTCGGTGTAGACATACTTGTGGATCAGATCGACCATCGCGTCCTGATCGGCAGTTCCGTCAATCATGGCGGCGGCGTAATCATCGACACCTTTAGAGAAGCCGTTCAGGAACCCTTCGGTCATGCCACGCTCATCAGCAGCGTTTTTGGCTGAGGTGAAGACGGTCGTCACCTGATAATCAGGGATGTAGTCCGCGACATCGGCGACCATGTGCCATGCACCCGCCTTCGCCAGCGGCTTGGCGATGTGGGGGACGATGGACCAGCCATCAACCTGACCTGACTTCATGGCACCGATAATTGCGCCGACTTTTTGCAGGGGCGTGAACTTGAGGTCGATGCCCTCAGCCGCGGCCATTTTTGATCCCATGTAGTGGAAAGACGAACCTGCCTGCGTGATCGCATACTTCTTGCCACCAAGGTCTTTCAGCGTCTTGATCCCAGCCTGATAGGAGGCATCTGAAATCAGGTATTCTGACCGTCGATACCAGCCTCTTCGCGCAGCGCACCACCAATGACCTTGATTGCACCTTTTTCGGCGAGGTTGATCAACCCGCCAGAGACCGCGGTGACCGCATAGTCCACGTCGCCAGACGCAATCGCGACGGCCATAGGTTGTGCGGCTTGAAAGAACTCAAGCTCGACATCGAGACCAGCATCCGCGAAGTAGCCGCGCTCAAAGCCCACGAAGTTGCCGGAATGCGAGGTGAAGCGAAGCGCGCCCACTTTGATCTTCTTGTTTGCGGCCAATGCTGGCGCTGCAAGCCCTGAGGCCGCAACCGTTCCGCCCATCAGTGCCAATGCCTTACGGCGATTAATCAGTGTCATTTTTCCTCCCAGAATGATCACGTGTCTTCGTTTAGTGTCTTAGCTCTGCGTCGACATCTTGTTGTAAAAGCCTCAATGCGTCGTCCTCATTTCGTGCGAGAACGGCCTCTAGCAGGCCTTGTTGACGCTGCTTACGTGCTGCCCAATCCAACTGCCCTTCGCGCATTTGCGCCAGCCTGAAACGGCGGCTTTGATCAAAGAACTTGCGGTGCAGATCAATCAGGCGCGGGCTATCGCAGGCTTCGATCAACGCATAGGAAAAGGCGCGACAGGCTTCATCCCATTTCAAAGCAATCAAGTCATCCGGGCTTGAGGCCACGTCGGCTTCCGCCTTTTGCAAAGCATGATGTGCGGCCATAACGCGCCCTTCCCAAGCGATATCCCCCAGAGCAATTGACCGGGATAAAGCGATTTTTTCGACCTCGAAGCGGACCATTTGAATGTCACGCACGTCGTCCTCGGTCGCAGATGTTACGCGGAATCCACGCTGTGCTGTTGCCTCGACCAGACCTTCGGTGGACAAAATCTGCAATGTCTCACGCATCGAATGGTTTGATCCGCCGTACCGTGTGCGCAATTCGTTTATCTTCAACTTCTGAACCGGCAACAACTTGCCAAACGCAATATCGCGCCGCAACGACGAGGCAAGCAGCTCTACAATCGTACTGTCATCGGTTTTCTTGCTAGGTCATGTTGACAAATGTCTGAGCCAAAGCCGGATGGAGGTAATGTCGATGAAGCCCAGGAAGCTTTCCATGGTTTTGTCGTAGCGAGTTGCCACGCGGCGGGCGTTCTTTAGTTTGTTGAAGCAGCGCTCGACCAGGTTGCGCAGGCGGTAAAGCGAGCGGTCGACACCGATACGCTTCTTACGGGATTTTCGCATTGGGATAACGGGCAGGACGTTGCGCGCATTCAGCTTCGCCCTGATGCTGTCACCATCATAGCCACGATCCGCCAGCAACACGCTGGGGCTGGGCAGGTTTTCGGCCATGACCAGATCGAAACCGAGATAGTCGGATGCCTGACCCGGCGTGACCTCTGTCCTCATGGGCAGACCATGCGCGTTGACGAGGAGGTGG
>MDLF01000052.1 GCA_001730095.1 Rhodobacteraceae bacterium (ex Bugula neritina AB1)
AGTACTCTATCCAGCTGAGCTATCGGTCCACTGCGGCGGGGTTTACTTATACCGCCGCACGGCTGCAACCCCAAAAGAGACCAGGCTTCTAAATTCCTGCCCGGTCTCAGCCCGCAGAGGAGGCCGGGTACATGACTGGCAGCCGGTTCTTCAGTGCTGCCTGCAGCCTTTGACAGTTGCGCGTGCCACTGATGCCCAATTCGCCAAAGAGTGTGGTATATAGGGCAGGCAACCTGCTTCCGGGGGCCTTCGCGCCGGAACCATATTACAGCAAAGCAAGGGAGACAGCCGATGCCCGAGAGCCAGTCAGCCGCATACCGGCTCCGGCCGCTGGAACCGGATGATTTCGCCGATCTGGCCAGCTGGTTTCAAAATGTTGCCGACCTGGCCCGCTTTGACAGGTCAGCCCGGGCACCGGCGCCTGCCGCCCGCGTTCAGGAGACCTGGGAGCCAGGTGGGGTTGCGGCGAAAAACCCGGAACGCTGCTGGTTCTCCGTCACGACGGACACCGGCGTGCTGTGCGGTGTGACCGGGCTTGAGGGCATCTCTGCGGTCAACCGCGACGCCGTTATCTCGCTCTTTGTCGAAGAGAGCAGGCGCCGGCAGGGTATTGGCATCCGGTCAATGGCGCTTGTGCTGGATTTTGCCTTCCGTCAGATCGGGCTAAATCGCGTTACATCCTATTACCGGGCCGACAATGCACACAGCCAGCAGATGACATCCCGCGCCGGGTTCGCAGAAGAAGGCAGAATGCGGGAAGCCTGGTTTGCGGAAGGCCGGTATTTCGACATGGTCGGTGTCGGCATTCTGCGCCGCGACTGGGACGCGCGGCGCGGGGCATTGGCACAGGAGCTGGGGCCCGAGTGCAGGGTAGAGTTTCGGGGCGCAGCGGTGTCCGGCTGGGTCTGGCCGCCTGGACCGCCCGGCGCGCAGGATAGCTGAAGTGCGTCAGGCAATACGGCGCTGAACAAACCCAACCCGGCGCCGCGGGCCGGGTTCCGCCATTCTCACAGGAGGAGGACAGCTTGTGAGCGGCCAAGACAAGACATCCCTAGTCCGGCGGCAGCTTGGAGCAGTGCTGTTTGCTGACGTCGTCGGCTATGCGCGGCTGATGGGCAATGATGAATTCGATACCTACAGCGCGCTCAAACTGCTGCTGGAGCAGCTTGAAGCAGCTTGCCAGAAGCACAGCGGCCAGGTGGTTGCTGTGCGGGGCGACGGGGTACTTGCCCTGTTCGAGACCGCAACCGATGCCGTGAAATTCGGTGTCGAACTGCACCGGATTGCGGATCAGAACAACAGTGCGCGGGCAGAGGACCAGCAATTGCGATTTCGCGCCGGTGTGCATATGGGCGAAATTCTGATCGACGACCGCGGCATTCACGGCGACAACGTCAATATTGCTGCCCGGCTGCAGGAAATTGCCGAGCCGGGGCGCGTGTTTGTCAGCGCCATAGTCTATGAACAGATCCGCAACCGGTTGCGGTACGGCTTTGAATTTCTTGGTCCGCAGCGGTTGAAAAACATCGCCGAGTCCATCCCCTGCTATTGCGTCCGCAGCGAGATCGAAGGCGCAGCCATGGCGGCCACCCTGCGCCCGGACCCGGGGCCTGCGCATCCGCAGCTGCCCGGCATTCCGTCAGTTGCCGTGCTGCCCTTTGCCAGCTTGGGCGGGGATCAATCCGACAGCTGGTTTGCTGACGGGCTGACCGAAGACATCATCCTGAACCTGTCCAAGTTCAAAAATCTCTTTGTGATTGCCCGCAATTCCGCCTTTTTCTTCAAGGCGCGGTCCATGCCGCCGCAGGACGCTGCCCGCGAACTGGGGGTGCGCTATGTCGCGCGGGGCAGCATCCGGCGGACGGCCTCGCGGATCAGGGTGGCCATTGAGTTGATCGACGCGGAGTCCGGCCGAACCATTTGGGGCGAACGCTATGATCGGGATATCGATGACATCTTTGCCATTCAGGATGAGGTGACAGATGCCATCGTTGCTGCCACCGCCGTGCTGATCGAAGCGCAGGAGCGCAAGCGGATGGCGCAAACCGCGCCGGCCGATCTTGCCGCGTATGGCTATGTTTTGCGCGGGCAACAGTACATCTTTCGCTACACGCGGCAAGACAACCGCGAAGCACAGACTTTGTACGAAAGAGCTCTGGCCCGCGATCAGGATTACGCCCGGGCGTCTGCCGCGCTGTCGCGCACCATGAACATCGATTGGCGCTATTCCTGGGCCAAGGACGCGGATCATGCATTGGATACTGCACTGTCCTTTGCGCAGCGGGCAGTGGAGCTGGATCCGACTGACGCCCGGGGCTTTGGCGAGCTGGGCTTTGTGCATCTCTATCGCAAGGAACATGACGCGGCGATCGGCGCCTACCGTCGCGCCCTGGCCTTGAACCCGAATGACGCCGACCTGCTGTCGGACTATGCCGATGCGCTGGCCCATTCCGGGGACAATGAAACGGCGATCAGCAGCCTGCAGCAGGCCATCCGGCTCAACCCCTATTTCCCGGACCAGTATCTGTGGCACCTGGGCGGGGCCTATTACAATCTCAAGCAATATGACGCGGTCATCGAAACGCTGACGAAGATGAACAACCCGACAGAAGGCCAGCGCATGCTGGCGGCCAGCTATGCCCAGTTGGGCAAGATGGAACTGGCGCGGGACATGGCTGCCCGGCACCGCGAGGCGCATCCGAATTTCTCCTTGGACCGTTGGGCCCGGGTGCAGCCTGACAGGCTGGAGGAAGACACCCAGCATTTTGTCGAAGGGCTGAAGAAAGCAGGGTTCTGAAGCACAGGCGCGGGCGCAGCCAGTTCAGCCGCGCCCGCGCCTTTATGGCCATCTCATGCCAGCTGGTCAGTCGCCGGAACCGCGTGCTTTTGCACCGCTCACCTTGGCGCCGCTGACCTTTGCACCACTAACCTTTGCGCCGCTCACCTTTGCACCGCTGACCTTGGCACCACTGACCTTTGCGCCGCTAACGTCAGGCCCGCCGCCGAAATAGACATCCAGCAGCACCTGTTCCAGCATACCGGTCATCACATCCATACGGATCGAATAGTCGGCTTTGTCATAATCCCAGACCCGGATATCGTTTGCGATCTGGTATTCAGCTGAAGCAACACCGGTCACGGATGGGCTCAAGGGCGCGCGGGCGCCCTGGTTGCCAGGCATGTCGTCGGTTGCGCTCTTGCCCTCGCCATGCACCAGGAACAGCGTGGGTTCCGGCAACTCGAAATAGGTGCCTTCATAGGCAAAACCGTAAATCCGGGCAAATTTGGCATGCAGGCTCAGCTGCGCATCCAGCAGATTGTTCCGCCCGCGCCCCCGAAGCCCCTCTTGTTTGTAAATCTGCTTGGGGATGTCCTTGATCTGGGTCCATACCGTGTCCCCGAGTTCAAGCCCTTCCAGAACGGCGACCCGATCATCCACCGCAACCTTCAGTTCTGACACCAGTTTCAGGGTGTTTCCATTTCCCGCCGTGACCTTGTAAATTCCGTTCTCATTGGCATTGTTGCGACGCACCAGAACCAGATCGTCCACTGCGATTTCAACGCCGTCGATCTCTGGATCCACATTGTTCACATTCATCTTCTCGACAGTCGCCACGCGCACTGTCTTCTTGATGTCGGATCTGACGATCTGCAGATCTTTCAGGAGGCGTCCAAATAACAGCACTTCAGAGAAACTCAGTAAAGACTCGGCCACCGCACATACTCCTGTGGCTATGGAAACAAAACTGGAAGACCTTTTTTACAGCGGGCCGGCCAAAACACGGGTCAACCGGGCATCCGCAAAACGCATCCCTCAGGGTCAAAGTATCACAAAAAGAATGGGATTTACAGCCTATAGGAAAGTTACCCATCCGGCACCCGGGTCCGCACCGAATGCGCGTGGCTGTTTTCATCGGCTTCTTCCAGCCGCGGGCCTGCCTGAACCAGGCCAATTCCGCGCATCCTGAAATTGCCTTCGATGATCGACTGAAACGCACCGCCGGTTGAATTGCGGTCGACCAGCAGCAGGGCCTGTTCAACCGCTGCGTAAGTCAGGGTTTGCGCGTCCAGCATGCTCCAGGTTGCCGCCAGGTAGGAACCCAGGATGTCCCGCGCTTCCAAAAGCGCCAGGCGGAATCCCTCCGGGTCCGCCGCATAGCGGGCATCAAACAGGGTCTGCATGACCTCTGCGTAATGCGGGCTGTCCTCCAGCTGATCAGACAGTTCCTCCATTTCCGGGGTAATCAGATCATGAACCAGCAGGCGTTCGTGGAAGATGTCCACCAGAATGTCGAACATTGCCCCGGTCAGCGGCTCGGACAGCGCGTGCTCGCTGCTCCAGCCGCACACAAAGTCATCCAGCAGCCGTGTGTTTGCCGCCATCCGGATCTGCGCGCTGCCGGCAAGTTCGGCAAAGCGGTTCAGCTGGTTGAAGGTGTACAGATTGCCCCGGGTGTTCTCCAGCAGCTCCTCTACCACCGAGCCAAAATGCAAAGAGGCAATCAACGCAACCATGTCCGCAGCGGATTCGTGAAAGCCGTAGTATTCACCGGGAACATCTTCGGAGACTGGCATGCCAGTCATGCTGTAAATAATGGCGTGGCCGATTTCATGGGCGACCACGTCAAAGTTCAGACTGTAGGCGCGGTATTCGCCGCCGTGTTCGCTGGTGCCGCCGGTTTCCAGGAACCCCCAGCCGATATGGGCATTGTCCAGGCTGGGCAGCAGCGACAATTCCAGCCGGTCATAGTCACGGGCGAAATGCCAGGGGACCGGATGGCCAAAGTAAGCCTCCCAGACATCCATGGTAAAATGCGCCGCCGCAAACAGATGCGCGGCCTCGAACCGCGGATCGGACGGCGGGATGTGCAGGAAGTGCCCGTCCTCATCCGGTTTCGGCGACGGCTGAAGCGCTCCGTGCCAGGGGGGCAGATACATGCCGGGCCCCTGCGGCCCCTGCACAATCGCACCATAGGGGATCGACTTGCCCTGCGCGTTGACAGTATACATCCGCGGCCCCGACGGCCCCGGGCCAATGGTTCCCGGCGGCGCCGAAATCTCGACTATCTCCAGCACCGGGTCTTCGGTTCGGAACGGCGACTGCGGAAACAGCAGAAAGCGCGTTCCCGGTGCTTCCTCGGCCGCCTCGAAAGGGTCTTCCATTGGGCCTCCAATCCTGTGGAGGTTTCGCCTGTATCGTTCTGCCTAATCGTTGCTGTCCGGCTCAGGCCGTGTTCTGCACCGTTGATGATACATCAATTCGCGGCGGATCAGCGCAAAGAATTCTTCGACGCTGAGCCCGATGGACGCCGCATGGGCCTCCAGGTCCGCCGGGATATCCTGCCGGAGGCAGGTTTCAAAGTGCCAGGCCGCCAATTGCAGCCGTTCTGCCTGCCCGGCGGGCCCATCGGGCTGCGCCTGACCGGCCAGCTGCTGCTCTTTGGCTTCGGCCCGTGATTTCAACCCGGCATAGGCGCCAGCAAGCCGGAGTTCCGCCAGAAGATAGGGCTGCAGTTCCTCCTGCACCGCATCCGCGGCCGCGGCGGCTTGGGCTGTTTCCTGCAGAACCGTCTCATATTGCGCCACTGTCAGCCCGTTGGCGTCCAGCCATGCCTGCAGGTCCTTGCTGCGCAACAGGCCGTTTGCCTGACGGTGGCGGTTGAGCTGTGCCAGCACAGCTTCCCGTCCGGCCTGCGCATCTGTACGGCGCGCCTTCTGTAACTGCACAAACCGCAGCGCCGCCCGGTTCAGCAAAGCGTCAAAGCGCGCCGGCGCCAGCCGCAATTCATCAAGCACCCGCTGGTCCGGCGCCTGTAGCGCCTGTTCCTGTTCCAGTGCCTCAGCCCGGCGCACCAGCCCCTGCCAGGCCAGGGTCCGCTCCATCCTTTCCCCGGCTGGGCCATCCGCCGGGGCTTCAGCAGCAGCCATCCGGTGCAGCATCTCTTGCGCGTCAGTGCGTTTGGCATCCACGGCCCCGGTTTCCAGCCACGCCGCAAACCGGTCCAGCCAGGGCGCCGCAGCAACATCCGCGAGGATCTGCGCCCAGCTCCGCTGCTGGTAAAACAGGGCTTTGGCGGTCTTCAGTACTGCAGAGGCCTGCGCCGCGTTCAAAACAGCGCAGCTGATCGCATGTTCCACCGTCGCACGGATCGAGACCATCGGCTCGCTCAGCGGCGCATAGCCCAGTTCTGCCGGGCTGTGCAGAACCGCGACCTCGTCGTCGTCCATGATGTCGCCAGAGGCATAGGCTTCGTAGATCCTGCCAACCCCCACCATGCCAAAGGCCGACAGCTCTGCCGCCCGCAAGGCCCCCATGCTGGCGCTTCCGTAGACTGCAATGCCCTGTTCCATCGCCCACAGGATCTCCTTGTGCCACACCGAAGGCACCCCTTCGAAATAGCCGTCGATCAACCCGATGGCACAGGCCCCGTGGCGGACTGCCCTGTAGATGTCCCCCTGACCGGCAGGCGGCAGCACGTCTGCATCTGGCAGCACCGCCACCACGTCGGCTGCTTTGATCGTCGGCCCGGCAAACACCACCGCACTCACGGGGTCACCTCAGCGGCCCGCAAGGCGCGCGGCCCGGCGATGAAGTCAGGGTCGTCATGCGGCGCTTCCAGCCCCGGGATCACCGCACGCACCACAGAGATGCCCAACCCGGAATGGGACAGATCCACGATCAGAACCTGCGCCATTCCAGCGGCTTCCAGACGGTCCAGAAGCCAGGCCTGATCCTCCTCAAAGGAGGGCGACGAAAGGGACGGGCAGTCCTGGAACCTGGCGCTGGCCTGGCTGCGCCTCAGCAGGCGGCGGACATAGCCTGCGCGTTCTGCCGCCGCCGCTGGCGTGAATTCATCCGGGTCCAGATCATCGCGGGCGCCAGAGATATAGGTCAGCCGGGTCTGGGCTGCCTCGGTCAGTGCCCGCAGCAGGGCAATGCGGCGGTCGGGATGGCAGCCGCTGCCGATACCGATATGGCCCGGACGGCTGCCTGCTTCGCAGATCATGCAGTGAAACGCCGGAACGCCGATATCAGAGGTGATGTTCCAGACCCCGGTTTCTAGCCCGGCCGCAGCAAACCGGTCCAGCGCATCGCGGCAGCGCCTATCATCAATGGTAGCCGGATCGATCCGCGGGCCTGGCGGCGCGTGGTGCCACAGGGTGATTGCGTCCCGCTCAATCAGCTCGCACAGCGCGTGACAGGCCGCCTCTGCCAGGCTGTTTCCCGAAGCCAGCCCGTTGGTGGTGCGCGGAAACGCGCCCTGACCGCCGCTGGGCGGAGCCGTGTAGTCTGTATCCACCATTTCAAATGGCAGCCAATACTGGCCGCCGGTGGCCATATCAGCGCCCGCAACCCACAGCATCCGGCGCTGCGGATCAAAATCGGCCCCGGTCACACGCGGCAGCCGGGCCACATCCGCCACCAGAGCATCCTTCTGCAAATCCTGAAAACTGGCTGACCGCAATGGCAGGCTGATCCGCTCGGCGTGCCAGGACTCGATGGCTTCCATCACGCCAGAAGCCTGGGCAGCCTCCAGCGTCAGCCCCTTGCCCAGTGACACGGCAACCGACCGGGAATTGGGGCGTGTGACCATAACCGTGGGCAGGCCGACCCTGTCCAGCCCGGTCAGATTGGCAATCCGGGTGATGCCCATATCCGCCAGATGCGGGCGCACGGCTGCCAGCGTCTGCGCAGGGTCACACAGCCGGTGCGTATCGTGCAGATAGCCTTTCTGTCTCGCTTTCGGCATCTGGCTGGCCTCACTGCTGTGACCGCCGCAGGGCATCCGCCGCAACCCGGACGGCGACCGGCAAACATTACCGCAGGATGACCCGCTGCAGACGGGGGTCAACATCAGGACTGAAGCCCGGGTCCGCCCGCAGCCATCGGAGCGTCTATTGCTGCGGCAGAAAATCAAACACCGGAACAAAACTGGCCGGCGCCAGGGTCTGTTCCAGCAGGTCTTCTTCTGCGGTGCCCGTATCCAAAACCCTGATAGCAGGGCCGGCATGTTTGACACGCAGGCTGCCCTCGATTGCACGCACGGCCATTTCAACCGCCAGCCGCCCCTGCAACACAGGAAAATCCGTCGGAGCAGCAATAATGCGATCGCGCAGGACACCCCGGTAGACCGCATGTGTCATGTAGTCAGAGACAACAAGAACCTGCTCTTGCAGGCTCCGGGCGCGCAGCACTGATACCGCAGCTTCGGCTGCAGGGGCAGAGCCTGCAATGTAGTCCAGATCCGGCACCTCATCCAGGGCTTCCTCGACCAGCCGCACCTGTATTTCCCGTCCGGTGTCACCGTATTTGGTAACCGCAATCTCCGCGGCGCTTTCCGCAAGCGCAGCGCGGAACCCTTCGTCCACAAATGCCACCCAGCCGGCTTTGTCTGGTCCGGGAAACCAGGCGACTTTCACGGGCGACCCTCCTTTGGGGTGGCGGGCTGCAATGATCCTGCCGGCCTTGGCGCCCATTTCCTTCCAGGACACGCCCACCTTCGCGGTGATCCCGGCATCTGCGATGTCGTTCACTGCGGCAATCACCGGCACCGAAGCGGCGATCCGTTCGACCGTGTCGGTCAGGCCCGAGAATGACACCGTGCCAAGAACAAGCGCATCAGCGCCGTTTGCGACACATTCCTCGGCCTGCTGAATTTGCCGCTGCAAATTGGGATACCCGCCGGCTTCCACAAGCTTGAATGACACGCCCAGCCGGGCAGCTTCCGCCACCATCCCGTAGTTGACGCTCAGCCAGTAGGCGTCTTTCAGATGCGGATATGCGATGCACAGCCGCCACGCCTGTGCGGCCTTCCCCAGCGGCGCATAGTCCAAAGTCTCAAGCTCACTGCTGTAGTCAAAAGCGGTTTGCGGCACTTGCAGTCGCCAGCTGTCCGCAGCTGCCGGCATGGACAGAAACGTAAAAAGCAATACCCAGAATGCACGCATGAGACCCCCTGTTTCCAGCCCGGAGGATAGGCAGCAGGGCATGAAAGGGAAATTCAAAATTGCGAAATCTGCAAATGCAGGCGAAAGTTCCCGAATGTTAGAGAAACTTGGCCTCGGCGGAAAATTGAGCCTGGCATTCATTGTCATTGCGGGATTGCCGACCCTTGCCGGCATTCTGGGGCTGATTGAACTGCAGGTGCTGGCGCGCCGCCAGGCAGAGGTGATCAGCCAAACCATCCCGGCCATCGCCGAGGTGCGCGGCATGGCTGAGGAAAGCACCCGGATCATTGCCATCGCCCCGGAACTGGCCGCGGTCACAACCCAGGCAGAACGCGCCAACCGGGCGCAGTTCCTGTCCAATCAGGTTCAGGCGCTGACACGCCGCCTGGATGCGCTGGAACGTGGCGGCATTGCCGGCTCCGGCCGCCTGCGGGATACGGTGACTGACGCCGCGCGGGTGCTGGCGCTGCTCAATGAACTGGTCGAGACCCGCATCGCGCTGCACAGTGGCCTGAAGCAGCTGACCACCCGCAACCTGACGGCCGCAAACAACCTGCTCAGCATGGCTGACACATTGGTCGCCAATGCTGAAATGGGCACAACGGCGGTTATCTCGAGCCTTTACAGCCCCGGCAGTTCCCCCGTCGAAGAGCAGGCCCGCACCGATATGCTCGACAAGCTGATTGAGGTCGACCTGTTCCAGCTTGGGCTGATGTTTGAACTGCGGTCGCAGACTGCAGAAATCGGATTGCTGATAAACCGGATCGAAAAGGCCGGCACTGAGGCCGAACTGAGAGAGATCGAAGCCGCGCTGTCCAGCCGCCTGAACATCGTGTCGCGACGGATCAAGGCAATCCGGGATCCTGGCCGCCGCCAGCAGGCAGAGACCTATGCGGCCCAATTGCAGGCGGTGCCGGAAAGCAATGCCGGCCTGTTCGGGCTGCGCGGCCGGATCCTGACCACAGAGACACGCATCACCGCACTGAAACAAGAGCTGCAGAACACCGCGTTGCGGCTGGGCGACGAAGCCTCAGCGGTCGCCGATCAGGCGCAGGCTCGGGCGCTCAGCTCAGGCAATGCAGCCGCCGCCGACATCCAAAGAGCACAGCTGCGCAATGGTTTTGCCGCGGTCACCGGCTTTCTGCTGTCGCTGGCAGTGCTTTGGTTCTACGTGCGCGGCAGCATCACCCGGCGTCTCAACCAGCTGGCCGGCATCATGGCTGCGCTGATGCGCGGGCAGCTGGATCATCCGGTCCGTCCCCACGGGCAGGATGAGATTGCGCGCATGGAAGCCGCAGTAGAGGTTTTCCGCCAGCAGGCCCTGGATAAACTGGAACTGGAAAAGGTTCGCGACCGCAACGAACAGGAACTCCGGGAACACCGCAACAACCTGCAATCTCTTGTCGACAATCAAACGGAGCGGCTGCGGCAAGAAGTCGAAGCCCATGATGTGGCCCGCCAGAAAGCCGAGGCTGCCGACCAGGCCAAATCCGAGTTTCTGGCGATGATGAGCCACGAAATCCGCACGCCGATGAACGGCGTGCTGGGCATGCTGCGCAGCCTGTCGGATGAAGGCCTGCCGCCCCGGCAGATGGACCGTCTGCGCACGGCGCTGGTTTCGGGGCAGAACCTGCTGAAGATTCTGAATGATATTCTGGACTACTCCAAGATCGAAGGCGGTGCACTGCAGCGGGAAGATATCACGTTCTCCCTGCGCGGCCTGATCAATGATATCGTCGTCCTGTTGCGCCCGGGCGCGGACAGCAAGGGGGTTCATCTTTTGCTGGATGCGGCACAGGAACTGCCTGACGTTGTCGAAGGCGACGCTGCCAAGCTGCGGCAGATTCTGTTCAACCTGCTGTCAAATGCGCTGAAATTCACCGACGAGGGAGAGGTCATTCTGCGGGTCCGCACCAATGGCAGCACCCACGGGCGCCACCAGATCACTTTTGAAGTCAGCGACACCGGCAAGGGGATCTCGCAAGAGGCCAAGTCCCGCATTTTCGAGGCTTTTGAACAGGAAGACAGCGAAACCGCCCGCAAGTTCGGCGGCACCGGGCTGGGTCTGGCAATCAGCAGGCATTTCGCGCAGACTATCGGCGCCCGCCTGTCTTTGGAAAGCGCCAAGAATGTCGGGTCGGTGTTCACTCTGGCCCTGGAGCTGGCAGCCGGTGATCCCGCAGCCCTGATACCAGAGGAGCCGCCGGTTCCGGTCCGGCCGACCGGTCCTCCTCTTTCTGTTCTGGTGGTCGAGGACAATGAGATCAATCAGATGGTGGCACAGGGTTATCTGGAACGCATGGGCCACAGCTGCCAATGTGCAGGAACCGCGGAAGAGGCGCTGGAACTGCTCCGCGAGGTGCCGTTCGATCTGGTGCTGATGGATGTCAATCTGCCCGGCATCAGCGGCACCGAAGCCACCCGCCGCCTGCGCGCGCTGCCGGATCCGCGGCTGTCCAAATTGCCGGTCATAGGCATCTCTGCGCATGTGCAGGAAGAACAGATAGAGACCCACCTGCAGGCGGGGATGAATGGTTTTGTGGCCAAGCCGGTGTCCCCGGAACGCCTTGCCAAGGCCCTGCAAAGCGTTACCCAGGGCCGCGAAGGCGCTGTCTACTTGTCAGCGCGCGGGGCCGCGCCTGAGCAGGACAGGACATCCAGCCTGCTGCAGCATATGCAGGAAAACATCCAGGATCTCGGCTCTGGCCGCGCAGCCGAAATTGCGGCCCTCTTCCAGCAGGAACTGCCTTTGAGCATTCAGAAGATGGAAGCGGCACTGTCCGCACAGGACCTTGGCCGTCTGGGAAAGGAGGCCCACCGGGCCAAGGGAGCCGCCGGCAATTTCGGGCAGCGGGATCTGGCCAGCCTTCTGACAAAGCTGGAAGCCGACGCAGTGAATGGCCGCCAGTCTGCCGCCGCAGAGCAGATGCGCCAGATTAATCTGCTGGCGCCGCAGGTTCTGGAAGCTTTGGCGGGGGTGCTGCGCGACTGCGGTCTTCAGACCAAAGGGGCCGTGAACACATAACCTTCGCCATGCACGGTGGTGATGACCCTTGGATTGGAGGGTTCTTCTTCCAGTTTTCCACGCAGGCGGCGGATCAGCACATCCACAGTGCGGGGATTGGCGCCGTACTGCCGGTGCGTCACCCGGCTCATCAGCGCATCCCGCGAGGCGACTTCACCCGCCCGGCTGACCAACATGTCCAGCACTTCGAATTCCGCCCGGGTCAAAGGCACGCTGTCGCCCTCCAGAGATTGCAGATGCCGTGCAGCAACATCAAAGCGGAAGTTCCCGAACGTATAGACCCGGCGTGACAGGCGTCTGGCTTCCTGGGTGCGGCGCAGCAGGTTTTTCAGCCGTGCCAGCAGCTCGCGCCGGTTAAAGGGTTTGCAGACGTAATCATCTGCGCCCAGTTCCAGCCCGACGATTCTGTCGACCTCATCATCGCGGCCGGTCACCAGAATAATCCCGATGTCTGACTTGGCCCGCTGTTCCCGGGTGATCTGCAGCCCGTCTTTGCCCGGCAGGTTGATGTCGACGACAAGCAGATCAACATCGCTCGTCTGTAAAATTCTCTCTGCTTCTTCGGCCGTTTCTGCCTGGGACACGCTGTACCCCTGCGCATCCAGATAGCTGGCGAGCGTGGTCCGGCTGACCGGCTCGTCCTCGATGATCAAAATATGCGCCATACCCGCATTGCCCCGTGAGATTTCCCACCAGTTAACAAATTTTAACATCTCTGGCCAGTCTGTTCATCCCGCCGGGCTGACCTGTTCACATCTGCAGCCTAGCGTCTCTGTCTGAAAGCGCTGCTTTCAAACAGCATTTAGGCTCAGGCCATCAGGACCCGGGCTGCGAAAACAGGGAGATACATATGAAATTCCGGAAACACCTACTGGCCAGTGCAGCGGTCTTGGCAATGGCAGCTCCGATGGCCATGGCAGAGGATTCGTCGGACCCGATCATCATTCCGATCCACAACTGGTCGAGCCAAATCGTGATGAGCCATGTTGTCGGACAGATCTTTGAATCGATGGGCAACAACGTTGAATATGTCTCGACAGACAGCCAGGCCGTGTACGAGTCCGTGCGGCTGGGCGATGTGACACTGGAACTGGAAGTCTGGGAAGGCGCCTTTGGCAAGTCATTCAACGAGGCGCTGGCCAAGGGGGGTCTGCATGATGCAGGCGACCACAATGCGGTGACCCGCGAAGAATGGTGGTATCCGGCCTGGACCAAGGAATCCTGCCCGGGTCTGCCGAGCTGGGAGGCCCTGAACGACTGCGCCGCAGTGTTTGCAACGCCGGAAACAGGCGACAAGGGCCGGTTCCTGGGCGGACCGGTGGACTGGCTCAAGCATGACGCAGAGCGGGTGGACGCGCTGAACATGAACTTCACCGTGGTGAATGCCGGCTCTGCATCGGCGCTTTGGGCCGAAGTCGCCGCAGCCGAAAAGACCAAGAAACCGGTGGTGATCTTCAACTGGACACCGAATTTCGCAGAGGCCGTCTGGCCGGGTGAATTTGTGGAGTTCCCGCAGTGGGTTGAAGGATGCGACAAAGATCCTGCTGTCGGCCCGAACCCCGACGCCACCTATGATTGCGGCAATCCCGCCAATGGCTACCTCAAGAAAGCTGCCTGGGACGGCATGAAAGAAAAATGGCCGGCGGCCTATGAAACGCTGACGCAAATCAGCTTCACCAACCCGCAGATCGCCGAGATGGCAAAGCTGGTCGATATTGACGAGCTGGAGCCCGAAGACGCGGCGACCGAATGGCTGGAGAACAACGAGGGCCTCTGGAAGCCTTGGACCGGCTCCTGAACCCCACACATCTCTCTCCAACTCACCGGGGCAGCCTGCTGCCCCGGACTTCTGTTAACGAAAGTAGACCTATGACCGCCGCCACCCCCGTCATTTCCTGCAAAAACGTCTGGAAGCTGTTTGGTGCCCAACCGGAACAATACCTGAAGTCCCTAACCGGTAACCCCGGCTTCGATGAAATCCGGCAGGCCGGCTACATCGCCGCAGTGCGCGACGTCTCCATGGACATCGCCAAGGGTGAAATGCTGGTGATCATGGGGCTGTCCGGTTCCGGCAAATCAACCTTTGTGCGCTGCCTGTCCCGGCTGATCGATATCACTGGCGGCGAGGTCAAGGTCGAAGGTCAGAACATCGGCGATATGTCCGAAAAGGAGCTGATCGACCTGCGCCGGAACAAGATGGGCATGGTGTTTCAAAGCTTTGGCCTGCTGCCGCATCGCACCGTTCTGGACAACGTCGCTTTCCCGCTGGAAATGCGCGGCCAGGACCGCCATGACCGCCGCGCCCGTGCGCTGGAGGTGATCGAACTGGTGGGCCTCTCAGGCCGCGAGGACTATTTCCCGCGAGAGCTGTCCGGCGGCCAGCAGCAGCGCGTCGGCATTGCCCGCAGCCTGGCGATTGAGCCCGACATCTGGTTCCTGGATGAGCCGTTTTCGGCGCTGGACCCGCTGATCCGCCGCGAGATGCAGGACGAGTTTCTGCGCCTGCAGGAGATGCTGGGCAAAACCATTGTCTTCATCACCCATGACTTCGACGAGGCCCTGCGCCTTGCCGACCGCATCGCCATCATGAAGGACGGCGTGGTCGAGCAATGCGACACCCCCGATCAGATCGTGCTGAACCCGGCCACTGAATATGTCGCCAAATTCACAGAGGAAATCGAGAAATCCCGCGTGGTGCATGCCGGCGTTCTGGCCCGCGAGGTGAACGGCCACAGCCTGACCGGCTCGCCCATTGGCGAAAAACAGACCATCTCCGAACTGGCCCGCCTGCTGGTCAATGACAACCGCGACTTCCTGCCGGTTGCCAGCAAATCCGGCAGCGTGATCGGCGCGATGAGCCGCCAGGAGGCGCTCGACGTGCTTCTGGGAGAGGCCTCATGACGGACCAGACCCTGACACTTGGCGCAAAAGGCGGCAATTGGACACGCGCCAAGACCGGCTGGGCGATCTTTGCTGCCGCCTGTCTCCTGGCTGTGTGCAATGCTGTTCTGCCCGCTGGGCTGGTGCGGCCGCCAGCCTGGCTGGTGCTGCCTTTTGCCGACTGGATCAACGCGATCTTTGAGTTTTTGCGCGATGATCTGGGGCTTCTCTATCTGACCCGCGCCTTTGCCGGCGGGGTCGAATGGTTGCTCGATGTCACCGCCAACCTGCTTTACGGCAAGAACCGCTGGCCCCGCATCGGCCCCATTCCCTGGACCGTGATCGCCAGCATCGGATTTGTCGTCGGCTACGCCCTGCAGGGCTGGCGCCTGTCGCTGCTGACCGGCGGCACCTTTGTCTGGATTGCTGTCATGGGACAGTGGAAATGGGCGATGGAGACCCTGTCCGTCATCGTCGTCGCCGCCCCTTTCTCGATCCTCTTCGGTCTCGTCATGGGCATCCTCGCCTGGCGCTCAAAAACCTTTGAACGCTTCTTGAACCCGGTCCTGAATATCGCGCAAAGCCTGCCGCATTTCGCCTATATGATCCCGGTTGTCGTCTTTATCGGCGTCGGCCCCAAGGCAGGGGCCATCGTCACCATCATCTTCTCGGTGCCGCCGATGATCCGCATGTCCCTGCTGGGCCTGCGCAAGGTCCCCCATGAAGTCATCGAAAGCGGCCATATGTGCGGCTCTACCCGCTGGCAGCTGCTGCGCCATGTGCGCATCCCGACGGCCCGGACCGAGATCCTGGTCGGCGTCAATCAGGTCATCATGCAATGTCTTGCGATGGTGGTTCTGGCCAGCTTCATCGGCATGCCGGGGCTGGGGCAGAAACTGCTGCAACTTCTGCAGGCGTTGAAGATCGGCCGCTCTGTCGAGATCGGCATCACCATCGTGCTGCTTGCGGTCACGCTGGATCGCTGCACCAAAGCCTGGGCGACCAAACAGCCAGAGCACTTTGAAAAGGGCACTTCCTTTGCCCTGCGCAACAAGTATCTGCTGATTGGTGCCGGCCTGTCTCTGGTCTTTCTCATACTGGCCCAGTTCATCCCTCTGCTGGATCAGGTCAGCCGCCGTGATGCCTTTACCATCTCCAAACCCATTGATGCGGTGGCGGACTGGTTCATTGTGCTGATCGACCCGGTCACTCAATGGCTGCGCTGGTTCCTGATCACCTGGGTTCTGATCCCGATCCGCGATGCCTTTCTGTGGATGCCCTATACTGCCGTTCTGGCCCTGCTGGCCGCCGCGGGATGGGCAATTGGCGGGTTGCGCTCAGCTCTGGTCTGCTTTGCCTTTTTCGGCCTGATCGCCATCTCCGGCTGGTGGGACCGCGCCATGATCACCGTCTATACCGTGGTCGTCGCAGTCTCTATTGCTGCGGCTATCGGCTTCCCGCTGGGGATCTGGGGCTCTTTCAACCAGAAACGGGCCGGCCTGGCGCTGCTGATCTGCGATACCCTGCAAACCTTCCCCAGCTTCATCTATCTGATCCCGGTGGTCATGCTGTTTGGCGTCAATGACGTGGCTGTAGTCGGCGCCGTTGTGCTGTTCGCCGCTGTGCCGCTGGTCCGCTACACCATCGAAGGCCTGCGCCAGGTGCCGGAAACCCTGATCGAGGCCGCCGACATGTCCGGTGCGACAAGGATGCAGACCCTATGGAAGGTCCGTCTGCCGATGGCGCTGCCAACGGTCATGGTCGGCGTCAACCAGTCTGTGATGTTCTCTTTGTTCATGGTGATCATTGCAGCCTTCATCGGCACTCAGGATCTGGGTCAGGAAATGCAGCGTGCGCTGTCCTCCACCGATGTGGGCAAAGGTCTGGTGCTGGGTCTTGCTGTCGCCTTCATGGGGCTGATGGTCGACCATCTGATCACCACCTGGGCGCGGACCAAGAAAGAAGCACTGGGACTGGAGTGACGCGATGACTATGCATTCAGGCGACTTCGGCCCCGCTCCGCTTCGTCGCATCGGCTTCCTGCTGTTTCCAGGCTTTCCTCTGGCCTGCCTGAGCGCCGCCGTGGAACCCCTGCGCGCCGCCAATGAGATCGCAGGCCGCGAGGTGTTCTCCTGGACCTTGATAACAGAGACCGGCACGCAAGCGGTGGCGTCGGCAGGCATGCCGTTTTCTGCAGACACCAGCCTTGCTCAGGCAGAGGGGCTCGACTGTCTGTTCCTGCTGTCAGGGCCGGAAGCCGAGTTTGCAGACCCGGTTTCTAGCCCCGGGCGGCTGCGGTTCCTGGCTCGCCATGGCGTCGCGCTGGGCGCGGCGGCAGGCGGCGTCTTTCCCCTGGCCCGCAGCGGCGTTCTGTCCGGTCGGCGCTGCGCGGTTCACTGGTGCTACAGGCCCGCCTTTGAGACCGCCTTTGCCGATTGCACAGCGGTGGACAGGCTGGCGGTGCGCGACGGCGCCATACACACGGTGTCCGGGGCCGCGGCGATGTTCGACCTGTCCCTGGAGCTGATCGCCAATGCTTTGGGCGACGCTGCGGTGAACGAAGTCGCCTGCCTGTTTCAGCACGCCGACATCCGCAGCGGCAGTGCCCGGCAAAAGGTTCCTGTTCTGCAAAGCGGCCGCACGGTTGATCAGATGCCGCCTGCGGTCAAACAGGCCATGTCCATCTTCTCTGAAAACGTCGAAACACCTGTCGGCATCCGCGAGGTCGCCCGTATGGCAGGCATTTCCCCGCGCCAGCTCGAGCGCAGTTTCCGCACCGCCACGGGGCTCAGCCCGGGGGAATACTACCGCCGCCAGCGCCTGAAGGCGGCGCGGCAAATGGTGCTGTACTCCTGGGACAGTATTTCGGACATTGCCCATGCAGTCGGCTATGCCAGTTCGTCGACATTGACGCTTCACTACCGCAAGTTTTACGGCGTCACGCCGGTGCAGGACCGCAAGCAGACAGTTGTTCCAGACACCCGCCGCCCAGCCCGCAGCACCCGGGCCCTGCAGTAACAGCAGCCCATAGCGCCCCAGGCAGCGCTTTCGACCACGCGCCACAGCTCTGAACGGTTGTGGTGGGGGCGACAGGACAGCTCCGCACCTAGGCTTGGAACGTGGTCTTCCGGCGGGCGGAGCGTGCGCATTGCTTGGGTGCGGTCACATCATCAAAGCCTCGTGAAATACGCCAGTTATCGGAAACTGATGGCTCTGGCTTTTTATTTCTTTGGTTGTTTTTTGTATATTTAATAATTTCCTTAGGTTGCATTAAGGAAAAAACAGTAGTTCGGTATACATCATTAACCCACTTACGCCCTTCGTGACTGGCGCGCACGCCTCAAAGCAAACAACGGGATGCCAATGGCCAAAGTAATCTCCTCCTCCCATTCGAATGCAGCCAGTGAAACACAAGGTTACGCAGACACTTTGTCGTGGTTCGACATCACGCCGTCAGACAGGGCGCGTGTGCGGGAGTTGGCACCGGTCGCGGATCGAGTCGGCGATGAGATCATCAATGATTTCTATTCCCACATTCTCAGTTTCGAAGAAGCAGCCAAACAGTTCGCTGACGACAAACAGATCAGCCGTGTGAAACAAGGTCAGAAACGGTATTTTCAGGAACTTGTCTCAGCCGATCTGGATGAAGCTTATGCAGAGGACCGCAGGCGGATCGGCAGCATCCATGAACGCGCCGGCATCACGCCCACCCTGTATATCGGATCCTATGCCTTTTATCTGCAGCGCCTGGGGCATCTGGTTCTGGACGCGATGGAAGATGATCCGGCCAAGGCATTCGGACTTGTCCTGTCGCTGATGAAGATCGCCCATTTCGATATGGCGCTGGCGTTGGAGACCTATGTCGGCGCGCGCGAAAAGACGATCGAGACACAGCAGCGGCAGATGAGCGAGCTGCCGACCCCGGTGCTGAAGCTGCGCGACGGCCTGCTTCTGATACCAGTCGTCGGCACATTGGACAGCTACCGGGCCAGATCCCTGACGGTGCAAATGCTGGAAGGCATCCGCGACTACCGGGCCCGCGCCGTGGTGCTGGATATTACCGGTGTGGATTCCGTGGACAGCGCAGTTGCAAACCATCTGATCCAAACGATGACAGCAGCCCGCCTTATGGGCGCGAAATCGATCCTGACCGGCATCTCGGCCGATGTGGCACAGGCGCTGGTCAAGATTGGTGTTGACGGCGAGAGTATGAACACCGCCGGGGATTTGCAGCAAGGCATGGAGTTGGCAGACAAACTGCTGAGCGCTTAGAACATGGCAGTCCGCGTCCCCATTCTTCGCCAGGGAAGCCATCTGATCGCATCAATACAGGAAGAGCTGACCGATAGCGATATCCTGAACCTGCAGACCCGCATTCTGGATGAAGTCGTCAAACGGCAGGCCGATGGTGTCATCATTGATGTCGGCGCCCTTGATGTGATCGACAGTTTCGGAACCAGAACATTGGCTGAAATTGCCGCCGCGGTTCAGCTGCGCGGCGCAAAAATGGTGATCGTCGGCATCCAGCCAGAAGTGGCCCTGTCGATGGTGCTGCTGGGGCTGACCCTGGATTCGGTCCCGACGATGCTGGATCTGGATGCAGGGATTGCCGAATTGAAAGGGTCCGCTCAATGAAGCGGGCGGCGATAGCTGAGGTGCAGCAGGTAAACGTGCAGCATGATGGCGATGTCGTCCTTGCCCGTCAGATGGGCCGCCAAATGGCAATGGATCTCGGTTTCAGCAAGGCGGATCAGGCGCTGATAGCAACGGCAATCTCCGAGCTCGCCAGAAACATTGTGAACTATGCCACCCATGGCACAGTTGAGATGCATCCGATTACCAACAGCCGTGACACAGGTATTCATGTCGTCGTGTCGGACGTCGGGCCGGGCATCGACGATATCGAGGCCGCCATGGCGGACGGTTTCTCGACGGGCCGCAGTCTGGGGCTTGGCCTGCCTGGAACCAAACGGATTGTGGATGAATTCGATATCCAAAGCACCCCAGGCGAAGGCGTGACCATTACCATCGTCAAGTGGAAGCTCCGATGACGGGAGGGCAGATTTCCATGCCCGGCTTAAACCGGCAGCTGACATGGTCCGTGGCGCATAAGGCAAAACTGGCCGGACACGCATCGGGCGACGGCTATCTGGTCAGCCGGGATGACCAATATGCCATGTTTGCCGTTGCCGATGGCAGCGGCAGCGGTCAGGAGGCTGCGCAGGCGACCGAACATTGCCTGGCGGCTTTGGGCAGGCAGGCGGAATTTGATCTGCCAGCCGGGTTCAGAGATTGCCACAGCGTCCTGAGAGGCAGCCGGGGCGCTGCCCTGGGAATTGTTCTGATCGACATGCAAAGCGGCAGGTTCTCCTGGGCATCTGTTGGCGACATCGACGGGATGCTGGTGCGGGCCGACAATGGGCGGCCGAATGAAAGCATAATCCAGCGCGGCGGTGTCCTCGGCCTGAACCTGCCTCGGCTGCATCAAGCCGAGCATGCGCTGTATCCGGATGATCTGATCATCATGACCAGCGACGGAATCAAACGCGCCTACCGCACCCACGTCACGGCAGCGACCTCTGCGGATCAGACAACCGCATCCATCATGGAGCAGTTTGCCCACCCCCGCGATGACTCCATTGTCCTCGCGGTCTCGATGGGGGCGGTCGGATGAATACAGTTCAACCTCAGGATATCGCCGAACGGTACATTTCTGCTCTGGAAGATTTTGCCGAATTCGGCCAGGAGACCCGGTTGATCCAGGCGTATGATCTGGCCCGGGATGCCTTGCAGGAAGGCATCTCTCTCGCCGAAATCAGCGGCATCCACCACGTCGCGCTGCAGGAGCTGTTTGATGCATCGGCCAATCCGATGGAGCGGCTTGAAAGGCTGGAACAGTTCTTCCTTGAGGTGATCGCCGTCTATGACATGGCGCTGCGTGGCTACAAAAGCAATGTCCAGTCGCTGCAGGCCGAAAACCTGAAAAGGCGCGGCACCGAGGCCAGGCTTCGCGAATTGAGCGATGAGCTGAAGCGGCAACGCGACAGTCTCGATATCCAGGTCAGGGGACGCACTGCGGAACTGGCCGAAAAGGCCTCTGATCTGGCGCGGGCGAATCTGCAGCTGCAGCATGCAAACCGCGAACAGGCGGAATTCACCTATGCCATTTCCCATGACCTGAAATCGCCGGTGAATACCATCGGCATGCTGATCAACGAGCTGTCTCTGGGCTATGGCGGTCTGTTCGACGAGGAGGGCAGGGAGCTGATTGACCTTGCCGTGCAAACTGTCGGGCGGATGGGCGACCTGATCGAAGACGTTCTGAGCTACTCCAGAACCGTCGAACGGGGGTTTTCGGTGGAACCTGTCGATCTGAACCAGCTTTTTGCAGACCTGAGGTCCGACTTGCATGGTGACATAACAAGCCATGCTGTCCAGCTGGAAGCCGCAGAACTGCCCGTCGTGTCTGGCAATGCCCTTCAGCTGCGGATCCTGTTCCACAATCTGCTGTCCAATGCCATCAAATTCCGGGACCCGGAAAGGCCGCTCAGGATCCGTGTCTCCGGCACGGCTGATCCGGCAACCGGCAGTTTGCGTATTTCCGTTTCCGACAACGGCATCGGTATCCCGCCCGAATACCACAAGCAGATCTTTGCGCTGTTCCAGCGCCTGCATACGCATGATACCTATCCGGGGTCCGGTCTCGGTCTCGCATTGTGCAAGCGCATCGCCCTGAATCATAAGGGGGTGATTGACCTCTCCTCGACGCCTGGGCGTGGCTCCACCTTCTCCCTTGTTGTGACAGGCGGTGCATATGACAGCTAAACCAATCATCGAGACGGTCATGCTGATCGACGATGAACGCGCCGATCAAATGATGTACCGCCGGATTCTTGAGCGGTCGGGCGTCGTGCGCAATCACATTTCCTTTCAGTATGCGAGCGAGGCTTTGGAATACCTGAAGCGGCAAGACCGGGCGGAAATTGATCTGATTTTCCTGGATATCAATATGCCCGGCATGAGCGGGTTTGAATTTCTGGAGGCGGCGACTGCAGAATTCGGGCCGGGCTTTGCCAAAGCTGTTGTCGTGATGCTGACCACCTCCCTCAACCCACGGGACCGGGAGCGGGCGGCTCAGTTCGACGTTGTGCGGGATTTCGTCAACAAACCCCTGACCGTTGAATATATTGAAACCCTTGCGGAGCTGGTTGCCGGATCGCAATAGGCTGTCGGTGCCTGTCGCACCGGGGGCAGCACCGGTCAGAACAGGTCCTGCGTTTGCAGCGGCGCTGGCATGCCTGCGGCCGTCCGCTGCGCCGGATCAGGACTGATCAATCCGACAGGGTTTTCGGATCTTCGCTGCGCCGCCCGGCTGCCGTATCTGCGGCATCGGTAATGGCATCCAGGGATGCTTCCAGGCTTTGGCGCAGTGTCTCAACCTGTTCATCGTCCGGTTTCTTGGGCACCACGTCCGTCCATTCGCGGCACATCAGCACGCCACGTGAAAACGGCAGCGGCAGCATCTGCCGGTCCCAGGTCGGCAGCGCCATCACCTTTTTTTCGGCAAAGGCCACGGTGAATACCCGGCAGCCGGTCATCCGCGCCCAGACCACTGGCACAGTGGACGAGACCCGCGCAGGTCCGCGCGGACCGTCGGCGGCAATGCCGATGGAGCAGCCATCGCGGGTGCGGCGCAGCACCTCGCGCGACAGCGCCACATGGCGCTTGTGGCTCGACATCGGGATGGTCTCAAATCCCAGCCGTACCAGGATCTGCCCCGCCAGCCGTCCGGCGCGGGCGGCAGAGGTCAGGGCGCAGATCCGGCCCAGTGAGGTGTCGAACAGATAGGGCGCCATGATCAGCCGCTGGTGCCACAGCACAAAAATCACCGGCTCGCCGCGGCGCACGCAGGCATCCATCTCCTCGAACCCGGAGCGGGTCCAGCGCGAGGTGCGGAATGCGAATCGCACATAGGCGGCAAACAGGCCCTCGACGGCGCGGTTGACCCTTGGGCTGTCGGCAATTTTTTTTCTGAGGCTCACGGGGCTACGGCTCATTCCTGCTGGGGGCACAGGGCCTTGGCCCCGGTTACTGCCCGGTATTTGCCCGTCATACTGCATGGCTGCGCCGGGGCAAAGCCCGCCGTCTGCAAACCGTCGGGGCAGCGCAAGAAAATGCATTTTTTCCTCTTGCCTCTGCAGCGCGGCTGCCGTAGGACATGCCGCACCACAGGGGTATAGCTCAGTTGGTAGAGCGACGGTCTCCAAAACCGTAGGTCTCGGGTTCGAACCCTGATGCCCCTGCCATTTTCCCGCATATCGCCGGTACAGCACTGCCCGTCTGGGCAGGCCGTTTGGCGTGTCCGGTCACTCCAGTTCCAGATGAGTGGGCGACAGGCCCTGCTGTTGGCGTTCGCAGGCGGCGTCCAGGGCGCGCTCCAGCTGGCGGGCCAGCCGTTCGGGGCTGAACAGCGCTGCGGTCTGCTGCCGGTCACGGAGCTTATTGCGCAGGCTGGCGGTCGCCGCGCTGTCGGCGGCCAGTTCCGCGGCTTTGGCCTCGTATTCTTCGGGGCTGGCGGCAACCATCTCCGGCAGGCCGGCCGAGTGCAGCAGGCTGGCTGTGGTGCGGGCGGCGAATTGCTGACCGGCCAGGGTCAGGACCGGCAGGCCGGCGGCCAGGGCGTCGCGCGCCGCGGCGGCGGCGTTCACGGTGAATGTGTCCAGGAACAGGCTGCCCAGCGGCAGGCGGGCCAGGTGATCGTCACGGCTGGCAGCCGGGGCAAAGACCAGCCGGTCCGGGTCGACCCCGCGCGCTGCGGCGGCGCGGCGCAGGTTCGACATGGCATGTTCGCCATTGTCCGCCAGCCACAGAACGCTGCCTGGCGCACCCTGCAGCAAACGCATCCAGATATCGAATTCCTGCGGCGTGATGCGGCTGCCGGAGGCGAAGCTGCAGAACACGAAACCCTCTGCCGGCAGGCTGCAGGCCGCGCGGTCCGGGGCGGTGGCTGGTGCAGCGGGGGCGACCGCCTGATGGCCGTCCGTCAGGCGCAGCAGATGTTCGTTGTGGTAACGTTCGCTGCCCGGCGGGCAGGCGGCCGCATCGCTGATCAGATACTCATAAGCGGCGGCACCCATGGTGCCGGGATAGCCGGAGAAGGCGATGTGCAGCGGCGCCAGGCGGGCGGCGAACAGCCGTGGAGCAAAGGTGCCGCAATAGCCAGAGAGATCCACCGCGGCATCCAGCCGGTCCGCTTTCACGGCTTCGGCCATCTGATCCATGGCGCCTGCGTCCAGAACCCTGAGCCCGCTGACCTTCTGCGCTACGGCTTCGGGTAGGCCTGCGCCGATGGCATAGAGGCGGATGTCGAAACGGGTCCGGTCGTGGGCGTCGAGCATTGCACTGTGCTGGTCCAGGATGGCGTCAGCGTCACAGGCCGCGAAGAAATAGCCGATCCGCAACCGGTCCGGCCGCTGTCCGGCCTCTGAGGCAATACTGAGCTCTGCTTCTGCGAACAGATCGCTGGCAAAAGACTGGGCGCGGGCGCGCAGCAAATCGGGATTGTCTTCCATCAGCATCAGCGCGTCGGGCGCGCAGCCGCTGCTGCGTAAGCCCAGCTGGCGGCGGTGGTCGGCATACTCTGGCAGCCAGCGCCAGTCATTGAGCTCTGCCAGCATGTGCAGGCGCTGGGTGCGGGCGCGGTCGTCGGCCGGTTTCGCATCCAGCACCTTGTTGAAGCAGGGCAGAGCGTCTGCAAAGGCGCCCTCGGCCTTGAGCAGGAGACCCAGCTGGTACCGGGCCTCAGTCAGGGTGGGGTTCAGGCGGACGGCCTGTGTGTAATGCCCTTTGGCGTCCTCAGCGGCGCCCTGCTGGGTCAGGAGGCCCGCCAGCGTGACATGCAATGCGGCATCATGCGGCGCCAGTTTCACGGCCTTGCGCAGCATGTTGGCGGCTTTGCGGCTCTGGCCCTGCTGGATCAGCACCTCTGCCTTGCCGTGCAGCGCCTGCAGGCAGCCAGCCGTCAGCATCAGCGCCTTGTCAAACAGCGCCATGGCATTGTCCAGTTCGCCGCGAGCGGCCTGCACGCGGCCCATGGCGGCATAGGTGCCCGCAGCGCGAGGATTGAGCCCGACCGCCTTGTTCAGGCAGGTGGCGGCATTGTCCAGATGGCCGGCCGCCAGATGACAGCGGCCCAGGAATTCCCACAGAAAATGCGATTCGCGGAAGGTCTTGAGCAGGGCGCCGCAGCTTTCTGCGGCCTCGAAATGGCGGCCCTCGGCCAGCGCCTCCTCCAGCCCGGCCTGATGCACCGGCGACGGGTCGCTCTGCGAGTCCAGCCGCTTGCGCAACCCTTCCAGCGCTGATTGCGCGCGCTTGTTGCGAGGGTTGCGGGACAGGATGCCGGCATAGGCCAAGGCGGCATCTTCCAGCTGGGCTTCGCGTTCAAACTGTTCGGCTTGGGACAAGGAGTATGCTGGCGTCATGGCTTCCTACTTTTGTAAATCACACAGGACGCCCCGCCTGCGGCGCAGAGGGCCGTGGGAGGGGCGGTTTCGAGTCATTTTTGCCGCAAGTGGATTAAAATTTGATTGACCGGGCGGGCGCTGCCTGCGCAACGCCGCCGATGCCGGGCGTGCAGATCAGGCTGCGAGGCGGAGGGCAAGGCGGGCCGCGGCGGCGGTGCGGGCTTGAATTCAGGAGCGCCACCGGTTACATCGCCCTGACTGCTAGCAGAGAGACACCCCCAGTATGGCAACTATCAACCCCGTTCAGTTCATCCAGCAGGTCCGCGCCGAAGTCTCCAAGGTCGTCTGGCCGACCCGCCGCGAAGTGCTGCTGACCACGGTCATGGTGTTCATCATGGCGGCGCTGACGGCGCTGTTTTTTGCGCTGGTCGACCTCTTGATCCGCTTTGGCCTGCAAGGGCTTTTGGGGATGTTCGGCTAGGCCTGCAGCGATGCCAGGGTTTTGGGGCCGCAATTGCTGCGCTGCACTTGATCTTGGCGGCGATGAGCGGTAGCTGAGCAGGGATTATTGAGGCGGGCGTGCAGCGATTCGGTTTGCACGCCGCTTTTTGTTGGAGAGCGCAGCCTTGGGGCTGCAGCGGAATGAACAGGCAGCGGCGCGGCAAGTGGCCCGCCCGGCAGAACAAGGACAACGGTTCATGGCGAAACGGTGGTATTCGGTCAGCGTTCTTTCGAACTTCGAAAAGAAAATCGCAGAGCAGATCCGCACCTCTGTCGCAGAACAGGGCCTTGAGGACGAGATCGACGAGGTTCTGGTCCCCACTGAAGAGGTGATTGAGATCCGCCGCGGCAAGAAGGTCTCGACTGAGCGCCGCTTTATGCCCGGTTATGTGCTGGTGCATATGGAAATGTCCGACCGCGGCTATCACCTGATTTCCTCGATCAACCGCGTCACCGGATTTCTGGGCCCGCAAGGCCGCCCGATGCCGATGCGCGACGCAGAGGTGCAGGGCATCCTGGGCCGCGTCGAGGAAGGCGTCGAAGCACCGCGCACGCTGATCCATTTCGAGATCGGCGAGAAGGTCAAGGTCAACGACGGCCCGTTCGAGGATTTCGACGGCATGGTCGAAGAGGTCGACGAGGACAGCCAGAAGCTCAAGGTCACCGTGTCCATCTTTGGCCGCGAGACCCCGGTGGAGCTGGACTTTACCCAGGTCACCAAACAGGTGTGACCGACAGCGGGCAGGCGCCTGTGCTACGGATTACGAGACGCCGGGTTGGGTTCAACGCGGCGTTTTTCTTAGTGGGGTTGAGTGGCAGCTTGGCGGGACAAGGACGAAACCGCTTTCGCGGTATTGGCGCTTGCGGCGTGTGTTGCGCACCGATGTGAGCGGCGTGAATTTTGCGAACTGACGAACCTGTCTGACGATTGGGACCTTCTCAATCTGATGACAGGAGGTTTCGATGTCAGATCATTATGTTCCGGCGCTGCGCCAGCGGTTTCTCGAAGATATGCGGATCAAGGGTCTGCAGCCGAAGACGCAGACGATGTACCTGCGGGCGATGCGCGAGTTCACGCGGTTCCTGGGGTATTCTCCGGATAGCGCCACGCCGGAGGAGTTGCGGGCGTTCCAGCTCGACATGAAGGATCGCGGTGTTGGCGGCCCGACCTTCAACAACCGGCTGACGGTGCTGAGTTTCTTTTTTGCGACGACATGCCCGCGCCCGGAAATGAAGCGGCACATGCGCTATCAGCGGGCGGCAAAGAAAATCCCCGTGGTGCTGAGCGCCGAGGAGGTGGCGCGCATTCTCGAAGCGGCACCTGGTCCCGGGCTGAGGTACCGGGCCGCGTTCAGTGTGGCCTATGGCGGCGGGCTCAGGGCGAGCGAGGTCACGCATCTGAAGGTCGGTGATATCGACAGTGACCG
Source organism: Rhodobacteraceae bacterium (ex Bugula neritina AB1) (assembly GCA_001730095.1). Classification (GTDB taxonomy): domain Bacteria; phylum Pseudomonadota; class Alphaproteobacteria; order Rhodobacterales; family Rhodobacteraceae; genus Leisingera. Next base: position 27,249 of record MDLF01000052.1, read on the forward strand.
CATGCTGATCCGGGTTGACCAGGGCAAGGGCCGAAAGGATCGGCACGTGATGCTGTCGCCGAGCTTGCTGGATCTGCTGCGCGACTATTACCGCGAAGCGCGCCCGGCCGGATGGTTGTTTCCGGGGCGCAACCGGGTCGATCCGATCTCGACGCGGCAATTCAACCGGGCGTTTGGAGTGGCCTGTAACTTTGCCGAGATCAAGAAGAAGGTCTCGCCCCATACGTTGCGGCACAGCTTTGCCACCCATCTGCTCGAAGGCGGAACAGACATCCGGGTGATCTATTACACGGCAGTCGAAACGCCGTTTCGACGAGAGGGCAGGTGCTGCTGGGGCATGCCAAGCTGGAGACAACGACGATTTACACCAAGGTGGCAACCAAGACGATCCGGGACGTAACGAGCCCGTTCGATCTGTTGGCAGGCCGGGAGGCTGGTTCCGGCTGACGCCGGTCCAATGCCTCGCCCCAAACTAGAGATCGCGGATATCTTCCGCGCGTATGGGCCTGCGTATCGTCAAGCGCATGCGGGGCACCTGAACCTGCCTCAGTTGAAGGTGATGTCCGCAATCGAGACCTGCCGGACCGCTGCGCTGGGTGGCCATGTTGCCGCCTGCACCAAATGCGGTCACCAGCACATCGCCTATAACTCCTGCCGCAATCGGCATTGTCCGAAGTGCCAGGGAGCAACCGCGCGGGACTGGATACAGGCAGGCATGGAAGACCTTCTGCCAGTGGAATACTTCCACGTGGTCTTCACTCTGCCAGCTCAGATTGCCGACATCGCGTATCAAAACAAGGCAGCGGTCTATGGCCTGCTGCTCAAGGCATCGGCGCAAACATTGCTGACCATTGCGGCCGATCCAAAGCATCTCGGTGCCCGCATCGGCATGACCAGCGTGCTGCACACCTGGGGATCGGCGATGACGCACCACCCGCATGTGCATGTCATCGTGCCGGGCGGTGGGTTGTCGGCGGATGGCACCCGCTGGATCGCCTGCCGCCCGGGCTTCTTCCTGCCCGTGAAGGTCCTGTCGCGTCTGTTCCGGCGTTTGTTCCTCGAAGGGCTGGCCAGGCTGCACAAGGCGGGGAAACTGACGTTCTTCGGCAATCTGTCAGAGTTGGCCGGCCCGGATACCTTCCAGGCCCACCTCGCGCCACTGCGCAAAGCCGACTGGGTCGTGTACGCCAAACCACCCTTCGGCGGACCCGAAGCCGTGCTGGCCTATCTCAGCCGCTACACCCACCGGGTCGCCATCTCCAACCACCGGCTGATCAGCGCCGATGCCGGCACCGTGGCGTTCCGATGGAAAGATTACCGGATCAAGCGTGGTGATCGGATGAAGATCATGCGCCTGCCCACGGCCGAGTTCATTCGCCGGTTCCTGATCCACGTCCTGCCATCCGGTTTCCATCGCATCCGCCACGCCGGGTTCCTCGCCAACGGCATCCGCCGCAACAGGATCGAGACGATCAGGTGCTTGCTCGATGCAGAACCTGAACCTGGCACTTCGCCGGGTGAAGGGGAACGTGACAATCCCGCTGATCTGGATGCCCACAAGCCTTGCCCGAAGTGCGGCGGTGCCATGATCATCATCGAGACCTTCAGCCGCGGCCAAACGCCCAAATCCCGCGCACCGCCATGGGAGGAGGCTGCATGATCCAACCATCACACCCGGCCCCGCCATCCGGACGCGCCGGACCAGTCATTGCGGCCAGTCCACCAAAGCCGGCGCTGCAACACGCCCAAGGCGTCGGAGAAAAGCGCCGATGGGTGGCATCGGATCGGAAAAACCAGCGGGCCGGCGCTGATCGGCGTCGCAGACTTCGCAGCTCAGCGCATCGGCTTCCCAAGCCCTGAACCACATTCCCCATAGAAACGAAATCCGCCCGCGCTTTCCTCCTTGTCAGATTTATCGCCGCTGCAGCTCACGCTGACAGCAGCCACAAACCTTGGACATCTCCACCATCTTGTCCCGCATCACAAACTTCTGAGGTTTTCCAGTAATCGTCATTGGAAGTTCTTCAACAATGCGGATGTGGCGCGGTACTTTGAAGTGCGCAATCTGCCCTTTCAGCGCATTGCGAAGTTCGTCTTCGGTCAGGTCCACGCCGGGTTTGGCGATTGCCCAGGCACAGACTTCCTCACCGAATTTCTCATCAGGAATGCCGAAGACCTGAACATCACTGACCTTTGGATGTCGCATAAGGTATTCCTCGATCTCGCGGGGATAGATGTTTTCGCCACCGCGGATGATCATGTCCTTCACGCGGCCGACGATGGAGCAGAAACCTGTCTCGTCGAATACGGCAAGATCGCCGGTGTGAATCCAACCGTCCATGATGCTTTCAACGGTTTTTTGGGTGTCATCCCAATATCCCTTCATAACCGAATAGCCACGGGTACACAGTTCCCCTTGCGTACCGACAGGGGCAATCCGCCCGTCCTGATCGATGATCTTGACCTCAAGATGGGGATGAACACGCCCCACCGTTTCACAGCGTTTGTCAGTGGGATCGTCAACGAAACTCTGGAAAGATACAGGCGAGGTTTCGGTCATCCCATAGCAGATCGTGACTTCTTTCATGTTCATGTTCATGTCCGTGTTCACGCGCTGCATGACCTCAACCGGGCAAGGGGCCCCGGCCATGATGCCGGTGCGCATGTTGGATAGATCACGCGGATTACCTTCAAGATTTTCGAGCATCGCGACAAACATTGTTGGGACGCCGTAAAGGGCCGTACATCGCTCTTTCGACAGCGCATCTAATGTCTGCGCCGCATCAAAACCTTCGCCGGGGAAGATCATAGTCGCCCCTTTGCTGACCGCCCCGAGAACGCCCATCACCATGCCAAAACAGTGATAGAGTGGTACGGGGATAGCGAGCCGGTCCGTCTCGGACAGGCCCATGCGATCGGTCACATAGCGCGCATTGTTGACGATGTTGTAATGCGAAAGCGTGGCCCCTTTGGGCATCCCGGTCGTACCGGAAGTGAACTGAATGTTGATCGCATCATCGGGACCAAGTGTCTTGTCAACCTCCGGCAACCGAAGTTGCTGGGCCGGGCCGCCAAGTTGCTGAAGCATGTCGAACGAATACGCGCCGGGGCCAGGCTGATCATCCATGACAATGACGCTGCGCAACTGCGGCAGTTTTGCAGCACGCAGTTGCCCCGGTTCGCAATCCTCAAGCTCGGGGGCCAGAGTGCGGATCATGCCTGAATAGTCGGAAGATTTGAATGACTTGGCCGCAATCAGGGCCTTGCAACCGACCTTGTTCAAGGCGTATTCCAGCTCACCCAAGCGGTAGGCGGGGTTAATGTTCACCAGAACAAGTCCGACACGGGCGGTGGCAAACTGGGTGAGCACCCATTCGAACCGGTTTGGCGACCAGATGCCGACCCTATCCCCCTTGCCCAGACCGAGCGCCAATAGCCCGGAGGCCAGTTCATCAACGGCACGGTCCAGATCGTAATAGGTCATCCGGATACCCTGTTCAGGAAACACGGCGGCTTCTCTGGGGCCAAATCGCGAAACGGCATTCCGCAAAAGCTGGGGAATGGTGATATAGGCCAGTGGCGGGGTTGTGGGGCCCCGAACATAGGACATACCTTCTCGAGGCGCTGTGACATCAACGGTGGTCTCAACTCGCGCATCCCGATCAGGAATACGCACCGCCAGACGTTCGCTCAGGATTGACATATTGTTCCTCCCTTACATGTTGCGCCAGTCACCCGATTGCTCAAACGCATCGGCGGCCTGATAGATCTTCATTTCCCCGAAATGCGGCCCGACCAGCATCATGCCAATGGGCAGGCCTTCGCTCAGGCCGCAGGGAATGCTCATGGCAGGCAATCCACCGTTAAAGGGCGCAGTATTTGGGACCATTTCAAAAGCCCGTTGCACATAAAGGCTCAGTGAGCAGTCCGCAGGTGGATGTGGCTGCGACTTGATCGGCAGCGTCGGCATCAACAGCAAATCATATTGCTTGAGTGCCGCCATATAGCGTTCATTGCAAAGCCGCATGATGTTCTGACCCTTGCCGTAGAACCTGCCACGGTATTGCCGCTGGAAGTGCTCGCCCACAAACATGCAGGCCTTGAGCGAATGGCTCAGTTCATCCGCGCGGCCCTGCCATTGCGCCATGTGGTCGGTCATCGACGGCAGGAACAGGCCCCGGTAATTGGTGCCGGTCGAATTGCCCCACATCATACCGTCCTGAAGCCCTTCAAGCGTGATCGCGGTCCACGCGTCCATGGCGGTATAGTGTTCGGGGATGGAAACCTCTTCCACCCGGGCGCCCAGTTCGCGAAAACGGTCTGCCGCTTGCATGACCTTTGCGTCGACGTCGGGTTCAGAATTCTCGTGACTGAACCCTTCCTTCAGAATGCCGATCCGCATCCCCTGCGCCCCGCGTCCCAATGCCTCGGTATAGCTATAGACCGTGGGCTTGTACTGACGCGGATCAAGCCCGTCTTCGCCTGCCAGCACTTCCAGAAGCAGTGCATTGTCAGCGACTGTGCTGGTTACCGGTCCAAGATGGTCAATGGTTTGCTCAATCGGCATCGCGCCGGTGTAAGGCACAAGCCCGTGAGTTGGCTTCATCCCATAGACGCCGCAATTCGACGATGGAATGCGGATCGATCCGCCCTGATCCCCGGCGATGGCCATGTCGACCTCGCCCGCGGCCACCAGTGCGGCAGATCCACCGGAAGACCCGCCCGCCATATATCCGCGTTTCCATGGGTTGTGGATCGGCCCCTTGGCATTGGTATGCGAGCCGCCCGACAGGCAGAAGTTTTCGCAATGAGCCTTGCCTGTGATGACAGCGCCTTCATCCAGCATACGGGTCACAATGGTGGCGTCAATTTCGGGCGTATAACCCTCCATTATGGAAGAGCCATTCATCATCGGCACGCCAGCAAGGCAGATTGTATCCTTCAGCGCGATACGTTTGCCGCGCAGCTTGCCATCCGGCGCACCGCGCACTTCGGTCTTAACATACCATGCGTTGAGCGAATTCTCGGTCGGTTTCGGGAAATGGCCGGGGCTACGGGGATAGCGGACCTCGGGCAGATAATCGGGCATCGCATCCAGACGGTCATAGGCCTGCATGTAGGGCTCGATGATCTCGCGGTACTCTTCCAGGTCCGCGTCCGACAGGCTCATCCCGAACCGGCTGGCCATGTCACGCATCTGCGAAAGGGTTGGTCGTTTTATGGTCATGTTCGTCACCACGCTTGCGGCAGCCGGTTGGGTCCGGGTTACTGCCTGAGATTTGGGTTGTGTCGCGGATACCGGCTGGGCCACAGGGAGCCCGCTGGCCTGACCACGGGTTGATCGGGCCGCCCCGAAGCCAAGGAATTGATTGACCTTAGCTTGATCGGACAAATCAGCTTTGCTGAGTTCCCCGGTAATGCGGCCACGTTCAAGGACGAGAACCCGGTCAGAAAGGTCTGAGATGAAGTCGAAATTCTGTTCGACCAGCAGTATGGAAAGCCCCCGGCTTTGGCGCAGGGCCAGCAGCGTTTCGCCCATCTCCTCAATGATCGAGGGTTGGATTCCTTCGGTCGGTTCATCCAACAGAAGGAAATCCGGATCGCCCATCAGGCACCGCGCTAGGGCCAGCAATTGTTGTTCACCGCCCGAGAGCGCCCCACCATCACGATCAAGCAGCGGGCGCAGGCGCGGAAAATCGGCCAGCACGGATTCCATAACATCACTTTCTGACGCGCCGACATATTCATGCCAGGCAAACCTCAGATTGTCGCGAACGCTCAGCTGCGGGAAGATGCCCCGCCCCTGAGGTACATAGCCCAGCCCCAAACCAGCACGCTCAAAGGGCGACATGCCCGTAATGTCGGTGGAATGAAACCGGATCGTCCCGGACCCCGCAGGCAGAAACCCCATGAGCGTTTTCAGCAAGGTGGTTTTACCCATGCCATTATGGCCAAGAATGCCAACGACCTCGTTTTCGGCAACTGCGAATTCGATCCCGTGCAGGATCGGCACCTTTCCATACCCGCCCGACACGCCCTTGATTTCGAGGATATTTGTCACGTCGTCACTCATCTCAGGCCTTCTTTCCAAGATATACGTTCCGCACGGTGGGATCGGACATGACACGGTCAACGTGTTCTTCCATCAATACCTTTCCTTGATGGAACACTGTCACCTTCTCGGCAATTGAGCGTATGAACTTCATGTCATGCTCAACGATGATGATCGCAGCTGTCTTGTTCAGCTCATGGATGATCTCTGTCATCCGCTCGACATCTTCGGCGCTCATCCCTGCTGCGGGTTCATCAAGTAGCACCAGCCACGGATCACCGACAGCAACCAGCCCAAGCTCAACGCGTTGTCGCTCGCCATGCGCCAACCGCCCAAGATCGTCCCGGGCAATCGAGCCTAGGGCCAGTCGCTCTATGATTTCCTGTGTCTTCCGGTTCGCGTCCTGCGGGTTGTGAAACCGCCTCGCCGCAAGCCAAATGTTTTCAAACACGCTGAGGCTGTCCATGACATTTGGGGTTTGCGTTTTGATACCCACGCCCATCGAGGCGATCTGATGCGGCATCCAGTGGGTGGTTTCGACCCCGCGCATGTAAACCTCGCCTTCGGACGGTGTTTGTAGCCCAGTCACACATTTGAAGAAGGTGGACTTTCCGGCTCCGTTCGGGCCGATCAGGCAGCGCAGCTCGCGGGCTTGCAATTTGAAGTCGACGTTGTCGGAGGCAACCACGCCGCCAAAGCGCATGGTCAGCCCGTGAGTTTCCAGAACCGTTTCAACCATTGGCGCCCCCCCGGTTTCTCATGCGGCGTTGCTGGTGAATGCGCCCCTGGGGGCGACGGCCAAAGCTAACCTTCCAAAGACCTGCCAGCGCCGGAACAATGCCTTTTGGCAGAAAGAGAACGAAGAGCACGAGGATCAGGCCGGTTATCAGTGTGTTGTCGACCACACTCTGCTGTCCCAAAAGGAACTTCAGATAGGCCAGCCCAGCGGCCCCAAGGATCGGGCCAAAGCGCGTACCCAACCCGCCGACAATGCACCAGATGATAATCTCGGCCGATTGGCCGAGCGAAAACAGGCTCGGGGTGACAATCTCGGCCCAGTTCGCAAACAATGCTCCCGCCAAGCCCGCAATGGCTGCCCCGACAGCGAACAGAACAGTTTTTCTTGCCCGGACGTCATAGCCCATGAGGGACATGCGGACCTCGTTTTCGCGAATGCCAACCGCAACGCGGCCAAAGCTTGATCTCAACAAAGCCGACACAAGGAAAAGCACCAATGCCAGCAGAACGGCGCAGACATAAAAATAGCTGTCACCCCAGATGTAGTCATCCGGACGACCGGGAATATTCAATGTCTGAAAGCCGGGGATGCCATTGAACCCGCCGAGCCGGGCGTTGCCGATCACATATTGCGGCCCTGCGGTCGAGTTGATGAATTTGAACAGGATCAGTGTCACAACAAGGGTGATGACCCCAAGATAAACATCCGTCAGCCGCCCATAGAACATCATGGCACCCAAAAGTGCCGCGAATGCCGCTGGAACGAGAACAGCCAAAAGCATCGGAAACGTGCTTTCACCGATGTTGATCGCGGCAATGGCATAGGTGTAGGCGCCCAGCCCAAAAAAAGCAGCCTGGCCAAAGCAGAGGATGCCGCCAAATCCCCAGATCAAACCAAGGCTTAGCCCCAGCATTCCGTAGACGATCAAAATGGTGAGCGTGTAGGTGCTGATCAATTGCGGCATAATCCAGATCAGGATGGCAGTGACGAGCAAAATCGTGATGGCGTCTTTTGACAGGCTCCCGGGCATTTAAAAATTTCCTTTGAAGAACTTGCCGGTAATGCCCTGCGGCAGCAGGCGCAGAAGGACAACTGCGGCGACCAGAAGCGCGACTTCGCCAATCACCGGCGAAATGGCAAAGGTGAAAATCTGGTTCACGATGCCGAAGAAACCAGCGCTTGAGAAAAGGCCTGCGATCAGGGACGGTCCACCTGCGATGACGGTAATGAAGGCCTTGGCAATGTAAGCCCCGCCGGATGTCGGCACGAGGCCAACAAGAGGGGCAAGAACAGCGCCGGCCAAACCAGAAAGCGCAGAGCCGCAAAAGAAGGTCGCCAAATAAATGCGATCGGGACTGTAACCCAAGGCTGCCGCCATATCCGAGCGCTGCATCGCACCGCGTGCAATCAACCCGGCGCGCGTGGCCTTCAGGATTGCAAGCATCCCGATCAGCAACAGAATGGCGATCACGATGATGAAGAAATTGTAGCCGTTAATCTGATAATTCCCGATGGCAAAGCCGGGGATTGGTGTCGAAATCCCGGTTGTTGTGTTGCCAAAGATCATGGTGGCAAGCCCGATGAAGAACAGGCTCAGGCCCCATGTCGCCAACATCGTATCGACCAGCCTGCCATACAAATGCCGAATGACCAGACGTTCGACCACAAGCCCGATCAGGCCGACGACAATCGGGGCGATGATCAGCATGGCCATGAAAATGTTCACGCCAAGGTTTACGGCCGTGATGGTGGCGTACCCGCCCATCATCATGAATTCGCCATGGGCAAGGTTGATCACTTTCATCATGCCAAAAATAACCGCGAGTCCGGCACTGATCAGGATCAATGAGGCGACCGCGTAGAGCATTTCGACAAGAATGACGACGGTTAGGTCCATGGGTGTGCGTATCCGTTGGAAAGACAAGTGGCCCGGTCATGGGCGTGAGGGGCGACAATGCCACCGCCCCGCCGAAATCTGCGGGAGATCAGAATTCGATTTCGTACTGGGTGTTGTCGTCCGGGTTGGCTGAAAGATCGCACACCGCCTGCGTGTCGATTGGCTGGCGCTGTGGCAGCGTTTCGATTACCTTCATACCCTGGTTTTCAAATTCCATGATGTGTACATCCAGAACCGCATGGTGCGTTCTCGGATCGACCGTGACCTTGCCAGCCGGGCCATCAATCGACAGCCCAGATTCCAGAGCAGAAATCAATGCATCGCGATCCACCGACTCTGCCTGACGTACGGCTTCGGCCCAGGTCATCACTCCCTGATAGTTCGATACGGCGATCTCGTGAATCAGGTCGCTGTCGCCATAGGCGGCGGCCCAGCGATCCTTGAAGACGTTGTTCGCAGGTGTGTCAAGCTCCTGACTGTAGTTGTAGGCAACCATGATCCCGTTACCTTCCTCGGGCGTCAGAACTTTGTGCTCGTTGCCCACACCCAAAGTGGTCGAAGCCAGAGGAATGCGGCCTTTCATGCCAGCGGCGGCCCATTGACGGAAGAACGACAGATGCGCGCCGCCTACCAGCGGAGCAATCACCAGATCGGGACCAACGGACTGGATTTTTGCGATCGTGGACCCGAAGTCGCTGACGTCCAGCGGGAAGAAATCGACGCCCACGGTCTCGCCACCATTGTCGGCCACAAACTTCTGAATCCAGCGTGCGGTGATCTGACCATAGTTATAGTCGGCAGCGAGGATGTAGACTTTCTTGCCTGACTTACCCATGGCGTATGGAACCAGCGCCTCAACCTGCTGCGCCGGCGTTACCCCGTTGATAAAGATGTTCCGGTCACAAACCCCACCTTCGTAAAGAACATTGTAGAAGTACGGCGTCTTGGTCTTGCGCATCGTCTGACGGATCGCTTCACGCGAGGCCGACAGAATGCCACCATGCACAACATCCACCTTGTCCTGACGTGTCAGTTGCTGACCGTATTGCGAATAAAGCGCCATGTCGGACTGGGTGTCATAGGCTACGACTTCGACCTGTTTGCCCAGCAGACCACCTGCGGCATTGATTTCGTCTACGGCCAGACGCGCGGCCATGTCCATCGGCTTGCCATAAGCGTCAAAAATGCCGGATGTATCCAGAATCGAACCCAGCTTGATCGTGTCTGCGGCCATCACGATGCGAGGCAACATCGAAGCCCCTGCAAAGGCTGCGCTGCTGGCCAGGAAGTTTCGGCGGTTCAGTGACATTTCAGTTTCCTCCCTAATGTCGATCCTGTTGGATGGACGGTGTTTTCCCGTCACTTCTCGTTCTTTGGTTTGTCTTTGATACGATTGGCGTAATCAGCGGTCCGGCCGGCCAAATTGGCATCGAAATCAAGGCCGATCTCTTCGCCCATCTGTTTCATCGCGGGCAGGCGTACGGCCATCCCAAGAATTTGATTCATCGCCGCGCCAAATGCGCCATCCACGCCTTCTCCCGCGCCAGAGCCATTGCTGCCGCCCGCGCCAGAGATCTGGTTGATCTTGATCGAGTCGATCTTTTCGACCGGTTTCATCATCTGCGTCATGATTTCCGGCAAGCGGTCCAGTTTACGCTCTTCCAGACGCATCCGGATAACCGCTTCATCAAGCGTGTTCTCGGCCTGATTCAGTGCAATGCGTCCTGCGGCCTCGGCCTCCATGCGGGCACGTTCCGCTTCGCTGGCCTTGGTTTTTGCGACGGCATCAGCCTTGGCCTTCTCAAGCAGGGTTTCGACGTCGCTCTTGACCTTTGCGCTTTCGAGCGCGAGGTCTTTTTCCTGCTTCAGACGGGCGATTTCCCCTTCACGCTCTGCGACGGCACGTTCTTTCTGCGCCTGAACGCTTTCCACGGCCAGGATTACCTTGGCTCGGGCCTCTTCCTCTTCTGCCCGCGCTTCGGCTTCGGCTGCGCGTTTGCGGGCGATCAGAATATCGTTTTCGATCTTTTCTTCTTCGAGGGTGCGAATGGCCGCCATCTCGGCCTTGCGTAGCGCTTCGTCGCTTGCCACCTGTGTCGCCTTAACCCGCTTTTCGTTCTCGATCCGGGTCGTTTCGCTGGCAAGTTTCGCTTCGTCCCGCGCGCGTTCTTCCCGCGACTTGGCATCTGCTTCCAGCTTGGCCAATTGCTCCTGCTGTGCGATCTCGGCTTCACGTTCTGCACGTTGCAATTCAAGCTGCCGCTGATGCTGGGCCAGATGGCTTTCACGAACAGCAACCTCGGCCTCGGTTTCGATGCGAATGCGTTCTTTGCGTTGATCGGCGACCAATTCCGCCAATTGGCGCATTCCTTGCGCATTGAAGGCGTTGTTCTCATTCCATTGGCTCAGGTCGCTCTGATCAACGGCGATCAAGGAAGCTGAAACCAGCGTCAGACCCAGTTTCGCGGCCTGAGTTTCGATGGCCTCTGCCACGTCCGTGGAAAACCCTGAGCGATCCAGATGAATGTCTTCCAACGTTCGCGCCGCAGCCGCGCGTTGAATGGCGTCCACAAGCGAACCTGCAAGGACATCCTTGACGGTATCTCCGCCACGCGCGATCCGTGATCCCAAAGCTTGCGCAGCCGTTGAAATGCCTTCGTCAGTTGGTGCAACACGAAGTTCGAATTCAAACTGCACATCTGCACGCATCTTGTCGCGCGTCAGAACGGCGTCCCGTCCCATCCGGTTGATCCCAAACGCCAGCGCCCCCATCGACACTTTCTGAACCTGATGCAAAATAGGAAGAGACAGACAGCCGCCATCGGTGACAACACGGCGCCCGCCGAACCCGGTTCTGACCAACGCGGTGTCCAAAGTTGCTTTCGCGTAGTATCTTTGCAGAAACCATATCGCGATCAGCGCGACGGCAGCCAGCAGAACCAGCGTGATGACCCAAGCCAAGGCAATTCTCCCCATTTGATCAATCGCCGGACCTGCGGCCCGCGACTTATTCGTTCGTCAAAGCGTGGGAGAATTTAATTTCCATTTCAAGTATTTTATTTGAAATGGAAATCGAAACTACTTAAGAGTCTGTTTTATAATTCTTTTATTACCTCTAGATTTAGGCCGTCAGCGCGCGCAAGGTAGATAGGCGCCCGTTCACTCTTGTTGGCAGACAACTGCTTGCGCCCACTTCGATGAATCACTGGCAGGGCATCCGAAACACTCCGCTCGCGCCAAACTGTCGCGTGCCGCTGCATCAATCCAGCCAGAAAATGCACCCCTTCATAGGTAGACTGACCCAAGGTGTTCAGAACCGGCGCATGATCGCCATGCACCCGGTAATATTTTTCCTTGAACGCGGCATTTGCTTCCGTCGGCAGCCCGCCAAAATAGGATGACGCGGCAAACATGCGTTGGCTGTTGCTTGCACCGCATCCTAGCAAACAGTTCTCATCAAGTGCGCAAGACAGCCGGACCATCCGGTCATGCAGTTTTGCCGTACCAAATGCCCGATTGAAAGTGACCGCGTCCTGACCAATCAGAGAGATCAGAACAGCCTCTGCGCCTGATCTGGAAATCTCTTCCACGAATTGGCTCATGCTTTTCAGGCCGAAGGGAAGGTACTTTTCATAGGCCAAACCAACTGACATCTCCTGAAGTTTGGCCTTGGCATAACTGTGTGACGTTCTGGGCCAGACATAGTCGTTGCCGATCAACGCCCAGCTTCGGGGTCGATATTCGTTTTGCAGATGCTCCATTGACGGACCAAGCTGTTCATCAGGCGTTTCACCAATGGCGAACAAACCATCAGTTCGCTCGCCCCCCTCGTAGAGTGGCGTGTAAATGTATGGGATCCGCTGACGAACGATTTTGCTGAGCCGATGGCGGATCGAACTGAGATGCATCCCGACGATAGCGTCGATCGACTCCGTTTCGATCAGGTCATTTACAGTCTCTTCAATCGAGATGCTCGCTTCCATAGCGGCGTCTATCATAATCAGCTGCACCTTGCGGCCATCGATGCCGTTGGTCCGGTTCAACTCCTCGACCGCGACCTGAGCGCTTGAGATACATGACGGCGCCCAGAGCCCCGCTGCACCGCACAAAGGAATAAGGAGAGCGATCCGATAGCTTCCTTTCCCGCGCAACACCGGATTGTCGCGCAGTTCCTCAAGCTCGGTTGGTACAGCCATAAGCGTCGTCAAAGTGGCACAGCCCTTTCAAGACTTCTCAGGGATCGCTACATACCAATTGATTTTACTTTCCAAGTCAAATAAATTCAGCCTGTCAAAAACAGGTGCCCCAATGCAAACGAGCCCAAGTTCAATTCAGGACTATCTTTCCTATGCCCTAGCTGCGGCACATCGAAAGATGTCTGCATCGTTGAACACACGTCTAAAGCAACACGGAATTCAGATCGAAGCATGGCGCATTCTTGAGACATTGGAGGTAGACCAACGTTTGACCATGGGACAGCTTGCCGAGGTCGTTTTGATGAACCCGCCAACGCTGACCAAACTGGTGGACCGGATGGTTTCGGATGGCCTAGTACACCGGCAAGTGGCGCAGGTTGATCAACGACAAATCAACGTACTTCCCACCGCGCTTGGCAAAAAACGAATGCTGCAAATCCGGCAGGAAGTGCAAGAACAGGATGCGGAATTCCAATCCCTGCTCGGAAAGGAAGAGGCCGACAAACTCATCGAGCTTTTGCGCGGAGTGGTTCAATAGCGCTTCAACCGCAAGATCACGATCAACATCGTATACCGACGCACTGAATTGGTTCTGGTGGACCGACTTGACAAAGCCGACCTTCACCCAAACCAAACGGATGGCGGCTCAGTTCCGAACCTGTAGATTGCCGCTGACAACCTAGGGTCAGGACTCATAGCCAATAGATGACGAGCGCGGCAAGCGCGATGGCTGAGAGGAAGACTTTTAGGCATCTGTCGTATCGGGTTGCTACACGCCGCCAATCCTTGAGCCGACCAAACATGATCTCGCATCACTGCCCAGCAGTGCATTGCGCAGCAATGTCACGAGAGGGGCGATTGCGTCGTTTGTAGCGCCGCTTGTCGTATTTTACCTTTGTCTTGCGCTGTTTCCTGCCAGGGATACAGGCGCGTATCCCTTTGCCCTGCAACGCTTTTCGGAACCAATCGGCTTCATAACCGCGATCCCCAAGCAGCCAGTCGACATCCGGCAGACTGCTCAACAAAGCCCGTGCCCCGATATAATCGCGAACCTGTCCAGCGGTCACGAACAGGTTGAGAGGGCGTCCCTGGCTGTCGCAGATGGCATGCAGCTTGGTGTTCATGCCGTCCTTGGTGCGCCCCCTCTCGGGACATTGCTGCGCAATGCCCTGTCGGGCAAGGGATCAGGCGTCCACGCCCCCCTTTTTGACGCCCAAGCTGGTCGCGGTGCGGTGGGCCTTCAGATACGTCGCGTCGATCAACACAGTCTTCTCTTCACCATGTTCGGCAGCTGGCCCCGCCATCATACGGGCGAAGATGCCCTTGTCGCTCCACCGCTTCCAACGGTTGTATAGCGTCTTGTGTGGGCCATAGGCAGCAGGGGCATCGCGCCACCTTAAACCATTGCGATTGATAAAATAATACCGCTAAGAACACGTCTATCATCAACGCGGGGCTTGCCATGGGACTTGGGAAAGAATGGCTCAAGACGCGCCATCTGCACGTCGCTCAACCAGAAAAGATCAGACATGTTCACCGCTCGTTTTTCGAAGCGTGAATCACGTAGAAAAGCGGAAATCAATGGGTCCTGACCCTATCAGGCCGCTGAATTAGTCAGGTCAGCAGGACGCTGTTCGCCCTGATGGGATGAGTTGCCTCATCGATCTTCGGGATCGGGTGGCTGGAAGCGGGCCCGTGGCCGCCTCATCCAGCCTCATACCGCCAACAACCGGGGTAGCCGAGCGAGATTTCCTGCGGCGCGTGTGAGAATGAAACGGGATCGCACGCGTTCGACGCCGCGATGGAGGGTCTGGGACATGCCGCCAACGGTCTTGGCTCAGCCAAACGCCTCCTCTATCCTCTTGCGGTGCTTCTGGGACAGGGCATAGCCTTTGTGCCTGGTTGTGCGCCCGTCCGCTGCCCGGCAGGTGAAGGGCACATTCACCGAGAGGGGATTGCTGAATGCCGCGCCTTCCTGGCGACGTGTGGGGTGACGCAGGCCTGGCGGGGATCCGCGACGAATTCGGCCGCATCGTATCCTTTGTCGGCTCCTAAGGTCAGCTGCCGGGTCGATCCGGGGGAGTGGCGGTGCAGCATGTCCAGCGCAGCCCTGCGCTCGGCGCGGCCGTCAGCGCGGGTCAGGTCGCCTTGAACAACCAGCCCGTGCCGGTTCTCCATCAGCGCATGCCCCATGAAGCACAGCACCTGTGCCCGCGGATTTCTTATAGAGCCGTGCATCCGGGTCGGTGACCGAAGCATGGGTCGCATTCGAACGCTTCTCGCCTTTGAAGTTGACTTCCGGATTGCGGCTGCGGCGAGTGGCGTGGGGCATTGGAGCGGTCTCAGGTTCGGTCTGGGCGGGCTGTATGGCGGGGTTAACAGACGTCGGGGGCGGGTCGTCCGGACCATCATCGCCGGGCGGCGTGTCCGCTGCCTTTGGCTGGAAGCTCTTCATCGACGCCCAGGCCTTGACCAGCGTGCCATCCATTGCCCGGCAGGCGATTGCAAAGCAATCTGCCGAAAGGGGACCGAGAAGTGGTCGTCCGACAGGAGCGGCGCGACCTCGCGATGCGCCAGAATTGCCGCCATCACCTTGCGCGACATATCGGCTGTCAGCAGCCGGTCGCGGTTCTTGGTGAACACGGTCGGCGCCCACACCGGATCGTCGATCCCGAGGCCCAGGAACCAGCGGAACAGCAGGTTATACTGCATCTGTTCCATCAACTGCCGCTCGGAGCGGATTGAGAACAGGATTTGGATCAGGCGCGCCCGGATCAGCCGCTCCAGCGGGATCGAGGGGCGGCCGAAATCGGTGTAGAGCGCCTCGAAATCGGCATCCAGACTGGCCAGCGCATCGTTGACCACCTGCCGGATCTTCCGCAGCGGGTGCCGCGCGGGGATGCGCTCTTTCAGATCGACATAGCTGAAAAGCGATCCGCTCGCTTCGTCCGTCCCGCGCGTCATCACCCCCGCCGAAATTGTGCTCAGGATGAATCATGTTCCTCAGACCGCGTCGAGAGCCGACTTCTTCAGCGGCCTGTTAGAATCACGCTATGCTCACGCTGGCTTTGCAAACCTCTCCAAAGTTGTATTTCGGGAGGGGACAATGTCCGCACAAAAGCCTGTTTTTTCGGTTTCAGAAATTCTTGACATAACTCTATTCCGGACCATTCCGGCGAGGCTTTTTGTTCGCGCTGGCGGGGAAGTGAACAGCTCTGGCTGGTCAAACGGAGTGCTGGTGCCGCGTGTCTATGTTACGCCGCCTGCAGATTGTATTCAGGAATTTGATTTTCTTGCTGCAGCGCCTAGCGGGGCTGTGTTCTGGGCTCTCAGTCCAATCCTAGGCGAAGGCTGGCTCGAAGAACTCCCAGACTGGGCGATTGGAATTCGGGTGATTGCCGAAACCAACGCGGCTGAAGGGCCTTTCCCCATGGCAGCAGCTCCCCTATCCGAGGCGGATGCGAACGCTACTAGCGCAACGGCTTGCGAAGGCCTGCAGCTGACTGCTTCCCATGACAAGATTGCACCAGAACCGTTGCTGATTGAAAGCGCAGAAGGTTACTTCGGCACCAGCCCCCAAGGAGCAGTTTGTTTCGAATTTCAGCTTGCAAGCCTGAACATACCTGAGACCAAGACCATACTGGAAAACCGCTGCATTGCGAACAATCCTTTCAACGGCGAGTGCATAGCCAACGCCAAGATGCCTGTTCAGTACCACCGAACATCCAAGCTGCGGCTGATGGCGCGGATTTGCGTCCCGAACGGGGAGGAGGCCTTCGACCAGATCAAGGATTGCGCGCAGCAGGCCGTGATCGCGGGGGTCGCCATCGGAGTCGTGTCTACGGGAAACCTTGCAGCGGCAGCAGCAGCTTTGAAATCCTATCTGACTGCATGTCTGAAGGCAACGGCCGGAGATGCATTTGGATACATTTCTGCCGATCTGCGCCGGGAGAAGATTCCCGGTGCTTGGAAACGCCTTTGAAACTGCACATCCGGGGCCCTGCTCTCAGACCGGGTTGCTCAGCCCGGGCAGTACCCTGACACCTTTTTTGAACATCCTGAAAACCTAAAGCAAGGGAGGTTAAAATGGCCAACGCAAAGAAACCAACTTCCGCACAGCTTGACGCTGCGATGAAGAATGTGATGCAACAATTCGGGCATCGTGCAAATTTCAGCGGAGTCGATCGCGGCTACCGCTACGTGAAAGGCAAGCGCACGGATGAAGTGGTTGTCCGCGTGCATGTCACACGGAAACTGCCCGAAAGTGAGTTGGAGGCAGCGGATGTTTTTCCGAAGCAAATCGATGGTGTTCCGCTGGATGTGATTGAGGGAGATTACAGGACTTGCTCTGGGTCAACGTCCCCGGCTCACCACCAAGCCCGCACACGGGCAGTGGTTGGGGGTACTTCATGCGGACGGGAAGACGGTACAACAGGTTCCATAGGGATGGTCGTCCTCGACAAGCGCACGGGGCGCCCCGGCATTCTGTCAAACTGGCATGTCCTAGCCACCGCCCGCGCACGTGCAGGAGACGCAGTAGTGCAGCCCGGCATTATGGATGGCGGCAAGGCCGGTCGGGATCAGGTTGCAAGGCTTTCACGCTGGATGCTTGATGCCGGAGGAGACGCAGCTTTTGCAGAATTGGACACCGGACGGCCCTGGCTGCCGCTGCAGTTCGGATCTTATACGCAAGTCCGGTCCGTGCGTCGCTCCCGCCTTGGCGAGAGGCTGATCAAATCCGGCCGATCCACAGCAGTAACGGAAGCAATCGTTGATGGTGAAGGCCATTACCGTGTGCCCTATGAAGTCAGTACGGGCCGCTATGAGCCGCGTGACATCAAAGGTTTCAAACTGGTACCGGTGCAGCTTGGAAATCCAGGTAATGACGAGCTGTCCGCAGGCGGCGACAGCGGATCCTGCTGGATGCATGAGGCCTCAGGTGCCGGGGTCGGGTTGCATTTCGCCGGCGAGACATCGCCTGACCCCCGGGCTGAGCACGCAATCGCCTGCAACCTAGATACAGTGTTTGAGCGGCTTGAGCTTGATGTGGCGCGGTTCGAAGATTTCTTTGATGAGCCTGCGGAAAAGAACGCGCCGCCCGCCAAAGCTGAGCTTACTCCGCGGCCCGATTGGCCGGACTGGCCTTGGTGGCCTTGGTGGCCGTTTCCGTTCCCTGTGCCAGGACAAGGCCCTTGGCCCTTGCCGCAACCATTCCCGCCAAGACCACCCCGGCCGTTTGACTTCGGCCGCCCAGTGCCGGGCTTGTCCTATGACGTCGCATTGAGAGGTTCAGAAAATGCCGCAAAAGACCGGATCAAGCGCCTGTTGGAGCTTTTTGAATTACTTAAGGGTGCGCTCAAAGCTTACGGGCTGATAATCCCCGGACTGGAGATTTTGACACCGGTGGACAGCTTGCTTGAAGGTCCAGCCAACCCGCGCGCAACCATTGCCAGAGCGGTCAACCGGTACACACCCTTTGCCAATATTGGTCTGCGCCAGGTGATGCCGTCCGAGTTTCTGGACGACCTGACTTGCACGGACATCTGCGCAACCATCGACGCCATTCTGCGGGGAGAAAAGTGATGCCTGCTAAGCAATCAAGAAGCATCGCAATAAACGGCGCGGCAGCTGCGGCCTGCAGCCTGTGGCTGGCTGGAGCAGCGATGGCTGGGATCAAGCCGGAAGACCATGATGCCGGTACAGACGGAATCCTCTATCCTGTGGAAATTGGGCGCTGGGAAGCGGCGGTACTGGCGGACAAGGATCCGGACACACAGCCCATCCGAGACCATTATCTGGTCCAGATCGCAAAGCACCAAAACCAAAACGGGCCGGATGCGCCGCTGCTCCTGAGCTCAATTCAAGTCTATCCCAAGGGCCTTGATTGCACCCCAGTCCGGCGTGTGATTTTGCGCAGCAGTGTTTTGGATGCCCCCCTGACCGGATGCGCGCCACTGGCGCCGTTCGGGTCCGGTGCGACGTTCAGTTTCAGCAGGGATGGGCTGACTGATATAAACACAATTGCCTTTTCCGGTGCGTTGCTTTTTCCTCTGGGACCTGTGCCGCGTCGGCATTCCGGCAGCAGGGAAGCTGCGCGGACTGCGCGGGGTTTGTCAGAGGCGGGATACGCCTTCTTCATCGAAGGCAATGGCACCAGCTCGTCAGGGCAGCCAACAACCGGGACTGTCAGGGCAGGGTTCAAGGCGGATTGGGCATTCGCAGGCGGAGGCTATGACCAGATCCTGCTGACGTCTGCGGTTTATGCGCAATCGGATTTTGATCTCGACGGCCGGGCATACGGGCTGCAATTGGCCGTTACGCCGCAGGCAGTGGACAGGAAGCTTAACGGCACCAGCAGTTTCAGTCGCCGGGTGAAAGCCGGTGAAAAGTTCAGCGACCACTACTTTACGGTGAATGGTGTCTTGGATGCCTTTCATGTCGACGAGGCTGGCGAAACAGGGCTGACGGCCGGGGATGACTATGCTTGGCTGGGCGGCACGCTGGGTTACACCTATTTCAACAACAAGCAGGTCGCTTCTGGCCTGACGCTGGATGCCAAGCTGGATGCTTTCACCGATCTGGCGAACAATGAGGATGCAGTACTGTTTACCGGTACCATCGGATTTGCCCTGAACGAAGAGGGCACCGCCGCAATTGCCTTGAAGTACGAGAAAGGCAGGAGCAGGCAGAGCTTCCAGAAGGTCGATTCCTTTAGTCTGGCTTATCAAGTGAGGTTTTGAAACGCCGGGGAGAGGCAAGGCAGGGATATCTTGCCTTCAAGCCCTGCCTTGTCTTTCCGGTCCGCAAACTTTGGCTCTTATCCTTTATGATCTCTGATTGGAGTTTCGACTATGACGGAATTTATCCTGCGATTGCTGGTTGCCGCTACTCTGAGCGCAGGAAGCCTTTCTCCAGCGTTTGCGCAAATGCTGGCAGCAGCTGAGGGTGGTACTGAAACCGCGGCAGCGGCAGATCGTTTTCTCCCGCCGATGGCACCCGGAGTTGCTGGCGCGCCTGCTGGCAGCCTGACAGCCCAAGACTGCCCGGACACAGGCGGACTGGGGCAAAAAGTGGCGCCGGGGACGTATAAAGGGGCAGAGTTTTATTACTACTGTGCCGGGCTGAATCTGGGGCTGGACCTGACTGTAGGGCCGTCTGGTCCGACGCTGACGGAACTGGTGCAGTATCTCGGCTATTCCGGTGTCTCGGCACGTGACCTTGAAGAGGCCACTCCGGCAGAACTTATGCCGCAAACTACTGCGGAATACGAGCTTCTGGCGCAAGCTGCTTCGGCTCCCGATACCTTTTCAAACGCCCTGAACCTTGAGGACTTCGGTGACCAAAACGTCTTGTCCGTCCGCTATTTCTCACAAAAGATCAGCAACTATCATCAGAAAAGCGCCAAAAATACTGTTCCCGGATGGCGCAAACTGGTCCGGCTGGCAGCGCGGCCAGGTTCGAAGGCGGCGCAGCACAGGATCACTGCGGGGTACATTCTTTACAATTACATTTCTCAGCCCCCTGGTCCTGATTTGTGCGACTTTTCGGTCGACGACATTTTCCCCTGGCGTGACGGGGCGCGTGACAGGGATGCGACCTGCGAGGGAAAAGAAAAGCGCTATGCTGAGGCTGTGCAGCTGATCCTGGAAGTAGACGCAGAAGATCATTTACAGTCAGATCGGCCTTCTCTTTATTTCCTGATTTTCGCGGGCGAGAAGCCCGATCTCTATCACGATCCTTTCGGGATCCAGCCCTACGGCCTGTCACCCGTTATCCGGGCCGGTTTTGATTTGGCTGGCACCTATCCGGGGGAACATGACCAGCTCTATTTTGTGCCGGACGCCTGTGCGCAGTGCCACGGGATGCCAAGAGGAGGCACCGTGCTGAACACAAACGAGGTTCTGGCCGGCGAAGCCGCAGGCAGGCTGAAACTAAATTTTCTGGATACCGATCACTGGTACGCGGCGCGGGCCTTGCCGGAATTCGATCAGCTGAACGGGCATGACGTTCCTGTACTAATTGACGCTGATCCTTCAGACACCAGCGGTAGCTACGAAGGCTTGTTCGAGGTGTACCGGCAATTCAACGCAAAGATTAGGCAGCAGGTTCTGGCGGCAGCGGGCAACAACCCGCAGTCCACGCCAGGGTTGCGAGCCCTTGCCAACTGGCAGGCGCGCCACGCAGACAGCAGCGCAACGCTAACCCTGGCGGAGCGTGTGCCGCCTTTAGGCGCCGGACAGTGGGATCTCAGCAAGGAAGAGGATGCAAATCTGCTTGTCTTGCTGGATCACTACTGTTCGCGCTGCCATGCGGACATGTTTTTCAGCATTTACGAAAAGCCAACGGTGAAAGAGGCCGCCTATACTGCCTTGTTCCGGCTGACGGCCGACTTTGAGCCAGACGAACAATACAAGCGCATGCCGCAAGGTCGGGAGATGCCGGAAACAGATAAACAGGAACTCCTTCAATATCTTGAAGCTCTGGCACAGTAACTGTGGGAGATCCGCGCTGCCGCACCTTAGGGAGCCGCCAGGTGCTAAAGCCACTTTCGCGATCCAAAACCAAAAGGGAGAAAACCGATGTCCGATAAGGAACTTGAAGCCGCCGCGGCTAAGCGGCTGAAAATACTCTATCTCAGAACAACCGAAAAGATGGGGGTGCTGATAGAGAAATGGGCAGGTGACAGGACTACGCGGCCCAAGACAATGGATGAACTGGATGCGCAGCTCATTGCAAATGGCGTTATTGCCAGGCCAGAGTCAGGCCAGTTTCCTCATTGGCCCAATGGCCGCCCATCGGGGAACGTGGTTTTCCTTGATGAAGACCATGGCATGATGTCGGCTGTTCCAGCCCGCGAAGAAGACTTCGTAATCCGGATTCCGACCCCTGCGACCATCAAGGCAAGCAAAGCTTTGGCAAAAACCCTGAACGGATCATTTTATCCTCTGGCACAGGACTATGACAAAGCCTACCGTGGAGATCCGCCGCGGGAATCTTTCTCCTCCCAAAGGGACTGGGAAGAGATGTACCGGATCCGGCTGGGGGACTATTGCATCAACAAATGCATGTGAGCCTTATGGAGTCGGCATCGCTTGGGTGAGGCCCGCAAGGGTCAGCCCGGTGCGCAGCCGCTCCAGCCCCTCCCGGTCCGCCAGCGGAAAACAATGCAGGAACCAGGCGGCGACATCTTCGGTGCTTGGATTCTGGCCCGACCCATGCCAATTCATGCGGGTCTCTTCCACAAAGCGTTTGCCGAGAAGACACGCCTCTTCCGAGCGGCCCAGATGCGCAAGGCATGCAACCTGCCAGCCGCTGGAATCCCGTGTGGCCCCTTGTGCCCGGACACCCCAAACACGGCTCATCTCATAGTCGCCTGCCAGAAAGTGAATGTTGGCCTGGTACTCGCAGTGCGACGGCGACGGGTGCTGGTCCAGTTGCAAGGCTTCGCCGGCCAGAGCCATCCCGTCGCTAAGGGCGCCGCTGAAAGCCAGGCCCAGCCCGGCAGAAACTATTGTCCATGGGTCGCTGGGATTTAGATCGTAGGATTGTGCAAAATACTGCTGTGCCTCGGCAAATCGCCCGTTCATTGTCATTGACCAGGCAGCAGCCAGATGCGTCTTGGTGTCCAATGGGTCCATGGCCAGCGCCCGGCGGGCAAGCGCCAGCGTTTCCTGTTCCGACGCTGCAGACCGCATACATCCGGGAAAAGCCAGATGCCGGGTGTTTTCCAGCATGACCAGACTCACATAGGCTGGAGTGTAATCGGGGGCATCCGCGACAATTTGTCGGAAGATTGTTTTCGCCTTGTCCCGGTCATCGGGCTGCCAGGTAAAGCTTAGTGACTGACCGTAAAGCCAGCGATCGAACACGGCCCAATCGGTTTCGAATTGCTGGGTTAGCGCTGCGACCCGCTCTGCGGACAAATAAATGTTCAGTGCCAAGGCAACGCGCCTGACAATCCGCCTCAGCGCCTCACCAAAATCCCGTGGTACAGCGCCGTAGGTCTCGCTCCAAATGACACGGCCGCTGCGGGCATCCCGCAAAAACAGGATAAACCGGGTTTGGACGTCAAACCGCGTCAAATCGGCATCAATGACATAATCCGGCTTTGTTTCCGGAAGGCAGCCTTCGATGATAGACCATTCGCGAAACCGAGTGAGTGAGGCAAGAAGCTCGCTGCGAAACCCCTGCAATGTGTAGAGATCCTGCTGCGTCGGGGACAGGCTGTTGAAGGGCCCCAGTTCGATGACTGGCGCAATCTGAGGATCGGCCTGCGGCACCAGAGCGCGCCGTGGCGCTTCCGCGAGGGGAATATCGCCCCGCTTGATGTCTGCGATCAATGCAACTGTCTCGGGCATGGGTTCGGCATCATGCTGCACATCCAGCGCATGCCAAAGCCGCTCATACTGCCGGATTGCCGCACCAGGATTCCCAGATCTGGCATGATGCATCATCACCCGGCGCTGTGCGGGCTCATGGCTGGGGTCCAGAAACGACAGTGCCTCGGCGATCCGGTCCGGGACATGATCGGGCACAGGGTGCTGCATCGCGTCGTCAAGTGCTGCATTAAGGCGTCCGCGCCAAGCTTGACGGGCGACCCGCAGCCAAGCGGTTAGCCCTGGATCCAGATCTTCAAATCCGTAAAACAGCCTCTCGGGCAAACCTTCCTCTGAAAGCAAGAGAGGATCGACCCGGCCACTCTTCAATGCGTCGAGTACTTTGCCTGCCCGGGACGTAACATGCCCCTGGTCCAGAGCAATTCTCTGATGTTCGATTTTCAGGCAGCCCGCGCGCTCGTTGCCCAGATCCAGCCGCAACTGCCTCAGGCACTGGCGCAGCGCAGATCGCGCCTTTCCTTCAGTACTTTCACTCCAAAGCAATCCGGCGATCCGTTCACGGGTATCGCTAAAGCCGGGCCGCATACCGAGATAAGCAAGCAGCGCTAAAGCTTTCCGACTGCGTATGGTCAGAGCTTCGAGTTCTGCGTCGCGCAGCGCAATCCCGTCAAATGGATCAACTACAAGTTTGGCCGGATTTTCCGACACCATTTTGCCCCCGTCGCACCAGCTAAGCGCCGAATTTCCGCCTTTTCAATAGATCGGCGGCAGCATTGATGGTGTTCTGTCCCCATTGTCCCCTTTTTTAGCTTTCCGATCAATGCTGTTGACATTATTAAGTCTGCCGGGGGTTCTCAGGGTCGAACAAAGAGCCTTGGTCACAGGAAGGTCTATCTCAGGGCGAGTAATATCGGCGCACTGTAACTGGTGTCCGGACATTTGCAGGGTCGCGGTCAAGTCAGCAAGGCCAGCAAAGGACCGTTCAGCCTTAGGTTCAAGGAAAGGTGCTGGCCACAGACAGGCATGATCGTTGTAAACTGGCATTGCTGCTGGCAGCCCGCGCCCAAGCCTGTTCGCAATCTCTCGGCTCAATTCCGCTTGCAACATTTCCATCCAAGCACCGGCTATCGCGCTCTGCATTGTGCAACCGGCGGCGAAGCCGCAAGCGGCCCGGCCATCGCTTTCATTACAGGAAAAGGCCCCTGCGACAGGAACCCCAAAGTCAGGTGTCAGATCTTTGAACCGGACAGAACCGGGCAGCGCTGATATTGGATCCAGGCCGCAGGCGCGATACAATTGGTCACCAGAGATATCGGGGGCTGCAGCTTGACGCCCCCACCAATCCAGAACAGCATGGCGTTCAACCAGTTCCAGCACACCGTGCAGCAGCGCGCTTTTTCGATCGGGATGGGCACCCAGCCCGTTGGAGAGGGCCTGCTCCGATGCCGGAGCCCCTTGATCACGCAAAACCGCCGCGGCAGCAATCATGACATTTAAGCCATCAGGCTCCGTCCACCCTGGCACCGTGGCGTCCGCAGTTACAAGGGGATCAAACGGACGCTGAAGAAAGGAAAGATACTCTGCTGCTTCAGCGAGGCAAGAGAGGCGCGCGGTCTCCGAAGTGAACCCTTTTCCACTGGCGGAGACAGGAGGGCCTCCAGCCGGACATCGGATCAAAGCGCCGTGAAAAAAGACAGGCCGGCCGGCGTTTCTTTCAAATTGAAATTGATCAGTAAGTTGCGCCTCCACTGCCTTAGTCCAATTTTTTATAGTCACCTTGGTGTTGTTTTGTTGCCTTAACATGAGTGATCCTTTCCCAGTTGAGTGGACCTCTGTTGTGATTGGGAATGCTGAGAATGGTGGTGCTCTGGATAGGTCAGCGGCTGATCTAAGGTGTATCCAGGTTGGTTTCATGCCGCCAACTTGTGATCTTGGCCGTGCCAATATGCCTCCTTCGGTGCTCTGTTCTCAAGGTAGGAATGGGGCCGTTCGGTGTTGTACAACTGAACGTCAGAACATCTAAATTGCCAACCGGCGTCGAGTTATTATTGCCTGCCAAACTGATGCCGATCGTCGATTCTAACAAGTACTCCAAAGTATCCTCCCTCGGTGTACTCGCACACCTTCTGGGTGTTGTGGTCACGAGATTCAGTCCTTTTGGATTTTTCGGCACTGATCTAATACGACGTCTGCACCTAATGCGGCTCGGTTTGGTTCCCATCTGGAGGGTAGGTTCCGGCCTTTGATTTCAAAGAACTGACAAACGCCGAACCTGCAGCCTTGTTAGTGTGGAGCTGCTACTATTGGACCCTGCTTTTGCCGATCCAGAATAGCCGGCGTTCCTCAGGTGGAAGATGGGAGTGGTCATGCTGTCCTTTAATGGAAAAAATATTTCCGAAAAAATACTGACGACTTGAAGGGTGATAGCTACAAAACTTCCGTGCCCGTCCGTTGAACCCGGCCTGTTGGGTTTGCGCTTAGGCTGTTACGCTGCTTGGGCAGCGTAACGCCAGGGGAGGAGAGAGGTGGTCGCGGAAATTCGGACCAGTGTTTAAGGTGGATCGCATGACGAGCGAGACGATCCAGAATGAGCAAGAGAAAGAATTATTCGCCTGAATTTAAGGCCAAGGTAGCGCTTGAGGCGATCCGTGAAGAGATGACGCTGGCGGAACTGTCCAAGAAGTACAGCGTGCATCCCAATATGATCAGCGCCTGGAAGCGCGCTGCGATTGCCAACATGGCGCAAGCATTCGAGCGGAGCAAACCGGATGAGGCCCGGGCGTCTGAGGCCGAAATCGAGAAGCTGCATTCGAAGATCGGGCAGCTTGTCGTGGAGCGGGATTTTTTGGCCAGTGCCTCGCATCAGTTGCTCGGGACGCGAGGCAAAAAATGGTGAGCGCGGCACATGCTTTGAGCGTGCGGCGGCAGTGCAAGCTGCTGCGGCTGACGCGTTCCAACCTGTATTATCATCCTGTCGGCGAAAGCGCCGAGAACCTGAGGTTCATGGAGCTCATCGACAAGCAGTTCCTGGACACGCCGTGGTACGGATCACGCCAGATGGCCCGGCACATGCAGCGGCAGGGCCACCGGTGCGGCCGCCATCGGGTCCGGCGTCTGATGCGCAAGATGAGGCTGGTGCCGATTTATCAGTCACCGAATACCAGCAAGAAGCATCCGCAACACAAGATCTGGCCATATCTTTTGAAAGGGCTACCCATCACCCGCCCCAACCAGGTGTGGTGTGTTGATATCAGCTATATCCCCATGCGGCGTGGGTTCCTGTACCTCGTCGCCATCATGGATTGGTTCAGCCGCAAGGTGCTGGCCTGGCGGCTATCAAATGGCATGGAAAGCAGCTTCTGTATCGAAGCCCTGAAAGAGGCCCTGGCCAAATACGGAAAACCCGAGATCATGAACAGCGATCAGGGCAGCCAATTCACCGGCTTCGAGTGGACACAGGCCCTTACGGACGCTGCTGTGAAAATCTCGATGGATGGCAGAGGCCGCTGGATCGACAACCGGATGATCGAACGTCTGTGGCGGTCCCTGAAGTATGAATGCGTCTACCTGAATGCCTTCGAAACCGGATCAGAGGCCCGGCACGGGATCGGCAAGTGGATCAGCTACTACAATGCGGAACGCCCGCATTCGAGCCATGGCATCTTGACCCCGGACGAGGCCTATGAAAGCAAAACGCAACCCATGAAAATGGCAGCCTGATGTGAAACCCTGATCCACCTTAAACCGGCTGCAAACTGGTCAAGAATGCAGGACCACCTCTTATCTCGGTTTCGATCTGGTCATGGCCGAAAACCTGCCCAGCCCCAGCGTGTTGCTGGCGGATCGTGGCTATGATGGTGACAGCATCAGGGCGAAGCTGAATGCGCGCAACGTCCTGCCCGTTATCCCAATGCGAAAATCCCGTAAGAAGCGTATCGGTGTCGACCGCTCGCTTTACCGCCTGCGCAACCTGGTCGAGCGCTGCTTCAACAAACTAAAGAACGCCCGCCGCGTGGCAACTCGCTACGACAAAACCATGGAAAGCTTCCTGGGCTTCATCGACATTACCTCCATCCGGCTTTGGCTCAGACATTTGTCAACATGACCTAGGGAGTACTGCCAACTTGAGAAGCGCGCCGAGATTTGGAATCTGTCCCGACTTGGTCAAGATACCTTCCCCAGGGCTTACTTCGATATCAGTCAAAAGAGATGGGCCGTCGATCAGATGTGACCGTCCGGTCTGCCCGCACTGACGGTGGTCGTTAGTGATGGATAATGTCCA
>MDLF01000053.1:0-237 GCA_001730095.1 Rhodobacteraceae bacterium (ex Bugula neritina AB1)
GGGTTGATTTCTGGGTGGCGGCGCTGTCAGGCGCTGA
Source organism: Rhodobacteraceae bacterium (ex Bugula neritina AB1) (assembly GCA_001730095.1). GTDB lineage: Bacteria > Pseudomonadota > Alphaproteobacteria > Rhodobacterales > Rhodobacteraceae > Leisingera. The sequence goes on from MDLF01000053.1 coordinate 38, forward strand.
TGCAATTGGGGCACCGCACGGTTGGGGCGGTCTTGCGCACACTGCATGATGCGTCTGACGCCTATCTTGCGATGGTTGAAGAAAATGAGATCCGCACGGGGCTCAGCTATTACGAGCGCGCCCGTATCGTGGTACGCGCCACTGAACAGGAAGTTTTCCCGGATGAGCGGGCGGCGCTTTCGACCCTGTTTCAAGTTGGA
>MDLF01000053.1:249-4498 GCA_001730095.1 Rhodobacteraceae bacterium (ex Bugula neritina AB1)
TGTGCTCTTCCGATCTCCTGTTTCAAGTTGGATCGCGTGCGAAGCGGTCAAAGATCGGGACATTCATACATATTGTTCATGCGTTGGATGGGGCGCTGCGGTTCCCCGGTTCTATCCCGGAGCGCGCTGGGTTGGTGTTGGGGCGAGCTTTGCAGGGTCATTCGAAGCTGGACTTGGAAATCACTAAAGCCTTGGCTCGTGCGGCTCCGAGGACGGCCGAAGCAGAGCTTGAGTGCATGATGTCAGTTTTGAAGCGTAGTGGCTCTAACTCAACACAAACAGAGTCTAATCGCGCCCCTGTTGTTCTGCATCCTTGTCCTGATCTGGTGGTAAAAACGCATGCGAATGGCAGCGTGACCCTCAGTGGTATACGGGTGGACATGGCTTTTCGTACCAAGTTGCTCAACTGGCTCAAGGCGCAGGGTTGAAATGTTTCGCGCGCGAAACGAGCGCAGGGTGAGGGATTGGCTTGGTGGTGTGTTGGGGGCGGTGCCCTTCCAGTCTCGGCCCGTGCGATGTGATTTTGAAAGAGGTTGATTGATGGCAGACCAAATTACACCGGTGATCTTGTGTGGGGGGGCAGGCACGCGACTGTGGCCCCTGTCGCGCAAGAGCTATCCCAAGCAATTTGTGGAAATGGTGGGAACAGGCAGCCTGTTTCAGCAATCTGCCACACGCCTGTCAGGCCCACAATTTGCGCCCCCGGTGATCGTTACTAATTCCGATTTCCGGTTCATCGTGACGCAGCAGCTCTCTGAGGTGGGCGTAGACCCCGGTGCCATCCTGATTGAACCCTCGGCCCGCAATACCGCCCCTGCCCTTCTGGCGGCCGCGCTGGTGGTGGCTCAGGACAATCCCGATGGCCTGATCCTCGCCGCCCCGTCAGACCATTACATCACCAAGCCTCAGGATTTTCGCGATACCATCGGCAAAGGAGTTGCGGCCGCAACCGCCGGACAAATTGTCACCTTCGGCATTGTCCCCGGCCGGCCTGAAACCGGCTATGGCTATCTGGAGCTGAGCCAGGGCGATGCCTCTGTCCTTCCTTTGAAACGCTTTGTCGAAAAGCCCGACCTGACCACCGCCAAGCAGATGCTGGCAGATGGCGGATATCTCTGGAACGGTGGGATTTTCCTCTATGCTGCCAAGACCATGATTGCCGCATTCGAGGCCTACGCCCCTGACATCTTGACCCACGCCCAAGCTGCGGTGACTGAGGCCCAGGCTGATCTGGGTTTCCTGCGACTGGCCGCCGACCCCTGGGAGAACTGCAAAGATATCTCGGTTGATTTTGCTATCATGGAAAAGGCGCAAAACCTCAGCGTGGTGGCCCATGACAGTGATTGGTCTGACCTTGGAGGCTGGGAGGCTGTCCGGCAACATTCAGAGATGGACAGCGCGGGCGTGGCCACCCATGGACCTGTCACAGCGGTAGAGTGCAACAACACCCTTCTGCGCTCCGAAAGTGACGCCGTGCAACTGGTCGGGCTGGGGCTCGACAACATTGTGGCCGTGGCCATGCCCGACGCCGTGCTGGTCGCCGACCGCCGCCGCGTGGCGGACCTGGGCGATGTGGTTAAAACCATGCGCCAGGCAGGCATCCCGCAGGCTGATACCTTTCCCAAAGATCACCGTCCCTGGGGATTTTTTGAAACTCTGACCTTGGCTGACCGCTTCCAGGTCAAGCGCATCGTGGTCAACCCTGGCGCGGCGCTTAGCTTGCAAAGCCATGTGCACCGGGCCGAGCATTGGATTGTTGTGGCTGGCACCGCGCGCGTCACCATTGATGACGAGGTGCGCCTGATTGGCGAGAACCAGTCGGTCTATATCCCGCTTGGGGCCGTGCACCGGATGGAAAACCCCGGCAAGGTCCCAATGGAATTGATCGAGGTGCAAACCGGCAGTTACCTAGGCGAGGATGACATCATCCGATACGAGGACGTCTATGCGCGGGGGCAGGGGGCCAAAGGTTAGATTTAGGCTCTAAACATATGTATTAGAGTCTACTTTAGCCGCGCCTTAAGATATTCACCGTAGTCATTCTTGGCGAAAGTCGCGGCCCGCTTTTCCAGATCTTCGTCACTGATCCAGCCCAGATCATGGGCAATCTCATCCAGGCATCCCGTCTGCAGCCCCTGGCGTTTCTCCAGTGTGCGCACAAAGTTTCCGGCATCCAGCAGGCTGCCATGGGTGCCCGTGTCCAGCCAGGCATAGCCCCGGCCCATGCGCTGCACATCCAACTTGCCGGCGTGCAGATACATTTCCAACAGCGTGGTGATCTCCAGCTCGCCCCGCGGCGAGGGCACCACATCGCGTGCCAGCCTTGGCGCATCGCCATCCAGAAAGTAAAGCCCGGTAACCGCATAGTTGGATGGCGGCACCTCGGGCTTCTCGATGATCTCCTTGGCTTTGCCGGAGGCATCAAAGCTGACTACGCCGTAGCGTTCCGGATCGGCTACATGATAGCCAAACACCGTGCCGCCATCGGTTTTGCCATCCGCATCGGCCAGCAAACCCGACAGACCATGACCAAAAAAGATGTTATCACCCAGCACCATTGCCGAGGGCGCGCCATCCAGAAAATCCTCGGCCAGCAGATAGGCCTGGGCCAATCCATCAGGCGATGGCTGGATGATATAGGTCAGCGACACCCCCCACTGGCTGCCATCGCCCAGGGTGCGCTGAAACTGCTCCTGGTCCTGCGGCGTGGTGATCATCGCAATCTCGCGGATGCCCGCCAGCATCAGAACCGAGATCGGGTAATAGATCATCGGCTTGTCATAGATCGGCAACAACTGCTTCGACACACCCATGGTGATCGGATAGAGCCGCGTGCCAGACCCGCCAGCCAAAATGATACCTTTACGGTTGCTCATTGGATCACTCCCAGATCTTGTAAAATGGCATCCAGCCCGGCGCCCCAGTCGGGGCGGGAAACGCCAAAAACAGTCTCTGTTTCAGCGCAATCGAGTCGCGAATTCAGCGGCCGTGTGGCCGGCGTTGGATAGTCTGCCGAGGGGATGCCAGCGATCGCCACATCACGGGCTGCGCGGGTAAATATGCCCGCTGCGAAATCGGCCCAGCTGACATCAGGCGCGCCGGAAAAATGATAGGTGCCGGACTTGCCGGGATCTTCCCGCAACTGCTCCACCATGCTCAGACAGGCTGCCGCAATCGCCGCTGCCGGGGTCGGGCCACCGATCTGGTCGTTGACAATCTTCAGCGCACCCATCGTCTCGGATAGCCGCAACATGGTCTTCACAAAATTATTGCCATGCGCCGACACCACCCAGGATGTCCGCAGGATGGCGTGGGGGCCTCCAGCGGCGCGCACACCGTCCTCGCCGGCCAGTTTGGTCCGGCCATAGGCGTTTTGCGGCGATACGGCGTCAGAGGGGCTCCAAGGCGTCTCTCCACCGCCTTCAAACACGTAATCGGTCGAGATATGCACCAAAGGCACGCCCACGTCCGCGCACGCCTGCGCCATGGCGGCGGGTGCATCGCCATTGATGAGCAGGGCGAGCGCCTCTTCCTCCTCGGCCTTGTCCACAGCCGTATAAGCAGCCGCATTGATCACCGCATCAGGGCTCGCGGCACGAATAGCAGCAGCACAGACCGCCGGATCGCTCAGATCAGCGGCATCACGCCCCAGATAGGTCGCCTCTGGTGCCAGCCGCTGCAATTCACGCGCCACCTGACCGGACTGGCCAAAAACCAGCAGGCTCATGCCTTGACCCCGACACGGGTGCCCACACCTTCGGCCTCCAGCAGGGGTTGCCACCAGTCGGGGTTGTCCAGATACCATTGCACGGTTTTCTCCAGACCCTCCTCAACCGTCACCGAGGGCCGCCAGCCCAGTTCATCGCGGATGCGTGTCGGGTCAATCGCATAGCGCGCATCATGGCCTGGACGGTCGGTCACATAGGTGATCAGGCTGGAATAGGGTCGATTCCCCGGGCGCTTTTCCTCAAGGATCGCACAAATGGTCTGCACCAGATCAATATTGGTGCGCTCATTTTCACCGCCCACATTGTAGCTGCGCCCGGACGTGCCCTTCTCCAGTGCCAGCAGCAATGCATCGGCATGATCCTCAACATAGAGCCAGTCACGCACGTTCAGACCTTCGCCGTAAACCGGGATCTCCTTGCCCTGCAATGCGTTCAGGATCACCTTGGGGATCAGCTTTTCAGGGAAATGATAAGGCCCGTAATTGTTCGAGCAATTGGTCAGTACCACAGGCAAGCCATAG
>MDLF01000054.1 GCA_001730095.1 Rhodobacteraceae bacterium (ex Bugula neritina AB1)
GACGTTGACGGCTCGGGGCGGACTGCGCGCAGAACGGTCCTTTGCAGACACTTCGATGCTCTATGGTCAAATCGACATCTACCATGCCTTCGACACCGGAACCTCGGTGATGTTTGGCCAAGATACAATGTTGACCGAGCGCGCTCAGAACACAGCAGCTATGAGCATAGGCGGCGTTGTCGCCCTGTCGGATCGCGCACAGTTCTATGCCGAGATCACCGATGAAGTCGGGTTTGGCAGCAGCTCGGGCAACCACACCTTTGGTTGGAATATTGGCTACGAGGTCCGGTTTTAAAGCCTTTCACTGAAGCGCAGCGAGGTCCGGTTCCACCTTGATGTCTTTTCGCAAAACCTTGAGCCGCCATCGCAATAAATCCGGGCCGCCAGCTGCCAGATTGAGTGCACAGACAGCGTGGCACACACGCTCAGCTCAAAAGGAGAAGACAGATGCAAAAGACAATGATCACCGCCGCGACCGTATTGGCCCTTGTTGTGAGTGCCGGAGCGTCCATGGCCGGACCTTTGAATGGCCACAGCTTCGGTGGGAAAGCTCATGACCTGCGCGCCTCTGCATCGCAAGCGCTCAACAGCGCCGATCAGATGGCACATACCGGTTCGCGTAATGCTGACATGGTTGGGCTGGCGGAGACCAATCAGGGCGTCTTGCAGATTTATTCGGTTGATACGATTGCCGATGCCGTTGCCATGGCCCAGATCCTCGCCCCGAATGCCAACGGCCATACCAGCAAAGTCGAAAGCGGTTCTCAAGAAAACAAACATATTCCTGTGGAATACGAGTAATCAAAATGATCATCCTGTGATGTTTCGCGACACTTGGTTGTTCTGCCACTCGCATTGTGTTGATCCAGACAGAACGACACTGAGAAACCGCAACATGCTACCATCTCATGCCGGACCCCGGAAATGAACTCCGAGGTTCGGCAGCACTGTATTGGGCGACTTGTAAACCCTGAGATCAACTAGGCCGTCCGAACACTGCCCGGAGAGTGGCCTGTCCAGCTCTTGTAGGCATTGGTAAACGCAGCCTGATCGGAATAGCCAAGGGCAAAGGCAATCTCGGAAAGGTTGAGTTTGGGGTCGTCAAGATACTGCTCTGCCAGCCGTTTTCGAATATCTGCCAGCAGTTGTTTGTAGGTTGTACCCTCTTTGGAAAGTTTGCGTCCAAGTGTGCTGATGCTCATCCCGAGTGTCTTTGCAATTTCCTCTTGGGTCGGAGCGCTAAAAGACAGCCGTGACGTTATTTCGCCCTGAACCAAAGAGCTTGTTTCACCGATGACCGGTGCGAGATCCTTCATCAGAGTTTGCACATGTGTTTCAAGGTGCAACAGCAATGCGGCATCCGCGTCCCTGATCGGAATATCCACAACGGCTTTGTCAAACAGGATGCCTGGAACGCGTTGACCCTGTTTGACGTTGACCGACAAGGCATCGGAGATTTGCGTTTGTTTTTCTTCGGTCAGTTTGTGCGGAAGACGTATTTCAAGGACCGGCAAGGGCGTTTCCGCCGCAAGCTGAAGACTGGTCAAAAAAGCGGAAATCCGAAACTCATTATGGGCGCCATCGGCACGCATCAGCTGGGATATGGAATCTATCTCCAGAAACATGCCCTGCCCATCCTCATAGAATGACAATTTGGCAAACCCCCGCGCCAATCGCGCGTAGTTCACAGCCTTCTCAATGGCCTCGCCCACGGTCGGAGAATTCAAAACGACATAGCTGATAAGCGTCGTCTTTCTGGGATTGAACGTTTGTCCTGCCGAGATCGCAAAAAGGGGATCTTTGGCTTCTTCAATGGCCAATTCCAAAAGGCGGAGTTCACACCGAACATCCACCTGGCCCGGTGGGGTTTCGTGGCTGTCAACGGGCAGGTTGGCCGATCTCAGAAGCGCCGTAATATCCGAACCGCGGTTTTCCAAAAGCTTGGCTAAGTGGTGCACGCCAAACCCCGGAACACTCCAAACATGGCTATCAGAATCTACCGGGTTCGTTTTCATGCTGGCATGGCGCCCGAGACTGAAAAGCCTACTGCGGGGTCCTCTTATGTTGAAGACAACATTAAGCGAGGGACAAGGGCCAAGCCAAGCAGAATCAGGGCGACTTGATGAAAAACAACAAAAACCTGGGGTGTTCTCACAATACTCAAAGCTGTGGCGTTCTTAGATTGGAGTTGTAACAGCAACATAAGGAAATCGAAAATGAAACGCTTCAACACCTTCGCAAAACGGATTGTCACACCGGCACTGGTCATTGCTCTGTCAGCCGGCGCCGCCATGGCGGCGCCGGGTCATCTTTCCGGGACAGGACATCATTCGGGTGCTGCAGCCCTTCATGCACACGTCGCGGTGCCTGGTAGCACGGAAATGACTGCTCAGCCTAAAGCGACGACTAGCACCAAGAAGGAAGACGCAGCCTTCAAAGTGAAAAAACAGATTGCCGAGAGCGGCGGCTCTGTACACACAGAAATCCAGATGCTGTACAATAACAAGTGCAAGCACGGGTGCAGTTCTGATCTCTCAGATAACCTCATCCTTTGGTACTCAATTTTAGCTCCGGTAAACATCAATCATTAAAATCAACGCCTTCGCAGGAGCTCAAAGTGACGAGCTCCTGATTTTGCGCCCGAGCCGATGCCGACAACTCTGTTGGCATCAGCTTGGGTACTTACTTTATCGACCATTTATCAACAGCGACCGATCACGCTGAGTGGCCCGATTTGACGGCTCCACTAAGACTGTTGGCGCATCATTGGCCGCTGAACCCACAAGCTGGTGCTTTCAGGCGCCGGTCACTGATCTCGCCCAAGTTTCTGACGCTGACACAAGAAGAGCCGATCCGGGGATCTTTGACGCATAGGAGGTCCGTAGATACCGAAACGGAAGCCCCCCCTCAGCTTCAAGCCAAGATCACGCTTAAAGATTGAGGAGCGAACGCGCGGAAAAGCTCGTTTGGCGTCCATCTCGCCCTGATCCACAGTCGACAGAGGGCATTGTCATCCCGTTCAACCGAATGAACATGATGACTTTCAAGCGCCAAAGGCCACCCGCCAGTATCAGCAGGGCTTGACGTGAAATATCAAAAAGCTGAGCTCGTCTCACAATAAAAAAAACGTGGTTTGCTTAGATTAGAGCTGTAACAGCAAGACAAGGAAATCGAACAATGCACAGCTTCAACACCATTGCAAAACTGATTGTCACCCCAGTGCTGGTGATCGCCGTGACCGCGGGATCGGTCATGGCAGGGCCGCGGGACCATTTCGGCGGCACTGGCCAATACAGCGCAAAAACTGGCGGGTCCGAGATATCGCGGCAGGTCGAGCAGAAGGTTCAGGACATGTCCGCAGGTACTTACATATACGGGCTTGCAATCTACGCCGGAGCAAGTTTGAAATTCAAACAAATGCGAGATGACCCCACCAAAATACCGATCGGGACTCATGTTGGAATTAAGAAAGCAACGGTTGCTGCCGGACTTTGGGCAAGTCAGAATAACTAAATGTTTCGCAGCGTTTGGCCGCTTCCAGATCGCAGTGCAATCGAACTAAGCGTTGACATCCTAGGTTTCTGGGTGAATTCCCTGACCCAGAAACGAAACCACTCATTCGAGTTGTGTAGCCCTGTGCCTCTTGGGCTTGAAGCATGCAGCCGAGATTATCCGTGCTGTTTTGACAGGGATGCGCGGCGAAGAAAGCATCTCTGCGCTATGCTGCCGTAATGGCATCGCGGAGAGCCTGTATTGCAGCTGGTCGAAGAGTTCCCTGAGGTAGGCAAACGCCGCCTATCTGGCGACACGGCACGTCAGGCCATATCCCCTGAAGTGAAAGAGCTGTGTTCATAAGCCATGGCCTTCTTCATAGAGGGGCAGTTTGGCAATAGAACTAAGCGTTGACACTCCTGCAATTGGAGAGCCTTTTCCGCTTTAAGGGCTTGAAAGCGGCCATTGGCGCAGATGCAGCGAACGGTAGCTCCGTCCGCCTGCCAGCCTTTGCCTGGCTCGCGGTGAAGGTTCAGTTTGGGTCAGAAATGTTGGACACATGGGGTGGAAATGCCTGGCGAGTGTAGGTCCTTTTCCCCAGGAAAGGCCTCGCATTAAGTCAGTTTTGACTGACGTCCTACGTTACCGGCCCGGCCTCACCCCAGCCAGTCTTTGCGGGTCACCGCATCATTCAGCGCAATCAGATCCTCGTGCAGCTCTTCCAGCCTGATCGGGCCACCCAGGCACACCCGCACTGCTTCCTGGGGCAGGCCGGTGACGGTGAAGGCATCGCTGGGCATGATACCGATCTGGCGCCCGGCCATCCGGCCCATCACCTCGGCCCGGCTGGTGCCGCGGGGCAGGGTGAGCCACAGGTTGAACGCCAGCGGATCACTGGTGGTGGCACATTCCTGCAGCACCTCTGCCGCCAGAGCCTGCCGTTCTGCCGCGGCCTTGCGGACCGACCTTTGGAGTTCCGCTGCGGTGCCATCCTCGATCCAGCGGCCGAGCAGCGCCAGGTTCAAGGGCGACACCATCACATGCATCGACCGCAGCGCCTGGCTGAACTGCCCCAGCAGGGAACGTTTGGGCACAGTGGTATAGGCCAGCCGCAGCCCGGCGCCAAAACACTTGGATAGCCCCGCGATATGCCAGCCCAGATCGGGGATCAGGCTGGTGATGGACGCAGGCGCGCCATTGTCGACAAAGCAATAGGCATCGTCTTCGATCAATGTCAGATCATGTGCCTGCAGCACCGCAGCAATCTCTTGCCGCCGTTTGGACGGAATGGTTCTTGTGGTCGGGTTCTGCAGTGTCGGATTGAGATAGAGCGCGGCGGGCCAATGGGTGGTGATGGCTTCCTCCAGCGCTTCCGGCAGGACACCGTCCTTGTCGCTTGTCAAACCGATCAGCCGCACCCCCTGCCGCGCTGCAATGGAGCGCAGGCCGGGATAGGTCACATCTTCGCATAGGATTGTTGAACCCGGTTCGCACAGAACTGTCAGGATCGCATACAGGGCCGCGTGGGAGCCAGGGGTGATCACCAGCTGCTCGGGAGCACAATGCAGACCATTGGCCTGCATCCATTCTGCAGCGGTCGCTCGGTCCTGCGGGCTGCCGGTGACGGATTGGTAGCGCAGCAGCGGCAGCAGGTTTGCCGAGACGTGCTCCAGCCCCTTCTGCATCCGCGCCAGCAGCACCGGATCGTCCGGTTCGGGCGGCATGTTCATCATCGGGTCTTCTTCCAGCGCCCGGCGCGGATCGGGGCGTTCGGGAAGGGCGTCCAGCGCTTTCACAAAAGTGCCGCGGCCGACAAAGCTCTCGATATAGCCGCGCCGCACGGCTTCGGCGTAACCGCGTGACACGGTGGAGAAGTCGACCCCCAGCTCCTGGGCCACCCGCCGCTGCGGCGGCAGCCGGTCGCCGGGCGCCAGCACGCCTGCGTCGATGTCTTCCCTGATTGCTTCGGCAATTTCCAGATAGCGGGGCTTGCCGCTGTTCCGGGGGGCTGGGACCCACTGTTTCATGTGCTGTATCTCCCGCCGACAGCCCGGCGTATTGTGTCAATATTGATTGGTTCAATGGCAGGGTGCGGCAATAAATGCAACATTAATGATTTCAAATTGATTGCAGTCAATTTGGGAATCACTGTATCAGGCGACAAACGAGGAGATGTGTGATGAGCGGGGCAGACGTGATGCCAGAGGACCAGCGGGAGCTGAAACCTGCGTTGTGGAAGGGCCTGCGGCTGCGCTGCCCCAATTGCGGCGAGGGCAAATTGCTGCACAGCTATCTGAAGGTGAACGACAGCTGCACGGAATGCGGTCAGGAGCTGCATCATCAGCGTGCCGATGACGGGCCGGCATATCTGACCATTTTGGTGGTGGGCCATATCCTCGGCTTTGCGCTGCACATCGTCTACACCCAGCTGCGCCCGGACCCCTGGACGCTGGCGATCATCATGTCGGTGATCACGGTCGGCGCGTCGCTCTACATGTTGCCGCGGATGAAGGGGCTGGTGGTGGCCTATCAATGGGCCAATCGGATGCACGGGTTCTGATCCGGAAGGGTTTCAATCAATCAAAATGCAAAAGGCAGGCCGTTGGCCCGCCTTTTTCAGTTTTCTCCCAGCGCCGCGCAGCGGCGCCGGGCCCAACCGGGATGGATCAATCTTTGATTGATCCGGAACGGGCGGGAGTTCCCTGCCTGCCTGGTTACACCAGTCGCGAGGCGTCCTTGGCTGCACGGACGAAATCGTCGAACAGCGGGTGCGGTGCGAAAGGTTTGGATTTCAGTTCCGGGTGATACTGCACGCCAATGAACCACGGGTGGTCGGTCCATTCGACGATTTCTGGCAGGCGGCCGTCCGGTGACATGCCAGAGAAGTTCAGCCCGCAGGCTTCCAGTTTCTCGCGGTATTTGATGTCTACCTCATAGCGGTGGCGGTGGCGTTCCTCGATATGGGTGCCGCCATAGACTTCTGCCACTTTCGAGCCTTCCTGCAGCGCCGCGTCATAGGCGCCAAGGCGCATGGTGCCGCCTTTGTCATCGTCGGATTTCCGGCTGACCTTGTGGTTGCCCTGCACCCATTCCTTCAGGTGGTAGACCACTGGCTCGAACCGTTTCTTGCCGGCCTCGTGGTCAAACTCTTCCGAGCCGGCTTCCGTGATGCCCGCCACATTGCGCGCCGCTTCGATGACCGCCATCTGCATGCCAAGGCAGATGCCGAGGTATGGCACCTTGTTTTCCCGCGCATATTGCGCCGCCTTGATCTTGCCCTCGGTGCCACGCTCGCCAAAGCCGCCGGGCACCAGGATTGCATGGTAGCCCTGCAGATAGGGGGCGGCGTCTTCTTTGTCGAACAGCTCGGCATCGACCCATTCGATCTTGACCTTCACACGGTTCGACATGCCACCGTGGGTCAGCGCCTCGGCGATGGATTTATAAGCGTCTTCCAGCTGGGTGTATTTGCCGACGATGGCCACCCGCACTTCGCCTTCGGGGTTGTAGATGCGGTCGGCCACATCTTCCCAGCGGGCCAGGTTCGGCTTGGGCGCAGGGGAGATGCCAAAGGCATCCAGAACCGCCTGGTCCATGCCCTCGCGGTGGTAGGCCAGCGGCGCCTCATAGATGGACTTCAGGTCCTGCGCAGCAATCACGCTGTCGGGGCGCACGTTGCAGAACAGCGCCAGCTTTTCGCGCTCTTTCTTTGGGATCGGCCCTTCGGAACGACAGACCAGGATGTCGGGGGCCAGGCCGATCGAGCGCAGCTCCTTCACGGAGTGCTGGGTCGGTTTGGTTTTCAGCTCGCCCGACGCCTTGATGTAGGGCAGCAGCGTCAGATGCATGAAGATGCATTCGCCGCGCGGCTTGTCCTGGGCGAACTGGCGGATTGCCTCGAAGAAGGGCAGGCCTTCGATGTCACCGACGGTGCCACCGATTTCGCAGAGCATGAAATCAACCTCATCCTCGCCGATGGAGATGAAGTCCTTGATTTCGTTGGTGACATGCGGAATGACCTGAATGGTCTTGCCGAGGTAATCACCGCGGCGCTCCTTTTCCAGCACATTGGTGTAGATCCGGCCCGAGGAGATCGAGTCGGTCTTGCGCGCCGGAACCCCGGTGAAACGTTCGTAGTGGCCAAGGTCCAGATCGGTCTCGGCGCCGTCGTCGGTGACAAAGACCTCGCCGTGTTCAAACGGGCTCATGGTGCCCGGATCGACGTTCAGATAGGGGTCCAGCTTGCGCAGTCGCACGGAATAGCCGCGCGCCTGCAGAAGGGCGCCAAGTGCGGCCGAAGCCAGGCCTTTGCCCAGAGATGAAACAACACCGCCGGTGATGAAGATAAAACGCGCCATTTGTGTTCGGCTGCCCCCGTGAGAAGTCAGATTTCAGCTGCCCGGCGATGATTGGAATCAGTCCAAAAACCGCTGCATCACGGGACTTCATATATATAGGATTCGCGCATACAGCGCAAGGGAACCGCAAGATGCTGTTGCGGCTCCTAAAACCCTCTCAAGGTGTAGTGGATCAGTCTGCGCTGGGAACCAGCGGAGCGTTGTCGCCTTCGGCGGGCGGCAGAAGATCGCTGCCAAGAGCCGGAACCGCCGGAGTCTCGCCACCGTCTTGTGCCTGCGGCACGCCGATCCGGTCTGCCACAGAGGCGCCTGCGGATTTCTGCGCGGCCATGATGGTCAGGGTGATCGAGGTGCAGATAAAGGCAATCGCCAGCAGCCAGGTCAGCTTGCCAAGCGCTGTGGCTGCCGCGCGGCCGGAAACCGCACCGCCGCCGCCACCGCTCATGCCCAGGCCGCCGCCTTCGGAGCGCTGCAAGAGCACAACAGCGATCAGGCCGAGAGCCAAAAGAAGATGGATGATCAGAACAACGTTTTCCATGGGTCCCTGCGGCGATTGGCTAAGTACCGGGCGGTAAATAGGCAAGATTGCCCGGGGGGGCAAGGGCGGAGTTGGCCTGCAGCCGAGAACAGCACCGGCAGGTCACGCAACGTGATTGTTTGCATCAGGAAACGTGACTGGACAGGGCCGGTCGTACCGGCGCAGCATGGGCCTATGCCCCATGATCATCCCGACCACCCGCACACCCTTCTGCCGCCCGAACCCGCTCTGCGTGTGAAAGCGCTGGAGACGATTCTTGTTCAGAAAGGCCTGATCGACCCGGCAGCGCTGGAGGAGATCATCGACACCTACCAGAACAGGATCGGCCCGCAGAACGGTGCAAGGGTGGTGGCAAAGGCCTGGAGCGATCCGGTCTTCAAGGCGGCGCTGCTGGCTGATGCTGATCCGGTACTGGCAGAGCTGGGATATTACGGCCGCCAGGGCGAGCATATGGTGGTGGTCGAGAACACCCCGGCGCAGCACAATATGGTCGTCTGCACCCTGTGCAGCTGCTACCCGTGGCCTTTGCTGGGCATCCCGCCCGGCTGGTACAAATCCGACGCCTACCGCGCCCGCGCGGTGCGCGAGCCGCGCAAGGTGCTGGCGGATTTCGGCGTAACGCTGCCGGGGGGCACATCCGTGCGGGTCTGGGATTCGACGGCTGAGGTCCGCTATCTGGTGCTGCCGATGCGGCCGGAGGGAACGGAAGGTCTTGGTGAGGATGAGCTGGCGGCGCTGGTCACCCGCGACAGCATGATCGGCACTGGTCTTGCCCAGGTGCCGGCATGACCCGGGTACATGACATGGGCGGGCGATTCGGCGACGGGCCGGTGCTGCCCGAGGCCGCGGACGCAGCGGTTTTTGCCGAGGACTGGCACGCAAGGGCGCTGGCGGTGACGCTGGCCTGTGGTGCGCTGGGGCAATGGAACATCGACACCTCGCGCCATGCCCGCGAACGGCTGTCGCCCCGGGATTACACCCGGTTTTCCTATTACGAGAAATGGATCTCGGCGCTGGCGGATCTGTTGGTGGAGAAAGGCGTGCTGACGCGCGAAGACCTGGCAGGTCAGGGCGCTGCGGGACTGCATGCGCTGGCAGAGCGCGCCTTGAAGGCGCAGAATGTTGCACAAGCGCTGGCCAGGGGCGGCCCGGCAGACCGCGATGGCGGACCGGCGGTGCGGTTCCATCCGGGGCAGGCGGTACGGACACGGCTGCCTGCGGACAACGCGCTGGCAGACGGCGGACACACCCGGCTGCCGCAGTATGCTGCGGGGGCGCAGGGCTATATCCTGCGGCTGCATGGCACCCATGTGCTGCCCGACAGCAGCGCCCATGGGCTGGGCGAGGCGCCGGAGCCGCTCTATGCGGTGCGGTTCCATGCCAGCACCCTGTGGGCGCATCCCGAGCACCCCGATGACGAGGTGATTCTGGACCTGTGGCAAAGCTATCTGGAGCCGCTATGAGTGACTGTGCCGAAGTCTCCGCACCGGAACCGGCCTTTGCCGAACCCTGGCATGCGCAGGTCTTTGCCCTGACAGTCCATCTGAACGAGGCCGGGCGGTTCAGCTGGGGAGAGTGGGTGGAGCGGTTCTCGGCCACTTTGAAACGCCATGGGCTCAGCCGTGAGCTGGACGGAGGCGAGGATTATTTCCGCGCCTGGCTGGAGACACTGGAAGGGTTTCTGGCAGAGGATGGCGCGGCCAGCCGCGCCGAAGCTGAAATAATGCGCAGCCGCTGGGAGGAGGCGTATCTGTCCACGCCGCATGGCGCGCCAGTGCGACTGCAGGGCTAGCGCGGGCAGCTTTGGCCGCCGGGGCTGTTTGGGCCAGGGCGGTTTTCCTATTTTATTTCCTTGTGCTATCTGGTGTTTCGGTCGCTTCGTGCCATTTATGCGCTGTGTCCCGTTTCAGGGGGCGGCGCCGCCGGGGTGGAGGTGGACAGACCCCACGGGGGGCCTGCTCGGACAGGATATCCTGGACGACCCCCTTTTTATCAGGGCCGGTTCCGGGGTGTCGCGCAGGCAGCCCATAGATGCCTGCGCCTCGTATCATGGCCCATGCGCGGAGCCATGGCGGTAGATCGCGATCATTTGTGGAGTATCACAAAGCGGCATGAGGATTGCGTGAAGGGGGCGTACGGCGGGTGCGCAACACCTCACCCGGAATCCCCGCCCGGAATCAAGGTGCGCAGCACCGCCGGGCTGCGCCTGGTTGCCCCCCGGCAGGCGCATTCGCGCCCTCCCAGGCAGGCGCGGCCCTATACGACAGGGCGAAAACCTTGGCTAAGCCATCATCTGCGGCGAATTTGCGGTTCCCCTGCCTGCGCAGCATCGCTATATGAGCGTGGGTTTGAACCAAAGACTGTAAAGGACCGGATATGGCCAATGTCGTCGTAGTCGGCGCCCAGTGGGGCGACGAGGGTAAAGGCAAGATCGTGGATTGGCTCAGCGAGCGTGCGGATGTGATCGCCCGCTTTCAGGGCGGCCACAACGCCGGCCATACGCTGGTCATTGACGGCAAAGTCTACAAGCTGCATGCGCTGCCTTCGGGCGTGGTGCGCGGCGGCAAGCTGAGTGTCATCGGCAATGGTGTGGTGCTGGACCCCTGGCACCTGCTGCGGGAGATCGAGACCGTCCGCGAACAGGGCGTCGAGATCACTCCCGAGACGCTGATGATCGCGGAAAACACACCGCTGATCCTGCCGCTGCATGGCGAATTGGACCGGGCGCGCGAGGAAGCGGCCTCTAAGGGGACCAAGATCGGCACCACCGGCCGCGGCATTGGCCCGGCCTATGAGGATAAAGTGGGGCGCCGTGCGGTCCGGGTGGCCGATCTGGCCGATGAGGCCACATTGATTGCCCGGGTTGACCGGGCGTTGCAGCATCATGACCCGCTGCGCAAGGGGCTGGGCGTTGACGCAATCGACCGCGATGCGCTGATCGAACAGCTGAAAGAGATTGCACCCAAGATCCTGCCCTATGCGGCGCCGGTCTGGAAGGTGCTGAACGAGAAGCGCAAGGCGGGCAAGCGGATCCTGTTTGAAGGTGCGCAAGGAGCTCTGCTGGACATCGATTTCGGCACCTATCCGTTTGTCACCTCGTCCAATGTGATTGCAGGCCAGGCGGCCACCGGGGTCGGCATCGGCCCGGGCTCGATCGATTATGTGCTGGGCATCGTGAAAGCCTATACCACCCGCGTCGGCGAAGGCCCGTTCCCGACCGAGCTGCTGGATGCAGCGGGCAAGCCGGATGCGGATGGTGAGCGACTGGGCACCCGCGGCCATGAGTTTGGCACCACCACTGGCCGCCAGCGCCGCTGTGGCTGGTTTGACGCGGCACTGGTGCGCCAGACCTGTGCGACCTCCGGCATCAAGGGCATCTGTCTGACCAAGCTGGACGTTCTGGACGGCTTCGAGACCCTGAAGATCTGCACCGGCTATGATCTGGACGGCACCCGGCTGGACTATCTGCCAACTGCTGCAGACAGCCAGGCGCGCTGCACCCCTATCTATGAGGACATGCCGGGCTGGAGCGAATCCACTGAGGGTGCGCGCAGCTGGAACGATCTGCCCGCCAATGCGATCAAGTATGTGAAACGCGTGGAAGAGCTGATTGAATGCCCTGTCGCGCTTCTGTCCACCAGCCCGGAGCGGGACGACACCATTCTGGTGACCGACCCGTTCGCCGACTGATGGCAGGGACGCAAGGCCTGAGCTACAAGGCCCGGCGGCGCTGGGCCTTGGTGATCCTGCTGGTCGGGATGCCGCTTTACATTGTGGCGGCTGTCACGGTGATGAACTGGCTGGACCGGCCGCCCTTGTGGCTGGAGCTGATTGTCTATGTCGCCTTGGGCATTGCCTGGGTGCTGCCGTTCAAATTCGTGTTCCGCGGCGTTGGCAAGGAAGATCCGGACGCCGGGAAAGAATGAGCCGGAGGGGCGCTGCCCCTCTTGACCTGACGGTCAATTCACCCCGGGGTATTTGAGACCAGAAAGAAGCTGGCTGCGGTCGGCAGAATGGAAAAGGGCGGCCCCGCAGGTCCGCCCTTTTTTGTTGGTCTTTTTCTGTTCAGCCGACAGCGCGCCGGGGCTTGAAGCCGATGTCGCCGGAGGCGGTGAACTGGCCGTTGCCGGAGCGTTCGATCTTGCCGTCGCGCAGCAGCTGGCCGAAGGAGCGCAGCCCGTCTTCACGGTTGAAGTCGCTGCTGCCGGCGCTGCGCACCTTGTTCATCAGCTGTGGGCGCGAGAAATGGTCGAGGCCTTCGACAAAGCGCATGTAAGCGGCGGCGGCTTCCAGCAGTTCATGCAATTCGGCGGCGCCGCGGTCCTCGGCATAGGCGGCAAAGCCGCCGCCTGCGCTGCCGCTGTCATCTTCGAGCACCGTGGCCGACACTCTGCGCGGGCGCACCGGCTGGGGGGCTGCGGCGGCGGCTGGGCCTTCGTCGATGCGCTGTTCGGCAACCAGTTTCAGCGGTGCCGGGCGGGCTGCCGGGCTGGCCGGGCGCGCAGAGGCGCTCTGGCGGGCTTCGGGGCGGCGCGGGCGCACCACGCTGGCCAGATCATCGCGGTAGGGCTGTGCCTCGTCATTGTCGCTGCCGTCGGCCTGTCCGTCCGCCTTGGCGGCAGCAACGGCGCCGCGCAGCTGGCTGTAGGCCTCACGCGAGGAGGCAGTTTCCGGGTCCTCGAGCTTTTCATCCGCGGCCGCCATCAGACGGGACACGTCACTGTCGGCCAGGCTGGACCCGGCGGCGGCTTCGGCTTCGGCCTGTGCCGGGGAGATGTCGGTTGCGTCGGAAATGTCGGTTGTTTCGTCGGCCTCAGGCTGTTCGGAGGCTGCCAGGAGTTCCGCTTCCACTTCGGCCAGTTCCCGCAGCAGCTCGGCTTCGTCCTCGTCCGACAGAGCGGCCTGTTCCGGCGCTGGCTCTGCTTCTGCGGGGGCTTCATCGCTGTCTGCCGCCTGCAGGCGACCGGAGGCGACCGCCTCTTCGAAGGCGGCGCGTTTGATCTTGGTGATGCGGACACGGGCCGGTGCTGCGGGGGGCTCTTCTGCGTCAGCAGCCAGCAGGTTGCTGTCGGCCTCAGTCGTGTCCTCTTCAGCCGTGTCCTCTGCAGGCTCTGCTTGGCTGCCGAGGCTGGAGAATATACCGTCTTCTGGATCTGCCTGGGCAGTTTCGTCTTCAGGGCTGACGTCGGCTGAGGCAGAGGTCAGGTCCAAACGGTCAAGGGCACGGGCGATTTCATCGTCGGATTCGTCGTCAAAATCCGGCGCATCGTCGTCTTCCAGCAGGGCGCTGCTGATGTCTTCGGCGGCGCTGTCCAGCACGTCGTCGGCATGCTCGTCTTCGCTGAAGTCTTCTTCGGGGGTTTTTGCCACAACGGCGCGGATGCGCTGCAGTTTGGCGGCAATACTGTCCGCGGCAGGAGTTTCAGAGTGGGCAGTGTCGGCGACTTCCGCGTCCGCTTCGGCTTGCAGGTCTTCGGATTCGGTGTCGGCCTCGGTGGTTTCCAGCAGTTCAACTGCGGGCGCCGGTTGTTCTTCGCTTGCGCTTGTCAGCACAGCGGTGATGGTTTCTTCGGCTTCGGCTTCGGCTTCGGCTTCGGCTTCGGCTTCGGCTTCGGCTTCGGCTACTGCTTCGGCTTCGGCTACTGCTTCCTCTTCCGCTGCTGTCTCGGCGGCGGCTTCGGTTTCAGTTGCGGGGTCAAAGAACTCAACTTCAGAGTCCGGAATTCCGGCTGCCGGAGCGGCTTGCTCGGCTGCGGCTTCAGCAACCTGTTCCACTGCGGGAGCTGTTTTCTCTTCGGGGATTGCGGCAGCTGCGGGCTGTTCGGCAACTGGTGCCACAGCCGGTGCCGGAGCGGCAGTTTCGGCGGCGGCAGCAGCAAGCGCCGGGGTGGCGGCGCGCAGGTGGATGCCACCTTCGCTGGTGCGGGCTTCTACCTGGCGGGCAATCTCGCGTTGGGCGATCCGGGCCAGCATGTCGGCGTCCGGCTGCGGCGGTTCGGCGCCGAAGTAGCGGTCGTCGGCAGCCAGGTCTCGGAAATACTCGGCAATCGCCTTCATCGTGTCGAAGGAATCCTCAAACCCTTCCAAAGTGCAGGAAAAGGTTCCATAGGATACGGTCAAGACTTTGTTGTTATGTACCATCAGCTCGCTCGTCTTCGTCACATCTGCTGTCAACCACTATAGAGGCAGGAAGGACCAATTTTGCTCGAATCCGTGCAATTGATCGTATTATTTTGTGTTCACAATATGGCTTGTTTCCAAAACAGGCAGGAAAGCCGCTCATGAGCGCAGAGATTGTTGACGCAATGGAACCAATCACCCTGATCGGCGGCGGTGAGGTGGCAGCGGGCGCGCTGACCGAGGCGCTGGCGCTGGCGCCGGTTCTGGCGGCGGCGGACGGTGGCGCTGCGGCGGCGCTGGCAGAGGGGCATATGCCGCAGGCGGTGATCGGTGACTTTGACTCATTGACGCAAGAGGTGCGGGCACAGCTGCCGCCCGAGGCTTTGCACCGGGTGGCAGAGCAGGACAGCACGGATTTTGACAAGGCGCTGCGGCGGATTGCGGCACCGGCAGTGCTGGCGGTGGGGTTTCTGGGCGCGCGGGTGGACCATCAGCTGGCGGCGTTCAATACGCTGGTGCAGGGGCATGAGACCCCCTGTGTACTGCTGGGGGAGACAGAGGTGATCTTTCATCTGACCCATGCGATAGAGCTGCCGACCCGTGCGGGTGAAGTGGTGTCGCTGTTTCCGATGCAGGAGGTGACGGGGCGCTCGGAGGGGCTGGAGTGGCCTATCGCGGGGTTGCGGATGTCGCCGGTGGGGCGGATCGGCACCTCGAACCGGGCCACCGGGCCGGTGCGGCTGGAGCCGGAGGGGCCGGGGTTGCTGGCGATCGTGCCACGGCGGCTGCTGGCGGATGTGTTGGCGGCGGTTCGGCTGGACCGATAGAGTTCAGGCCGGGTTGATGCGCTCTTCGGTTTCAGCGGCATTGCGCTCGCGCATCACCGCATAGAGACCGGCGCCGATGGTCAGCAGGATGCCGAAGGCGGCGAGGGTGTTTGGGAATTCCGCAAAGATGAGCCAGCCGAAGAACACGGCTACCGGGATTTCCAGATATTGCATCGAGGCCAGGGTTGAGGTCGGGGCAAACCGCAGGCTCCAGGTCATCATCAGATGCGCCAAGGTGCCCAGAGCGCCGGCGGTGGCCAGCAGGCTCCATGTATCCTGAGGCGGCAGAGCAGTGGACAGGGCGGGCAGGCCGACGGTGTCGCCGAGCAGAAAAACCGGGGCCAGTAGCACGGTGCCCATGGCGCCGGACACTGCCTGCAGGGAAAGGGGGTCGGTCTCCTTGGCGATTTTGCGGGTGATCAGCATGAACAGGGCAAAGATCACCGCCACCAACAGAGGCCAGAGCGCGTTCCAGCCAACGGCGGTAAAGCTGGGCTGAATGACCAAGAGAGTGCCGGTGAAACCCACCGCGCAGGCGCCGAGGCGACGCAGGCCGACGTCTTCGTTCAGGACGTATTTGCCCAACAGCAACATCAGGAAGGGCATGACAAAGGCAATGGCCACCGCATCGGCCAGCGGCAGGTAGCGGAAGGCCGTGAACATGGCGGCGATGCCGCCCATCTGCAGCAAGGTGCGCAGGAGCAAAAGCGGCGCCACCTGGCGCGACAGGTCGAGCGGCAGGCGCAGAGCCAGCGCTAGCGGCAGCAGGATCGCGGCCTGTGCGGCAAAGCGGATGAAGACGATCTGGGCGACCGGCACCCGGTTGGTCAAAAGTTTGGCAATGGCGTCTCCCAGCGGAATCACCATGCAAAAGCCCAGCATCAGGGCGATGCCAAGAAGCGGGCGGTCCTGTGTCATCCACGCAGGCTAGGCGCCGCGGGCGGGCGGGGCAAGGGGAGGATGTGCAAAGTTGCGCCAGCTCAGGCACTGCGGCGGGTCAGCCGCCGGGCAGGGGCTGCGCCTTGGTGTAGTCCGGGCCGATGCAGAATGGCAGACCGTCATTCAGTCTGAGCCAGTTCAGCTTTTCCTCATACGCCACATGCAGCGTCGGCTGCAGTTGTTCAGGATCGTCAAGCAGCGCCACATAGAGATGCAGCACATCCGACATCGCCGTGGAGCGGAAGGCCACCGGCGAGCCGCATTTGCCGCAGAAACTGCGTTCGACACCGGGGGAAGAGTGGAAGCGTTTGGGGGTTTCGCCGGTCCAGCGCCAGTGGCCGTCCCGGACCCCGAAATAGGCGGTCATCGGAGCCGCGCACTGCCGCCTGCAGCTGTCGCAGTGACAGGTGACGCAGGCCAGCGCCGGGGGATCGGCCTCGAACTGGACCGCGCCGCATAAACAATGTCCCTGCATGGTGCTCCTCCTTGCTGGCTGGGATCAGCTAAGCAGAGAAGCGGGCATCTGTCAGTGTCAAAAGCGGGCAGATGGACGGTCTGGTGGCTTGGCGTTGATGATAGGGAGAAAGAGAGCACCGCAGGGGGAGATCCGCCTGCGGTGCGCTGCTGTGAAAGCTCAGCAGTTCGGTACGTTCACCGCAAGACCGCCAAGCGAGGTTTCCTTGTACTTGTCGTGCATGTCGGCGCCGGTCTGGCGCATGGTCTCGATGCAGGCGTCCAGCGGCACAAAATGCTGGCCGTCGCCGCGCAGCGCCAGCGATGCGGCAGAGACCGCCTTGATTGCCGCAAGGCCGTTGCGCTCGATGCAGGGCACCTGCACCAGACCTTTGACCGGGTCGCAGGTCATGCCCAGGTGATGCTCCAGCGCGATCTCGGCGGCGTTTTCGACCTGTTCGGGCGTGCCGCCCATGACGGCGCAGAGGCCTGCGGCGGACATCGCGGCGGCTGAGCCGACCTCGGCCTGACAGCCGGCCTCGGCCCCCGAAATGGATGCGTTGTATTTCACCAGCCCGGCGATGGCGGCGGCGGTCAGCAGGAAGTCTTCGACATGGTTTTGCGAGGCGCCGGGCACGTGGTCGAGATAGTAGCGGATCACGGCAGGCAGAGTGCCTGCGGCACCGTTGGTGGGCGCGGTCACCACCTGGCCGCCGGCCGCGTTTTCCTCGTTCACTGCCATCGCATAGACGCTCATCCAGTCGTTGATGGTGTGCGGTGCAGTCAGGTTCATGCCGCGTTCGGCCATCAGCGCGTCATAGATGCCCTTGGCGCGGCGGCGCACCTTCAACCCGCCGGGCAGGATGCCGTCGCGCTCCAGGCCACGGTTGATGCAGTCGTTCATCACCTGCCAGATCCGGGCGGTGCCTTTTGCGAGGCTTTCGGAGCAGCCACGGGAAATCTCGTTGTCACGCTTCATTTCGGCAATCGACTTGCCGCTGGATTTGGCCATCTCCAGCATCTCTGCCGCGGATTTGAACGGGAAGGGGACGGGGTCACCTTCGTCGGTGGCCTTGCCCTGGACCTGTTCTTCCTCCGTCACGACAAAGCCGCCGCCGATCGAATAATAGACCTGGCGCAGGATCACATCGCCCTGGGCGTCGGTGGCCATCAGGATCATGCCGTTGGAATGGCCGGGCAGCGCGTGATCATAGTCAAAGATCATGTCCGCCTTGGGATCGAAATGCAGCGCGCCCAGACCTTCGGGGTGCATGGTATGGGTCTTGGCCAGCTCGGCCAGAAACGCCTCGGCTTTTGTGTCGTCATAGTCATGGGCGACAAATCCGCCAAGGCCGAGGATGGTGGCACGGTCGGTGGCGTGACCGACGCCGGTAAAGGCGAGCGAGCCGTGCAGCGAGGCGCGCAGCCCGTGGAACTCAAAGGGCGAGGCGCGCATCAAATCGAGGAAGCGCGCAGCGGCGACCATCGGACCCATGGTATGGGAGGACGACGGGCCGATGCCCACTTTGAACATATCGAAAACGGAGAGGAACATTAGGTGGCTGATCCTTCTGGGGGATTGGCGAAGGCCGGGGATGTGAAAGGGGTGGCGCCGAGGCCCTCGGCCTCTTGCGCTTTGGCAACAGCGGGGCGGTTTTCCAGCCCGGCGCAGATCCGCAGCAGGCTGGGGTAACGGGTCAGGGTGAACCAGGATTTGTCAGCCTGCGCAGGATAGAGCGCCATCCAGCGTATCTGACAGGCAAGGTAACAATCCAGAACCGAGGGCTGCGGCGCGCCGAGCCAGCCGGGGCGCTGGGCGGCGGCCTGATCGAGATTGGCCAGATGCTGATGCAGGCGCTGGCGCAGCACGGTTTGCAGCTGATCCTGATCGGCCTTGGCGTCGCCGATGTATTTGTCCGGGTAAAACAGCATCCGCAGGTCGGCGTGCAGGGTGTTGGAGGCAAAGAACAGCCATTTCAGGAAGGCCGCACGGTCAGGGCTGTCCGTTGCTGGGGCCATTGCACCGTGCCGGTCAGCCAGCCACAACAGGATGGCCGCGGTCTCGAACACAGGTCCGTCCGGGGTTTCCAGAACCGGGATCAGCCCGTTTGGGTTCAGCGCCCGGTATCCGGCGCTGTTCTGCGTCTCTGCCCGCCGGTCGACCAGCACGCATTCATAGGGCTGGCCAAGTTCCTCCAGCGCCAGCCGGATGACCAGTGAAGCATTGTCTGGCGCGTAATGAAGGCGGTAGTCCTGTGTCATGGCGCAAGAATATGTCGCAATGCCGTTTCCGGGGTGTCCATTTCCGGCGTTTCCTATTGGAAACCCGCCTTTGTGATACATGATTTCTTCCGGGTAGAGAACGTGCAGGCGAGGGCTGTGTTCGGGTCTTGGTGTTATTGCCGCCGAGCAGTAACGACGAAATGCGTCAGAGCAAAGAAGAAACGGCCTTCCTGGGCCAGTTCCTGCTGCTCCTGCGCCCAGGCGGCGGCGTCGTCTTCATCCACGACGCCGGACTGCCGGGCATAGGCTTCAATCAGCCGGATCATCATCGCCGCCAGCCCGTCAGGCCGCAGCGCTGTGTCGCAGATGGTCAGCGGGCAGAGGGTCTCCAGCGTAAAGCCGCAGCTGCGCAGCTCCTCTGGCAGCCGGGCCGGAACGGCGCGCTCGGCCATGTGGTTGTCCCAGATCCCCAGAAACCGCTGCATGCGGGCGGTGTTGTCGCTGTGCCAGGCCAGCGTGTCCCAATGCACATCTCCGATCACCAGACGGCCGTCAGGTTGGAGTACCCGATGCAGCCCGTGCAGCACGGGGCGGCGGCTGGTGATATACTCCAGCACCTGAAGCGCAACAGCCTTGCTGAAACTTTCCGCCACATAGGGCAGATTCGAGGCTTCGCCTTCGGTCAGGGTGACGTTGTCGCGATCTTCCAATCGGCTGCGGGCGGCGGCCAGCATCTCGGGGCTGGCGTCATACCCGGCCACATGGCCCGTGGCGCCGACAGCGCGGGCCAGTTCCAGTGTCAGCAGCCCGTTGCCGCAGCCCAGATCCAGAATGTGGTCGCCGGGCAGGGGCGACAGAGCGTCAAAGCTTGCCCTTCTGCGCCGGGAGATGTCAGCGCCTTGATAGGCGTCCTCCAGAACGCGGGCGGTGTCCTCGTCGAATTGCAGCATGGCATGTCCCTCGGAACTTCAACCATACGTCTGGTGGCTGGAAATTTCCAGCAGACGGGGGGCCGGAGGCGGCAAATGCCCCTCGCGCATGGGCAGTTTACCGCCTATAACTGGCAGGACAGCCATTCATGGAGCACCCTGATGAGCGGAGAGCTTTCCCCTATCGACAAGGCGAAATTCGTTGCTGCCAAACGGGCGGCTGAACTGGTTGAGGACGGCATGCGGGTTGGTCTGGGGACCGGCTCGACCGCAGCCTGGCTGGTGCGCTGCCTGGGCGAGATGGTGAGCCGCGAGGGGCTGCGGATCACCGCAGTGCCGACCTCCAGCCGCACGGCGGCGCTGGCGCGGGATGTGGGGATTCATGTGGTCTCGCTGGATGAGGCCAAATGGCTGGATATGACCATTGACGGCGCGGATGAGTTCGACCCGGATCTGAACCTGATCAAGGGCGGCGGTGGTGCGCATCTGCAGGAGAAGATCGTGGCCACCGCCTCGGATCAGATGGTGGTGATCGCCGATGCCAGCAAATCGGTCGAAACACTGGGGGCCTTTCCGCTGCCGGTAGAGGTGCTGCCGTTCGGCTGGCAGAGCAGCCAGGCGCTGCTGGAAGAGACGCTGGTGTCGATGGATGTGATGGGGCGCAATTCGACCCTGCGGATGAACGGCGACGCGCCGTTTGTCACCGACGAGGGCAATTATATTCTGGACCTGCATCTGAACCGGATCGGCAATGCCCGCCAGCTGGCGCTGGTCTTGAACCAGATCCCCGGGGTGATCGAAAACGGGCTGTTCATCGATATCTGCGATACGGTGGTGATCGGCTATGGCGACGGGCGCGTCGAAGTGCGCGATATCAACGAAGGCACGGTTGAGACGGACAAGCTGGATTTTGTCGAGACGGAAAACCTGTTCACCGATCTGATGGATTGAACTGCGTTCGGTTGTGAATGCAGCGCACGGTCGTCAGGCCGGGCATTTTGGTTCCGGCCGTGGACAGCCGCTGCCCTCATATCCTGGCCCTGCAGTGGGATCTTTTGCTTCACAACCCTGCGCAAATCCGCTGCAAAAGGTTGAAAGCTGCATAATAACGCCCACTTGGGCATATGGCGTTTGGCGGCCCGTTATGGGATATACCTCCACAAGAATTGCAAAGGGCGGAAATACATGAGCTTTGATTACGATCTGTTTGTCATCGGCGGCGGTTCGGGCGGGGTGCGCGCAGCACGGGTTGCGGCACAGGAAGGTGTCAAGGTGGCGCTGGCGGAAGAGGACCGTTACGGCGGGACTTGCGTGATCCGGGGCTGCGTGCCGAAGAAGCTGATGGTTTTTGCCTCTGAATATGCCGGCATGGTCGAGGACGCACAGGCCTATGGCTGGGACATTCAGGCAGGTAGTTTCAGCTGGGATGCCTTTAAGGGCAAGCTGCATGCAGAGCTGGACCGGCTGGAGGGCATCTACCGGAACATCCTGAAAAACAACGGTGTTGAAAGCTTTGATCAGCGCGCCAAACTGGCGGATGCGCATACGGTTGAGCTGGCAGACGGCACCCGCAAGACCGCCAAACATATCCTGATCGCGACCGGCGGCTGGCCCACGGTGCCGGAGTTCCCGGGAGCGGAACTGGCGATCACCTCAAACGAGATTTTCCATCTGGACGCGCTGCCGGAGTCGATCCTGATTGTTGGCGGCGGCTATATCGCCAGCGAATTTGCGGGGATCATGAACGGGCTGGGCGTGAAGACGACCCAGTTCTACCGTGGTGCGCAGATCCTGCGCGGATTTGACGAGGAAGCCCGCAATGTGGTGGCCGAAGGCATGGCAGAGGCCGGGGTGGACCTGCAGCTGAACACCAATGTCACGGAAATGCGCGCAGAGGGCGGCAAGATCCGGGTGTTTGACACCCATGGCAAGGAACATCTGTTCGACAAGGTGATGTATGCCACCGGGCGGGCGCCGAATGCGGACAATCTGGGGCTTGAGGACATCGGCGTTGCGCGCGGTGGCAATGGCGCCATTGTGGTGGATGCCTACAGCCAGACTGCTGTGCCGTCGGTCTTTGCCGTTGGCGATGTCACCGACCGGGTGAACCTGACGCCGGTGGCAATCCGCGAGGGCATGGCCTTTGTTGAGACCGTTTTCAAGGGCAACCCCACCAGCCCGGATCATGACCTGATCCCGACCGCGATCTTTACCCAGCCTGAAATGGGCACCGTGGGCCTGAGCGAGGAAGAGGCCGCCGCGCAGGAAGCGATTGAAGTGTATTCCACCTCTTTCAAGCCGATGCAGCAGGCCTTTGCAGGCCGCGCCCAGAAAGTGCTGATGAAACTGGTGGTCTCCAAGGCTAACCGCCGCGTGCTGGGCTGCCATATCGTCGCACCTGGCGCAGGAGAAATGATCCAGCTGGCCGGTATTGCGGTAAAGATGGGCGCAACCAAGGAAGATTTCGACCGCACTGTTGCGGTGCACCCGACAATGTCGGAAGAGTTGGTAACACTGAAAACCCCGGTGCGCGCGACCTGAGCGGACAGACCGGCACGAATGAGAACTTATGCTGCTCATCACGGGCGGCAGCAGATGGATAGGAGACATATGGCGGGCAATAGCGGTGGCCCTTGGGGGGGCGGTGGCTCCTCTGGCGGCGGAGGCAACCGGGGCAATAACGGTGGCAATAACGGCGGCGGCCGTAAGCCGGAAGATCCCCAGATTCCTGAAATTGATGAGCTGGTCAAGAAAGGCCAGGAGCAGCTGCGCGTCCTGATGGGCGGGCGCGGCGGTTCCGGCGGCGGCCGGGGCGGGCGCGGTGGCTCGGGCGGCGGAGCCCCGATGTTTACCAAGGGCACGTTGGGTCTGGCGGTGATCGCCGGCGCAGTGCTCTGGGGCTTTGCCAGCTTTTACACGGTGAAGCCGGAAGAGCAGTCGGTTGAACTGTTCCTGGGGGAATATTCGTCGACCGGGCAGCCGGGCCTGAACTTTGCGCCCTGGCCGCTGGTGACCAAGGAAATCCTGCCGGTGACTCGTGAACAGACCGAAGATATCGGTGTGGGCGGTGGTCGCAGTTCGGATGCCGGGCTGATGCTGACCGGAGACGAGAACATCGTCGATATCGATTTCCAGGTGGTCTGGAACATCAGCGATCCGGCGAAGTTCCTGTTCAACCTGCGCGACGCCCGCACCACCATCCGGGCAGTGTCGGAATCGGCGATGCGCGAGATTATCGCCCAGTCCGAGCTGGCGCCGATCCTGAACCGCGATCGTGGGTCGATTGCGTCGCGGCTGCAGGAGCTGATCCAGTTCACGCTGGATGATTACGACAGCGGCATCAACATTATCCGGGTGAACTTTGACAAGGCCGACCCGCCGGCATCCGTGATTGCGGCCTTCCGCGATGTGCAGGCTGCTGAGCAGGAACGTGACCGTCGTCAGAACGAAGCGGACGCCTATGCCAACAATGCGTTGGCGGAGGCTCGCGGCCAGGCTGCAGAGCTGCTGGAAAAAGCCGAAGGCTACCGCGCACAGGTTGTGAACGAAGCCCAGGGTGAAGCCAGCCGCTTTAGCGCGGTTCTGACCGAATACCAGAAGGCGCCCGAAGTGACCCGCAAGCGTCTGTACCTGGAAACCATGGAAGAGGTGCTGGGCCGGGTCGACAAGATCATTCTTGACGAGCAGTCTGGCGAAGGCCAGGGCGTTGTGCCTTACCTGCCGCTGAATGAACTGCGTCGCGGAGGAAGCAACTGATGCGCAAGACAACTCTTTTGCTGCCGGTTCTGGTGATTGCCGCCATTGCCGCCCTGTCGTCGGTGTTCATCGTGGATGAGCGCGAAAAGGCGCTGGTGCTGCAGTTCGGCCGGGTGGTTTCGGTCAAGGAAGATCCGGGCCTGGCGTTCAAGATCCCGGTAATTCAGGAAGTGGTGCGCTATGACGACCGTATCCTGAGCCGTGACATTGATCCGCTGGAAATCACCCCGTCGGATGACCGGCGTCTGGTGGTCGACGCCTTTGCGCGCTATCGGATCGTGGACGTGAACCGGTTCCGTCAGGCGGTTGGTGCTGGCGGTATCGCCACTGCGGAAAACCGTCTGGATTCGATCCTGCGGGCGCAGACCCGTGAGGTGCTGGGCTCGGTCAGCTCCAACGACATCCTGTCGTCCGACCGGGCGGCACTGATGCTGCGCATCCGCAACGGTGCGATTGCCGATGCCCGTGCGCTGGGCATTGCCATCATCGACGTGCGTCTGAAGCGCACCGACCTGCCGGCGGAAAACCTGGACGCCACGTTTGAACGGATGCGGGCCGAGCGTGTGCGCGAAGCCACTGACGAGCGCGCCCGTGGTAACGAGGCAGCACAGCGGATCCGGGCGCAGGCCGACCGGACGGTGGTGGAGCTGGTTTCCGAAGCACAGCGCGAGGCAGAGATCATCCGCGGTGAGGCAGATGCCGAGCGCAACAGTATCTTTGCTGCAGCCTATGGCGCGGATCCTGAGTTCTTTGAATTCTACCGTTCGCTCAATGCCTATGCGAATTCGCTGCTGGCGGGGAATTCCACCATGGTGCTGTCGCCTGACAATGAGTTCTTCAACTATCTGAAGTCCTCGGACGGCAAGTCGGCAGGGCAGTAATGGGGGTTATCCTCCTGGCCCTCGGGCTGGTATTGATTGCAGAGGGGCTGGTGTACGCACTGGCCCCTTCGCTTGTGGAGCAGCTCTTGGAGATGCTGCGCAGATTGAGCCAAGAGCAGCGCCGCAATGCCGGGCTGGCGGCGCTGGCGCTGGGGCTGGTTTTGGTATGGCTGGCGTTCCGACTGGGGATTTAGAGCGGCGCTTTCCCCGTAATTTTTCAGCGAAACCGTAATATTTCCCTGCTAGGATGGCATCAGCAGGGCCTCTCTCGCGCAACCGATCACAGCGGTGTGACACACAGCGGGTTTATTCCGTGCAACATTTGTTGCGGGTTGGGGAAGAGTTCCTACATTGGGTGGAGAAGACTTTGCCCGGCAGTTGTGGCGTTTGCGCCGGCCGGACAGGGGAGAAGAATTGAATAACACAAGGAGTAGATCCGTGCAGCCACAGGCAATTGCAATTTCCGGCCGGGCAGACGGCAGCGGTGGGTGGATCCGGCTGGCCTGGTTTGTTGTGCTGGCCGCGGCGGTGTTGCTGATGCAGGCCGTAAGCGCAATAGCCCGGCCTGAAAGCCTGGCCCCCTTGGCCGATAAGGTCAGCCCGGCGGTCGTCAACATCACCACCAGCACCGTCGTCGAGGGGCGCTCAGGGCCGCAGGGTATTGTGCCGGAAGGGTCGCCGTTTGAGGATTTCTTCCGCGAGTTCCAGGACCGCAATGGAAACGGCAATGGCAACCGGCCGCGCCGCTCTTCGGCGCTGGGGTCCGGTTTTGTGATTTCCGAGGATGGTTTTATCGTCACCAACAACCATGTGATCGACGGGGCGGATGAAATCGAGATTGAGTTTTTCCCCGGCGAAGGCCAGCCCAAGAATCTGGTGCCTGCGAAGGTGATCGGCACTGATCCCAATACCGATATCGCGCTTTTGAAGGTCGAGGCGCCGATGCCGTTGAAATTCGTCAAATTTGGCAATAGCGACACCGCCCGCGTTGGCGACTGGGTGGTGGCCATGGGCAACCCGCTGGGGCAGGGGTTCTCTGTCTCTGCGGGCATTGTGTCGGCCCGCAACCGCGAGCTGTCGGGGTCTTATGATGATTACATCCAGACCGATGCGGCGATCAACCGGGGCAACTCGGGCGGGCCGCTGTTCAACATGGATGGCGATGTTGTCGGCGTGAACACTGCAATTCTGTCGCCCAACGGCGGCTCGATCGGCATCGGGTTTTCGATGGCGTCAAACGTGGTCGTCAAGGTGGTTGAGCAGCTGAAGGAATTCGGCGAGACCCGCCGCGGCTGGTTGGGTGTGAAAATCCAGGATGTGGATGCGGATCTGGCCGAAGCGATGGGGCTGGACAAGGCCAACGGCGCACTGGTCACGGATGTTCCGGACGGCCCGGCCAAGGACGGCGGCGTGCTGGCAGGGGACGTGATTGTCAGCTTTGACGGCACCGATGTGAAGGACACGCGCGGGCTGGTGCGTCAGGTTGGCAACGCTGAGGTCGGCAAGACCGTGCGCGTGGTGGTCTACCGGGAAGGCAAGACTGAGACGCTGCGGATCACCCTGGGGCGCCGCGAGGACGCCGAGCGCGGACCTTCGGGCGACGGCGGCAGCGGCGAGGCACCGGGCAGCACCGAGAAGGAACTGCTTGGGCTGTCGGTTGGTGTGCTGACTGACCAGATGCGCGCTGAGCTGAACGTGGCAGAAGACGTCCAGGGGCTGGCAGTTCTGTCGGTGGACGAGACCTCGGAAGCCTGGGAGAAAGGTCTGCGGGCCGGGGATGTGATCACCGAGGCGGGCCAGCAGAAGGTTGCAGCGATCAGTGATCTGGAGGCACGCGTCAGCGAGGCCAAAAAGGCCGGGCGCAAGTCGCTGCTTCTCCTGGTGCGCCGCGGCGGCGAGCCACGCTTTGTGGCGCTGAACCTGACACAGTAACGGCCGGGAGGCAGAGCTGGATAAAGTGGCAGTGGCCGGGCAGATGCCCGGCCATTTCCGTTCAACGGGTGGTGCATGACTTTTGAAGCCTCCTGGCAGAAGTTTTCAGAAAACTTTGGCTGCTGCCGGGCAGAATGGCGCGGTGCCTGGGGGGGGCGTTGCAGCTTGGCCGGCGCGGGAGTATCGATCTAAGGGATTGATACAAGGATTTAATTTATGATTCGAATGAATGTTTTTGCAGGCTTTGCCGCCTGTGTGCTGGTGTCGCCTGCCTTGGCAGAGGATATGCCGGACAACAAGGCAGAATACTGCGCCCAGATTGTTCACCATGAGACCGTAGAGGGCGTGATGTCCACCGTTCCGAAATGTGAGTGCCTGTACGGCATTGTCGAAAGCCGCACGGATAAAAAGGTCAAAGCATTCCTGCTGGAATCATGGTGGACCGGGACTGAAGACACCCGGAAACTGAACAGATTGAAACGGCGTAAAAGCGCCCGAGGCCAGCTGGAGCAGGTTGTTCTGGAAGGCATGATGCGCTGTCCGGCGGGCTAGGCCCGCGATAGGGAAGAGCCATGCGCTGGCGGGCACATGGCTCTTGTTGGACAGGCAGCCATTGGGATGGAACGGATAATGGCTGTCTATGGGGGAATTTTGGCGCAGCGAGGCGCCGGGGTCTGTGATCCGGATTACAGAGAGCGGATTTGGTTGCAGAAATCCGCAGGTATCGTGCCTGCGGGCGCGGTCAGATCGAGTCCGGCTCGGCCAGGACCGCCAGTTCCGTGCGGTCGAGGATCTGGACGCCGCCGCGGCTGATGCTGACCAGACCGTTGCGCTTCCAGGCTGCTAGGGTTTTTGAAACCGCCTCGCGGGTGGCGCCGACAAATTCTGCCAGCTCGGCTTGCGACAGGGCGACCCGCCCGTCGCGGCCTTCGGGGGCCAGATACAACAGCTTGCGCGCCAGCCGCACCGGCATCGGCAGGAACACCTGCTCGTTCAATTGGGTGTTCATCCAGCGCATCCGCTGGCCGGCCAGCCGCAGGAGGTCGGCGGCCAGGTCGGGGTATTGGCGGATTTGCGCCAGCACATCCCCACTGCGCAGGCGCAGCACCCGGCTGGGTTCGGCGGCAATGGCGGTGGCAGTGCGCTCACCGGGATCAAACAGGGTGATTTCTCCAAACACCGCGCCGGGGCGCATCATGTCGAGTGACAGTTTGCGGCCCGAGGCGGACAGCACCGAAAACTCCAGTGCGCCTTCGGCAATGGCATAGAGCGCATCACCGGCATCGCCCTGTTCAAACAGCACTTCGCCCTGGCGCAGGTTCACCTCAGCGGCCTGGCTTTCCAGCATCCGGCGCAGCGGGCCGGAGGCACCGGATAGAAAGCCGGTGTCCGGCAGGCGGGTGGTCAGCATGATGTCTGTCTCACTTGTTGCGATAGCCCGGTGTGCGGAGCTTAGCAGAGGGTTGGGCAGCTGGGAACCGGGCAGCGGAACCGGGTGGTTCAGCCGGGTACAGCAACCAGCCCCAGCCTGCGGGCCGAGGTGAGTGTCAGAGTGCCGCTGTCTGGCCCCAGCGGCGCCTGGTAGCGCTGTACGGCCCTGCGGGTGGCCGCGTCCATGCGGCCATGCACGGGACCGCGGTAGAGCCCGCGCGCGGTCAGCGCCCGCTGAATGGTGCGGATGAAGTCCGGGGTCATCATGGCAGGGCAGGGGATTTCGATCCATTGTTCCTGCCGCGGCCGCACGATTTCCTGTCTGGTTTCGGTGCGGAAGGTTGCCGGGCGGATCACCCGGCCGTTGGCATCCTGCTGTTCCGGTTCGGCCAGCACCTGTCTGGTGACGGTTTCGATGACGGCGGGCGCGGTGTGTTTGCTCCAGCAGGTGCCGGGGGCGGCGCCGGGCGGGGCGTAGCGACCGGTTTCGGAACCAGGGCCGCCGGGCTGCGGCTGCACGCATGCCGCCAGCGTTGCGAGCAGAGCCAGCAGCAGGGGCGGGGCCTGACGCCCGCGAAGGAGGGATCTGGGTGGCGTCATGCCGGTTTGCCTCTTGCCGGTGCCCTTGCCTGGCTCCTTGCTGGAACCGCACACCGCTGCTTTCGCGGCAGACTAGCCGAGTTCTTATCTGTCCGCAAAGGCTGGATTGTCGCTTGGGTCGGATGAATGAGGCGGGAGGCTAGCGGGCCGGGTCCGCCAGCAAGAGGTCGAGCATCGGCGAGATGTCCTCCACCGTTTCTGCGATCACGTGGGTGACCGAATGGGCCCGCTGCAGCCGCCCGGTGACCCGCAGCATCCGCCCGGAAATCACCGCGCGGCGGAAGCTCTCGTAGATCTTGCGCCAGACGATGACGTTGACGATGCCGGTCTCATCCTCGAGCGTGACGAAGATCACGCCTTTGGCAGTGCCGGGGCGCTGGCGCAGGATCACCAGCCCGGCGACGGTGATGCGGGCATTCTGCGGCGGCTCCTGCAGGCGGGCGGCGGGCAGGCAATGGGGCGGGCGCGGCCAGGGGCACGGGCTGCTGTGCGGATCGGTCGGACCGGGTGGGGCGGCGATGGCCGCAGCGGCCTGGAGGGGGGCTGGCATGAGGAAAACGGCCTTGCGGTTGAGAATTTTTTGACCCGAACAAATATAGAACATTTGGCGGGAAAGTCCAGCAGCGGCGCAGGGGGTCGCAATTGGGGGTAGCGCCTGCGCAGGCGCTTGGCTACACAGTCGCCCGAGTACCGGAAAAGGGAAGAGAGCTGACAATGGCAAAGATCACCTACATCGAGCACAACGGCACAAGCCATGTCGTGGATGTCGCCAATGGGCTGACCGTGATGGAAGGCGCGCGCGACAACAACATTCCCGGCATCGAAGCCGATTGCGGCGGTGCCTGCGCCTGCTCGACCTGCCACGTTTACATTGCGCCGGATTGGGTCGAGAAGCTGCCTGCCAAGGACGATATGGAAGAAGACATGCTGGATTTCGCCTATGAGCCCGATCCGGCCCGCTCGCGCCTGACCTGCCAGATCAAGGTGAGCGATGCGCTGGACGGTCTTGTGGTGCATATGCCTGAAAAGCAGATCTGATGGCTGCGGGGGCGGTAGCGCGGCGTCTTCCGTTGCGCAGCCGGCTCCGTTTCACCCGCCGCGTTTGGCGGATGTTGTGTTTGGGGTTGGCCATGGCCAGCCCGTCTGTGCTGGCGGCGGAAGACCGGATTGTCTCGGCGCGCTACAGCGAGCCCACCACCCGCTACGGCCATGCGGTGCTGGGAGATGATGTGGAATACGGGGTGCTGGTGCTGAAGGTGGAAAACACCGGGCCCGGAGGTGTGTTCGCCCAAGCCGTCTACCAAAAGTCTGAAATCCTGATCCGTCTGCCGCTGGATCACGTCTTTGAAGACATTGCGCCGCGGCTTGCAGATGTAGACGGCGATGGGAAACCTGAGGTGCTGGTGGTCGAGACTGATGCGGCAGCGGGCGCCCAGTTGGCCATTTACAACGCGCACGGCGAAAAGATTGCGGAAACCCCGCATATCGGCACCCGCAACCGCTGGCTGGCCCCTGTCGGCGCTGCGGATCTGGATGGTGACGGGCATGTGGAGATCGCCTATGTCGACCGGCCGCATCTGGCGAAAACTCTGCGCATCTGGCGCTTCCGGGATGGCGCGCTGCATGAGGTCGCCAGCAAGCCCGGTCTGACCAATCACCGGATCGGCGAGGATTTCATCACCTCCGGCATCCGCGATTGCGGTGCGGGGCCGGAACTGGTGATGGCCAGCGGCGATTGGCGCCGGATCATGGCCGCGCGGCTGCGGGATGGCAAAGTCACTGCCCGGGACATCGGCCCTTTTGATCCTGAAACCAGGCTGGCGGACGCTCTGGCCTGCCGGTGAAGGCAGCGGGTGCCTTTTTCTGCCCGCGCCGCGCCTTGCGCGGCGCCCGGCCCAACTGCGCGCCCCAGCTCCGAGGGGGATGAAGCAGGCGGGAGCGCTGCGCGAGGGCAGCTGCCAGCCCTCTTTTCGGGCAGGTCCAAGACATCTGCTGACGGGCGTTTCCGAAATCTTCACTCCCTTCAGATAGCCTGCGGCAAATGGGAAAGGTCCGGCGGCGCCGGGCGGGGCAAGTTGTCACAGGAGACACGCGCGTGAGTTTTACACCCTATGTGTTCGGCACCGGTATTTCCGGCTGGTCCTTCCTGCAGCGGACCCAGGCCCAGCAGCAGGAAGTCTATGAAAAATCACCTATTCTGGACCGTCAGGTGCAGGATTTCAAAGAGCGCATCACAAGCATCCAGAGTCCAGAGGAACTGCTGGATGATTACAGCCTACTGCAAGTGACACTGGGCGCCTTTGGCCTGGATGAGGACATCAATAACCGCGCCTATATCCAGAAGGTGCTGGAGTCCGACCCAAGTGATTCTGGTTCCTTTGTGAACCGCCTCAACGACAGCCGCTACCTGGCGCTGGCAACGACCTTTGGCTTCAACAGCCCGGACGGACCGCAGCTGCCCGGCGCCGGGGCAGGCAGTGAATTTGCGAGTATATCCACGCCGGACGATCTGTTGTCCAATTCAACGCTTCTGACCAAGGCGCTGGACAACGTTGGCCTCAAGGGAATGGAAAACAACCAGTTCTTCCTGCAGCAGGTACTGGAGTCTGATCTGAGCGATCCGGAGTCTTTTGCCAACAAGCTCTCCGACACCCGCATTGCAGATTTCGCCCGTCAGTTCGAATTCAACAAACCGCAGGAATACAACAACAGTATCCAGGCGCTGGTCACGGAATTCAACCAGCACACAGAGGGTCTGGCCAGCGCCGATGACCTGCTGGAGGACGAGGAGCTGCTGCAGGCGGTGATCGAGACCTTCGATCTGGAGCGGACCAGCACGGATTTCCTGCGGCGGGTGCTGAATTCGGACACTACGGATCCTGACTCCTTTGTGAACCAGCTGGAGGATACGCGGTATCTGAATGTCTCAAAGGCGTTTGGCTTCGGCTATCCGGATATCAATGCGATGACCGATCCGGATGAGCTGCTGCTGAACCCGGATCTTCTGGCGGATGCATTGGACCAGTTCAATGTCAGCGATCGCAGCGAAACCTTCCTGCGGCAAGTGCTGGAATCCGACCTGAGCGACCCGAACTCCTTTGTGAATCAGCCAGAGAACATTGCCTACTTCGATTTCGCCGAGGCCTTCCAGACCAGCACATGGCCGGAGCATGTCAGCAAGATGCAGGTGTTCTCCGATGAGATCACCGACAAGCTGGACAGTATGACCCAGGCACAGGATGTGGTTTTGGACCTCAGCCTGTTTGAGGCTTCGTTGGACCTGTTCGGGCTGGGGCACCGGAGCGGCGACTTCAATGTAATGACCAAGACGCTGGATTCCGACCTCTCGTCAGAGATTTCTTATGCAAATCTGCACCACGACAACAACATGAAAGCAATGGCTTACGCTTTCTCCTTCAACAAGGGGGAAGAAGCAAAGGTGTATCCGGACGGGTTTGCCGAGGAGCTGGCCGATCTCTACACCACCCGCCAATTCGAAATCGAAATCGGAAACTCGGATCCCAACATGCGGCTGGCGCTG
This sequence comes from Rhodobacteraceae bacterium (ex Bugula neritina AB1), assembly GCA_001730095.1. Lineage (GTDB taxonomy): Bacteria > Pseudomonadota > Alphaproteobacteria > Rhodobacterales > Rhodobacteraceae > Leisingera. The sequence continues at coordinate 32,021 of MDLF01000054.1, forward strand.
GCGCTGGAACGCGAGCTGCAGTCGGTGGCGGATGAGGGGGGCAGTGAGGATGCGCATTGGTATAACATCATTGGCTCCCAACCGTTGCGGACCGTGTTTGAAACCGCATTGGCGCTGCCGTCCACTTTTGCCCAGCTGGATATTGAGCGCCAGCTGGTGGAGCTGCAGGACCGAACGGAAAGAGCCTTCGGCGTGTCACATCCGGCGGATCTGCTGGAGCCGGATAAGCTTGACGAATTCCGCAGGCGTTTCCTGCTGATGACGGATCTCGGCAGTATCTGATGACACCGCGGTCTGGGTGGGTGAATGGCGAATGCCAAACAAAACTGTCATTCTTTCAGATTGCTGACCCAGGTCCCGTCATCGGCGCAGGTGTTCTGTTACTTTTGTTCTGACTTCCTGGTCGGAAAATCAGGGCTAGTTTGCAGGTTTACTACCCACTCTCTGGAGCAAACCCTCCGGCTTCCAGCCGGACCCGCTTTAGCGTGAAAGAATCCTGTTATGCGCTTACCCTCTGGAAAATGAGCCGCAGCCGGGTCGAAGGCTCATTTTCCAGAGGGTAGCGGCATGCAATATGACACCGGCAGTCACTGCGTTTTCTACCACCGCTTTCATATCGTATGGTCGACCAAATACCGCTACAAAGTGCTGCACGGGGCATTGCGCCTGCGGATGCGCGAGATCTGCCACCAGGTCTGCGCGGAGAACGGGGGCGCCATCTTACACGAGGTCTTGTCGAGCGACCATGTGCATATGTTCGTGCCTGTGCCGCCGAAACTCGCCATTTCCGATCTGGTGCGCAAGATGAAGGGCCGTTCGTCTTACCGAGTGCAACGGGAATTCCCCGCGATCCGCAGGCGCTATTGGGGCTGCCGGTTCTGGGGCCGCGGGTATTTTTCAACCACCAACGGTGCAATCACCGAAGACATCGTACTTCAGTACCTGGAAAATCACATTGCCGATCCTACCGGCGCCAGCCGGTAGTCGTTCAGTTATCGCAGTGCAGCTTCACCAGACCAGCCGTTCATGTGCCACGTAGCATTTGCCAAGATCAAATGGCCGCTCGCCGGGCAGACCCGCCGCATTGACCAATTGCTGAGAAAACCCGCTCTGGTCTTCAGACCGCTTCCCGCACCGCGCTCAGGAATTGTTGCGTTCGCTCGCGCTGGGGATTGCCAAACAGCTGGGTCGGGGGTCCCTGCTCCTCAATCCGGCCGCCGTAGAAGAAACACACCCGGTCCGAAATATCGCGGGCAAAGCCCATCTGGTGGGTCACCATCAGCATCGTCAGGTTGTGCTCCGACACCAGCTGGCGGATCACATTGGTGACTTCACCGATCACTTCTGGGTCCAGGGCCGATGTCACCTCGTCAAACAGCATCACCTTGGGCCGCATCGCCAGCGCCCGCGCAATGGCAACCCGTTGCTGCTGGCCGCCCGACAGCCGTGACGGGTGCTGATCCTTTTTGGCGATCATGCCCACCAGTTCCAGCAATTCTTCCGAACGGTCGCGCGCTTCGGCCTTGGGCAGGCCCAGAACCTGCACCGGCCCTTCCATGCAGTTTTCCAGCGCGGTCATATGCGGGAACAGGTTGAAGTGCTGGAAACACATGCCAATGTCAGCGCGGCGGCTGCGCAGATGCCGTTCGTTGGCGGACACTAGCTGGCCGCCCCGGGGCATATGGGTCAGCGGCTTGCCATCCACATAGATTACCCCGCCGTTGATCCGCTCCAGTGTCATCAGCATCCGCAGCACCGTGGTTTTGCCTGACCCTGACGGGCCGATGATCGACACCATCTCGCCGGCTGCGACATCCAGGTCCAGATCGTCCAGAACGGTCAGTGCCCCATAGGATTTGTTCACTTTGCGAAAGCTCACCATCGGCGTGTCTTCACCGGTGATTTCAAGCGGAAAGCCAGTCTTGTCCAGCATCGTTACAGTCCCAGTTTGCGGCGCACATACCCTTCGAACAGCCGGATCAGGCCCGCTGCCGGCAGGGATATTGCCAGAAAGATGATGCCAACCATCGTATAGGGTTCCAGGAACCGGTAGTTCTCGGATCCGATGGCGTTGGCGGTATGAATGAGCTCGGCCACCCCGATCACCGATAGCATCGGGGTGTCCTTGAAGATGCCGACCAGATAGTTGCCCATGCCGGCCAGCGCGGGTGGGATCGCCTGCGGTATGATCACCCGCCGGTATTTTTGCACCGTGGTCATGTTCAGCGCGATGGCCGCCTCCCACTGGCCTTTCGGCACGCTCTCGATACCGCCGCGGTAGACCTCCGACAGGTAGCAGGCATAGTGCAGGCCGATGGCGATCATGCCTGACATCCAGGGGCTGAGGCGGATACCGAACTGCGGCCCCACATAGAAGACAAAGAAGATCTGCAGGATCAGTGGGGTGGAGCGGATGAACTCCACGAATTCCCGCACGGTAAAGGTCACCGCCCGCGACGGCGTGCGTTGCGCCAGTGCCAGCATCAGCCCCAGAACCACGGCAATCACATAGCCCGCCCCGGCTGCGATCAGCGTGTTGCCGGTAGCAGAGATCAGCCGCGGCAGGATCTCCCAGGTAAAGTCCCATTTCCAGTCAAACATGACTCAGGCTCTCCCCAGTTTGCGCGCCATATGGCGTTCCAGCCAGCGCATGAACGGCGTCACCAGAAAGCGGGCCAGGACATAGTAGATCACCAGTGCCGCGCCAAAGACCTGCGCCGACAGGAAGGTGGAGGCATTGATCTGCCGCGCCTCGAACATCAGGTCGGCGACCGAGATTAGCGACACTAGCGCGGTGCCTTTGAGCAGCTCGATCATCAGGTTGCCCCAGGGCGGCAGCATGCTGACCAGCGCCTGCGGCAGGATGATCCGCCGCATGCGCTGCGCCGGGCTCATGTTGATCGCCAGCGCCGCTTCCCATTGCCCCTTGGGCACTGATAGGATGCCACCGCGCACCAGCTCGGCGCCGTAAGCGCCGATGTTCATGCCGACAGCCAGATATCCTGCGGTGAATTTTTCAATCGTCAGACCGAACAGCGGCAGCACGAAGAAAATCCAGTACAGCTGCACCACCAGCGAGGTGCCGCGGAAAATCTCGATGTAAGTCACCGCCGCGCCGCGCATAAGCGCGTTCTGCGACAGTTTCATCAAGCCCATGCAGAGCGAGATCGCGATTCCAATCACCGCAGCGAGCAGGAATTGGGCCAAGGTGACGCCCGTCCCTGTCAGAAGCCGCGGCCAGTACTGGATCAGGAAATCATAGAAACCCATCAGTAATCCGTATGGCACGAGGAGATTTGCATGTGGCGAACCGCAGGGGCCCGCCACACATTCGGATCAGCGGTTGGCACAGGTCCATTCGGTGGTCTTGTCACCGGGCAGGGTGCTTTCGGTGTAGCCGTATTTTGCGACCGTCTGCATCATTTCCTCAGAGCCGATGTATTCTGCCAGCGCTGTGTTGAACTCAGCCAGGAAAGCGCTGTCAGCGTCGCGGAAGCCGATGCCGACCCAGTTCAGCGTCCATTCCGGCAGGGCGCTGGGGTCGGTCACGTCGACGGCCTCATCGCTTTCCGCCAGATGCGCCGCTTCGAAATAGGTCATGCCCGCAGCATCTGCGCGGCCTGCCTTAACTGCGGCCAGCATCTCGGTCGGGCCCGGCACCTGCATGATCGTCGCGTCGGTCAGCCCTTCCTTCTTGGCGGCTTCGACGGTGTTGTAACCGGAACCTGCAGCCAGTACCGCTTCTGCAGCCAGAATGTCCTGATAGGTCTGGATGCCCTTGGGATTGCCGGCCGGAACGATAAAGGCGTCGCCGGACTGGGCAATCGGCTCGGAGAAGGAGATATTCTCGCAGCGGCTGTTGAGGATATAAAGCCCGCCAGTGATCATGTCATAGCGGTTGGCCTGTAGCCCCGGGATCAGCCCACCCCAGTCGGTTACGGTCGCCTCGACGCTTTCGTGGCCCATTTTTTTCAAGATATCGATGGCGATCTCATTCACAAAGCCCTTGGCGTCGCCATTTTCGTCAGGGTAGCCCCAGATCGGAATGTTGGAAAAGCCGATGCGGAGCGGCTCGCCGGCGGCGATGCGGTCATCAATTGGCCCGGCCAGCGCCGCAATCGAGCTGACCACGGTTGCAACTGCCGGTGCGCCCAGAGTGTTGAGTAGTTTGTAAGTCATGGTTTCCTCCCAGAATTTGACCTGTCTTCGATTTGGAATTCGCGCCTGTTGTTTGGTTTGGGCGGCGTCTCCATTGCCACGGTCCTGAGCTTGGGCCGGTGATGAGAGCGGGACACCGGGGATGTGCATCAGGACCGTGAACTCCTCCTTGGTGCCAGGCGCCCTCAGGCGCTGGACAGCATCCGTTTGCTTTGCGGGTCATAGAACGGGGTCAGGCTGACATCCGCCTCGATGCTTTTGCCCTCCACCAGGACTGTGAACCGGCCGTTCTCAACCGCTGTCTTGTCTGTTTCGCCTTCGGGCAGGGTCAGCAGGCACAGGCCGACAGCTGCCCCGACGGTTTGGCCCCAGGCGCCGGCTGTCACATAGCCCGCGATCTTGCCGTCCCGCAGGACGGGTTCGTTGTGATGCAGCAGCGGTTCCGGGTCGCACAGCTTGATCGAGCACAGGAACGGCCCCTTGTTTTCCGCCTTGCGCGCCAGATAGGCGTCGCGGCCGATAAATGGGATGGGCTTCTTTGTCTTGCAGACAAATTCCATGCCCATCTGGTGCGGCGCCTCGGTGTAGGCCATGTCGTGGCCCCAGTGGACAAAGCCCTTTTCCAGCCGCAGCGCATTCAGCGCCTCGCCGCCGATCAGTTTCAGGCCGAACTCTTCGCCCGCCTGCATGAGCACCTCGAACACGTGCTCGGCGAAATCCGGGGTGATGAAAATCTCCCAGCCCAATTCACCGGAATAGGACAGCCGCTGCGCAAACACTGGCGCGTGGCCGATATGGAAATGCTGCAGGCTGTTGAACGGAAAACCCGCGTTCGAGACATCCGCATCGCTGACGGCCTGCAACAGCGCACGGCTTTTGGGCCCCATGATCCCCAGCACGCCATAGGCGGTTGTCGCATCGCGCAGCCGCACGTCCTCATCATCGCGGATCAGATCGCGCAAATGCAGATAGTCGCGCCTTGTGTGCGAGATTGAGCTCATCACCATGAAACTGTCGTCGCCATGACGCGCCACTGTGACGTCGCTTTCGATGCCGCCGCGGTCGTTCAGCATCAGCGTATAGGCAACCCGGCCATTGGCCATCGCCATATTGTTGGTGCAGACCCGCTGCAGAAAGCTTTCGGCATCCTTGCCCACGACCATCAGCTTGCCCAGCATCGAATAGTCGATCATCGCAACCGCTTCGCGGGCGGCCTTTTGCTCTTCCTGCACATAGGGGAACCAGTTCTGGCGACCAAAACTGTATTCATACTTCGGCTCCACCCCTTCGGGTGCAAACCAGCCGGGGCGTTCCCAGCCCTGGGCCTCGGTGAAACAGGCGCCGCGGGCCTTCATGGGGTGGTAGAACGGGGTGCGGCGCAGGTTGCGGACGGTTTCGCGCTGGCGGTTCGGCCAATGCATCGCATAGGTCAGCACCAGCGTTTCCGGGCAGCGTTCCTGCAGATAGGGATCGCGCGCCTGGAACTCCTCGCAGCGCTTGGGGTCCATTTCGCTGAGGTCAATCGGCGGATGGCCGTCGATGATCCATTGCGCCAGGGCCCGGCCCGCGCCGCTGCCTGACTGGATGCCGGTGGAATTCACCCCGCCCAGAACAAAGTAATTGGCGATATCCGGCGCCTGTCCCAGAATGAACCGCCCGTCATAGGAATAACTCTCTGGCCCGTTAAAGAAGGTGCGGATGCCGGTTTCCTGCAAGAGCGGCACCCGGTTCATTGCCAGTTCCAGCACCTCCATCACATCGTCTTCGACAAACGGCAGGCTGTCGAATTCAAAGTCCTCGGAAATGCCTTTCATACCCCAGGGTTTGGCTTGAAAATGAGCAAAGCCGAACAGCAGCTTGCCTGCGTCTTCCTTCCAATAGGTGCCATCGCAATAGGACCGCAGCACCGGCAGGTCGCTGGGCAGGTTCTCGATCGCTTCGGTCACCAGATAGTAATGCTCGCAGGCATGCAACGGCACCCCGACCCCGTTCTGGCGGCCCAGTTCGCGCGCCCACATGCCGCCGCAGTTCACCACGTAATCGGCGCTGATGGTGCCCTGATCGGTGCGCACGCCCACCGCCTTGGTGCCGCGGGTCAGCACCTCTTCGACCTTGATGTTTTCAAATATCTTCGCGCCGCGCATCCGTGCGCCTTTGGCCAGCGCCGTGGTCAGATCCACCGGGTTGGCAGAGCCATCGCTGGGCAGGTAGATGCCGCCCAGCACGCCATCCGGGTTCATCAGCGGCCAGCGCTCCTGAATTTCTGCGGTTTCCAGATACTGCGCTTCAATCCCGAACAGCGCCGCAAAGTCGGCCTTGCGCTTCAGCTCGGCCATGCGTTCATCATTGACCGCAACCGAGATGGACCCCGACCGCCGGTAGCCCGGATTTTGCCCGGTCTCCGCCTCGATCTCCTCCAGCAGCTCAATGCCGTATTTGGCAAAGGCGGTGGTGGCATGGCTGCCCTGCAGCTGCCCCACAAGGCCGGCCGCGTGCCAGGTGGTGCCGCTGGTCAGCTGCTTGCGCTCCAGCAGCACAACATCGGTCAGGCCCTGTTTGGCCAGATGATAGGCCACCGAGCAGCCGTGAATGCCGCCGCCGATGATGACAACCTGCGCGTGGGACGGGAGTTGCTTGGTCATTCTGGTGATATCCGTGGCTTATGTGATGATCGGAAGCTCGCGCGCGGCGCGGCGCGACAACAGTTCGGCGCCATCCTCGTGGATGACGATGTTTTCTTCGTGCAGCATCATCTTGTTGCCGCCAAAGGCGAAGCCGGGTTCAAGCGTCAGCACCATGCCGGCCTCAATCACGGTATTGTCGCCGGGCATAAGCGAGGGCCATTCGGTCACCTGCATCCCCAGCCCGTGCCCCATGCGGCCGATCTGATGGCCGCTGTCGCCGCCGTCCTCCAGCACCTTGGCCATGACGCCCCACAGGTCCGTGGTGGTGATGCCGGGACGTGCCGCCTGCAATCCGGCCTCAGTTGCGCGCCAGGCCAAATCATAGGCCTGTTTGGCTGCGTCCGAGGCATGGCCAAATGCATAGTTGCGGTCGAAATCGCAGCTATAGCCGCCCCACAGCGAACCGGTGTCCAACAGCAGCATATCGCCGTCTGCGATCACCCGGTCGGTGGGGCGGTTGATCACATCCGAGAACCCGCCAGGGCCGGAACTGCCAACCAGATACGGCACGTCATCGGCGCCTTGCTGCAGCAGATTGATCTTGAACTTGGCAAAGGCCTGGCGTTCGGTGTCGCCTGCGTTGATAAAATTCGGCAGATCCTCAAACGCAGAAGACGCGATGCTGCAAATGCGCGCAATCTTGGCGATCTCAGAGTTGGATTTCACCATCCGCAGGCGGCGCACAACATCGGTACCGTCGGCCATGGTTATACTGTCCAGCCTGCCTTGCAGTTTCTGAAAATCAGCCGCAGGCATCCGCACGTGGGTTTCATGGCCCATCGGCAGACCCAGTGTTCCGCCGCCCGGCATCACCTCGCGCAGAGTGTCCGCCAGCAGGGAAATGCCGTCGTCCTCAGGGTGCGGAGCCAGCCAGGTGCGAATATCGGATATCCAGGTCAGCGACATGCTGGGCCCGCCGATTTCCGGGATCACAGCAATGGGCGCGCCACTGGCCGGGATCACCACAAACCAGGGCCGCGTCGGGCTGAGCCAGAAAACCGTGTCAAATCCGGTAAAATACCGCACTTCCGGTTCGGTGGTCAGCAGCAGCGCATCCAGACCGAGGTCGGCCATGATTTTCTGGGCGGCTTGCGTGCGCTGTTCAAATTCAGCTGTTGAGAACCCGCGCTCTGCGGTGGGGTGCATGCCCATCTTCATCCTAGTTTTCCGCCCTCAGCTGGGTGTGAAACAGCATGCCCGCCCCGGCAATATTGTCGCCGACGCCGGCCAGCCGGGCCAGATGCCAGGCGGTGACCTGGTTGCTGGACAGGACCGGTTTGCAAATTGCCTTCTCGGCCTCGGCAATGACCTCCATGACCCGCAGGCTGGTGCAGGACACGAACACCCCATCGCAATCCGTCCGCTGGCCGATGTCCTTGACCGCCGCCAGAATGCTTTCGGGGGAAATCCGGGCGACCTTGAAATCATCCGATTGGTTGAAAGTTCCCACCGCAGTCACCTCGAACCCGGCCGCAGCCAGATTGTCCCGCAATTCAGTGGTCACCTCGGCGGCATAAGGCGTGATGAGCGCAATCTTCCTGAGCTTCAGCGCCTTCAGCGCGGCTTTGCAGGCGGTCAGCGGGTTGGTGGTTTTGGCATTCGGATGCTCCTTACGCAGGAGTTCATCGACACGGGCTTCACCGATCAGCGTCGCGCCCGAGGTGCAGCAATAGCCAATCGAATCCAACCCAAAGGTCGCGGGCAGAAGGGCAGCGGCGGCCGGAAGATCGGCCTCCATTTTCTGCAGGGTGCTGCAGGTAACATTCATCTCGTTCGGGATGCGGGCATGGTACAGAGCAACCCCGTTGCGGCGCAGAACCCTGGCAAACTCATGCTCAATGGTCTGATCCGACTGCAGCACAATCAACCCGATCTTGGCCTTTTCACCCAGGCCGCCATCTGCTGTGAACCCCAGTGTCTGAATATCCGGCATCACGCTCATAAACCTGTCTCCAGAAATCGGGCTTCAGCCCTTTCCCCCTGATCCATCGCCTTGCATTCCATGGACACTCCATGCAGTCAGAAGATGAAACTTTCGCTTGCTGGTATATACCAATGTCCTGGTATATACCAAGATAAAAGTCGTGGGAACTGAACATATGGGCGCAAATGATCTGACCTCAGAAAAGAAAATGACTGCCTTTCAGAAGGTTATCGATCACCTGCGAGATCAGATCCGCAGCGGAAAGCTGCCTGAGCACGCCGCCTTGCCCTCGGAAAGAGCGATCGGAGAGCACTTCGGCATCAGCAGGATGACCGCCCGCCGCGCACTTTTGGCAGTTGAACAGGAAGGTCTCGCCTACAGCTCAGGGCGTCGGGGGCGATTCGTCTCTCCGCAGAGGCTGACCTACGACATCAGCAAGACGGTCAGCTTTTTCGCCCATGCCGAAAGCGGCGAACTTGGCTTGAAGATCGAACTGATCTCAAAGCAGATCATCCAGGCCGACGCCGCCCTGGCGGCGAAGCTTGCAGTGGCCGAGGGCGACACCCTTTACAAGTACACACGGCTGTTTCTGCTCAAGGGGCATCCTGCCTTTGTAGAAGAGGAATTTGCTGTCGCGCATCTGTTTCCGGATCTTTTCAGCCATGATCTGCAGCAATCAACAACACTGCTTATGGAGCGGGAATACGGTATGCCGCCTCATTCCGGCGACATTGCCATTCGTATGCGCGCATTGAATGAGGAGGAGGCAGGATTGCTCGGGTTGCCGACCTATAATGCAGGAATAGAATTGGAGCAGGTGATCTTCGACGCGGGTGGCCGGCCGTTCTGCTTTGGCCGTCAAATCTGGCGCGGCGAACTGGCCGAATTCACCGCCCACGCAATCCTGCGGAACCGCCGTTCTCCGACCCCAGGCAAGGTTTAGACAATCAACTTTTCCTGCGAGTATTGAATCGCATCAAGGGTGGGCCCGGAATGTTTCGTTTTCGTTTTCGTTTTCGTTTCCGGTTCTCCCTGACTACGCTTGCGCAGAAGACGCGATTAGACCAGCAGTGGACCTTGATGATATGACCGCCCCCCGACGGCATCGATGTGCCAGGGTGGGTTTGCAACA
>MDLF01000055.1 GCA_001730095.1 Rhodobacteraceae bacterium (ex Bugula neritina AB1)
ATGCGGCTGAGGGTAACATCTGCTGCACTCACATCGGTGAAGGTGAGGCTGTCGTTGCCAGCATCCCCTTGATAGCTGTCATAGTCGGTGATGGAGTAGGAACCATCGCCCAGCGTGTGCGTGTAGGCTTCATCGCTTTCGGTGCCAACTTTGTTGCCCGGCACCAGTGCAGCGTCGATAGCGAGATCAGCCACATCTGTGTGGCTCAAAATTGCCCCATCCGCAAACTCGAATGATTCAATGTAGTAATCATCATTGGTGCCGAGCTGACCAGCGATGACGATGGTTTCCACGCCCAGGACAATAATCCGCAGATCATTGCCGGCCTGGCTGAAGACAACCTGATCCGAGTTCACATCCGTAAAGACCAGCCGGTCGGTTCGGGCGTTGTTGTCGTAGTCCGAGATCCGGTAGGAGCCGTCACCCAGGGCATGGGTGTAGGTCTCGGCAAAGTCGGAGCCGATGACAGTGCCGCCGCCATGCGCCTTCTGGTCCGCCACCGACTTGTTGCGGATCGCTTCCATGTTCAGGACGGTGCCGTCGGCAAACTCGATCTGCTCGATGGCATTGTCTTCGTGCTCGGCGAAATGATCCAGCACAGTGATCCGCTCGCCGTTGGACAGCGTGATCACCAGATCTTCACCGCTGTTCGATGCGAAGCGCACGTCATCCGCATTCACATCCGTGAAAACCAGCCGGTCTACAACATCCGAAGCGCGGTCGAAATCAATGATGTGGTCATTCCCGTCGCCCAGAGTGTACTGGTAGGTGTCACCCCCTTTGCCGCCGCGGAGATGATCGTCTCCTAACAAACCTTCCAAGGTGTTGGCATCATCACCCCCATAGAGGTAGTCCGCATGATCGGAACCGATTAGCCCCTCAACTGCCGTGTAGGTTTCCAGCCCGCCATTAATCTTGGTTTCATTGGTCTCAAGAGAGGCGATGACCCCCAAGGTCGAGAAACGATAGGACGCACGGTCATGACCTTCACCACCGTCAAGAGTGTCAAAACCGGCGCCGCCATGCAGCACGTCGTCACCCGCATCACCATAGAGCAGGTCGCTGCCCGAAACCGTCGTATCGTCTGCTAGATCGCCATAAAGTGTGTCATTGCCAGCTTGGCCATAAAGAGTGTCGTCTCCGGCGTGGCCATATACCAAATCGCTGCCTGACCCGGCTTCAACTATGTTGCCGCTCCCATCTGCCTTGAGAGTATCTTCGAAGAGGGATCCTCGAAGGTTTTCAATGCTCGTATAAGTATCGCCTTCGGCCTCGCCCCCAAGTCCGACGCCCTCAAAGAGATCGACGTTTACGCCTGTGGAAGCCGTAGCAAAAGTCGCCCAATCAATGCCAGCCCCGCCATCGACAATGTCCGCTCCGTCCCCCCCCTCAAGGAAATCAACGCCTGTTCCACCGGAAAGCGTATCTGTTCCAGCACCGCCGTGCAGAGTATCACTCCCAGCGTCACCATTCAGTACGTCATCACCCAGATAGGTTTTGATCAGATCGTTGCCGTCTGCACCCGATACCGTATCGTTGCTCTCGCCTGTATAGAACTCGTTGTCAATTTCGTCTCCAGCAAGATCATATGAATCCGTGAGGCCTAGGCGTTCTGCTTCTGCCAAAGTCGCGTACCAACCTGCGGTGAAAGCCGAATCCGGTGACGCCTCCATCAGCGCATTGATTGCAGCTGTATTCTCCATATAGGTGTGATAATCGGCCGCGAATTGCAGTGTGGATGCAACGAGTTGGTAAATCTCCAGAGGATGCTTGCCGTCATAAGAATGGACAGCTCCTCCCGCAATAGTTATCTGACGGACGGCTCCTTCTACGACGCCTTCAACAATGCTCGTAGTCACTCCATCTTCATTCAGAACTTCGGAAAATACTCTAGTCTCATCCGAAGGTGTTGTTATTGCCTGGCTGATTAGAATATCGAGGTTCAGATTGTTAAGCGCTCTTACAGCGGCCATTTGGCCGTCTGCCAACTGCACTTTCGCCAAATCCCTAATGTAAGCATCCAGATAAGTATCCTGAAAATCCGCGAAAGTTTGACCGCCTGCGCCAACGTTCTTTAGGGATTCTTCGTAGTGCCCAAAGGACCATTGAGCGAGTTCGCTGAAATTGTGCGACTGAGACTTCATCGCATCGACAAAGCCATTCATGCCATTAACGTAGGCTTGGGCAAGGTTTTGAGAAAGCTCAACATTGCCGCCATCATCGGACCATGTGTCCTTGATTTCAAAGCGGCCAGTCGTTTCGTTAAACCCTACATTTGTCCATGCCTGCGGATCTTTATCAAAGATGGCGTCTACGATTGCGCCGATGGCCCAGGCAATGACGGCGCCGACCGGCCCCCCCAAAGTTCCCAAAGAAACCAGCGCCTGGGTAGCCGACAAAACTGCTGTCGCGATAGCCGAAGCGATTTGACCTTCGACAGTTTCAAGATCAGGAAGCAATTCATTGACAACAGCAGTGATCACCAAGCTACCCCAGCCGCCGTATCCGTCAATACTGTCTGGAAGCAGTGAAACCTCAACTCCATCCCGCACCTGCTCTAACAGATCAGTGTTGGAGCCGAAGAAACTTGCAAAGGTGTCTGTTTCTACCAGCCAATTGACGCCGTGAGAAACTACATTGCCAACCCCCGCGCCAATTACAGCCTGGTAGATTGCGCCAGGAATACCATCGGCGTCAATGAATTCAAAAATTTCAGCCATCACTAGCTGGTTAATCGTGCTAGTGACGTTATTGATTCCGTTGGAAATCAGCTCACCGCCAAAATCTTCAAAAACACCTCCCGCAATCGTATCGAAATGACCAACAAGAGAAAACTCACCGTAGTTTTTGAAAATACCACGATCAATCAACCCTCCGATCGTACCTGCAGCGTTTTCAAGTACTGTGTCCAAAATGGTGTCAGCAGCAATTTGTTCAAATACGTTCGCGTCGTCGCCAAGAATGGCGCGGGAAATAAAAGGCGTCAAAGATTTGCCAATACCCTCACCAATCAGTTGCCCCTTCAGAATTTCGGGCTGTGTTCGTGAAATTTCGTTCCCTTCAGAATCCTTGGTGATTTTGTAGTAAAATACGTTACCCTTGCCATCCGAAATAGTTACTTCTTCAATGGCGCCGTCGCCAGAAAGGCGTTTTTCTTTCTCGATTGCGCTTCCAGGTACTTTTACCAGAACGTAGTCCGGGAAACTGTCGTTGTTGGTGTCCCGGTACTCGGTAACAAGGCTGTACTCGTGAGGCTCCAAAAAGGCAAAGATCGAGTCGTTGTGGACTCTGACGCGTTCAGCCACATAGTTGTGGTGCTGAGCGACTTCAAAGTTGTAGGTTTGCCAACCATCTGCAGCGGGCAGTGAATTGCCGCCGGGAACGGCCTGAAGGCAGGCCTGCTCGAATTGGTCAGAAGTTGCAGTGCCGTAGCTGATGAGTTCCCCTCGAACTGTTTGGAGAGTGCCATCCTCCATCACAACTCGTGCCAGACCTCCGCCCAGGCGGATCATATGGCCGATCTCCATGTAGCCGCCGGTTTCAGTGAGGAACCTGTGACCAGGTGTTACATGGATAGGATCATTGCTGTTCTCGAACTCCAGCCGCATCCATTCCGTTGTGATGTTGCGAAAGAGCCGCGTCACCTGACCGGGTTGAGGATTACCATCGTTGTCAAATGAGAGAACCTGATCGCGAACGGAGATCTCATCAATTGGCTTTTGGCTTCCATCCCACATAGAAATCAGCGTGCCAGCCGGGAAGCAGCGTGTCGGATCGAGAGCGATCTTTTCCTGAATTGTCAGTTCATCACTATCAAAGATTGCGCTTTGGAGCTGTTCTTGCAGCGAAACCCCATTTTCTTCTGCATAGTAGTTGAGAACAGCCAGAAGAGACTTAACTTCCCCGTCCCCATAGGCCCGTGCATCAGGATCTCCTTGCTCTTCTAGATACTCCTTAATGATTGAGCCGAGGTGCTCTCTAGTATCCGTATCAAAGTTAGCTTCAATAAGATCACCCAACTCTTCCCAGGCGGGCGGCGTCGTGTCCCCTCCTGAGAAACGATTGCTAAGCCACGTTTCGACACCCTCCACCGTATCATTTAAACCGTTCAGCACGTCATTGTTTGGATGCTGTTCAGCAGCAAAACTCAATGCCTCTTTCAAGCCATCAATATTTTGCCAAACATCATATGCCGTCCAAAGAAGACCCACACCCAAGAAAGATGCTGCGCCCTTCAGAAGAGCGTCTTCCAAAACTCCTTGCGCGAACGATTCTACAAACTCTGGGGGGATTTGAATGTTAGAATTTCTGATGAAGTCAACGACATCGGAGGCGTCGTAGTCCTCACCGTACTCTTCCGAAATCGCGGCGTCTGCTACACCCGCGGTGCCAAACATGAACAGACCAATGGTGGCACTGGCGACAATTCCCCCGTTGATTACCTTGTTGATACCAATGCTGATTTTGTCGACATACTCTGCTCTAACCTCGAAACTGGGTCCGATCCCGTTTGGCTTCGGATAAGATAAAACATTCCTGTCGCCGTTCATGAAATCAACAGCATGTTGCCGGTCTGCGCCAAAATAGAGCGCATTGGTTGCAGAGACTAGATCCCGGCGATGCAAAGAGTCGTTAGGGTCAAAATCTTGTGGCAAGTTCAGGCGAATGAATGAAAGGTCGGAAACCAGCTTGTCCAGCTTGGCCTGCTGATCCAGTGGATCCGTTGAGTTATAGCGGAAGGTATTAAAAGGAGAATCGCCATCGACATGCGCGGTAGAGAATCCCCCTTTTTGACCGGACGCAAAGGCAATACCAGATGATGATCCTAAAAAGTATGCCTCAGCTAGCGCCTTTGTTTGCGGGTCATTTATTAGGTCAACATTCCCATTCGAAATATGGGCGGAAATGGACTCCATATCAACAGCATTACTCCATGCGCTAGTAATGTCCGCTGCTTCCATACCATTTAAGGGTGTTGTGAAGCTAGGGTTGGAGAGCTGATATTTGATTACGTTCGTAAGCCCTACAAGCTCTCTGTTAATTGCCTCTGAGCTGTTCAGGTTCAGCCTATGTATTCTATCAAGTTCTAGCTGCACCCAATCGGTATATCCAGGATGAGATCCCAAGTGCCCTTGAAATACTTCGCTGGCCGATTCTGGCAGCCCCATAATATTGAATTGAGGGCTGTGAATATTGAAATCAGGGAGATGATCAAAAATATCATGCGTTAAAAGCTGTTGCGGGATCAGGTGATGGTTTTGCAAAGTCATAATTAAATCCGAAATTTGCACTTAAATCTGTAATTGAACTTTCGCAGGGGGCAAATCTATTTGGACGAGGTAACCTCCCTAAATCCCCACCCCACGCAACCTATATCGATCAAAAAGTCACGAAACGTCTCCGAGCAGAACACGTCGCTGGTCACCATGTCCCGCCAAATATTCTCGCCAGCTACTGCGCCCTCATCTATCACGCCTTTTGAGATATTCGCTGTGTTGAATGTCGTTCCGTTTTTTCGCGTAACACTGTGAATTTCAGTTTTGCCCTTATCCCAACTGTCTACGCGTTTCAGTAGGTTCGCTAAGAAATATGGCCCACCTGGCACAGGACAGTCGCGCACTTCGTCCCATACCTGTTCGATACAAACGAACTCGAACGCGTCGGTGAATTCTTGCTCCAAAGCGGTTTTCAACTTCAGGCTCACCAGTGGGATTTTATCAATGTTGACGGAGAATACAGCGATCGTATCCCTAGGCCCCTCAAACTCAGGCCGCACGACGCAGTTCAGTTTCCTTAACTCCCGCACAGTTTCACTGGTTAGTCGCGCGCCTTTCAGAACGGCTTCATAGGATAGAACGCCGCCATTTTCGAATCTGATATCTCGCCGTGGCACCCACTCATCGCTTGGGAGCGGGACCCTGAAAACACCTTGAAGCGTCTTATCTCGAGACCAGCTGTAATCTAGCGCCTTGCCGTTTTCAAAATCTGACTTGATCAGATAATATTTCATCTAGCGCCCCTATTTTTTTTGCTTCTGGACATGTTATCGAGAAACTGCCGTTTTATGTCCTCAGCGGAGGCAAATGGCGACACGCATTCGACAATCGCTATATTTGATCCAGACCGCCACTCATGCAGCTCTAGCCTCTTGTTTCCTGTATCTAAACGTGCCTTCACGTCGTCAGATACGCTCGCCCAGCTCAAAAAGGCGATTGGCTGCTTGCCTTTCATGTATATCTTGAACTGCTGAAGAAGCACCGCAGGTGTAACCAGTGCTTCTATCTCTTCGATCTGGAGCTTGCGGTGCTCCTTACTGATCGTCATCAGCCACACTGCCTGGCCCAATGCCGAGGCGAAGGTCGGTGCGTCCGGGAAGTTCAACTTTGATTTTGAAGATGTCATAAGAACTTTCTGTTACTGGCAGCTACGCTAATCTGATTAACACTCTACCAAGTATACATAATCTCGCAAAGGAGCGTGCAAGTTGCGGCAACCATAGGGCGACCTTCTCAACCATTCAAGACAGGTTTACGAGAATTTTGCGTTTCTTGCCGTGTGTATCGCACCACATCTGCCAGAGACTGGCTTCAGCTAGTTTCTGGCAGTGATTCACAACTACATTGTGGCGCATTGCGGCGCCGTTTGGAGCAGGAGCCATCCCCCCATCGGGTTCGGTGAAACTGTTCCGCAGCGGCCGACGGTATCAGGAACTTCCGCGCAGGGTCGAAAGTAGAAGCCCACTCCGAAGAATGGGCTTTGGCGGGGAGCAGCGGGCTCAAACCGGATGCCCTTTTCCGGCACATGACCTGCTATTGCAGAATCAGGAGCCTGAACTTTGCAGGCCCTGGTACAGATTGCGGCATCAGCAACCGCGTTAATGCCGGGGGCATGATCGGATCGTCTCAAAGGTCATTTTGCATGTAATTCGCACATCTGCTTACACCTAGCCATTGCCCGGCTCCCCACGCGAGATCCCTGACAGCCGCGCTGCATCTTCCGGCTCCCATTCCTGACGCAAACCGCGGACATAGTCCGCGTCATGCTTCAGCTTTTGCCGTTCCTTGGCGAGGACGCGTTTCACGGTCCGGGCCACCAGTTGAGCAATGCGGGTGACCATCCGCATCGCAGGGCGGATTTCTCTCAGCGTTTCGGCCCGCGCACCCTTGGTATCCGGAGCGGCCACGCCCCAGGCCAGGCCTGCCTGCTGATCCGCAGACGCCTCCCGCCAGCAAATCGCCCCATCAGCTACCAGATCCAACCCGCTTTCAATCGCATCCGTGATGACCTCTGCCTCCGTTGCCTTCAACCGGACCTTTTCTTCTGCCTCCAGCAGCCTCTTCTCCTCAGCCAGCCGGGCAGCCTGCGCCTCAGCAGCCGCTTTCTCTTCCTGGCTGCGGTGCTGAACCATCTGCCGCAGCTGAGCGGCCAGATCAGATTTTTCCGCCTTCGTGGCGTTCAGCACCTGCTCGGCCTGCTGCGTTGCCTGGAGAATCCGCGCGCGTTTTTCTTCCTCCAGCTTCCGCGCCGCCATCTTGGCCCGGTACTTTTCCGCAGCTTCTTCTGCCCTTGCCTCATACCCCTTAACCCTCGGCTCCAATGCCCAGACCTCAGCCTCAATTTCCCTTTTCAGAGCATTCGCGGCGTCAGCCGCTTTTTTATTCTGCACAGCCTCTGCCTCCGCCGTATCGCGGCGGCGGATCATCTTTGCAGTTTCCCGCGCGGCCCGCTGTTTGCGGGCCCGCGCCTCTTTCATCGCGCGCTTGCGCGACTTTTTGACCGTGGCCTTGGCCAGGTCCCGGCCGTTTTCAACGGCCGCCTTTGCCTCCTCCTGGGCATCGCCCAGGATGCGTTTCTTTTCTGCTTGCGCCTTGAGGCGCTCCCCGGCACGCCACTTTGATGGCGGCACATGCTGCCGCTTCTCGGGCAGAGGTTTTCCCTCTGCCCGCGCCTGGCGCCGGGCCTCGGCACGGCGCTCCCCCCTGATGATCCCAATTGTCTCAAAAGCCTCTCCGGCAAGATCCTGGGCATGCTCATAGCTTTTGATGAGCGGGTTCTCAGATGCCTGCAGCAGGATCTGATGCCCGCGGTTGGCGGATGGTTTCTCGGTCCAAACGGCCACGACAAAGTGGATATGGTAAGCTTCTTCATCGACGTGGGCGCTTGCATAGCGCAGTTGCCCGTTTGGAAAGTTTTCACCGAGGAACGACATGGCGGTTTTGCGGAAAGCAGAGACACGTTCCGGATCCCATTCCAACAGGCCTGCGCCACCGAACCAATCTTTGTTGACTGTGATGATGCCTTCCCGCAGCGGGCCTCTGCTGCAGGACCGCCAGGGGTCTGCAGGCCCTTCCGCCTCCAGCTTCCTGGCGTCCTTCATGCGTGATTTGGCTCTGAGGGCACGCAAATGCTCCTGGTGATTGTGACGGCGCATCTCAGCAATTTCATCACGTATCTGCTGCTGCCAGCCCGGCCCGCCGGCCAGCACCTGGTTCAGCCGGGACAGCTCCTGGTCGACATGATCCAGGTCGCCACCAGAGCGCTCGTCATGCATCTTGAACTTGCCGAGATCCCGCGGAAACAAGCCTGCAAATCGCAGCACAACCGGTGCTTCATCAAGAATTACGGGCTTTGAGTTGGTAAACTTGGGCTGTACTGTCATCTTGCTGCTCGGATCTGCTTCTCTGATCTGAGTCTCCGCGAAGACGAAGAAAATCCCGATAGGCTTATTTTTGTTTTTGTGAGGCTTGTACTCACTAGGCAAGTTGCAATCCCGGGCTGAACCCCCGGAATTGCAACTTACCAGTTCGCGAGGGGGATACCCCCTTCGATCCCCTCCTCGTCAGCTTGTTTCAGGCCTTCGCCTTCAAAAGCTTCCTGCGGCCAGCAGCCTGCTGGACCCGCCCTGCCGGGGGCCGTGGATGACTTATTCTTTTTCGATAATCTTGAATGGCAGCAAGCCGATCGAACCAGACACCTGGGTCATTTCCTCCAGGCGCCCGCACTTACTTTTGCAGATACCCTTGTTCTTTAAGGTGCGCGATCAGAAGCCGTTCCACATAAGAGGCTACAGACCGGTCATCCTGCGCCGCTGCCTTTTCTACGGCTTTCTTGGTTTCTTCAGTCACTCGTACAGATATCGCTGATGTTCTGGCCATGTGTTCACTTGTGTGCAGTTGACATTCAGATTCAATGGGTGCATATTGCATCTAGTTGCACACATTTGCAACAGGCCGAGGGGAAGGTGGAAGCTCCCCGCCCGGCCCTAACCAAAACCGATCTCGTGGAAGGAGACCGACTATGGCTGATACTTGCCGTATCACGCGCGAATGCGCGCTGAAAGCCCTGTGGCCCGCATCTGTCGCAGATGACAGCCCCACCTTCATCACCCGCACCTTCGACACGCTGACCAAAGCAGTGGATGAAGCCCTTAATTTGGAGCGCGATCTTTCTCATTCCCTCTCCTGGGATCCCGCATCCACCGGTATCCAAGAGGCTGCCGAAGCCAAGTGGCAGGATTGCCTTCAACTCAGCGGCGACATCCTGACGGCACAGGTGGTCAGTGCCGAAGATTTGCCAATGCAGCGCATGAGCATGCTGCTGCACTTTCTGATCGAATCTGAGAGCCTGGACGAGGCACTTCGATTCCAGCAGCTGATGCATGAGCACCGGGACCTTTTCACTACCGATGATCCCGGTGTCCGCGAAGCGCTGAACCGCGCGGCGCGGCAAGTCGACACCGTGGTGGAGATGGCAGTGACAGCTCCGGAATTCGCGCCGGTCTGATCCCCCCAATCCCCAGTGACATAACCTGACCCGGCCCGCAGCGGATCTCTCCGCCTGCGCCCGGCCGCGTCATGCCCAATTCCAGATTTTCCCGGCAGGTGCCCCATATCCGGCGCCTGCCCTCTCTCCCGCTTTGCGCAAACGGAGTTCTCAATGACCCATACATCAACCGCCACGTCCGCCGCCTTCCCGCTCACCATTCACCCCCACTGGCACGCCGCCGCCGAAGCCAAGGGCTTCGGCATCCTGCAGCGGGTCAAGGACCGCTATCACCTGCTCCTGTCCTGCCACACCTGCCGACGGACACACGCCAGCAAGATCTTTGTTCTTATGAACAGCCAGCCGCAGTGCCCGCATTGCATCGAAGCGCGCTGGCGGGACGATGCCACGGCAGCCGGCCTTGAATGGGCAGGCCGCGATCCGGAAGACCGTCACTATGCCCACTATATCGCCCCCTGCGGCCATAACTTGCGCCGGCAATTTGAGATGGTGAAGCGTGCCGCCGAAGGCGTCTGCGACGTACGCTGCGAACTCTGCCAGCAGCATAAGGAGCAAGAAGAAGCCTCCGCGCAGGGTTGGGAGCTGATTGGACCGGATCCGAACAGGAACCAGAACTACCGCCTGTACCAGCACCAGGCCTGCGGCCATGTTCAGCGGATCGCCCGTGCCAACATGCAGACTGGCCGGTTTGCCTGCGGCCAATGCGGCGAGGACTGGCCTGCCGCACCAAGCTACCTCTACGCGATGCAATTCCGGCTGGCCTCCGGGTTGCGCCTCGTCAAACTCGGTTTTTCACGGAACCCGGATTCCCGCCTGCGCCACCAGTTGCTGAAGCACCGTGACCTGGACGCGAAGATCCTGAAGACCGTTCCGATGGCAACCGGGCAGCTGGCCTTGCAGGCCGAGAAGCGGCTGCACGCGAAGCTGCAGGCCGGGTTTTCCGATCAAGTCGCACCGCCAGAGCTCTACAGTGACGCCCTGCGGGTCCGCAGCGAGGTCTACTTTGCCGATACGGCCCAGGTGATCTTCGCGATGCTCGACGCCATTGAGGCAGAAGAAGACAGCTAAGCGCCCCCTCCCCTTCAATTTCCAACATCTCCCGCCCGGTTTCACCGGGCGCCCGATCCCTTTTGCCTTTTTGAAGGAGGCTTGCCATGAGCCAGCTTGATCTCTCCAAGCCCGCGCGCCCTGATTGGTGGCAGTTCGCCGAAGACTGCGCCCGCCGCTATCATCTCTACTGCGAAGAGCTGCAGCAGACGCGCCGCAAGACACTCAAAGAAGACGCGCCAGACGACAGTGCTGGCACCGAGGAGCCCCTTGTGTCCGCGCCCCCGGAACAGCCCCATTCTTTGCTGCAGCATCTGAGCGAGCAGCCGGACGCGCGGCCTCTGCCGCCGGAACTCTGGGAAGCGCTGGAGCAGGAAGGTGCCGACCCATATGCCTGTGACAACACGGGCCGCTGGCTGCCGGGCACAGACCTGCCGGCAGACAAGCTGCTTCTGCTGCTGCGGATCGCCGCGGCCTTCGGCTCCCCGGCTGCAGTGGACGCGCAGCTTGCCCGTGGCGCCGTGCTGATCCTTCGCAACGTTCCTGCTTCCGGTTTTTCAAGCGTGGAAAACCTCCTTAACCACGCCCTGCTGCCGCCGGGCTGGCAGGCCTATGACGCCCGGCGCCAGGTGCAGCTGCCTCAGCGCGTGACCCTTGCTGTCCCCAGCGCCCGCGAGGGCGAGGTTGAGCAGCGGCACTTCGATGACCTGCAGGATCTCATCATCAAGGGTCTGGCGCACAGCCAGCCTTTGTGGATCTGCCTGCCGGATGAGATGGCACTGCCGGCGCCGCTGGTGGCGGAGCACTGTCATCAGCTGGCATTGCCGCAAGTGAACGCGGATTTTCTGATCGGCCTGCTGCGTCAGACCCACAGCCGCACGGGCCGCATTGATGAAGCCGCCACCCGCGCCGCGCTGCCCCCGAACGGCCAGTTGCAAGAACTCTCCACCGCCGCACTCTCTTTTGCCCTGCGTGCGCCCACAGCGAAGAAGATGGCGCAATGCCTGTCCCAGGCGCTTGCTGCCGCTGCCGCTTCACCACCCGAAGCCCACGTTCCGAGGGAAGAGATCACAGGCATTGGCCCAGCCTATGACACCGCCCGGCAACTGGTTGCGGACCTGCGGCTCTGGGCCGAAGGCGGCGTGGCCTGGAATGAGATCCCGCACTCCTTGCTGCTTTTTGGCCTGCCAGGCACCGGCAAAAGTTATCTGGCCAGGGCAATGGGCCGGAGCGCTAGGGTAAATTGTATCGAGACCAGCTGCGCTGAATGGCAGGCCAACGGTCACTTGGGTAACCTCCTGCTTGCGATGCGAAGAAGCTTCGATGAAGCCCGGAAGAATGCGCCCTGTATCCTTTTCTTAGATGAGATTGACGCGATCGGTTCCCGCGACAGCGCCGGCGACAACAGTGCCAGCTACAGGCGCCAAGTGGTTGCTGGTTTTTTGGAGCAGATGGACCGCATCAGCCGGGAGGAAGGGATCATGGTGGTTGGTGCCTGCAACCACCCGGAGCACCTAGACCCCGCGGTGCTGAGAGCCGGGCGGTTTGACATCAAGATCCAGATGCCGCTGCCAAGCATGGCGATGCTGCAGCACCTCCTTGCTGAGCGGCTGCAGGACGCGGTCCAAGAGGAGGATTTGCAGCAGCTGGCGCGGGACTCCATCGGAAAGACCGCTGCCGACGTGGACGCGGCGGTGCGCTCTGCTCGCAGTGAAGCCCGGCACAGCGGCTGCCCGCTCGATCTGCAGCTTCTGCGCCGCCATCTCGGGGTCACTGCGCAGGAGGAGAACCAAGACCTCTTGTACCGCATCGCAGTGCATGAGTCTGGCCACGCCATCGCCGCCTGGATCTTCGGTGAGACGGTCAACCAGGTCCGGGTGGCGGCCGCAGGCGGCACAATCGAGCGGGATGTTCCCCCGAACGCGGGGCTGGACACAGATTTCGACCGTCAGCTCTACGTTCACCTGGCCGGGCGGGCAGCGGAGCGGCTCGTCTTCAATACTGTTTCTGCCGGGGCCGGCGGGGGCGCCACGTCCGACTTGGCACAGGCTGCGCGGATTGCGTTGGCAGTGGACCACGAGCTGGGACTCGGTGCCTACGGCAACGGCTGGTTCGGACCGCAGGATCCCGCTCAACTTGCAGAACCCGACCGCAAGCGCCTCCGTGAGAAGCTCGACTACGCGGAGGACCACGCACGCGCGCTGCTGTATCCCCATCAGCAGTTGCTTAAGGACATGGCTGCAGACTTGGTGCAGAAACGAGAGTTCGACGCCAAGGCGGTCCGGTCCTGGCTTCGTGACGTGCCGCGCAAAAATGGCCCAGAGCAGGTCCTGGACCAGTAGATGCGCCCGCCAATCAAGCCGCCCCCACGCGAGGATTGCACAATGCTTATGTGCAAACTTCCGCGGCGCAGGCTCCGGTTGGCCAAAATCCGGATAACTCCCTCCTAGAAAGGTTTTGCCCGCACGGCGGACGCCGCCGGTCCAGCCGCAAGGACTGGCACCTCAGCGCCCCGTCCCCGAGCAAACCGGCCCAAACGGCAGGTTGTCCACATAAACCCGGCCCCGGGGCGGCATCTCCCCCCTTTCACGGGGCCCGCCGCCCTCCCTCTCCCGATATGATGAAGCCAACAGCCGCCGGGGCAGTTCCCGGCCAGATCAGCAGCATCAAAAAAACGCCCCGGGCACCGGCCTGGGAGCGGCGGGAGACCTCGGCCTATGGCACGGGACCAGAAGAGCTATGTCAATTACAGAGGGACAGCCTGTCACTCCGGCACTTCTCAGACAAACGGCCGGGCCAACTGCCCGGACCCGCTTCTGCACATCATCCAGCTCCTTGCCCGCCAGGTTGCTCAGCAAGACATCGCGGCACAAAGGAGCAAACCGCCTTCGAAGGAATAAACCATGAATGCAACACCCGGTCTCCGCGCTGCCATCTACGCCCGGTACTCCACAGACAAACAGAAAGACACATCGGTCGAGGACCAGATCCGGCTGTGCCGCCGTCTGTGTGAACAGAAGGGGTGGCAGGTAACGGAAGTTTTCACCGATCACGCGCTCAGCGGCAAGAACGCGCTGCGCCCGGGATACCAGCGCCTGATCCAGGCAGCAGAACGCGGCGGGATCGACGTCATTGCTGCCGAGAGCCAGAACCGCCTCTCGCGGGATATGGCGGATTCTGCAAACCTGCTGAAGCGCATGAACTTCTTCGGAGTCAAGATCCACACGGCTTCGGAGAATGAGCTGGATGACATGAAGGTCGGCGTCGGCGGGCTGGTGTCCACCATGTTCCTCAAGGACCTGGCCCAGAAGACACGGCGCGGGCTGGAGGGGCGCGTCGCGAAGGGCAAATCTGCTGGCGGGATTGCCTACGGCTACCGGGTGAAGCGGGAGATCCTGCCCGACGGCACGCTCAGCACCGGCGACCGGGAGATCGAACAGGACGAGGCCGCCGTCATCAAACGGATCTTCCGGGATTACGCAGACGGGCTTTCCGCCCGCACGATTGCCGCTGCCCTGAACGCCGAAGGGGTAACTGCCCCGCAGAGCGGCAAAGGAACCGGCACCTGGAACCCCTCGACAATTTCAGGGAACATCAAGCGCGGCACCGGTATCCTGAACAACGAGCTGTACATCGGGCGCCTGGTCTGGAACCGGCTGACCTACGACACCAACCCCGACAGCGGGAAACGGCTGTCCCGCCTCAATCCGCCGGAAGACTGGAAGATCGAAGAGGTCCCACAGCTTCGTATTCTGGATGATCAGCTCTGGCAGGCGGTGAAGACGCGCCAGGGGGAGGTGCGGCAAGCGATGAACCCGGCGGGTGTTCTGACGGAACGGCCGAAGCTGGAACGCGCGCGCCGGCCCACGTATCTGCTGTCAGGCCTCTTGCGCTGCGCCTGCTGCGGCGCCAGCTACACGCTGATCAACAAGACGCGCTACGGCTGCGCAGGTGCCCGCAACAAGGGCGCTGCGGTCTGCACCAACCGCGCCACCATCGGCAGGGCAGAAGTGGAAGAGCGGGTGCTTTCCGGGCTGAAGCAGCGCCTGCTGGCACCGGACCTGCTGGCGCAGTTCGCGGAGGAATACCGCAAGGCGTTCAACGACGCCGCCGCGGGGGCCTGCCAGGACCGGCAGAAGGCCGAACGCTCCCTCAAGAAGGTGGAGAGCCGGATCTCAAACATCCTGACCGCTATTGAGGACGGCATGTACACCGCCTCGATGAAGGACAAGATGGCTGAGCTGGAGGGAGAGAAGGCCCGCCTGGAGGCGGTCATCAAGGACAACCCGGAACCCCCTGCCCTGCGGCTGCATCCGAGCCTGTCGGCGCGGTACCGGGAGCTGATCGAGGATCTTGCTGGCGCTCTGAATGCACCAGAGGTGCGGCGGGAGGCAACGGCGTCGCTGCGGGCTTTGATTTCGGAAGTGCGGATGGTTCCGGACGCAGACGCACCCGGGGGTCATCAGCTTGAACTGGTTGGAGAATTGGCCGGTCTGATGGCCTTGGGTCGGCCGGAATCGAAGAAGCCCCCGCTTTTTTCGGAGGCTTGGTCGGAAACGATGGTTGCGGGAGTAGGATTTGAACCTACGACCTTCAGGTTATGAGCCTGACGAGCTACCTGGCTGCTCCATCCCGCGTCAGGGTATATTGATCGTTTAGAGAGATTTCTGGATTTTACTAGGTTTGGCGGTGACCTACTCTCCCAGGGCTTAAGCCCAAGTACCATCGGCGCGACAGTGCTTAACTTCCGGGTTCGGGATGGGACCGGGTGTTTCACTTGTGCTGTAGCCACCAAACCAAGAAAAATCCATATCCGACGACCTTGCAAAGCAAGGCTGATGAGCAGTAGTCGGCGCATTTACGACGTAGATGCGCGAGATGCTGCCCGGTTGTTCTGTCACCGCGTATTTGCGGCAGGCAGAACAACCTGCGTCGGCTACAATCAACAGTCCAAGTCATTTTTTTGGGATGTTTGCTTTGTTTGGTTCCGTAACACTGTCTGTTACTGGATCAAATCAAGCCTATCGGGCGATTAGTACCGGTCAACTGAATGCATTGCTGCACTTACATCTCCGGCCTATCGGCGTGGTGGTCTTCCACGGCCCTCAGGGATACCTTGTTTTGAGGGGGGCTTCCCGCTTAGATGCCTTCAGCGGTTATCCTGTCCGAACATAGCTACCCTGCACTGCTGCTGGCGCAACAACAGGTCCACCAGTGGTTCGTTCACCCCGGTCCTCTCGTACTAGGGGCAACTCCTCTCAAGTATCCTACACCCACGGCAGATAGGGACCGAACTGTCTCACGACGTTCTAAACCCAGCTCACGTACCTCTTTAAACGGCGAACAGCCGTACCCTTGGGACCTGCTCCAGCCCCAGGATGAGATGAGCCGACATCGAGGTGCCAAACACTGCCGTCGATATGGACTCTTGGGCAGTATCAGCCTGTTATCCCCGGCGTACCTTTTATCCGTTGAGCGATGGCCCTTCCACGCGGGACCACCGGATCACTATGGCCGACT
>MDLF01000056.1 GCA_001730095.1 Rhodobacteraceae bacterium (ex Bugula neritina AB1)
TGTTGCGGATCTTGACCAGTTCTTTGAGGCGGCCAAGGCCCAGGGCATTCCCCGCCTTGCAATCGGTGACGGTGGCAATGAATGGGGGATGGGTGTGATTGCGGCTGAGCTGCGGGAATTTTCGCCAAAGGCAAAGGATGCAGGCATTCCGGGCCGTGGCGGTGTTGCCGCAGCTCAGCCGGCTGATCATTTGATCGTGTCGAACGTGTCGAACTGGGGTGCGACCGGGCTGATTGCTGCACTCTCCGCCTATCTGGAAAAGCCTTCCGTCTTTCATACGCCGGAAATGGAGGTGCGTTGTATCGAAAGCTGCGTTGCAACGGGGGGCGTTGATGGCATGTTCATGGCCCCCGAGCCAGCTGTGGACGGTATTGACGCGCAGGAATGGTACGGGCTGGTCAAGACGCTGAAAAATACGATTGACCGGTTGGAAGGTCGTGTGACCGGTTGGAAAGGCGATAGCGGCGACTGGCGGCAGCAGAAATGATGGGTAAATACGAAACGCGGCTGGCTGAGCTTGGCCTGGAACTGCCCCCCGTCAACCCGGCGCAGGGCAACTATTTGCCCTACCGGGCAACGGGTAATCCGCTGTTTATCGCGGGTCAGGGTCCCCGTCTGGCTGGCGATCTGGTTTGGAAAGGTATTGTTGGCAAGGACCTGACAGTAGAGGATGCGCGGGAAGCAGCCAAACTTTGCGCGCTGAACATTTTGGCGCAAGTTCGCGCAGGCTGTGGCGGTGATCTGGACAAGGTCACCGGGGTCATTCGTCTGGCCGGTCTTGTTCGCTGCACAACAGAATTTGACCAGCAAGCCAAGGTTCTCAACGCGGCCTCTGATTTGATCTGCGATGTCTTTGGCAAAATTGGTGCGCATGCGCGTATCGCGTCAGGAACCCAAGCGCTGCCATCAAATATGGCCGTGGAAATTGAAGCGATTTTCGAAGTTGATCTTTAAAGCGTTACGCGGCGTCTGCATTTAAGAACATCCCTCTTGCGGCGAGACAGGCGCTTTCACATTCAGTGATGTGGCGGCGCGAACTTGCCCCAACCCGGTCAAAGGTTGGGGCCTGATGCCGTTACATCTTATATTGGCAACTTGCCTGTCATGCTTTCCAGCACACCATCACGGCGCACGAATTTGTGCCAGAGTGCACCGGCGATATGCGTGACCAGCAGGTAGGGCAGAACACCAAGGGCGAACCTGTGGAGGCCGATTGATGCCGACAAGAAAGCCCCATCAAGAGCAGGCACGGAAAATCCGAGAGCAATGGCAAAACCTGACAGGATGATCCCAAAGACGCTTGCATAGAGCCCCCATTGGGTCGCGCGTGAAAGCACCTGTTCCCATTTGGGCGCGCTCACCGGCAGGCGCGAGACGACGGCAACCTTCTGGGTCCAAAACAGCCGGAAGGAAAAGAGGACGAACAGCAGCGATCCGAAGATCATTTCGGTGCGAAACACGGCCGGGTCTGCCAACTGAGAGACGTTGCCAAGTGCTTTGATATGTCCAAAAATGAGCAGCCCGAAAGAGAGCCAGTGGATGGTTTTGGTGACATAGCCATGGGGCTGTGCGGTATCGGTCATTTGGGTTTTTCCGTTCCGTGTGCAGGGTAAATCAATTTGGCTTGAGCCGCCTTGCGGCGTGCCTGATCTTGAAGGTTGGGGTTGATGTGAGGGTCGCCGCACATTGCAAACCAAAGGGCGCAGCGCTGCTTGCAGCAGGTGAAAGTGTCACCCGCTGCTAGCGTTGGTTTTCAGATTAGTCGGTCTGCAAGGCCTTGACCGGGTCTTTGTTGGCGGCAATGCGCGAGGGGAAGAGCCCGGCAATCACCGTCACAATCACACTGAGGGCAATCAGCAAGACTGCATGCACTGGCGACAGGCTGGAGATGCTGCTCATCCCGAACTGCGCCCCCGCCACAAGGTTGACGATGATCGAGATCACGTAGGCAAAGGCCACACCGATGACACCAGCAGTCAGACCAATCAGCGTTGTTTCAGCATTGATAACCCGGGCGATGTCCACCTTGCGTGCGCCAAGCGAGCGCAGGATGCCGATCTCTTTGGTCCGCTCCATCGTCGAGATATAGGTGATGATGCAGATCATGGCAGATGAGACCAACAGCGAGATGGCCGCAAACCCGCCCAGAACCATGGCAACGCCACCCATCATCGTGTTGATCTTGGCCGAAACAGCCGCTGCCCTGTCCGTATAGACGATCTCGGCGGCATTTTCTGACGTGTCCGGCCAGGCATCCAAATAGTCCTTGATCGCAGCACTGGAGGCAGAGTCCGCGGCAAAGATGCTGATTGAACCAGGAATGTTCGACCCACCCAATGTGCGAATAAGGTCTGCCTTGTCGTTTGCCGTCAGCGGGAATTTATCCAGAACATTGTAGTCCACGGCCCGCTGCGCGACCACGATATCGCTGTTCTGTGCGTTGTCTTGGACATGATCTGCAAGCGCGCTGACGTACCCGATACCTTCGGGGAAGGACAGAGCCGATCCAGCCAATGGGTTCGCAGGGTCGTGCAATTCCATGATGCCCGTCACAGTCACTGTCAGACCGTTTTCAAAAGCGGCTTGCAAATCGCCAGCGACAGAGAAGCCGCCAGTGGCATCAGACACATAGAAGTCATCATTGCTCGCCACGACGAACGAACTGCCTGTAATCGCGTCAAAGTCAATCTCGTCGGCGGCAGCATCAAGGCCCATGACAGCCAGTGACGTTTCATTGACCTTTCCGTCATCATCAATGATCAACAAGACTTCCGAGATATCCTGTGGAAAGCTGCCGTGGACCATGGTGCCGAGTGTCAGCATCTGGGTCTCATCAAACAATTCTGCGAAGGCCGCGTCATCTGACGATGTCGAAAACAGCGTTTCGTCGGACTGAGAAACAATGTTCATTTCAAGACCAGTGCTGATCACCAGATCTGTATAAAGGCTGGCATCCATTGCCTGGACGTAGGCAACATAGTCTTCGGTGATCGTATTCTGATGGATCACACGCCGACTGGCCGGATCGTAGGGCACTACGACGTTGTCCGAGCTTCGCTGCTGCGCCGCGCCACCGCCTCCGGCCGGGCCATCGGTCGCCGCGACGACATTGCCGTCATTGATATTGATCGAGGGCATGCTGGCATACATGGTGGTCTGCATCGTATCGAGCTCTTTGCTGACCCCGTTCTGGATCGACAGGACCAAAGCGATGCCAAAAATCCCGATGCTGCCCGCCGTGGCGACCGCCAGGGTGCGGCCCCATTTGGTCATGATGTTCTTGAACGACAGCTTAAGGGCCGTTGCGTAATCCATCGCAGAACCGCCAATATTCATGCCAGCAGAGGCCGCGCTTGCCTGTGCCGTATTCTCACGGATAACGGTGTCTTTTGAGATTTGCCCATCAAGCATCTCAACGATCCGGCTGGAATAGGTTTCGGCCAATTCGCGGCTATGGGTGACCATGATGACCAGTTTGTCGCTGGCGATCTCTTTGATCAATTCCATGATCTCAACAGCGGTTTTACTGTCGAGCGCGCCTGTGGGTTCATCCGCCAGGATCACATCGGGATCATTGACGATGGCCCGCGCGATGGCGACACGCTGTTGCTGGCCGCCTGACAACAGGTTGGGTTTTTTGTCGGCTTGATTGCTCAGCCCAACACGGTCTAAAGCCTCTGCCGCTTTTTGCGCGCGTTCACTTTTGCTGGACCCGTTCAGAACCAAGGCCAGTTCGACATTGTCCCGCACGGACAGATGCGTGATCAGGTTGTAGTTCTGAAACACAAAACCAACCGAGTTGCAGCGGTAGGCATCCCAATCACTGGAGGCAAAATTTTTGGTGGATTTGCCGTCAATGATCAGATCACCACTGGTGTATTGATCCAGGCCGCCAATGATGTTCAAGGCGGTTGTCTTGCCGCAGCCCGACGGCCCCACGACAGATACAAACTCCCCTCTGGAGAACGCCAGATCAACGCCGTTCAATGCTCTGAAGTAACCTTCTCCAGATTCGTAGTCTTTGACAATGTTTTCTAATTTCAGCACTTTCGTTGCCTTCCAGGTTCAAGTTTCTATAGCCCGAACAATGCCTTCTGATGTCTGACCTGACTGGCCCGGCAAGGAAGAATTGCTCTGTTCTGAAACTGACTTGGGGTGCGAAGCTGAACCCTGGCTGAATCATGCGGTGCCGGGGCGAAATTTCTTAGGCTTTGTCAGGCCAGGCTGCTCTCTGGCTGCCAGATTTCAAACCGGGCGCCGTCCAATGCAACTACATCCACGGCTGCAACCTTCAGATTGTTTGCGTCAGCCAAAGAACGAACAACGGATAACCCAAGCCCTGCCCCTTGTGCTGTGTTGCTTTCGAGACGGGCAAAGCGTTCAAAAATCTTGGCGCGCATGTTTTCAGGGATGCCTCGGCCGCTGTCTTCGATGGCAATTTTGCCGGATGTCAGGCTGATCTGGATCTGCGCGCCCGTCGGGCAGTACTTAATCGCGTTGGTAAGGATGTTGCTGATGATGATGCGCAGGTCTTCGGGTGCGCAATGAAAAACGGACCCGTCCGCTTGCGCCAATTCGACATTGATGCCCTTGTTTTCAGCAACGGGCAAAAGTTCTGCGATGGATTTGCGCAGAACTGATGCAACCTTGACCGGTGATTTGGGGGTCTGGCTTTGATCCGCTTTCGCTTGATCCAGCAAACCATCCGCCATCGAGGCCGCCCGATCAACGCCCAGCACGATATTGTCAAAGCGCTTCTGCGCGTCCGCGTTCAATGTGGCGCGGTCGATCACCTGAATCTGGGCCTTGATCGCGGCGAGTGGCGTGCGGATTTCATGGGCGGCGTCATCTATGAATTCCCGCTCGCGGCGCATCGCTTCTTTGATCCGGCCAAACAGCCCGTTAAGCGATCGAATGATCGGCACCAGTTCTTCGCCGCGCCCGGCTGTGGTCACTGTGTCCAGCTGATCCGCCGTCCGATGTCCCAGCTCGTTCGACAAATCAGACAATGGCATCAGCCCGATGCGCACCGCGTAAAGAATGGCAGCGACAGAGGCCCCGAACACAAGAAGCAGCGGCACCAGTGCCGAAAGCACCACTTGCCAGACGATCTTGTCCGATTCCTCGCGCGGGCGACCGATGACCAATTCGCCCCCCGAACTCAGATCATAGCGCCGCACCAACCATATACCGCCGTCACCAATAACCATGCCCTCGCCGATTTCCTCTTGCGAAAACGGTGGCAGGTCCGGCTTTGAATCGAAGGTAATCACACCTTCAGCATCGCGAATGCGAATGACGAACTTACCCTCATAGGCTTCGACGCTTTCGCGGATTATTTCTTCGGCATGCTGTTCGATTTGATCGCCAGACAGCGTGGAGGTTGCAATGGCGAGAATGTCGGTCTGTTCCTGCAGCAGGCTGGATACTTTGATCCGGGCCGACATGAACAAAGTCGCTGAGGCCACAACAAGCGCAACCGCCAGCAAGGGGATCAACAACCACTGGATGCGCTGGCGGATGGAGCGACCCCAGCTTCTATTCTGCATCAACGACATACCCAATTCCCCGAATGGTGCGGATCAGCTTTGGGTCAATGCGCTTCCTGATCTGAGACACGTAAACTTCGATGATATTGCTTTCCGGTCCATCGTCCCATCCATAAAGAGTTTCGGCCAGTTCGTCTTTTGAAATGACGCGACCTTTCCGTTCCAGAAGGGCCACCAGCACCTGGTAGGCCTGCGATGACAAATCAACCTGTTCCCCTTTAAAGCGCACGATACGCGCAGCCGGGTTCACGCAAAGCTCCCCGTGCGTCAGCTCCGGCTCTGCACGGCCATTTGATCTGCGAATGTGCGCGCGCACCCGTGCTTGAAGTTCATCCATATCGAAGGGTTTGATCATGTAATCATCCGCCCCAAGATCGAGCCCCTCGATCCTGTGTTCCACCGCACTTCGCGCAGTCAGGATGATGACAGGTTCAGACCTGCGGTTCTTGCGCAACCAGCGCAGCACGCTGATGCCGTCCTGTCCGGGCAATCCAAGGTCCAGGATGACAAGATCAAATTCAGATGTGGCAAGCGCATCTTCCGCTTCCAGCCCATCCTTGACCCAATCGGCATGATAGCCAGCGCTGTTCATCGAGGCATGAATTGCGTCCCCGATCAAATCGTCGTCTTCAACCAAAAGGATACGCATCAAACATTCCCTGTCCTCTTGCCAGCTTTGAAGCCTTCACAAAACATGTGTCTGATCCTGGCACACTCTACCAGTTCAGCCACCGCTGCTTTTCTTCACATGCTGCGCATAGCTGTTATATAGTGCAAACATGCCGATCACAGCCACTGATCCGCTGATTGCGGTTGCGATATGGGTTCGTTCCAACAAAGGTCCCAAACCCACCACAGGAATTTCGATATTTTCTTGATTTAACGCGTATTTTTTGTTTTTTCTGCCCCCCGTTTTTGTTGCGATTTTAGGCTGCCCTTTTCGGGGGCAGGACACCGATTGTGTCACGGAGCTTTTCTTCTGAGAAATCGTATTCGCCAAGCATGTTGATATGGGCCCATGACATTGGCGAGTGAGCGGCGATCAAACGCAGCAGGTTTTCTTTGGTTTCAGTATCGGGTGCCTTTTCGACTTGGCGTGCCAGATAGAGATAATTCCAACCGATGATGCTGTTTTTGATCAGCCGGTTGCAGGCTTCTGCGATCTCCTGTTCTTCCTTTTCAGTCTGGGTGAATTCTCGTGGGTTCCCGACGGCCACGGCGCGGGTGAAACGGTTGGCAAGTTCGACCTTGTTGAGCTGTTTTTCGATGGCTTGCCGCAGGGCAAGGTCGTTGACATAGCGCAGAATGAAGATGGATTTGATGATCTGGCCGAAGGCTTTCATCGTTTGGTACAGGGCATGCTGTTTAGAATAGGAATTCAGCCGTCGGAAAATATCTGACGCGGTGCTTTCTTTCAGTTTGATGGTAACCACCATGCGCAGGAAGTCGTCCCAGTTTTCCATGACCACTGTTTCATTGACCGTTTTGTCCGGGCGTATCGCCCACTCCTTGGGTACCTGCGCTTTCGGCTTGAACGTATAAAGGGTCTGCTTACCAATTCCTTTGATGCGTGGGGCAAAGGAAAATCCCAGCATGTGGGTGAGGCCGAAGATGGCTTCGGTGTATCCATGGGTATCTGTGGAATGGATATCGCTTTTGACGACGTCGTTGTGCATCAGGCCGTCGATGACATAGGCGCTTTCCCGATCAGCTGCGCTGATCATTAGGGAATGCCACAGAAAGTTTCGTTCATCGACGAAGGTATAGGCGCTGACACCCTGGCCTTGCCCGAAATATTTAAACGACCGGCTGGCATGAAGACTGTCGCTCCGCACCTCGAACTTCTGGCCATCACTTGCGGTGTGAACCTGATCCTGAGTCTGACGATAGAGATTGGGCAAATCCATCCCATCCATGGCCTTTACGACGGCATCATTTGCCGCCCGGATGTTTTCCAGCGAGAAGCGCCAGTTCACGGTGTGATCCAGTTCGCTTTCAGTGACGCTGGATGATATCCGTGCCATTTTGCGCACGCCTATTCCACAGCCCAGCCCCATGATCCCCGCCAGAAGCGCGGGGTGTGATGTGGCTTGTCGCACATGGGTCTGCTGCCAATGTTCAAAGGATCGAAGCATACCGCAGTGATTGTTGACTGTTTCCAGAACCTGCGCTAGCGGCACATCGTGCCGCTGGGGAAAGAGATCGCCCAGTGGGTCATCTTCGCGGTCATCCATGGCTGGTGTGGCAATATAGAATGTGTTGTCTTTGCGGAGTTTCAGATGCGGATTTCCTGACGCATTCCTGTTGGTCGTTTCATATTGTTTAAGCAAAGCGCCTTTCAGAAGCGCCAAAACGGCCTCAGGGTCCGTGAATTCCGTCAACCCGGCTCGTTCTAAAAGGTGTGCTTTGTCGCGCTGCCACCGCGCTTTATCGATCAAATAAGCATCCATAGGCCGATATTTGTACGATTGCTCGATATTCAGATCACCCGATTTAATGGCTGTGGTGATGGTCTGGAATAGAAAGACTTTGTAAAGGGACACCCGGAAAGTTCCATCAGCACGGGTCAGCGCGTCTCGTTGCTCTGGGTCGAGAAAATCTGTTGGTGTATGATTGGCTGATAAATCCCCATCCGCTTTGAAATAGGCAATCGCTTTTTGCAGGGCCTTGGCCCGTGTCGTCGGTATAAATTCCAAAGCCCGCAACACTGGGCTGAGACGATTTTGCAGCTTTAGCGAACGTGCCTCCAAGATGTCATACCAATTGGCGTTGCTGGCCGTCTGGTTCAGGTCGTCTTTGAGGCGATCAAAATCTTCGGTTTTGCTGCGAGCCATAAGCTTTTCGATAGCAGCGACCTTTTCTGTATCTGATAGGTTGGCCGCTGCCATGACGCTTTGGATGCTCCGCAGCACCCCAAAGACAGAGACGTCCAGGCTATCGACAACAGACGCAATCTGCCGCTGCTGATCCTTGCGATCTTGTACTAATGTTTCTTGATATTCACGCGCCGCTGTGGATTTGAACGAGGCTATGACGCCGAGCCAAAGATCGATCATATTGTCTTGGCAGCGATAGAACTGATGGGCGACGAAGGCAGCGGCATGGATGTAACGGTCATTCTGATCGCGCCGCTGCATTTGAAAAATCTCTGATCGTAAAACGCTGCCCGCAAAATATCGAATACCCGCTGTGCCCAGATCAAGTTTTGTAAGAACGCTGGCCAGCTGATTATGCAATTCTGATAAGACTTCAAAGTCTGCTACAGCTTCCTTAATCTTGGTCGGCCTGGTTGATTGCGACAATTTTTTCAGCAGAGTCAGGCGATACCTGTTCTGGTCATCTGGTGCTGAAAACAGATCATCGAGCAAGACACGGTCGTCATCTGATAAATGCCTGTTCATCAGGGCAATCAATTCGGATTTACGGTCGTGCAGGCCGGAGCGGACCAAGTCCATCAGGCGACGTGCTGTTGGTACCTGCACACGCCGTTGGATCAGAAAATCAACACAACGGTCAAAAATCAGCCTCGGCTTCAGGTGCATCCGCGCCATGGTGGCAATCTCGGTGCCAAGGGCCTCACTCGCCTTTTGATCAAACGGCAAGAACCCATAGAAACCCAAAATCTGACGTTGGTGGCGCAGACGGGTTGTTTCCGTATATTGGGTCGGAGAAAATGTGCCGCCTGATAAATTCAACTGGTACGTTGCTGCTGCAATGTCGCGGTCGTGAAAATCCTGCGGCTGATAAAACCGCTTTGTGGCTTTGAAATATGCACACATCAGAAGAAAGCCGATCTGACTGTCAGGTGTGCGCAAGCCTTTAGCGATATCCATCAGTCCTTTTGGCAAGATCAGGAATTGCTTACGTTCCTTGTGATCAAACAGGGGTGGCTTATCAAAAGCATCTTGTTCGTTGCTCGTGAGGATGCGCATTCTGGCCATGATCGCTCCGAAAATTGATGTTCGCAAAACCGTGGTTTTGGGAATACCCCTATGGCATGACTGAAAATCATCAAAGGGCAAGTGAATTATACACGCTTTCCTTGTTCTGAAACTAGTATTCTAATATAATATCAAAAATAGGTTTTAAGAACAAAAATATGCTCATCGGATATGCCCGCGTTTCAACCATGGACCAAAACCCCGCCTTGCAGATGGACGCATTGCGAGCCGCAGGTTGTGAGAAGATATATACCGAAAAGGCTTCTGGTTCGCACCGGGATCGCCCGCAACTGAAAGCTGCGCTGGAATATCTGCGGGACGGGGACACACTGGTTGTTTGGAAACTCTCTCGTCTGGCCCGGTCGCTGACCCAGGTCATAAAGACCGCCACCGATATCGGCGAGCGCGGTATTGCCTTGAAAGTGTTGACCCAGAACATCGACACCAGCACCCCAGAGGGGCGGCTGTTCTTCCACATGACAGCCGCTTTCGATGAATTCCAGCGTGAGCTGATTGTTGAAAATACCCGTGCCGGTCTTAAGGCCGCTGCAAAACGAGGGCGGCGGGGTGGTCGGCCAAAAGCCATGAATGAGCAAACCATCAAACACGCAGAAGCCATGCTCAAGGACACTGAAAATTACCCGTTCATCGGAGATGTCATCGATCAGCTGAAAATAGGGCGCACCGCATTCTACCGATATTTCCCAACGGATCGCATCAAGCAGCTACGTTTAGAACACTCAGACGACGCTCAAACATAGCTAAATCCTGTGGTGGGTTTGGTACCTTTGTTGGGATAGACCCAACTTTCTACAAAATATAAGCTGGCGCTCTGCCTGAGCCACCCCAAAACCCTAGCAAAAGAGGGCAGGGGCCAACAGAACTTTCTACATTATATTTATTT
>MDLF01000057.1 GCA_001730095.1 Rhodobacteraceae bacterium (ex Bugula neritina AB1)
CATGAATGCTGAGCAGGATTTGGTTGTGACGCTCGGGAACGGCGACACGGTGACTGTCGAAAAGCACTTCTACGGCACCGAGAATTCGAGCAACCCCTCCTCCCTGACCTACGACATGGAGCTGATCGAATTCGCCGACGGGGCCATCCTCGACACCCTGGCCATCCGGAACAAGATGCTTGCTGATACTGCCGCCGCTCAGACCGGCAGCGGTAACGACACCATCACTGGCACCGCTTCTGCAGAGGCCCTGACCGGCGGGCTGGGCGATGACAGCATCAGCGGGCTAGCCGGCAACGATACTCTGGAGGGCGGCGCCGACAACGACACGCTGGATGGCGGCCGCGGGGCGGACACCTATCTCTACAGCCTCGGCGACGGCAGCGATGTCATCAGCGAAGCAAGCAACTACAATGAAACCGACCGCCTCGTCTTCACCGATGTGAATGCGGAGGACGTCACCTTCACCATGAATGCTGAGCAGGATTTGGTTGTGACGCTCGGGAACGGCGACACGGTGACCGTCGAAAAGCACTTCTACGGCACCCAGAATTCGAGCAACCCCTCCTCCCTGACCTACGACATGGAGCTGATCGAGTTCGCCGACGGGACCACCTTCGACACCCTGGCCATCCGGGACAAGATGCTTGCTGATACCGCCGCCAGCCAGACCAGCGATGGCAGCGATGTCATCTCTGGAACCCATTTCGCAGAAGCCCTGGCCGGTGGACTTGGCGATGACAGCATCAGCGGACTGGCCGGAAGCGATACGCTGGAGGGCGGCGCTGGCAACGACACGCTGGATGGCGGTGACGGCGCTGATACATTTGTCTTCAGCAGTCAATTCGCCAATGATCAGGTCACTGATTTCGACGATGGAGTCGACAGGCTGAATCTCGATATTGAGGGCGTTTCGTTTGGAGATGTTGTCATCTCGGACGTTTCAGGTGATGCGCATATAACTGTTGCGGATCACGGGACCGTAGTTCTGCAGGGATTTAATGCCGCGCTGCTGTCTGAAGACGACTTCCTGTTCTGAGGGCAACCGGGTTTCCTTTCGGTCTCGCCTCATAGCGTGAAAATATTTGAATGACCGCTGTCTCCCAGCGGTCATTCGTAACCGCCCGATTTGGACCACCTGCCGCGTTTTCTGATCAGATCTTATAAGACGTCGTTACTGACGTGGATAACGACGTCTTATGCGGCGAGGGCAGAATTTGCGACATGAAGTGATTGTTGGGGTCGAGCGTCGGCGGTTTTGGCCAGATGAGATGAAGCTGTCGATTTTGCGGGAAGTTGGCGTGGGTGGCGCGACCGTGACCGATGTTGCCCTGCGTCATGACGTGACGCGACAACATATCTATCAGTGGCGACGGCAAATGAAGGACAAGGGGCTCTGGCCGGAGCCTGAGGGTATTTCTTTTCTGGCCCTGGATGCGCCTGAGCAGCCGGTGATGCCCGTGCCCAAACCTGACGACGAGTTGCCTGCCGAGATCGGCTTTGCAAACGGGCGCACTCTGCGCTGCCCCGCAGGTATGGCTGAAGCTGATATCCTGCGGTTGATCCGGTTGGTCGAGACGGCATGATCGGCCCCGGGACGGGCGTTCGTGTTTATCTCGCCTGTGGAACGACGGATATGCGCAAAGGGATCGCTGGCCTGTCGGCCTTGGCGCAGGATGTTCTGCGTCAACGTCCTGCGAGTGGCGCGGTTTTTGCGTTCCGGGGGCGAAAGGGCGATCGGATCAAACTGCTCTATTGGGATGGTCAGGGCTTTTGCCTGTATTACAAGGTGCTTGAGAAAGGACGCTTTCCCTGGCCATCCGCGAAAGATGGGGGTGTACGCCTGACATCGGCACAATTGTCGATGCTTTGGGAAGGCATCGATTGGCGACGTCCGGATTGGGGTGCGCCGCCTGCGCGGGTTGGGTAAATTATCGCGCTGATATTGCTTGTTTTTATGGCCCTTCGCAGCAGGTCATGGTAATCATGCGCATGTCTGAAGACACCGCATCTCTCTCCAATGATCCCGCCGTTTTGAGGGCGATCATTGCCTCTCTGGAGGCGGAGAATGCCAAACTCTCAGCTACGCTGCGCGCCCATGATCTGTTGGTGCAAACCCTGCGCACGCGGATCGCGAAGCTGCAGAAACAGGCCTTCGGCAAAAGCTCTGAGAAGATCGAACGCGAGATCGCGCAACTGGAACTGGCGCTCGAAGACCTGCAGGTCGCCATGGCCGAAACCGATGAAGCGGCGGGGTCGGATGACGATGCCGAGGATGACATCGCCACGTCAAACGAAGCTGCCCAAGAAGAGAAACTGCCGCGCCGCCGCCCACGCATCTCGAAAGATGCTCCGCGCGAACGCCGGGAACTCGACCCCGGTGACAGCTGCCCGGATTGCGGTGGCGATCTGCGCGTTTTGGGCGAAGATGTCAGCGAGTTGATCGACATGATCGCGGCACAGCTGAAAGTCATCGAGATCGCCCGGATCAAGAAGTCCTGCCGCGGCTGCGAGAAGATCGTGCAGGAACCAGCCCCGAGTCGCCCGATCCCGCGCTCCATGGCCGGACCTGGCTTGCTTGCCTACATTCTCACGTCCAAGTTCGACGATCATGTCCCGCTTTATCGTCAGCACGAGATTTTTGAGCGCATGGGCGCCGATATCCCGGACACCACACTGGTAGATTGGTGCGGGGCTGCGATGCGGACGCTGGCCCCGCTGATCGAACGCATTGAAACCGACATCATGGCCAGTGACATCCTGCATGCTGACGATACTCCGATCCGCGTGCTCGACCGTTCCGCCAAATCCAAAGGGCTTGGAAAAGGCGTCAAACAGGGCCGCATTTGGACGTATGTGCGTGATCAGCGGCCATGGGCAGGGCAAGCGCCGCCGGGCGCGGTCTATTACTTCTCGCCAGACCGAAAGGGCGAACATCCCCGCAAGCATTTGAAGAATAGTACGGGTATCCTGCAGGCCGATGCGTACACTGGCTTCAAAGCTCTCTATGAGACACGCGCCGATGGTAGCGCCCAATTCCGTGAAGCCGCCTGCTGGGCGCATCTCCGGCGGGACTTCCATGATATCTGGAGCGGAACCAAATCCGAGATCGCCAAGGAAGCGCTCGATCGCATTGGCCAGCTCTATGATATCGAGCGCGACATCAAAGGCCTGCCTGCCGACGAGCGCTATGCTGTCCGGCAACAACAGACCAAACCAAAGGTGGAGGCCTTCCACGCCTGGGCTGAAGCTCAACTGACGCGCATCCCAGGCAAAGGAGATCTGGCCAAGGCTTTCCGCTATGGACTATCCCGTTGGTCCTCCTTCACCCTGTTCTTGGACGATGGCCGCGTGGCCATCGACAATAACGCAGCCGAACGCGGCATGCGCCCCATTGGCGTCGGTCGCCGCAACTGGCTCTTTGCCGGATCAGACACCGGCGGCGAAACCCTCGCCCGCGCCATGACCGTCATCGAGACCGCCAAAATGAACGGGCTCAATCCGCAGGCCTACCTCGCTGACGTTCTCAGCCGCATCCACGATCACAAAATCAACCGGCTCGACGAATTGCTCCCTTGGAATTGGACACCAGCAACGCCCGAGGATTGCAAGGCGGCCTAAATCGGGCGGTTACCTTGCACGCGATGCTGCGCCGGGAAGGTCTCGTCGTGAACCACAAGCGCACGTACCGACTCTACACCGAGCACGGCTTGCAGGTTCGCACGAAGAAGCGGCGCAAACTGCCCAGGCGGGATCGCGTCGCACCGCAGGTGCCCGATAGGCCGATGCAAAGGTGGTCCTTGGACTTTGTCGGCGACCAGTTGGCTGACTGCCGCCGGTTTCGTGTGTTGAACATCGTAGACGATCACAGCCGGTTCTGTCCCGGCCAGATCGTCGATGTGTCGATCCCTGGGGCTCGCGTTGCTCGGTTCCTGGATGACCTGGCTTTGCGTGTTGGGCTGCCCAAAGAGATCATCCTCGACAACGGGCCCGAGGGCACCAGCAAGGCGATGTTCGACTGGTCCGAGCGGACCGGCGTGCGTCTGCGGTTCATCGAGCCA
The DNA here is from genome assembly GCA_001730095.1 of Rhodobacteraceae bacterium (ex Bugula neritina AB1). Taxonomy (GTDB): domain Bacteria; phylum Pseudomonadota; class Alphaproteobacteria; order Rhodobacterales; family Rhodobacteraceae; genus Leisingera. The sequence continues at coordinate 4,062 of MDLF01000057.1, forward strand.
GGCAAGCCAGTGCAGAACGCTTTCGTGGAGAGTTTCAACGGCAAGTTCCGGGACGAGTGCCTGAACTTGCATTGGTTCCGATCCCTGCGCCATGCCCGCGACGAAATCGGACAATGGCGAAATCATTACAACACCAAGCGCCCACATTCGGCGCTCGGATACCTATCCCCTAAGGAGTTCCTGATGAAAACCACCGCGCCAGCGCTTCAGACTCTTGCGGTCTCCACGCTGCCGCTCAACACTCAAACCCAAACGGAAGAATCCAGATCAAACCGGCCCTAACCGCGGGGGAAGGTCAGAATGACAGTAACCTGAAAACCGAAGCCGAGACTCTAATCTCCACCATACAAAACGGAGACATTTCGCAACTCATCAGAGACTTCGATAATTTCCTTGCCGAATGGGCCGGTGTTTCGGATGCGGTATGGTACCAAGACACGGCAACCCTAAACGTGCTTTTTGTCTACCATGATGAGGATATTACCGAATATCACAATCTTAAGAACGCAGGTGAGAGCCCGGAAGCGCCGCAAGTCCAAGGGTATGTGTTCGTTCCCGGTGCAGGAAGCGGCCCATCGCTCAGCGATAGCGAGATTCGAACTTGGGCAACAGAAAACGACTATACTGTTCCTGGGCTTGATATCGACCTGAGTACTACGCTACCTGATTTTCCAGTTTCGCAGTCAGTCTCTGGCATGAACTTTACTCATGCTCCAACTTCAGGACGACAATTGCGTACTGGAACTTTAGAGATCGGTTCATCAGAAGACGAACTTTCAACACCTGAAATTTCCGCTACTGCATTTGCTTTTCTCCAAAAAATAATGGGGCAAG
>MDLF01000058.1:0-108060 GCA_001730095.1 Rhodobacteraceae bacterium (ex Bugula neritina AB1)
GCTCACCCGACATCCTGTCGGCGATTGGCGAGAAATGGGTGCCCGGCAGCACCGAAATCACAGGTCCGGCCCACCCCTTCACCCGGAAATTCGGCGCACTGGCGATTGGCGAGACTCTGCACACCGCACCACGCACCGTGACGCTGGAGGATATCGAGACCTTTGCCCATTTCACTGGCGACACCTTCTATGCCCATATGGACGACGCTGCCGCCAGGCGGAACCCATTCTTCCCAGGCCGCGTTGCCCATGGTTACCTCCTCCTGTCCTTTGCTGCCGGCCTGTTCGTGCAGCCAGACGAGGGCCCGGTACTGGCCAACACCGGTCTCGACAATCTGCGCTTTCTGAAACCGATTGAGGCCGGCGAAAGCATCAAGGTCCGCCTGACCGTCAAAAACAAGACCCCCCGCAACGAGGAATACGGCGAAGTGCGCTGGCACGTCACCCTGACCAACCAGAAGGATGAGGTTGCGGCAGAGTATGAACTGCTGACCATGAACGCCTTCTGAACCGGCGCAAATGCGGCAGGCTGCCCCCGCATTTGACGCGCCCGGACTGGCCTAACCGGTTCGGGCGAACTATGTTTATCCTCATGAACGAACAGCATAACCCCTGGTTTAACGCCGCCGTCCAGCAGCTGCACGACCCGCAAAACCAGCGGGTCTGGTCGTTGATCGTGTCGCTGTTTGGTGACCTTGCGCAGGCGCAGGGCGCCCAGATCAGCGGCAGCGCCCTGACCCGCATCATCACTCCGATGGGGATCAAGCCCGAGGCCATCCGCGTGGCCCTGCACCGGCTGCGCAAGGATGGCTGGATCGAAAGCGAACGCGCGGGCCGCGCCTCGGTGCACTTTCTGACTCAATACGGCCGCAGCCAATCCGCCGCGGTCACACCGCGCATCTACGGGCGGACCGGCGCGGCACCTGACGACTGGCGTCTGCTGATCGCCGAGGACGGGTCCGGCCAGGCAACCCTGGACGACGTGCTGCTGCTGCCCGGCTATATCGCCGTCAATCGCACAACCGCGCTTGGCCATGGCCCGACACCGCAAAGCCTGGATGATCTGCTGGTGGCTGAAGTCAGCTCAATGTCGGTACCAAGCTGGCTGAAAACCCGTTTATTCCCGGACCATCTGCGCGCGGCTTGCACAGCTCTGCACCACGATCTGGCGCAAATCTCTGTACCGCCGGCCGGGCTGTCACCGGTACAGGCCGGCACTTTGCGCACCCTGATTGTGCACCGCTGGCGCCGCGTGGTTCTGCGCCACCCGGACCTGCCCTCCGGCTTCCACCCTTCGGACTGGCACGGAGAGCCCTGCCGCACATTGGTTTTAAGCCTGCTCGACAAACTGCCCCGCCCGGATCCGACATCTCTCGACACCCTGCCCGGCTGAAAGCCTCGCCTGACAGTCCCCTGGCTGTTCCCCCGGGGGCGGAACAGCACGCAACTTCATGAAAGAAATGACATAATTAGGTCGGCATGAAAAATGTCAGCAGAATCCGCGTTTCTCCTCCTTTTCTGCTTGACCCCGCAGGCGGCATTCCGTAAATCGCCTCCACACAGAGCGGCGGAGTAGCTCAGTTGGTTAGAGCAGCGGAATCATAATCCGCGTGTCGGGGGTTCAAGTCCCTCCTCCGCTACCACCCACCTCTTAAAGCGTTGTTATTGCAGGATCAAACTGCGACCATTGGGCCTTTTCGTGTCGGGTGGTACCTACCAATGCCCCCTCACAGAGCCGCAGCATAAGCCCGTCTGGGGAAAGGCGGAATGTGCTCAATCCCCGATTTGTGTAACAAGGCCACCCTGCGGCGTCACTGTCACTGGCTTTGGCGGCAGAGTTCCATCCAAACAATTGCCAGTTGCGCCCGGGCAATTAATTCGATTAAACCCGAATTATGAAAACAACGATTCCCCTCCGGCTCACTGCTCTGGGTCATCCGCAACGGCTGGCGGTTTTCCGGCTGCTCATGCGCCGGTATCCGGACCATGTGCCTGCCAGCGAGATAAGCGCTGCCCTGGATGTTCGGCCAAGCACCTTGTCATCTTACCTGGCAACGCTGATGCAAGCTGGCCTGGTCACCCAGACCCGTGAGGGTACCTGGCTGCGCTACCGGGCCGACATTCCTGCAATGCGGGAAACACTGGATGCATTTGTTCTGGATTGCTGCCAGGGACGCCCCGAACTGTGCCTGCCCCTGGCCCCCTCTGCCGCCACGGATGCGGCGGCAATGTCCGACACGCCCTTCAATGTTTTGTTCATCTGCACCGGGAACTCCGCCCGCTCCATCTTTGCGGAAGCGCTGCTGCGATCGCTGGGCAGCGGCCGCTTTAACGTATGTTCCGCGGGCACCAGGCCCAATTCGGAACTCAACCCTTTCGCGGTTCAGCTCCTCAAGGACAAAGGCCACGACACTGGCCAGCTAAGAGCAAAGAACGTGCAAGAGTTCCTAGGAGCTGATGCCCCTGAATTCGATTTTGTGTTTACCGTCTGCGATCAGGCCGCCAATGAGGAATGCCCCTCCTGGGAAGGCCAGCGGATCAGCGCCCATTGGGGAATGCCGGACCCGGTCAAGGCTGAGGGCACCAGTGCTGAAAAGGCTCTTGCCTTCCAGCAGGCCTACGGACTCTTGCAAAACCGGATCAAGGCCTTTGTGTCCCTGCCTTTTCAGGAGCTGGACCGTATCTCCCTGCAGCAGGCCGTAGATGAAATTGCGCAGTCAGTCTGACTGGCTGCCCACCGTTCCCCCGATACTTCCCGCGAACAAGGAAACGACATGACTGTTTACGCTTTGAATGGCCTCGGCCGCATGGGAAAGCTGGCGTTGAAACCGCTCCTGGAGAGCGGCGCACAGATCGCATGGATCAATGATGCAGTGGGCGATCCGGCCATGCATGCGCATCTGCTTGAGTTCGACTCGGTGCACGGGCATTGGGATGCGGAGTTCAGCTCGGACGCGGAGGCCGTCATCATCAACGGCCAACGGCTGCCTGCCTATTGCGAACGGAGCCTTGAGGATCTGCCGCTGGAAGGGGTCGATGTGGTGATCGACTGTACGGGCGTTTTCAAAACCGAAGCCAAACTGGCGCCTTACTTTGACGCAGGCGTGAAGAAAGTGATTGTCTCGGCTCCGGTCAAGGACGGCAATGCCGCCAATATCGTTTATGGGGTCAATCAGGGCGCCTATAATCCGGATGAGCACCGGATCATCACTGCTGCCAGCTGCACCACCAATTGCCTGGCGCCGGTGGTCAAGGTGATCCACGAAAGTCTTGGCATCAAGCACGGCTCCATCACCACCATTCATGATGTCACCAATACCCAGACCATCGTCGACCGCCCCGCCAAGGATCTGCGCCGGGCACGGTCGGCGCTGACAAACCTGATACCAACCACAACCGGCAGCGCCACCGCCATCACGCTGATCTACCCCGACCTGAAAGGTAAGTTGAACGGTCACGCCGTCCGGGTGCCGCTGTTGAACGCCTCCATCACTGATTGTGTCTTCGAAGTAGAGCGGGAAACCACGGCCGAAGAAGTGAACGCGCTGTTCAAAGACGCAGCTGCAGGCGGCCTAAAAGGGATTCTCGGCTATGAGGAGCGCCCGCTGGTCTCGTCTGATTACACCAACGACCAGCGTTCCTGCATCATTGATGCGCCCACCACCATGGTGGTGAACGGAACCCAGGTCAAAATCTACGCCTGGTATGACAATGAAATGGGCTATGCACACCGCCTGGTGGACGTGGCCCGCATGGTGGGCGATCAGCTGTGACACGCCAGGAGGGCCTGCCGGCCTACATCGCGGTTACAGCCTCCTACTGGGCCTTTATGCTGACCGACGGGGCGCTTCGCATGCTGGTGCTGCTGCACTTTCATTCGATGGGGTTTTCGGCGGTTCAGCTGGCCTATCTGTTTCTCCTGTACGAGGCTGCGGGGATGGTAACCAACCTCTCTGCGGGCTGGATTGCCGCCCGTTTCGGTCTGGCAGCGACGCTTTATGCAGGGCTGGGGCTGCAGGTCGGCGCGCTGCTGATGCTGTCGCAATTGGACCCGGCCTGGCAGATCAGCCTGTCGGTTGTCTTTGTTATGACAGTGCAGGGCCTGTCGGGTGCGGCCAAGGATCTGGCTAAAATGTCCTCCAAATCCGCAGTGAAGCTGCTGGCGCCAAAGGAAGACGGCGGGCTGTTTCGCTGGGTCGCCGTGCTGACCGGCTCCAAGAATGCCGTCAAAGGCGCGGGCTTCCTGCTGGGCGCTGTTTTGCTGGCATTGACGGGTTTTCAGGCCGCCGTGTTCAGCATGGCTGCTGTCCTTTCCGTGGTCCTGGCCGCGGTTGTTTTTGCCATGCCGCCCGGCCTGCCCGGCAGCCGCAAGGACATCAAGGTCTCCGAGATCCTCTCCAAATCGCGCAACGTGAACTGGCTGTCGGCGGCGCGATTGTTCCTGTTTGGTGCCCGCGACGTGTGGTTCGTGGTCGGCATCCCGGTGTATTTCTATGCTGTCCTCTCGGACGGGTCAGAGGAGGGAAACCGAACCGCTTTTTTTCTGATTGGCAGTTTCATGGCGCTATGGATCATCTCTTATGGTGCTGTTCAGGCCGCTGCCCCCCGGCTGCTTGGCGCAGCCCGCCGCAGCGAGAGCCAGCTTACCAGAGCGGCCCGAAAATGGGCGCTGCTGCTGGCAGTGATCCCGGCTGTCCTGTCGTTCGCCCTGCTGATGTCAGACGGTCCGGCGCCGTGGCTAACCGCATTGCTGACCGCAGGTCTGCTGGCCTTCGGTGCGGTTTTCGCTATCAATTCCTCCCTGCATTCCTATCTGATCCTGGCCTATACACAGGAGGACCGGGTCACGATGGATGTCGGGTTTTACTACATGGCGAACGCCAGCGGGCGGCTGGCAGGCACCTTTCTGTCCGGCCTCACATGCCAGTTTGGTGGATTGGCCGTTTGCCTGGGAACCGCCGCGATAATGGCTCTGATAAGCGCCCTGGCTGCTGCCCGGTTGAGCAGCGGCGCCCGGAATGAGGCGCAAGCATGAATATCTTGGATCGGTAACCGAACATCTGGACCGCTCCGGCGATGGTCGCGGGCGTCAGCCTCGGCCGAAAACAACACAAAACGCCGATCAGAGATACGGCAAGCGTCGGGACAAACGCGCAACCGTTCCTCGCGCTGTATTGCTGCGCAATGCCCTGCCTGGCGGTGACCCGGGTGATTTTTTTTGCAGGCTCAGGGATCGGCGGAATGCGGCAGCAGATGTCCAAAGCTTTTCTTCTGGCCATCGCTGTCGCTGCAACCGTCATCTATTGGTCATAACGCCAGGCTCTAAAACCATTGACCAGGCTCCATCAGCCCCAAGTCCAGCAATTGACGCGAGTGCCATTCGAAGGGGGTGGAGTTGTGCCAGCGGAATGTTTCGATTTCAAACGCGGAGCCGGGGTTGCGTTTTAGGGCCTTGGCCGTGCGAAAAGAACAGACAGCGGCAGTCAGATTGTGATGCCAGGGGCAGGCATATGTGTTGTATTCCTGATCGTTGAAGGTGTGGTTCGACAGTAGTTGCAACCCCGGTTTGGACCGGAACAATGATATCCGGTCGATCTTGCGGCTGGCTGCTGGAATATGTTCCTCGAACCGCCATCGCACGCCGCCGAAGAAATCCAATTGCCTCTCGCGCGAGTGGCCGGATTCCGGGTCATTGCGTGACTGCGCATAATAGCCTGACTTGTCCAGAAAAGCCGTCTCCAGCGACACCGCGGAAGGGGCGTCGGCCAAATCGCCAGCATAGAGATCGATCACATAGGTGAGCATTGCGTCGCGGCGTTCTTCGGCTTGAAACGTCAGCATTTCGCCGATGCCGCGCGTTTCGCAAAACGGGTAGAACAGGTATTCTGAATTGTAGCAGTAATACAGCCAGCAGCCAGGCTCTGCTGCGGCAATCACTGCGTTGACAGCGCCGATGACCGCTCCGTCCGGCCCGCAGTCAAACGGCACCCGGTGCACCTTGGCCCGGATGTCCTGCGGCAGGTCGAACGCATCAGGCATCAGGGCAGCGACGGCCTTAAAGCCGCTTTGCAGATGGTGCCGCAGAGTGGTGGCGACTTCGACTTCATCTTCAATGAAGATCAGGGCAACCGGTCCTGTGGCCAGCAGCGCCTTTCCCTCTTTCAGGAAATCCTGCAACGAAGAATACATCATCTTGCTCTGCCCCGCCTTTCTGGCCTTTGCTGACAAAATCGGGTAAATCCCGCTGCATTGCAAGCGGCGGCAATTGCCTGTATTGCAAGCCGCTGTTTACCAACCCTGGCTGGAAGGCTGACCCGCATGAGCGCCCCGAAGAAGCTGTTTATCAAGACCTATGGCTGTCAGATGAATGTCTATGACAGCGAACGCATGGCAGAGGCGCTGGGTGGCGAGGGCTATGTAGAGACCAAATCGGCCGATGACGCCGACATGATCCTGCTCAACACCTGCCACATCCGGGAAAAGGCGGCAGAGAAGGTTTACTCCGAACTGGGACGCTTCAAGGGGCTGAAGGCAGAGAAGCCGGATCTCAAGATCGGTGTGGCGGGCTGTGTCGCCCAGGCCGAGGGCGAGGAGATCATGCGCCGCCAGCCGCTGGTCGATCTGGTGGTCGGGCCGCAAAGCTATCACCGGCTGCCAGAGATGGAAGCCAAAGCGCGCGAAGGCGAAAAGGTACTGGACACCGATTTCCCAGAGGAAGACAAATTCGAAAAGCTCAAGAACCGCCCCAAGGCCAAACGCGGCCCGACGGCGTTTCTAACGGTGCAGGAAGGCTGCGACAAATTCTGCGCATTCTGCGTTGTGCCATACACACGCGGCGCCGAAGTCTCGCGCCCCGCAGACCGCATTGTGCGCGAGGCGCAGGATCTGGTGGAGCGCGGCGTGCGTGAAATCACTTTGTTGGGTCAGAACGTAAATGCCTATCATGGCGCAGGCCCGAACGGGGATCTGACCCTCGCGCAGTTGATCTGGGATCTGGACAAGATTGACGGGCTGGAGCGCATCCGCTTCACCACCAGCCACCCGAACGACATGCAGGACGACCTGATTGAGGCACATGGCACCTGTGCCAAGCTGATGCCCTATCTGCATCTGCCGGTACAGGCAGGCTCGGACAAGATCCTCAAGCGGATGAACCGCTCGCATACCGCCGAAAGCTACATCCGCCTGATCGAACGAATCCGGGCTGCGCGCCCTGACATCCTGATTTCCGGTGACTTCATTGTCGGCTTCCCGGAAGAGACTGAGGAAGATTTCCAAGCGACCTTGGATCTGGTGGAAGCGGTGAAATACGGCACCGCTTATTCCTTCAAGTATTCCACCCGGCCCGGCACCCCGGCGGCAGAGCGCCCCCAGGTTGATCCTGCCGCAGCAGATGACCGGCTGCAGCGGCTGCAGGCCCTGCTGACCAAGCAGCAGCGCGAAGTGCAGGACAGCATGGTTGGCCGCGAGGTTGGGGTGCTGTTTGAAAAAGCAGGCCGCTTGCCTGGGCAGATGGTTGGCAAATCTGATTATCTTCACGCCGTGCATGTTGCCGACTGCAATCGCCAGGTGGGCGACCTTGCGCGGGTGCGCATTGTCTCTTCCGGCGCCAATTCTCTTGCGGGTGAATTGATCGACTAACAGCCGCCTTTGCTGGCAGAATCTGTGTTCTACCCTTGCACCCGGGCGCTCAGTCCCGGTCGGCTTCTGTGATCAGGTGAGTCTTCATTGCATCGCTTTCGGGAACAATTGCCCGCAAATGCAGTGAGTGTTCCTGATCGGCGCTCAATTCGTGCACAATTATAGAAAAATTAGCAGGCAAACTGTATATCTATCGGGTAATTTGGCTTTTATGGCCTGAAAGGTGGCCGTGCGCGCGGCAACACCCTGGGGGGAACTTTAGGTGAAGGAATTCTGGTTGTGTCGATACTCAAACTGAACAAGGCAATTGCGCTGGCTGCTGCAGCCGCGGCTGCACTCAGCATTGCTGCTGCGCCGGTGAGCGCGCAAACGGGGCAGCGAACCATCAAGGGCGAACGCTATGTGCCCACGATCTGGGTGGACCCGGACGGGTGCGAGCACTGGGTGATGGATGATGGTGCAGAAGGGTTCATGACCCCGCATGTGACCCCTGACGGCAAACCAGTCTGCCGCCGCGGGAATGTCTGCGGTGTTATGCAGACCGATCAATTTTTTGCCACTGACAAGCATTTCATCAATGCGGCGGGCCGCCAGCGTCTGGGTGAATTCTTTCAGAAGGCGAAATCCAATGGCGCACGTTACTTTGTGATTGCGGGCCACACCGACAGCCGCGCTTCGGATGAATACAACATTCGCCTGTCAGAGCGCCGCGCAAGCGCCGTGGCCAAAGTAGGCCGTTCGGTGGGCGCCCGCATTGCTGATATACGGGCCTATGGTGAGCGTGATCCGCGGGTTCCGAACACCAGTGCCGCCAATATGGCTGAGAACCGCCGTGTCGAAATCTATTGCCTGCGCTGAGGGAGAGGGATGATGAAAACTGCTAAAACCGCCGTGTTCCTTGCCGCAGCTGCTGCAATCTCGGCCTGTACACCCGCAATCGACAAAACGACTGACGGGCATGTGGGCGACGGACGTTCGCTGGATCTGTCGAACCTTACAGCCGGCATCTGGGTCGATCCGCAGGGCTGCGAGCACTGGATCATCGACGATGGTCTCGAAGGTTATGCCGATTTGCGCCGAACGCCTGACGGCAAGCCGGTCTGCAACAGCAATCTGCCGCGCAATGTGGCAACCGGTCCCTTCAAAAAGGGCACAACCTTCGGTGACCCGATCTGACAACAGCAATCCGCTGACAATCGCAGCCGCCCTCTGGGGCGGCTGTTTTGTTTCATTTGAGTGATTTTGTGCAGCGCCTTCTTGCGCAAACGCTGCGGTGGAGGCAGACTGAAAGGGCAACGCCAGATTGAGGAGATCAGCTTGGCCATCAGCGCCCTGAATGAACCGCAGACCCAGACCGCAACCCACGAAGTTCTGCTGGAATTTCCCGACAACCGATTGCTGATCGACCTATGCGGCGAATATGACCGCAACCTGGCTGACATTGAACAGAAACTGGGCGTGCAGATCGTCCGCCGCGGCAATCAGCTGTCGGTGATGGGCGAGGTATCCGTGCGTGAACAGGCCGCAGCTGTGCTGACGGCGCTCTACGACCGGTTGGAAACCGGCCGCAGCGTTGAAAGCGGTGATATCGACCGCGAATTGCGCATGGGAAGCGAAACGGATGAAGCTGAGCCCGATGGCCAGCTGCAGATGTTCCAGGGCGGCCGGGTGGAAGTTAAGACCCGCAAGAAGCTGGTCGAGCCACGGACAGAGGCGCAGAAGGCCTATGTTCAGTCCCTGTTCGAGCACGAACTCGCTTTTGGAATTGGTCCGGCAGGCACAGGCAAAACATATCTTGCCGTCGCAGTCGGCGTCTCCATGTTCATCACCGGTCACGTCGACCGTATCATCCTGTCCCGACCCGCAGTTGAGGCCGGAGAAAAGCTTGGCTATCTGCCAGGTGACATGAAGGACAAAGTCGACCCTTACATGCAGCCGCTTTATGATGCGCTGAACGACTTTTTGCCCAGCAAGCAGCTGGCCAGGCTGCTGGAAGAGAAGCAGATTGAAATCGCGCCGCTGGCCTTCATGCGGGGGCGGACGCTGGCGAATGCCTTTGTGGTGCTGGATGAGGCACAGAATGCCACCACCATGCAGATGAAAATGTTCCTGACCCGGCTTGGCGAAGGCTCGCGCATGGTGATCACCGGTGACCGGTCCCAGGTCGATCTGCCACGCGGGGTGCCATCCGGCCTAGCGGATGCCGAGCGGCTTTTGAAATCGATCCCCAAAGTCAGCTTCAATTACTTCACTGCACGCGATGTGGTCCGCCATCCGCTTGTGGCCGCGATCATTGAAGCCTATGACGCAGATACCAAACCGGCCTGACCTTTTCTTCTTGCCGGCAATATCCCGGGGGTGCACAGGCTGCCCTCCGCATCGGAACGCTGCATATGACGCTCGACATTTCCATCGAAGACAGCCGCTGGCAGGCAGCCGGTCTTCCGGCTTTGGCTGATGAGGCCGTCACCCTGGTGACGGCGCATTTTGCGCTTGATTGCGATGAATGCGAGATTTCGCTGCTGGCCTGTAATGATGTGCGCATTGCAGAACTCAATGCGGAGTTCCGAGAAAAACCGCAGCCGACCAATGTTCTCAGCTGGCCTGCAGAAGATCTGTCTGCGGAGGAAGATGGGGGCGCACCGCTGCCGCCCGAGGCTGATTTTACAGGGGAAATTCCACTGGGCGACATTGCCATTTCCTTTGACACATGCGCCCGGGAAGCCGCCGAGGCGGGAAAATCCCTGACTGATCATACATATCATCTGATCATTCACGGACTGTTGCATCTTCTGGGCTATGATCACATCCGTGACCACGATGCCGCATTGATGGAAGGGATTGAGGTCCTGCTACTTGGCAAACTGGGTATTGAGAACCCATATATGAGCGAGGACGCCCCGTGACCGGGGTATTTGGAATGGACAGATGGGCGACATAGAAGGCAGTTCTAACGCGGCGCAAGGCGCGCTGCAGGACATCAACGGCACGGTGGCAGATGCGCCGGCCTCTGAGAGCAGCGGGCTATGGGCGCGGCTGCGCAATGTGTTCAACCCGGATCCACAAGAAAGCGAGGACACCGGCGGCGAGCAGCCGGAGCCCGGCGGTGGTCCGCACGGAATGATCAACCTGCGCCGGATGCGGGTGGAGGACGTTGCCATACCCTCAGCCGAAGTCGCCGCTGTACCGGTCAGCGTGGCTAAGGACGATCTGGTTGGGATTTTCCGGAAAAGCGGTTTTACCCGTATACCGGTTTACGAAGGCACGCTGGATACCCCACTGGGTTTTGTTCACCTCAAGGATTTCTCGCTGACGCATGGTTTCAACGGTGGAACCTCCGACTTCGATCTGTCCAAGATGCTGCGCCCGCTGCTGTTCGTGCCGCCATCGATGCCTATCGGGGTGCTGCTGACCAAGATGCAGGCCGAACGGCGCCACATGGCGCTGGTGATTGACGAATACGGCGGTGTGGACGGTCTGGTCACGATTGAGGACTTGATCGAACAGGTGGTGGGGGAGATTGAGGACGAGCATGACGCTGATGAATTGCAAACCTGGTTTGAGGAAAAACCGGGCTGCTATATCGCACTGGCTCGTACTTCGCTGCCTGAGTTCGAGGCCGAGACCGGTCACTCGCTGACCAGCCATGACGACGTGGACGAGGAAGAGATCGAAACCTTGGGCGGATTGGTGTTCATGCTGTCGGGCCGGGTGCCCGCCCGCGGTGAGGTCATTCAGCACCCCGAAGGCGCAGAGTTTGAAGTTATGGATGCCGACCCGCGCAGGATCAAGCGGCTTCGGGTGCGGCTGCCGGATACTGCTGCATGATTTCAATTGGCTTTCGGCAGGCCGGACGCCAGCTCCGGCTGGCTCCTGCTGCACTGGCCTTTGGCAGCGGCGCGCTGGCGTCGCTGGCGCTGGCGCCCTGGCACCTGCTTCCAGGCCTGCCTGTTGCTCTGGCCGCCGCAGGCTGGCTGGTTCTTAAGGCCGCCTCTGGCCGCGCTGCAGCGCTGGCTGGATGGCTGTTTGGGCTGGGTTATTTTGCAGTCGGCCTTTCCTGGATTCTTGAGCCATTTCAAATCGATCCAGAGCGCCATGCCTGGATGGCACCTTTTGCGCTTGTCTTTCTTGCGGCCGGTCTCGCCCTGTTCTGGGGCTTGGCTTTTGGCGCCGCGGCCCGTTTCAGCCGTGGGGCGCTGCGGATTCCCATGCTGGTGGCATCGTGGGCGCTGGCGGAGTTTGCCCGCGCCTATATTCTGACCGGTTTTCCCTGGGCAGCCTTTGGGCAGTTCTGGATTGATACGCCTGCCGAAAATCTCCTGCCATGGATCGGTCCTCATGGGCTGGCGCTGCTAACGCTTGTGGCGTTTCTGCCGCTTGCCTTGCTGCGAACGGCCCCCGCCCCTGCCCTGCTGCCGCTTGGGCTGATTGTGGCCGCAGCCCTAAGCGTTCCTGCGCCGCAGCAAACGGCGCAAACGGACAAGATTGTGAGAATCGTCCAGCCCAACGCACCGCAGGATCTGAAATGGCACCCGGATCACAGGTGGCGATTTCTCCGTCGTGCACTGGCTTTTTCTGCCGAACACCCGCGTCCGGATTTGATTGTCTGGCCTGAAACGGCGGTGCCGCAGATGTTGAACTATGCAGGGGATACCCTGCAGATCATTTCCGAAGGCGCGGGCCACGTGCCTGTTTTTCTGGGCATTCAGAGGGAAGAAGGCGGCGCTTTTTATAACTCTGCTGTGCTGCTGGACGCGGATGGCCTGCCATCTGCGACTTACGATAAGGCGCATCTGGTGCCGTTTGGGGAATATGTGCCGTTTGGCGACTTCCTGGCCCGCTTCGGTATTCATGGGTTCGCTTCCCGAGCCGGGGCAGGATACGCGGCCGGACCCGGGGCACAGCTGCTGGATCTGCCCATCGGCCGGGCTCTGCCATTGATCTGTTACGAGGCCGTTTTTCCGCAGGATGTAAATGCCGCAGCTGCCCGCGCGGACATGCTGGTGCAGATCACCAATGACGCCTGGTTCGGCACCCGCTCTGGCCCGTACCAGCACCTCGTTCAGGCCCGAATGCGGGCCCTGGAGCAAGGCTTGCCAATGATCCGAGCTGCCAATACCGGCGTCTCGGCAATGATTGCACCAGACGGGAAACTGACAGACAGCCTGCCGTTAGGCGAAGCCGGATTTATCGACGCTGTTTTGCCCGCACCGCTGCCGCCGACACTCTACAGTCGAACCGGAGACTGGCCAGTGTTTCTGCTGTGCCTTCTCATCGCTGGCGCGGGTTTTGTCTTGTCTCGCGGTCATGCGCGGCGGTCATAGATACTTAACTCTCATCGAATATAGATTGACCCGTGGGGACGGGCCGCGTATTGCGGCTTGATACCTGCCACAACGGCTTCCTGGCGTGGCAAGGAAAAACCAATGGAGCACTTCTCATGACCCGTATGAACTATACTTTTACTTCGGAATCTGTTTCCGAGGGCCATCCGGATAAGGTTTGTGACCGTATCTCCGATGCCGTTTTGGATGCTTTGCTGGCAGAAGAACCCGAAGCGCGTGTGGCTGCTGAGACTTTTGCCACCACGAACCGTGTCGTCATCGGCGGAGAAGTGGGGCTGTCCGATCAGGACAAACTGCACGACTATATGGGCCGGATTGAAGAAATTGCCCGCGCCTGCATCAAGGACATCGGTTACGAGCAGGACAAGTTTCACCACGAGACCGTGGAAGTGACGAACCTGCTGCACGAGCAATCCGCCCACATCGCCCAGGGTGTCGATGCGTCTGGCGAAAAGGACGAAGGGGCCGGCGACCAAGGCATAATGTTTGGCTACGCCACCAGGGAAACCGAAGCCCTGATGCCTGCTCCGATCCAATACAGCCATGCGATCCTGCGCCGCCTTGCGGAGGTGCGCAAGAACGGCACTGAGCCTGCGCTTGGCCCGGATGCGAAATCGCAACTGTCGGTGGTCTATGAGAATGGCAAGCCGGTTGGTGTCAGCTCGCTGGTGCTGTCGACGCAGCATCTGGATGAATCGCTGACTTCAAATGACATCCGCGCCATTGTGGAACCCTACATCCGCGAAGCCCTGCCAGACGGCTGGCTGACGGCGCAGACCCAGTGGCATGTGAACCCGACAGGGAAATTTGTAATCGGCGGCCCGGATGGCGACGCGGGCCTGACCGGCCGTAAGATCATCGTTGATACCTATGGCGGCGCGGCGCCGCATGGCGGCGGTGCGTTTTCCGGCAAGGATCCGACCAAGGTGGACCGATCCGCTGCTTATGCAGCGCGCTATCTGGCCAAGAACGTGGTGGCCGCTGGCATGGCAGAGCGATGCACGATTCAGCTGTCTTATGCGATTGGCGTATCCAAGCCCTTGTCGATTTATGCCGACACCCACGGCACCGGAGAGATTGATCCGGCGGCCATCGAGCGCGCGATTGATCAGGTCATGGACCTGACCCCGCGCGGCATCCGTTCGCATCTGGGTTTGAACAAACCGATCTACCAGCGCACCGCAGCCTATGGCCATTTTGGCCGCGAGCCGGAAGCGGATGGCGGTTTCAGCTGGGAATGCACGGATCTTGCCGAGGCCCTGAAGCGGGCGGTCTGAGACCGGTTCAAAATCATCAAGGAGCAGGCCGGAAGGCCTGCTTTTTTCTTTTGGGATGTAGGCGAATGCCCGGCTGCGTATGTTCAAAGGGATCGCTTTTGTTGAGGCCGAAACTGCCGCGAAGCGCGCCAAACGGCCGCCTGCCACAGGATACCGTTCGGCGGAACGGATGATGTTTTGAAGGTGGAGCGGCGCGGTTACCTGCGCCATAGTGCCAGGCAGGGATCACGAAACTGCCGGAGCCGCGATGATACGTTTGGTATTTGCTGTTTTCTGTTTGATGCTGGCATCTGCTGCTGCCGCCAAGGAGACCTTGCCGCAAAAGTTCAGCCTGCAAGGTCATACACTGGTCTATGACACCGAAACGGATGTGAAAGACGAACTGGCGGAAATCACAGAAGAGGACGTCACGCACTTTCGCGAAATTCTGGAAAAACGCCCGGAAATCACTGAACTGCAGCTCAACAGTGTTGGCGGCAGTGTGTATGCAGGCGAGGAAATTGCCGGTCTGGTACTGGCCTACGGGTTGGATACGCTGGTGGATGGCACGTGCGTCAGTGCCTGTGTGGACGTCTTTCTGGCCGGCGGGCGCAGACGGATGACCATCGGGTCCAGCATCGGTTTCCACCAGCGCAACTGGCCGGCCGAGGCCGTACACAAATACTACCGCGGCGAACGCAAGCGCCGCCGCTGGGCAACACCGTTTGAGTTCGGTTCCTGGATTTACGAAGACACCCAGCGCGAGGTCTACGAACACCTCAGCTATATGGTTGAGCGCGGGACCGACCCCGGTTTTGCGATTGATACGCTGCGCACCGACCCTGAAGGGGAGTGGTATCCCAGCCGACTGAGGCTCATAGCGGCTGGGGTTCTGCGGGAGCTTCGGCCGGGGCAAACACCCTAGATGGCTTGACCCGCGAGCCTGCTTGCGGCACAGGGGCGGCCAGCCTTTCAATTGATGCCTCGAACAGGAGCCCAGACGCATGTCCGGCGACCAGAAGCCCCGCGAAGACCAGTCCACGGATGCCCGGCCAGCAGCAGAAAATGCGGCAGACAAACACGCAAGCGGCGCGCCTTGGCGCAACTTCTATGGCCGGTTCAAAGGCAAGACCCTGAAAGACAGCCAAAAGCGATACCTGGACGAAGATCTGGCCAGCCTCAGCCCAGGTGCGGTCGGTTGGGAGGAAAACCCGGACCGCAATCCGCTGGACCTTGAAGCGCTGTTCGGCGGCAAGGATACCTGGCTGGAGGTCGGCTTTGGCGGCGGCGAGCATCTGGTGCATCAGGCGGTCAGCAACCCCGAGGTAGGTATCATCGGCGCGGAACCGTTCATCAACGGCGTGGCAATGCTGCTGGGCAAGATCCGCAACGCAGGTGCCGACAACATAGCTGTCCATCCCGGAGACGCCCGCGATCTGATGGATGTGCTGCCCGAGGCTTCCGTTTCGCGTGCCTTTCTGCTGTATCCCGACCCTTGGCCCAAGGCGCGCCATCACCGCCGCCGCTTTGTAACACAGGAACATCTGGAGCCGCTGGCCCGCTGCCTGAAGCCTGGCGCGATCTTCCGTGTCGCCACGGACATTCCCGACTACGTGCGTCAGACTTTGGAAGAGGTGCCAAAGGCCGGTTTTGAATGGCTGGCCGAGAGCCCTGCCGACTGGCGCCAGCCGTGGGATGATTGGATCTCCACCCGCTACGAGCAAAAAGCCCTGCGCGAAGGCCGCACTCCGCATTACCTGACCTTCCGCCGCCTGGGCTGAGCCCAAATACGCTGGACCGGCCAGATCCAATCCGTTACCGATAGCGCAAACGAACAGACGAACGACCGACAGACGAAGGAAGCCCCATGTCCGGACACGGCACGCCCATCCCGATGACCTCCCACCCTGCGGACCCGATCAAGGGCGTGGCGGAGGTGCCTGGCGACAAGTCGATCTCGCACCGCTCGCTGATCCTGGGGGCGCTGTCGGTGGGCGAGACCAAGATTTCAGGTCTGCTCGAGGGTGAGGATGTGCTGGATACGGCCAAGGCGATGCGGGCCTTTGGTGCTGAGGTGGTGAACCACGGAGGCGGCAACTGGTCAGTTTTCGGCGTAGGTGTCGGCGGTTTTGCAGAGCCGGACAATGTAATCGACTGCGGCAACTCCGGCACTGGCGTACGGCTGATCATGGGGGTGATGGCGACCTCTCCGATCACGGCGACTTTCTCCGGCGATGCCTCGCTGAACAAACGCCCGATGGCGCGTGTAACCGACCCTCTGGCACAGTTTGGCACCCAATCCGTGGGCCGTTCCGGCGGCCGACTGCCGATGACCATCGTTGGCGCTGCTGATCCGGTGCCCGTCCGCTATACGGTACCGGTGCCTTCGGCACAGGTAAAGTCCGCAGTGCTCTTTGCCGGTCTCAACGCGCCGGGCAAGACCGTGGTGATCGAACAGGAAGCCACCCGCGACCATACAGAACGGATGCTTGCCGGTTTCGGAGCCGAGATCACCACAGAAGAGACCGAAGAGGGCCGGGTCATCACTCTGACTGGCCGGCCAGAGCTGAAGCCGCAAGTGATCGCCGTACCGCGCGATCCCTCTTCGGCCGCATTCCCGGTCTGTGCTGCACTGATCACCCCCGGTTCCGACGTGCTGGTGCCGAACATTGGCCTGAACCCGACCCGCGCAGGGCTTTTTTACACGCTGCAGGACATGGGCGCGGATCTGACTTTTGAAAACATGCGCGAAGAGGGCGGCGAACCAGTGGCTGACCTGCGTGCCAAATACTCGCCGGACATGAAAGGCATCGCAGTGCCGCCGGAGCGCGCGGCCTCGATGATTGATGAATACCCGGTGCTGTCGGTGGTGGCCGCCTTTGCAGAAGGCAAAACCATGATGGCGGGCGTCAAGGAACTGCGCGTCAAGGAAAGCGACCGGATCGACGCGATGGCCAAGGGCCTGCGCGCCAATGGTGTTACCGTCGAGGAAGGCGATGACTGGTGGGAAGTCACCGGCCTGGGCATCAACGGGGTTCCCGGCGGCGGCACTGGCGAAAGTTTCCTGGATCACCGCATCGCCATGTCCTTTATGGTGATGGGCATGGGTGCGCAGAACCCGGTCTCTGTCGATGACGGAAGCCCGATCGCCACGTCCTTCCCGATCTTCGAAAGCCTAATGGGCGGATTGGGTGCCAAGCTGGAGCGCACATGAGCGAGAGCTTCACCATAGCTGTTGATGGCCCAGCCGCTGCGGGCAAGGGTACTTTGTCCAAAGCTCTGGCTGCGCACTATGGCTTTGGCCATCTGGACACGGGCCTTCTGTATCGCGCCGTAGGGGCAAAGATGCTGGATGGTGAGACGCCCGTGGAAGCTGCGCAGAACCTGACACCAGAAGATCTGGCACGCGGTGACCTGCGCGGACCGGAAGTCGCACAGGCGGCGTCCAAAGTTGCAGTAATCGCTGCGGTGCGGGCGGCACTGGTGGATTTTCAACGCGCCTTTGCCCGCCGCGCGGGCGGTGCGGTGTTGGACGGGCGCGATATCGGCACAGTGATCTGCCCCTATGCGCAAGTGAAGTTCTTTGTCACGGCCAGTGCCGAGGTCCGTGCCCGCCGCCGGTTCCAGGAATTGGCGGCAGCTGGCAAGGTGACAACGCTCGAAGAGGTGCTGAGCGACGTGAAAACCCGGGACGAGCGGGACATGAACCGGGCCGAAGCGCCGCTGCGGCCGGCTGCTGGTGCCATTCTGATCGACACCAGCGATCTGAGCATCGAGGAAGCCTTGAACAAGGCAATGGCAGTGATTGAAGCGCGCCTTGATGCGGGCGAAGAGCTGCCCTAGCCTTTCCATTCAGCTTTTTTGGCGCATGTAGCTCTGTTTGGGCCGGGGTACGTGTGGCAGCAAACATGAACCTGACGGTTATCAGGCAGGGTCATAGGGCGCCACCGGGTAGCGGCGGGGCTCGGCCCCTTCCCAATTGTCTGAACCTCATTCCAGTTGCGGATCACTCATCTGTGCATGGCAGCTTAGCCAGCAGCGCATTAGCCTGTATGTGGATGCTGATAGGAGGGTCATTCATGGCTTGGCTCAAGACAATTGCGATGGTTTGCGTTCTTGCGACGCCTGTGCAGGCGCAGGAAGAGCCGGAACCGCCAATGACCTATGAACGTTTGGGCCGCATTCTTTTTGCACTGGATGAAGATGCGCAGCCGGTCGGGCAAGGGTTTCAGCTGGCGATCTCCGGGGTTCCGATGCTGGTGGTCACCGATCCGGCAGCGGACCGGATGCGGGCGATGGTGCCGCTGCGCCCGGCCGAAGGGCTGACGGCGGAGGAATTGATGCGGATGATGCAGGCCAATTTCGATTCCGCACTGGATGCACGGTATGCCATTGCCAAGGGGCAGCTATGGGCGGTGTTCATTCATCCGCTATCACCGCTGCGGAAGGATCAGCTGATTTCCTCGTTGGGGCAGACAGTTAACATCGCGCGCACCTATGGGACGCTTTACACTGGCGGAGCCTTGCAGTTCGGCGGCGGCGACAGCCCAGGCATGCAGCGGCAGCTGATCGAGGAACTGCTGGAAAAGGGTGAGGAAATCTGATCTTCGCCGGGCTGATTCAGCCCCCGTCCCGAATACGAAAATCTGCCAGCTTTCCCGCCTTGGCGATAAATTTCGTCACCTTGTGCGCCGAATAATATGCACCAAGTCGCAAGCGGCGGCCTAAAGTCGCTGCAAACGGTTTGGAGAGCGCCCATGACCACATTCAAGGACCGGCTGACTGCGCTGCGCCGCGACTTCCATCGCCATCCTGAGCTGGGCTTCCAGGAAGACCGCACCAAGGCAAAGGTTGCGGAACAGCTGCGCGGACTGGGGCTGGAGGTGCATCAAGGCGCAGGTGTCATCGGATTGCTGCGAGTCGGCCAGGGAAACCGGGCTATCGGACTGCGGGCTGATATGGACGCACTGCCGATCGATGAGATCTCTACCCATGATTACGTTTCGCAAACGCCGGGGAAAATGCATGCCTGCGGTCATGATGGCCATATGGCGATGCTCTTGGGTGCCGCCGAACGGCTGACCCAGGAACAAGGCTTTGACGGCACCGTGGTGTTCATCTTCCAGCCCAACGAAGAACACGGGTTGGGTGCGCAGGCGATGATTGCCGAGGGCGTGCTGGAGAAATTCCCGATCGAAGAGGTCTATGCCATCCATAACCTTCCCGGGGCGCCAGTCGGGCAAATCTCGACCCGGGCGGGCCAGATCTGCAACAGCGAAAGCCTGTTTGAAATCTCGATCAAGGGGAAGGGCGGCCATGCCTCGATGCCGCAGGCCGGGGTGGATGCGATCACGGTTGGTGCAGAGCTGGTGCTGGCGCTGCAGACCATTGTCTCACGCAAGCTGGCACCTGGAGCAGGAGCTGTGGTTTCGGTCACAGAGTTTCAGACTGACGGCCAGCGCAATGTGCTGCCGGGTCACGCGGTTCTGAAAGGCGATGTCAGAGCGCGGGTTCCCGAGGACCGCAAATCGGTTGAGCGCTTCATGCGCCAGATCGCAACCGGAGTCGCCGCCACCCACGGGGTGGAGGTCGAGATGAGCTTCAATACTGAATTTGTTGAGGCCATCAATGCGGAAGGCCCGACAGAGGCCGTCTACCGCGCTGGTGAGGCTGCAGGCTGCGAGGTGATCCGCAACCGGCCGCCGATGAGTTTCTCCGAGGATTTCGCCTATTTTGCAGAAGCGGTCCCGGGTTGCTTCTTGCTGCTGGGAAACGGTGAAAACGGCCCCAACGGGCAGCCGCTCCATTCGGCGGATTATGATTTCAATGACGCTCTGCTGACGATTGGCGCAGAGTTCTGGGTGCAGCTGGTCCGTGACCGGTTGCCAGCGGGAAAGGACTGACCATGTTTGAGAATTTTGCGGTTTCCATGGGCTATGCAGCCGGCAGCCCAAAGGCCGGCGAGGCAGCATATGCGGTTTTGTCCGAGCGGGATTTCGGCAACGCGCAGGCGGAAATCACTGCTTGGGACGGCTATGAAGCGACACCGCTGGTGTCTCTGGCTGGTCTGGCAGACAAGATCGGCATTGCCCGTATTGACTATAAAGACGAAGGCCCGCGGTTCGGCCTTGGCAGCTTTAAGGCGCTGGGCGGGTCTTATGCTGCGCTGCGGGTGCTGCAGCGGGAGCTGAGCAAACAGCTGGGGCAGGACGTCAGCCTGGAAGCCATCCGTAAAGGCGCGCACAAGGAAGCCTGCGCAGGCATCACTCTGGTTTCCGCCACCGACGGCAATCATGGGCGCTCGTTGGCCTGGGGGTGCAAGCGTTTTGGCGCGCCCTGCCGCATCTATATCCATGCTGAGGTCAGCGAAGGCCGTGCCGTGGCGATGCGTGAACTGGGCGCCGAGGTGATCCGGATCAGCGGCGACTATGACGAATCTGTTCTGCTGGCCAAGAAAGAGGCCGATGAAAACGGCTGGTTCGTGGTCTCCGATACCTCCTGGGAGGGTTACACCGAGCCGCCGCGCGACGTGATGGCCGGCTATAGCGTGATGACCCGCGAGGCCTGCGAAGCACTGGATCAGGCGCCGACCCATGTATTCCTGCAGGGCGGTGTCGGCGGACTGGCGGCCTCGGTCGCGGCAGCGCTGCGGCAGTATTATGGGACAGAGGCGCCGCGGGTTGTGATCGTAGAGCCTGAACTGGCCGCCTGCCTCTTCGACAGCGCCAAAACTGGCAAGGCCACCAATTTCGCCATTCAGGAAGAGACGATCATGGCGGGCCTCTCCTGTGGTGAGCCGTCGGAAATGGCCTGGGAAATTCTGACCGAGGAAGCGTCTGACTTTCTGACCATTCCGGACAGCATTGTGGCGCCCACGGTGCGGCTGCTGGCCAATGCGGAAACCGGTGATCCGGCGGTTGAAGCAGGCGAAAGCGCTGTTGCCGGGCTGTCTGCCCTCATCGCGGCTTGCCAGTCTTCGCAGATGAAAGAGGCGCTGGGTCTGGATGCCGGTTCCCGCGTGCTGCTGATTGGGTCCGAAGGTGTCACCGATCCTGCGATCTTTGCCGCGATCATGGAGGGCAAGAACCATGTCTGAGGCACCCGCGCGCGGGTTTTCAGAGGCTGAATTCGCAGCACGTACAGAAAAGGCACAAGTAATAATGGCACAGCAGGGGCTCGACGGGCTGCTGCTGCTGACTGAGCCGGAGGTACGCTATTTCAGCGGCTTCCACACGTTGTTCTGG
Organism: Rhodobacteraceae bacterium (ex Bugula neritina AB1); assembly: GCA_001730095.1. Taxonomy (GTDB): domain Bacteria; phylum Pseudomonadota; class Alphaproteobacteria; order Rhodobacterales; family Rhodobacteraceae; genus Leisingera. Next base: position 21,487 of record MDLF01000058.1, read on the forward strand.
CAAAGCCCGACCCGGCCCTGGTTCCTGTTTGTGCCGCCTGTGGGCAAGCCCATCGCGATCATCCCGGAAATCGGCGCCGATCTGATGCGCCGCACCTGGATCGAAGACATCCGCACCTGGAGCGCACCTGCGCCTGAAGATGATGGGCTCAGCCTGTTGACAGAACTATTGTCGCCGATCGCAGGGCGCGGCGGGTCAATTGGCGTGATGAAGGGCCACGAAACCGCGCTCAGGATGCCCTTGGGCGATTATGAACGACTGATGGCAGGGCTGCCGGGGTTGAAGGTGGCAGATGCCACCCCGCTGGTTCGCAGCCTGCGGATGGTGAAATCGCAGGCCGAGATTGAGAAGCTGCGCCATATCTGCGGCATCGGTTCACGCAGTTTTGCCCGCGTGCCAAAACTGGCCCAAGCGGGGCAGCCGTTTGAGGATCTGTTCCGGGCCTTCCGCCGCGAAGCGCTGGCGCAGGGCGCTGACGATGTGCCCTATCTGGTCGGGGGGGCTGATCAGGGCGGTTACAGCGATGTGATTTCCCCGCCGACGGGCCGTCCTTTGCAGGCAGGCGACATCGTGATGCTGGATACCGGCTCCACCTGGGACGGATACTTCTGTGATTTCGACCGAAACTTTGCGATTGGCCATGCCGATGAGCCGTCGAAACGGGCCTATGATGTATTGTGGCGGGCCACCGAAGCCGGCATCGCGGCAGCCAAACCTGGCGCCACATGCCGGGATCTGTTTCAGGCGATGCAAGCCGTGATTGCCGAGATGGATGATCAGGGCGGCGACGTTGGGCGGCTGGGGCATGGTCTGGGGATGCAGCTGACCGAATGGCCGTCGCATGCAGCTTTTGACACCACTGTGATCCAGGAAAACATGGTGCTGACCCTGGAGCCTTCGCTGGGCTATGGGGACGGCAAGATCATGGTGCATGAGGAAAACATCGTAGTGCGGGCGGATGGCGCAGAGCTTTTGACGGTGCGTGCTGCGCCGGAGTTACCGTTGATCTGAAGGAGGTCTTTGGCCATGAAGCTGCCCTATGACACGGATGCAGGGATAGGAACCCGCGCCACCTTGGGGGTTATTGTTCTGGAAACCGATGAAACGCTGGAGCCGGAGTTCTCCCGGATGATGGCCCAGCCCGGTGTTGCGCTTTATCACAGCCGCATCCCGATGGTGCCGGAAGTGCGCCCTGAGACGCTTGCAAAGATGCAGGCGGATCTGCCGGCCTCGGCACGGCTGTTTCCTTCTACGCCGGACTTTGACGTGATCGGATACGGCTGCACGTCTGCCTCTACGGTGATCGGTTCAGACAAGGTGGCCGAGGCGGTGCAGACCGTTCTTCCCAAGGTCAAGGTGACAGACCCGCTGGCAGCAATCATCGCGGCAGGCAGAGCGCTGGGGGCCGCACGGTTCGGTTTTGTCACCCCCTATCTGCCAGAGGTTTCGGCGCAGATGCGTGCAAAACTGGAAGCGGAAGGGTTTGAAATCACAGGTTTCGGGTCATTTGAACAGAAGGACGACCGGGTGGTGGCGCGGATCAGCGAGACAGCTATTGCCAAAGCAGCCAAACAGGTCGCTGCACAGGCGGAGTGCGACGCCATTGTCATTTCCTGCACCAACCTGCGCTGCCTGCAGGTCATCCCAGAGATTGAAGCAGAGACAGGCGTGCCTGTGATTTCCAGCAATCAGGCGCTGGGCTGGCACATGCTGCGGCTTGCAGGCGTAGCAGACGAGCGGCCGGCGTTTGGCAGGCTGTTCACTCAGGCGCTGGCAGTCTGATGATTAAAATTGTCCAGGATTTGCCAGCTGGCAATCTGCATCAGGCCGTGGCGCAGAAACGGCGCAGTCTGCGCTTGTAAACTGCGTGCAGACCGCCACAGATAGTCTCTGGAAACGTGAATTGTTCCAGCGAGGAAGCCCGGATGCCTGCTGCACGCCCCGATAACCGCAATGTCCTGTTCATCATCATTGACCAATTGCGCGCGGATTGTGTGTCCGGGGCATTGGCCGATCATGTGAACCTGCCGAACATCCGCGCCTTCATGCAAGAAGGGGTTTCCTTTGAGCGGCATTTCTCTGTGACCAACCCTTGTGGACCTTCACGGGCATCGATCCTGACTGGGCAATATGCGATGAACCATCGTTCTGTCCGCAATGGCACCCCCCTGCGCCATGACACGCCGAACATTGCCACTGAGATGCGCAAGGCGGGCTATTTGCCAATGCTGTTCGGCTACACTGACACTTCGCAGGACCCCCGCGCCTATGACGCCAACGATCCGGCGCTGCGCAGCTATGAATACCCGATGACCGGGTTTCACGAGATGACAGAGATGCGGCTGGAAATGTCCTATCCATGGCAATCGCATCTGATGAACCGAGGGTACCAGTTCGAAAAATTTTGGGATGTCTACAAACCGGTGTCCCCGGATGGCGGCGCCCCCTCCCTGAACGATCCGGCGCTGTACGCGGCAGAAGACAGTGACACTGCGTTTCTGACCGACTCCTTTCTGGGGAAAATGTCGGCCTATCAGAAAGAAAGCTGGTTCGCGCATCTGACATACATCCGCCCACATCCGCCACTGGTGGCGCCTGCGCCCTATAACAGCATGTATGACCCGGCCAGCGTACCTTTGCCACAGCGGTTGGCAACAGCGGCGGAGGAATGCACCCAGCATCCGTTCTTTGAACCCCTGCAGCAAACAAGCCCCCCCGCCAGCTTTGTCGAGGGCTTTCCCGAGCTGGAGCCGACTGATGAAAACATCCGCACATTACGGGCCGTGTATCTGGGGCTGGCAACCGAGGTGGATCATCATGTCGGGCGGGTGATCCAGTTCCTGAAGGACACTGGCCAATACGACAGCACGTTGGTTGTGATCACTGCAGACCACGGCGAGATGCTGGGCGACCGGCATTCCTGGGGCAAGATGACTGTATACGACGCGGCCTATCACACGCCGCTGATTATCCGGATGCCGGGGAATGACAAGAACGCTGGTCGCTGCATCTCGCACATCACCGAGTCTATTGACGTGACGCCAACGATACTGGAGTGGGTGGGGCAGGATGTGCCGAATTCCATGGACGGTCGGTCACTGCTGCCGCTCCTGAAGGGGGAGGCACCACAGGACTGGCGGCCATACTCCTTTTCGGAACTGGATTTTTCCGAACCACTGGCACCGACACTGTGGCAAAGGAAGTTAGACACGTCAGCCAGCGAGTCCTGCCTGGGCATCCTGCGGGATGAGCGGTTCACCCTGGTTGAGTTTGCCGCCGATCTGCCGCCGATGCTGTTTGACAGTCAAGGCCGGGGGGAATTGGAGAATGTAGCCGGAAAGCAGGAATATGCGGCGGAACTGAACCGCCTGACCCGCCTGATGCTGCGGCACCGGATGCGGAACATGGACCACACATTGTCTCTCACTTCTATCACCCCGGATGGTGCGCGCAGCGTAAACAGGTGTGACGCCTGAAGTTTTCTGCGCTCGGTTGGAGGAAATGATCGGTGGGCGGCAAACTTGCAAGTCATTCTCATTTACATTGCAGTTGCGAATGATTTGCAATAACGTCTAACCCAAAGACATCGTTACGTGGAGAATCGGATGTTCCCGCCCCTGTTCAAGACTGTTTCTGCGGCTGCCATTGCGGCTGTCGCAGCCAGCGCAGCCCTTGCAGATGACAAGATGAAGGTCGTCACCACCTTCACTGTTCTGGCTGACATGGCCGCCAATGTGGCAGGTGACGCGGCCGAAGTCGTGTCTGTCACCAAGCCAGGAGCGGAGATCCACGGATATGAACCTACTCCGCGTGACATCGTGCGGGCATCCGATGCAGATCTGATCCTGTGGAACGGCATGAATCTGGAACTGTGGTTCGAACAATTCCTGACCAATCTGGAGGGGGTGCCTTCTGCCACTCTGACCGATGGGATCAGCCCGATCCCGATCGGGGCCGGCTCCTATGAAGGCAAACCCAACCCGCACGCCTGGATGGGGCTGGATAACGCGCTGATCTATATTGACAACATTGTCGAAGCCTTCGCTGAGCATGACCCGGAAAACGCGGCCATCTACGTGAAGAATGCCGGCGCGTACAAAGACAGGCTGCGCGCCACCATCGAACCACTGCGCGAGGCGATTGCACAGATCCCCGAAGACAAACGCTGGCTGGTGACCTGCGAAGGCGCCTTCAGCTATCTGGCCCGCGACTTTGCCATGAAGGAGCTGTATCTCTGGCCGATGAATGCCGATCAGGTCGGCACTCCGCAGCAGGTCCGGGCCGTGATCGATGGGGTGCGTGCAAATGACATCCCTGTGGTCTTCTGTGAAAGCACTGTGAACACCGCCCCGGCTGAGCAAGTGGCCCGTGAAACCGGCGTGGCTTATGGCGGTGAGCTGTTTGTGGACTCGCTCAGCGAGGCGGACGGGCCAGTTCCGACCTACCTGGATCTGCTCAGGGTCACATCGCAGACTGTGGCCCGCGGGCTGGTCGAGGTCTCCAACTAAGCTACCTTTCTTGCATATCCCTTTGCCCCGCAGCGAAAGTTGCGGGGCGTTTCATTTCACAAAGCACAACTTCTGTGTGTAACTCTGCAGAACAGCCCATGCTTGATGCCAACGAGACCCGAATAATGGACACCAGCGCTCATCCCACGGACGGCGGGATTGCCGCCGAGAATGTCACGGTAACCTACCGTAACGGCCATACAGCGCTGTGGAATGCAAGCTTTGGCATCCCCCGTGGCACGGTGACTGCGCTGGTTGGGGTGAACGGGGCGGGTAAATCGACCCTGTTCAAGGCGATCATGGGGTTTGTGCCGACCGCACAGGGGGAAATCCGCATCCTTGGGATGACGGTCAAGGAGGCGCTGCGCAAGAACCTGGTTGCCTATGTGCCCCAGTCGGAGGAAGTCGACTGGGCCTTCCCGGTGCTGGTCGAGGACGTGGTGATGATGGGCCGTTACGGGCATATGGGGTTTCTGCGCCGTGCCAAGGCAGCGGACCACGAGGCCGTCGATCAGGCGCTGCGACGTGTGAACATGCAGGACTTCCGCCACCGTCAGATCGGTGAGCTGTCCGGTGGCCAGCGCAAACGGGTGTTTCTGGCCCGCGCGCTTGCGCAGGACGGGCAGGTGATCCTCTTGGATGAACCCTTTACCGGTGTTGATGTGAAGACCGAAGAGCAGATCATCGCCCTGTTGCGTGAACTGCGTGCTGAGGGCCGGGTGATGCTGGTCTCGACCCACAATCTGGGCAGCGTGCCGGAATTCTGTGACCGTACCATTCTGGTCAAAGGCACGGTGCTGGGCTTTGGGCCGACCGAAACCACCTTTACCCGCGCAAATCTGGAGCACGCTTTCGGCGGCGTGCTGCGCCATTTCACCCTGGGTGGCGATGCGTTGCATGACGACGGCGACACCCGCGAGGTCACCATCCTGACCGACGACGAACGGCCCTTTGTCCAATACGGCGAACGGACTCAGACCCGCGAGAGCCGGGAGCAGGAATGATGGAATACCTGCTGGAGCCATTTGCCTACAACTATATGACCAATGCGATGTGGGTCTCTGCTCTGGTCGGCGGGGTATGTGCTTTTCTGTCTGCCTATCTGATGCTGAAAGGCTGGTCTTTGATTGGCGATGCACTGTCCCATTCGGTGGTGCCAGGGGTGGCGGGCGCCTATATCCTTGGACTGCCTTTTGCGCTGGGCGCGTTCATTGCGGGCGGATTGGCGGCGGGCGCGATGCTGTTCCTGTCGGAACGCTCTGGTCTCAAGGTCGATGTGATCATCGGTCTGATCTTCACCTCCTTTTTCGGCCTTGGCCTGTTCATCGTCTCAATCAGCCCGATGTCGGTTTCAGTGCAGACCATCACCATGGGCAACATCCTGGCCATCACGCCGGAGGACACGGTTCAGCTGGCGATCATCGGCTTTGTCTCGCTGGCGGTGCTCTTGGCCAAATGGAAGGATCTGATGGTCACTTTCTTTGATGAAAACCACGCCCGTACTATCGGCCTGCGTCCCGGCCTTCTCAAAGCCGTGTTCTTTGTGCTGCTGTCGGCCTCTGTGGTGGCGGCGATGCAGACCGTGGGAGCCTTTCTGGTGATCGCCATGGTGGTGACACCCGGTGCCACGGCCTATCTGCTGTGCGACCGCTTCCCACGGCTGATCTTGCTGTCCGTGGTGATCGGCGCGGCGACCAGCTTTCTTGGCGCCTATGCCAGCTATTTTCTGGACGGCGCCACAGGCGGCATCATCGTGACGCTGCAGACGCTGATCTTCCTTGTGGTGTTCATTTTGGCCCCGAAACACGGGTTGCTGGCCGCCAAACGCAAGGCACGCAACGCTTTGAAACGGGGACCTGCGGCACAAGAGGGGCTGCGTGATGGTTTTTGAAACACTGCTGATGCCGTTCCAGTTTGCCTTCATGCAGAACGCCTTCTGGATTTCCCTGATCGTCTCGGTTCCGACGGCGTTGCTGTCCTGCTTTCTGGTGATGAAAGGCTGGGCGCTGATGGGCGATGCGGTCAGTCACGCGGTGCTTCCGGGGATCGTGCTGGCCTATGTCATCGGCATCCCGCTGATCATCGGTGCCTTTGCGGCCGGTATGCTTTGTGCGGTGGCAACCGGCTTTCTGTCCGGCAACAGCCGGGTCAAGCAGGATACGGTGATGGGCGTGGTCTTTTCCGGCATGTTCGGATTGGGCATCGTGATGTATGTCGGGCTCGAGACCAACGCGCATCTGGACCACATCCTGTTCGGCAACATGCTGGGCGTTGAAGGGCATGAGCTGTGGACCGCAGGCATCATCTCGCTGCTGGTCGGTACCGGGCTGGTGCTCAAATGGAAGGACCTGCTGCTGCACAGTTTTGATCCGGCTCAGGCGCAGGCCTCCGGGCTGCCGGTCACGGTGCTGCACTACGGGCTGCTGGCGGCGCTGTCGCTAACCATTGTGGCGACCCTGTCGGCGGCCGGGCTGATCCTGGCAATCGGTTTGCTGATTGCGCCGGGGGCGGTGGCCTTTCTGGTGGTGCGCAAGTTCTCCACCATGCTTTGGGTCTCGGTTCTGGTCTGCATGTTCTCGATGGTGGCGGGCACCTATGCCAGCTTCTTTCTTGACAGTGCTCCGGCGCCGACCATCGTGCTGATCCTGACGCTGATGTTCATCCTGGCCTTTGTGCGGCGGCTTTATCTGACGCGCCGCAGCTCAATGCAGCGAGTCAAAGATTCCTCTGGGATCGTGTGAATCATTCGGTGCTGGCTGCAACCATTTCTAACAGCCACTGCCGCACCAGTTCGGCGTTCGGAACCAGATCCTGGCTTTTGGACCACACCAGGTAGAACCCTGCCCCAGTGGTCCAGGACCATTCCTCCCGTGCGGCCAAAAGCCCCTGTTTGATCAGTGGCTGTGTCACATGCCGCCAGCCAAAGGCAAAGCCCTCGCCGGCAATGGCCGCCTGCAGAACCAGGGCATAATCATTCAGTCGCATGCCAGCAGCTGGCGGGCGCCCGGTGACCCCGAAGTGTTCAAACCATTGCTGCCACCGGGGCCTCTCCCGGATTGGTTCTTCCAGATGGATCAGCCGCTCATGCAGCAGGTTTGGCACTGTTGCCAGGTTCACGGCTGAGGTCATCACCCGCGGGCTGGCCACCGGATAGATCACCTCCGGCGCAATCAGGGCTGAATGACAGTCCGGCCAGTTTCCATCACCACGCCGCACCGCCAGCGAGATGCCTTCGGTATTGATATCCGGTTCCCGGTCCGAACTTTGCAGCCGCAGGTCGATATCCGGGTGCGCCTCGTGCAGCTGGGTCAATCTTGGCATCACCCAGTAGTATGCAAAAGCAGAGGAGCAATTGAGCGTGACATGGTCATTGCGCCCAAACTGCCGCACAGCTTTGGCCGAGGTCAGCACGTCCTCCAGCGCCTTGGCGACATCAGTGTAAAGCCGCATACCAGCTCCGGTCAGCTCTACTCTGCGATGGCTACGGCGGAACAAAACAACGCCCAGAGACGCTTCCATCTGTTTGATAGCCGCACTGACGGCAGGCTGCTGCACGTTCAGTTCTTCTGAAGCACGGGTAAAGGACCCGTGCCGGGCGGCGGCCTCGAACACGATCAGGTGGCGCGGACTGGTCAGGAGCTTCCACAATTCTTGCATAAACCCAAGTTATCCAAACGATCAGATTTTTCAACAGTCACAAACCCAGGTCCGGGATTTAGTCTTACGCATCATTTGAGTCTTTGGAGAGCCCCATGGCCCGACGCGCCCGCGCATCCCGCGACAGAAACACTGCCCCTGCCGGCGCTCCGGCTTCGCCCTGGATTCAGCGCACATTGCCGTTTTTTGATGTGCTGGATGAAGAAAAGCTGACCAAAATCGAAGCCCAGGTTGACTGGATCTTCGAAGATGTCGGCATTGCCTTCCGGGATGACGCCGAAGCCCTGAGGATCTGGAAAGACGCGGGGGCGCGGATTGACGGCGACACCGTGCGCGCCGATGCGCAGTGGATCCGGTCGCTCTGCGCCAAGGCGCCGCAGGAATTTACCCAGCTGGCCCGCAACCCGGCGCGCTCGGTTACCATTGGCGGCAACAATCAGGTGTTCGCGCCGATCTATGGCGCGCCGTTTGTGCGCGATCTGGAAGGCGGGCGGCGCTATGGCGACATGGAAAGCTTTGAGAAGCTGGTGAAGCTCACCTATATGCATCCGAACCTGCATCATGGCGGGCTGGTGATCTGCGAACCCTGTGACGTGCCGGTCTCCAAGCGCCATTTCGACATGCTGTTTGCCCATATGACGCTGAGCGACAAACCGCATCTGGGCGCCATCACTGAGATGTCCCGCGCGCAGGACAGTGTCGACATGGCCGAGATCGTCTTTGGGCGTGACGTCATGGACAACAACTGCGTGATCATGGGCAATGTGAACACCAACTCACCGCTGCTGGTCGACAAGGTGGTGACTGAGGCTGTGCGCACCTATTCCGCCCGCGGGCAGGGAATGGTGGTTGTTCCGTTCATCCTGACTGGTGCGATGGGGCCAGTATCGACTGCGGCGTCGGTCGCGCAGGCGATGGCCGAAGCAATGATGGTTTGTGCCTTCACACAACTTGTTCGTCCCGGAGCGCCTTTCGTGCTGGGCAATTTCCTGTCGTCGATGTCGCTGAAGTCCGGCGCGCCGACCTTTGGCATGCCTGAACCGGTGGTGTCGAATTATGCCATCGGCCAGCTGGCGCGCCGTGCAGGCCTGCCGCTGCGTTGCGGCGGGTCGCTGACAGCGTCCAAGATCGAAGACGCCCAGGCGGCCTATGAGAGCGCAGATTCGATGCACTCCACCATGCTGGCTGGCGCAAACTTTGTGCTGCATTCGGCAGGTTGGATGGAAGGCGGGCTGTGCACCGGATTCGAGAAGCTGATCATGGATGCCGACCGGCTGGGCTCCTACCAGAAGGTGCTGAGCCAGGGCCTGGATACCAGTGATGAAGCCTTTGCCCGCGATGCCTATGGCGAAGTAGAGCCGGGTGGGCATTTCCTCGGCTCCGGTCACACCATGCGCAATTACCAGACCGCGTTTTATGAGCCGAAGCTCAGCGACAGCGAAAACGTTGAAAGCTGGGAAGAGGGCGGGTCCAAAGACATGCGTCGCCGTGCCTATGAACGCTGGAACCAGATGCTGAACGAATATCAGGCGCCGCCGATGGATGAGGCGGTGAAAGAGGAGCTGGCCGCCTATGTCGCCCGCCGCAAGGAGGAGATCCCGGATGCGTGGTACTAAGGCAAGGAATTCTTCAGCCATTTCTTCAGCTTGTGCAGGATCTGCCGGTATGCCCCGGCGTCCCCTGTGCGCGCGCCCTACTCCGCCTTTGCACCCCCAGGGTGTCATGTACCGCAATTCCCGCATTTTGCCCCAGACCTGAGGACAAACCCATGTCAGACAATTTTGCCCAATCGACGCTCAACATCCACAAGGAGGAGAGCACCGGCGACAAGAAGCTGCCGAGCCACGCCAAAGCGGTGATTATCGGTGGCGGTGTGGTTGGCTGCTCGATCCTGTTCCACCTGGCCAAGTTCGGCTGGAAGGATGTGGTGCTACTGGAACGCGACGAGCTGACCTCCGGTTCCTCCTGGCACGCGGCGGGACAGATCCATACCATTTCGTCCGACCCGAACATCTCGCGCCTGCAGAGCTATACCATCGACCTTTACAAGGAGATCGAGGAGACCTCTGGCCACAGCGTCGGCCTGCACATCACCGGCGGGTTTTATCTGGCGTCGAACAAGACCTGGTACGACTACCTGAAGCGGGAACGTTCCAAGGCGCGGTACATGGGTCTGAACCAGGAGTTCATCAGCCCCAAGGAAGTGGCGGAGCGCCACCCGCTGATTGATCCGAAACACTACCACGCGGCGCTGTGGGATGATCAGGACGGCGATCTGGACCCCTCAGGCGCGACCTACGCCTTTGCGAAATCCGCCCGCGTGCATGGCGCGCAATATTTCACTCATACGCCGGTGACCGGCACCACCCAGCGCCCTGACGGCAGCTGGGACGTGGTCACGCCGCGCGGTGTAATCAATGCCGAGCATATCGTGAACTGCGGCGGCCTGTGGGCGCGGGAAGTCGGCCATATGCAGGGCATCAACCTGCCGGTGCAGCCGATGGAGCACCACTATCTGATCACCGACAAGATCGACGCAGTGGCCAATCACCCGACCCGCCTGCCGGCCGGTATCGACTATGAGGCCAACATCTATTTCCGGCAGGAACGACAGGGGATGCTCTTGGGCACCTATGAACCGAAGGGCACACCGTGGAAAGTCGGCGGCACGCCCTGGGATTTCGGCCATGAGCTGCTGCAGCCGGATCTGGACCGGATTGCCGACCGTCTGGAGATGTCGTTTGAACGCATCCCGGCCATCGGCGAGGCGGGCATCAAGGACATGATCAACGGGCCGTTTACATTCGGCCCCGACGGTAACCCGATGATTGGCCCGGTTCCGGGCATGAAGAACTACTGGTGTGCCGTGGGCGTGATGGCAGGCTTCTGCCAGGGCGGCGGCGTTGGCCTGACCATGGCTGAATGGATGATCGACGGTGAACCCTCCATCGACGTCTGGGCCATGGATGTGGCGCGCTTTGGTGACTTTGCAACCCCCGACTGGGGCACCGTGAAGTCGACCGAGAACTACGAGCGCCGCTTCGTGATGACCTTCCCGAATGAGACGCTGCCGAAGGGCCGGATGCAGAAGACCACCGCCCTCTATGACCGTCTGGTTGCCAAGGGCGCGCGGATGGGCCAGGGCTTTGGCCTGGAGAACGCGCTGTGGTTTGCCGATGGCCCCGAGGATGCCCATGAAGAGCCGACGTTCGAACGCAACCGCAGCCACGACTATGTGGCGCGCGAGGTCAAAGCGGTGCGCGAAGCGGTGGGTGGCATCGAAGTTGCCAACTTTGCCAAGCATGAGTTCAAGGGCGCAGGTGCGCGCGCCTACCTGGACCGCGTTCTGGCAGGCTATGTGCCAAAACCGGGCCGCCTGACGCTGACGCCGATGCTGACCCCCAAGGGCAAGCTTTACGGCGACCTGACCGTGGCCTGCCTGGCAAAGGATCACTTCATGCTATTCGGCTCCGGCGCGATGCAGGAAGCGCACCGCCGCTGGTTTGAGAAGGACCTCCCCGCGAATGTGTCCTATCAGAACGTCTCCGATGATTGGCACGGCATCGCCCTGTCCGGCCCGAAATCGCGCGAACTGCTGCAGCGGATCACCCGCGACGATGTCTCTGCCGAGGCGTTCAAGTTCCGCGACCTGCGCCAGACCTTTGTGGGCGGCGTGCCGGTGATCCTGAACCGGATCAGCTTCTCGGGCGAACTGGGCTATGAGATCTACTGCAAGCCACAGTATCTGCTGCGCCTGGCAGAGGCGATCGAGGAGGCAGGCGCGGATCTGGGCTACCGCTGGTATGGCGCGCGGGCGCTTATGTCGATGCGTCTGGAGAAGAGCTGGGGTGTCTGGACTTTGGACTTCCGCCCGGATTTCGACGCGGCAGAAAGCGGTATGGATGTCTTCATCAACTGGAAGAAGGATTTCGTAGGCAAGGAAGCTGCACTGAAGGCCCGCGAGGCCGGTCCGAGCCGCAAGCTGATCACCATGACCATCGACGTGGACGGCATTGATGTCTCCAACGACGAGGCAATCCTGAAGGACGGTGAGGCGGTTGGCTATATCTCATCGGGCGGTTATGCGCATCACGCGCAGACATCCATGGCGATGGGCTATGTTTCGACGGACCATGCCGCGGCTGGCACCAAGCTGCAGGTCGAAATCCTGGGCCAGATGTATGACGCCGAAGTGCTGGGGGCGCCAATCTATGACGCCAACGGCGCCAATATGCGCGCCTGATCAAGCAGGGGAGCGGAAACCATGACCCAAGACATGCGGACGCTCCCCTAAGCGGCTGAGGCCATGCCGGCCTGCCGCTGCATCCTGCCGCATCTGCCGACCTTTCCGCCGCTGGAGGCTGCAAGCAGACACACGTAAGTTGCGCGCCCAGCTGACACGCCATGCAGGGTTGCAGAATTTTCACGAGGTCTCAAATCTAGCCTCTTGTAATCACAGAGCACATGCACCATCTCAGTGGGGCAAAGCTTCTTCCTACGACCTTCTGTTTCCTAACGGCCCCAGTTGTTCCTATGTTGACACTGGGCCAGGCTATCGCGTTTTGCGGATGGCATTTTTCTAGGAGACGACACGATGGCCAATGGCACCGTGAAATGGTTCAATTCTCAAAAAGGTTTTGGTTTCATCGCTCCTGAGCAGGGATCGAAGGACATTTTTGTCCATATTTCCGCTCTGGAGCGCGCAGGCATTCAGCAGCTTGACGATGGCCAAGCCGTGACTTTCGACATTGAAAGCGGCCGTGACGGTCGCGAGTCCGCCAGCAATCTCGCGCTGGCCTAAGCCTCTGCAGGCTTGAAACCTTCAGCGGGAGCATTCTTGCAATGCTTCCGCTTTCCGCATTTGCGGGGGCCTCTTTTCAGATACGGTTTTCAAAACTGCAGATAGAATGATCTTGATCGAAGTTCCTGGGCTTTACCTTGACCTGCATTCAGGCCTCCCAGCGCGGACAAGAAAGAACGCGATAATCAGCCTCTTAGGAGTTAGACGATGACCAAGTTTGAGATCGAGGAAATGAAACTGGCTGGCATGACCCGCAAAGAAACCACGATGGAAAAGACCGATCGGGCCGCACGGGAAATTCTGGAAGACGAAAATGAAAAGCGGCGTAACAAAATCGAGCGCCTGAAACGTTCCCGGCTTCAGTACAAGCGTGGCGGCCTATGAATTAAGGCTGCCTGGCGCCTAAACCATACGAGCCGCAGGTCATTTGGATCATCTCTTGGAGGCAATTGCTCTCAGGGCAGAAGCCTCGCAGCGTAAGCGGTGTATCCGCCCCACATGACTTTTCTCAGTCTTTGCCAAAATACCCAAGCTGGTCATAAAAAACGCGATATTTGGGGCCGAGGCTCAGTCTGACTTTATTCAGCACATCTAATGCTGCAATATCGAATTCATCGTATTGCTCTTTTGTCCAAGAACCTGGATCGGGAGGGTATTCCCAATTGAGTGCGGTATCGTGCCATTCGGTAAGCTGTTGCAGCCTTTCCTTGATCTGGGGCGTTAAGCCAACACTCTCTTCGACGGGCCCGACATCAAACCGTTTGAAGGCCGCATCATTCAAGCACCAAAGGCAGCCCCCTCCCCACTCGAACATCAGTGTTAACTTGTATTTGGGAGCCTCCACGGCAGCAGTTCCTCAATCTTGCTTTGTTTGTGTCCGTTGACGATGGCTGTAAGCACGCGCGTCAAATAGCCATGCGGCTCAATGCCGTTTAGCTTACAGGTCTCAATTAGAGAGGCAAGGATAGCCCAGTTTTACGCCCCGGCATCATGACCAGCGAAGAGTGCGTTTTTCCGGCTTGTGGCCAGTTCCCATTCATTCTGCCCATGTCGGGCAGGTTTATCGGGTTCATTAACGATGGCATGCCTATTTGGGTGCGGACGTGAAGGTTTTCCGGACGCTCAATCGCGGTGATGGCCAACATGTCGGGCTCGAGCGCGATCCAGGTATTGCGATCCTCGCGCCTGCGTGGATTCTGGATGCTTCAGTTTGTCAGTGTTTCGAACTCGGCGCACCATTGGCGTCCGCGGAGGCGCTTTTCGAACTTCATTCGGTTCTCGGGCACCTTGGTTTTCGGCGAGGCTTCAAGGGTGACGATTCACCCATGGAGGCCCCCAAAGAAGCATCGCGAGATCCTGACACCAACCCTGTTGCCACTGCCTTTGACACAGCCGGCGTTGCTGACGGAACCGGAATACCGTTCGATCGTGACAGCGCTGGCCCAGGTGCTCCTGACCGCGGCAAGAACCGGTCCGGGAGGGCAAAGCGATGAATGACATGGCCCTCACGTTTCCACCGGAGCTGCTGAAGCGTCAGGCTGTGATCCACGTGCGCCAGTCGACACAGAGTCAGGTCATGACGAACCTCGAAAGCCAGCGCCGGCAATACGATCTTGTCGAGAAGGCCCGTGGCTATGGCTTTGTCGGGATTGATGTCATCGACGACGATCTTGGTGTATCAGCCAACGGCTGCCAGGCCCGGCCCGGCTTCGAACGGCTTGTCGCCATGCTGTGTTCTGGGGCGATCGGCGCGGTCTTCTGCTTGGAAGTGTCGCGTCTGGCCCGCAACGGGCGCGACTGGCATCACATGCTGGAGCTTTGCGGCCTGATAGATGCGCGTGTCGTGGATCATGACGGCGTCTACGACCCACGCCATCCCAATGACTGGCTGCTTTGGGGCATGAAGGGGAGCATCAGCGAGTTCGAGCTCGGCGTTCTGCGCACGCGCATGGTTGAAGCCGCAAGGGCGAAAGCGCGCCGAGGCGAACTGCGCTATACCCCGCCAGTCGGCTACCTTTGGGATCGTGACACCGGGGTGATGTTCGATCCCGATCGCTGCATCCAGGAGGTCGTCCGGCAAATCTTCTGCCGGTTCCGCGAACTCGGAAGCGCCCGGCAGGTTCTTTTGGCCATGTCCGGTGAGGGCATTCATTTCCCCAGGCCTTCCGATGGCATTCGACTGACAAGTTTCGAATGGTAGCCCATTCGCTACCGCAACGTGATCAGCGTCTTGAAGAACATGTTTTCTGCCAGAGTCTACGCCTATGGTAAGACCGGGCGGCAAGTAAAAATCCGGGACGGCTGCGCGCATGTCACCTACAAGAACCGCAAGTCCCCCGAAGACTGGGATGTGGTCATCAGAGACCACCATGTCGGTTATATCGATTGGGAGGAATGGGAGCGCAGTCAGGCGCAACTGGCCAAGAACGCTTTCGGACGTGCTGGCGGGGTCAAATCCGGTCGCGGCGGCGGCGCGCTCTTGGCCGGTCTCCTCTACTTTGCGAGATGCGGTCGACGGTTGCATGTGGTCTGTACAGGCCGCAAGCCCCGCTCCGTCTACCGCTGTGACAATCCAAACCTTCTCCTCGGACAGAATCGCTGCATCACCTTTGGTGGGTTCCGGCCCGACAAGTTCATCACAGATGCTGTTCTTGAGGCCGTGGCACCATTTGCCATCGACACCGCCATCGAGGCACGTGCCATGTTGACCCAAGCCATCGAAGACAAGCGATTGGTGCTCGAGATGGAGTTGCAGCAAGTCCGGTACGACGCATCCTTGGCAGAACGACGCTATGCCGCCTGTGACCCGGATAACCGCCTTATCGCATCAGAGCTGGAGAAACGGTGGGAAGAATCCTTGAGACGCGCTCGAAGTTTCGAGTCAGCGTCTCGATACGGATATTGCAGCAGCACCGGAGGTAGATGTCACGCGCCTTGAAGGGCTGGCGCAGGACCTTGAGACCGCCTGGACAGCTCCGGCGACATCCATGCGCGACAAGCAACGATTGCTCAGGACGCTGATCGAAGACATCGTGGCGGATACTGACGAAGATGCAGGCGAAATCGTTCTGGTCGTTCACTGGAAGGGCGGGCGGCACACGGAATTGCGTGTCAAGAAGCCGAAGAGCGGCGAGCACAATGCCCGCACCAGTGAAGAGGCGCTGGGGGTCATCCGCGAGATGGCGGGCCGCTGCCGGACGAATCGATTGCTGTCTGTCTCAACCGCATGGGAATGCCGACAGGTCAGGGCAAGACCTGGAATGCGAAACGCGTTTCATCCATCCGGCGTGTGAATGACATTCACGGATACCTGTCTCCTGACAAAGATGGCCCGTGGCGCACAATGACCGAGGCAGCGAAAGAGCTCGGGGTGACCGATCACGTCATCCGTAGGCTGATAAAAGACGGTATTCTGCCCGCGAATCAGGTGGTGGACGGCGCGCCGTACAAAATCCGGACGGCTGACCTGCATTCAGACAAGGTCAAAAACGCACTCGCGCGAAAAGGACGCCCGTGTCGCGCTGATCACGAAGAACAGCTGTCAATGTTTCCAAGCACTTACGAAGGGGATGCATAATGACCAACCAACGGCAATGGATCGGATGGTGCGTTCGGCACTGTTATTGTCCAATTCCAAATGGCCGTTTTCGAGATACGGCCGGGCCTTCGGCATCCGGCCCAAGGCATAGCGCCTAACGGTGATTGCGCTGCAATCACCTGCCGGTAATGGATGGCCTGGGCCAGTGGCGATTTTCCTGAGACCTTGGGCAATTGCGCGTGCAGCCAGGCCTCCAGATCACCGAAGACCAGCTTGGCTTTTGACTGCCGCAAAGCAACCCGTTCTGCCGGGGGCTTGCCGCGCGCCTCTTTCTCGACCGCATAGAGTTCGGCAATCTGGCGAATGGCCTCTCCAGCGATGGCGTTGCCCTGCGCGGCAAAGATATCTGTCATCCGGCAGTCGTTTGCTGTGCAAACGATGAGAGGGCACGAACTTGCGCCTGACATGCGCCATGTCTTACCTGGCAGGCGCATGCGAAGCATGCTGCCGAGAAGGCTGGCCATCTCGCCAGCCTTGTTCTCACCGAACAGGCCGTTGAAACCGGAATAGCCATCCACTGCCCGGCAGGGCATTGCGCAGCAATGTCCCGAGAGGGGGCATGCACCCAGCCTTTGTATCCCGAGAGGTGGCTGACAGGATGCTCGCCTTTGCGGTCGATGGTGAACTGGTACCAGGCACAGGGTGGCGATTTCCCGGCCCAGGGCCGCTCATCGCGGGCATAGGTCCAGACACGCGCCGTCTTGGTCTTCTTCTGCCCAGGCGCCTGCATCTTGACCGGAGTATCATCAGCGAACAGGGCGCCGCCTTGCCGGACGATCCGTCCGATTGCATCCGCCAGAGGTTCCAGAAGCGCGGTCGAACGGCCCACCCAATCCGCCATGGTCGAGCGGTCCAATGGCGGGCAAGGTCTCATCCCTTTAGCATTCCCACCCCTATACCGGAGCCAAGGCCGAAGGTGAATCCTGAAGGCGCTCAATGCCTATATTTTATTGATCTATCCGACGCTCAGAGGTCGCCAGGTCTTTTGCGGCATCCGCCAGTCAATGCCCTCAAGCAGCATCGAAAGCTGCGCCGCCGTCACGCTGATCTTGCCGTCTTTCGCTGCGGGCCAGACAAACCGCCCTTTCTCCAGCCGCTTTGTGAACAGACAGGCTCCCTGGGCTCCGCCCGTTCGGCCCTCAAATCATCCCCCGGATGATCTGCCGCTGCACGGTCCGGGCTTCACTCCCACCAGATGATCTTCAGGAAATCCCCGCGCCGCCCGCGGAAAACGAACAGATGACCGGAATAGGGATCTTCTGCCAATACCTTCTCCGCCTGCGCCGCCAGCGTGTTGAAACCTCGCCGCATGTCCGTGACACCCGCCGCCAGCCAGACGCGCGTATTGCTGGGAACTGGGATCAAGCCATTAACCCCTGTACCAAACCAATGATGGACCCAAGCGACATCGGCCCTTCGATCAACACGCGCCGCCCATCGGACAATGTAATATCAACCTTGTTTGCGGTAAGTGCGGCGGCGGGCGTGGCAACAATATCCGGAACTGAATGGGAGGCTGCCGCCGACACATCCAATTCGATGAAAGACGCGTCCGTAGGCATCGCAAGATCTTCCGCATCCGGCGCAAATCGCGGGTCCTTCAACCAGTTGTGGATCACATTGGCATTGGCGCTATAGCGCCGCGCTATCTGTGCCACCGAGGCCCCTGGAAGAACGGCCTGCTGGCAGATCTCCCGCTTTTCCTCGTCAGACCACTTCCGACGCTTTTTGCGATTACTCATAACTGTCCCCTAAGTGTCCATTTAGCTAAGCGGACACTTAGATCACCCAGCAACGACGCGTGGGGTCGGGTTCATCGGGCGCTCACCGACGAGCTGAAGGCTTGACGCCTCCATCTGGTTGGTTTGCGGCTCCGATATCCCCGGCTCCAGTGTTAGAAGGTGTTTGCGGCTGATTTTCTCGGCCTCGGCCAGAACCTGCCGCCAGCGATCTTTGCAGGAGGATTTGGCCTCCAACATGGTCAATCGAGCGTCCCCCGCGGTCGGGGCAGCCTGATAGGTCGCAAGGTCCGGAAACAGGAAGTCCGGCTTGTGATTGTGTTCTGTCACTGCACCGCGCACATGCCGGATGTCATGCGCCATGAATACGCCGCCAGATGGTTTTCCAGAGAGTGGCCCATCCGGGATTTCCGCCGGTTCTGAACACTCAAAGAGAAGCTGATGAAACCGTCCACGCGCAGCATCTGGATCGTCTTGGCTGCGGAAGATAGGAAATTCAAATGTCAGGATAACCCCGGCTTTTGCTAGGAGCAGGAAACGAGATCCGGACGGTTCCCGGGATGCAGCAAACAGAGGTGGGCGGGATGCGGGCTCCGATACCAGCTAATAGACCGGTTCAGCAGCCAATCAATGGCGCAACGGCGGACAATGCGCAGAGGTGGCCTGAATCCAAGGCCGCCCGCTCTGCCGCGGCCAAAGCAGACAAAACCACCGCCGGCGGGCCGCGGGGCGCTGCCTCCAAGGCGGTATGGAAGGAAGCGGGGGCCGCCGCGGCTGCGGAAAAAAACGGACCTTTGCCGCGTGACGCGGAAATCTCCCGTATTTCCTTCCTTGATGCCAGCGGCCGAAGCCATAAGGCGGATGTGAAACCGACCGGCCAGCGCCATCTGGGACGCGAAAGCATCTATGCGGAAATCGACCTGAATGGCCAGCCCACCGGCCGCACTTTCACACAGGACGGGGAAACGGACGAATTCATCTTGTTGCATGCGGAGCGCAACAAACCGGCAACAGCCAGGCCGGCAGCTGCCCGGTCCGATGACAAAACGCCGTCACCAGCGGGCCAAAACCCGCAAGCCACCTCCGCTGGTGCCCGTCCCAGGGCCGCACATGCAGCGGCGGAGGGGGGCCGGGAGAGCGAGGTTTTTCTGCAAGGTCTCTTGGCGGAAGTGAAAAAGAACCCGGCGCTCCTGGGCGCAAAGGGGTTTACGTCGCGGTCAGTTGCCGACAGGCAGGGTGTGAACTTTTCGCAGCTGCCGGATGCTGCGAAATTTCGCGTCATGGCCGAACTCATGAAGGGAGCCAGCACGGAGATTCCAAGGAAAACGTCTCACAAAATCGCCGAGCAGCTGACCGCACGCGATCCGCAGCTTGGCCGTTTTCTGAACAGCACTTACACTGTCAAGGGCAAGGAATTTCAATACCGCTCTAAGCTGACGGATGAAAAAACTCCCAAAGACAAAATCAGCGTGCTTGAACGGGTCTGCAAAAGCCGCATGAACAAAGTGCTGAGTTTTGCCGAGTGCACCGGTGCTGCCATGTATGCGGCCGGCTATATCTCGCGGCCGATCAACGAGGCGCTTCGTGCCGGAGATAAATCCCATCCCGCACAGGATCTGGCTAAGGTAGTTCGCGGCGCGGCGCATAAGCTCCATCATTCCAGAACCGCGGCCGCCAACCAGCTGAGGTTTTCAGACATGTCGCCCTATAACGGGGCCTACCGGTACATTCAGCCGCCTGCCGCAGCCAACGGGCAGCCGCAGAATTCCAAGGAGTTTGTTCTGGAAAAAATCGGCAAGCCCGGGGATATCATCACCGATCCCTCGATCGTGAGTACCTCCATGTCGTTCACTGCAGCCAGCCACCGGCTGATAACTGGTGTTGCTGGAGGGACGCCAAAGGTCTGTGTTCTGTACAATCAGCCGCAGTCCATCATCCCGCTGGTGGACAAGATGGAGCCGGAATCAAGTTATAAGAACCGTAAGGGCATTGAGCCCAACGGATTGGGGCATTGCACGGCTTATGCCGAGGCGATCATCGCTCCCGGCAGCCATTTCCGGGTTGCAGATGTGTCCTATGATGCAAGGCCGAAGTTCACGACGGTGATCCTGGAGCAAATTCCCGCAAGCGTGGTGGAAGCGGAAGATGACCAGGCGCTGGTAAGCCGCCTTGTCGACTATGATTTAGGGTGACCCGTAGGTTCAGGCCGGGCAGGCTTCGGGACCGTAACACGTGCACCGGCCTGTTCCGGCAGGCAAAGGTATCGGGAAAGCCGAATTGCCCATAGGCAGCCGTCATTGAATAGCGGCTCAGAGAGCGCACAGTCCTGAGTGCTTCTTCCTTTTGCTGCCTTGATGTGCAGGCCACGCTTCCCTGGCGCAGACCCAGCGTTTTTCATGCGCTCAATCATCCGGACTGAACCACATTACGTGCGAATGAGGACATTACCCTGACGGCGTACAATACTCGGCCTTATACTGGTTAAGAAGCGCCAGAAGACGGCGGGGCTGTTCTTCGTTCGAGACGGGCTCGATCATCCCGACTTGGGCGCGAGATCATCGACGTTTCCGGCTCAGATTTTTTGAGACTCAAAGTGGCCACCGGCTCACAATAATTGCGACTGGGCTCAGATTATCTGAGACGGGCTCACGTCGCTGAGACTGAGCATATCACACTGGGTTTGTGGCCCGAGAACGACCGTTCGCACTGTCAGGCCCGAGCTGGTAAGATGCGGGACAAACCGGACTTCCGCTGCAGAAGCGAGAAGCCGGTTCCCATCGAGTTCTCGTCGGTCGCGAGGCGCAGGAAGCGGACGGCGTCAGAGAGCGACTTAACCGAAAGCACGACTGAGCGAACGGCCCAAGGCAGATAGCTGGCCAGTTGGACAGGAAACGCCGAAGCGGCCGTTCAAAAATCACTCCGCGAGTGGCGTCGGCTAGCCCAGAAGCAGACACGATCCTAGTCGTAGCTTGATCTCAATTTCCATGGTCAGGTAGTAGGGACGGCGAAATTGCCTCTCCTCGTAAGGGCATGTATTTCTTCTCGGAAGTTCCAGTGGGAGGTAGACTTGCCAAATGTTCCAAAATTGCCTTCTACTGCGCTTTCTGCAAGATCGCCGTGGTGCCATCCAAAGGCATTGAAATTATTTGGACCGTTTTGAGGAGTGTTTCTTGAAAAACCAGAAAATCCCGGACCATATCGCGGATGATGACGGCCTATTTGGACGTTTCAAGATCGCACTTTCCGAAGCACTTGCAGTCAGTATGGATGAGAGCGAGTGGAAGAAATTCGCGGTTCGTTACGGTCTCCGGGACAGGATCATCGGACATGAAAGGTTCATCCGAAGCCTACAGTGGGGCGATGCGGATCACGAAGGTCATGTTCTGGATTTGATTGAGCAGCTGTCATACTCGAATGTCCCTGCTTTCCTTGACCTGGTCGAAAGGCCAAACGTGAGACGGGCCCTTAAGAGGAAGGATCCGGAGATCTTCGATATCTGGCAGCATGATGTCGACCCGGTCGTCACCGCTCTCTCCCATAGTTTGGGAGAGGTCGCAGCTGTCAGCTCAGTGATCGACCTAAAGACGCATATCGAGCGGATCGAGAAGGCACTGCCCGATGATCCCTACCTCGCGGTAGGGGCGACCAAGGATCTCCTCGAAGCGGCCATGCGGACGATCCTGACGAACCGGGGCCATACGGATGTTCGGAAACTTCATTTTCCGGAGCTCACCTCTACCTGCTTCAACGAACTGGGGCTTAGCCTTCAGACCCCTCCTGCAAGCAAGGGAGAGGGTCATATCCGGAAAATATCCAGCAATGCTAGGAAGATGATCGAGACCGCGAACGAGTTGCGGAACCTGACCGGTACCGGCCACTGCTGTACCCGGTTTTCAGATCTGCATGTTCGGGGTGCTTCGGATCGCTCATGGCTTCGAGGAACTCTTCGTAACCGGGTGCGCCGCCAACGTCCTCTGGCGGACAGCGGCCTGCGATATTTGTCAGACGCGGATAGAGTTCGCCGGGAATGGGGTCACTGATTTTGCCGATCTTGATGGTGTGGTCCCAACTGTCGCCGAAGTCGTAGAGATAGTTGATCGTGCGAGCGCCAGTGTCTTCGATGACCTCGGCCAAGGTGGTCTTGTTGGCGGGCAGATCATCACCGCCGAAGTCCGGGTCTGGCAGCCCCCATGTCGCGCCGCCCGCCTCGAACATGTAGAGATGTGAGTTGGTCCAGCCCATGGCGGCCTGGATGGTCAGGTGCAGGCGGTCCAGACGAATGTCGACAGGCACCTGCAAGGTGCGCATGACAGCGGGTTCGATATATTCAATCGTGATCTTCAATTCGATGATGCTCATGGCTCTGCCCCCCAGTCAATCCTTTGTAATTCCAAGGCAAGAGGGCGTCGATATCAGATTGCTTGTGGTCTTGCGCGATGGCGGTGAGTGTCGCGGTCAACCAGGCGTGAGGATCGGCACCGTTGAGTTTGCAGGTCTCGATCAGTGACGCGATCATGGCCCATTTCTGCGCGCCCGCATCGTGACCGGCAAAGAGCGCGCTCTTGCGGCTGAGGGCAATCGGGCGGATTCTCCGCTCCACGGCGTTGCTGTCCATCTCGATCCGGCCATCTTTGAGGAACAGGATCAGACCGGCCCGGTATTTGGCGATGTATTTCAGGGCCTCACCGATTGGGGATTTGGCCGACAGGCGGGCGCGGCTGGCCGTGAGCCAGCCCTCAAATGCCTCGATGATCGGCTTTGAGCGTTCCTGCCGTGCTGCACGGCGCGCGTTTGGGCTCAGGCCACGGATGTCCTTTTCAATGCGATAGAGCTTGCCGATCTGCTTGAGCCCCTCATCGGCAATTGGCGTTGGACCGGTCTGAGACACCTCGTGCAGTTTGCGGCGTGCATGTGCCCAGCAATCAGCAAGCTGTACGTCCTGGGCCGATCGTTCCAGCAGTCGGTTGTAGCCTGCAGAGCCATCGACCTGCAGGATGCCATCAAAACCATCCAGGATTTTCTCAGCATATTGGCCAGAACGCCCCGGCGCATAGGTGCAGGCCACACCGGGTGGTTCCGGCCCGTTCCAGGCGCGATCATCACGCTCCAAGGCCCAGAAGTATCCCATCTTCGTTTTGCGCCTCCCGGGGTCGAGCACCGGCGCGGTGGTCTCAGCCATGAAGAGCTTGGTCGACCGTTTCAGGTTTGCTAACAGCGCGTCATAGACAGGCATGAGCTCAAAAGCGGCCCGGCCAACCCAGGTGGCCAGCGTCGCACGATCAAATTCGATGCCCTGGCGGCTGTAAATCTGGGCCTGCCGGTACAGGGGCAGATGATCAGCGTAGTTGCTGACAACCACATGCGCCAGTGTCGCCTCGGTCGGCATCCCGCCGGGGATCAGATGCGCAGGTGCAGGCGCTTGCACGAGGCCGCTCTCACAGGAGCGGCAGGCATAACGCGGGCGGCGCGTGACAATCACGATCCGCACCCGGTTCGACAGAAAGATCATGGCGCGCCAAGCGCGCGTACGATCGCAGCAACCCGCGCCGCCGGTGTTGTCGCGTCCAGCCGGATGACAGCGTCAACGGATATGATCTCAATCGGTGGTGCGGTGGCATCCTGAGGTTCGGCGCCAGGAGCTTCGATCACCACCGGCGCAAACTCGGCCTTCGTCGGGAAAACAGCCCCTCAGACTGTTTTCTGATCCTCTTCAGTTTAACACCTCCCTCTCCTCCCGCAGAATACGGTTCTCTTTGCGCAAGCACGCATTGTCGCGGCGCAGTTCCGCGTCCTCGGCTGCAGCCGGATCGGTCGAATAACTCCGCATTCACTTGCCCAAAGTCGAAAATCCGAACCGAGGTCTGAGGCCACTTGCGGCCGGGTCAGGCCACTGTGCGTCGCGATCCGAACCGCTTCGCGTCTGAAATCTTCACCAGGTTTGGGTGCCATATCCGATCTCCTCTATGGCGAGCATTGTTCGCAGAAAACCGGAACGGTAGTGAAGCTGGTCCGCGTTGCTCTCGGTAAACCTGTCACACTGCCCGTAGCGTAAATCAGCCCCAGGAAAGGCCCCCTGCGGTCAGATCCGAATTCCTGCATCAGTGCCGCTGAAAACCTCATCACTTGACTCAAGGTTAGCGCCTCCTTAAACAAACACTTGTTTTTCTAAGAGATCGACACAGGACAAGAGCGCAATGAAATCTAATTTGCAAAGGTCAAACAATCGAAACGACTTGCTGCTTGACGCGGCAGCGGAGCTGTTTGCCACGCAGGGATTTCGCAGCACAACCATACGCGACATTGCCAAAGCCTCAGGAATGCTGCCTGGCTCGGTCTATTATCACTACGCCTCCAAGGAGGAATTGCTGCTTGCCGTTTACGACACCGGCGTTGCGCAGATCGTCGCGGCCTTTGAAGCGGCCGTCTCGCGGACCAATCACCCATGGGAACGCCTGAGCATCGCGATATCGACCCATGTCGAGGCGATTACGCAGGACAGTCACTATATGCGCGTGATCAATCGGGTCTTGCCCGAACATATCCCTGATCAACTGGGAGCACTGACGGAAATGCGGGCAAAATACGAGGCGTGCTTTCAGAGGCTCATCGAAGACCTGCCCGTCAACGCATCGGTCAACCGCTCTCTGCTCCGGCTGATGGTTCTTGGGGCGCTCAATCATACGCAATTCTGGTTTGACCCCAAGGGTGAGCTGACACCCGCCGAAGTCGGTGAGGCCTTTACCGGTTTCCTGGTCGAGTCCATAGCGACAGACCAAACCGCAGAAAAAACATCCGAAAAGGGAGACAGCCATGCAAGCTGAACAGCTACGTGTTCTGGTGACCAAGATCGGCTTTGATGGCCACGACCGTGGCAGCCGTGTGGTGGCTGCATATCTACGGGATGCCGGGATGGAGGTGATCTATACACCGCCCTGGCAGCAAGTGGGCGCTGTCGTTTCCCTCGCGATTCAGGAAGATGTCGATGTGATCGGTATATCCAGTCTTGCCACTGACCATCTGATCATCCCTGACCTTATGGAAGCCCTCCGCGCGGCAGACCTTGGTCATGTCGGCGTCGTCGTTGGCGGCATCGTGCCCGAAATCGAATGCCAGGCCCTTAGGGATGCGGGCGTCGCACTGATCTTTGGTCCGGGCGCGTCGCGTGAAGACATCGTCAGTCAGGTCGCAAAGCTGGGCACGGACGGCCGCAAGACCAAACTTACATCGGGGGAATTTGCAGTATGACCCTGGCAAAACTCAAGTCACCTCACGGTGAAGAAAAACAGCTGACATTGCCGGGGTTTGAAGCTGCAGAAGCGGACTGGCGCAAAGACTACGCCGCGCAGATCGGGCAAAACCGGAAGATCACAAACCGCTCTGGCATCGAAATAGCGCCGATCTATACGCCAAAGGACTGGTCGTCGGACCAGCACATGGCCGATCTCGGCTTTCCGGGGCAGTCGCCCTATACCCGTGGCATTTATCCGACCATGCACCGGGGACGCACCTGGACCCAACGTCAGTTGATTGGTCTAGGTACGCCAGCTGATTACAACGAACGCGTGCGCAAGATCCTCGATCTGGGGGCATCGGCGATCAGCCTGTTGCCCTGCAATTCGGGCTTTCGGGGAATTGATTGCGACGAAGCGCCGCTCTCCCTACTTGGCACGTGCGGCACGGTCGTTAACACCGTCGACCATATGGACCAGGCGCTGGATCACGTACCGCTCGGCGAGATTTCTACCGCGATGAACGACCCGTCGCCCTTCACTCTTTTCGCCTTTCTGTTGGGCGTTGCGAAACGGCGCGGTGTGCCGTGGACCAAGATCACCGGCACCTCAAATCAGTCTGATTACATATCGCATTATGTTGCCAACCATATGTTCTACCGGCTTTCCCAACCCGGATCACGGCGTATCCTTGTTGATCACGTCGCTTTCTGCCGTGAGCACGTGCCGAACTGGAACCCGGTATCCGTCGTCGGACAACACATGCAGCAGGCCGGGGCAACCCCTGCCGAAACCATGGGTTTTGCCCTGTCGACGGCGATCCAATATGCCGAGGACTGCATGGCCAAGGGCATGGAGCCAGATGCGATCCTCCCCCGCTTCACTTTCTTCTTCGATATCTCGATTTCATTCTTTGAAGAGATCGCCAAGTTCCGGGCCGGTCGGCGCATCTGGGCCCGGATTGCAAAGGATCGACTTGGCGCGAAAGACCCGAGATCGTGGAGGTTCAAGTTCCATGGCCAGACCTCCGGCGTCGATCTGACCGCGCAGCAGCCGCTCAACAATATCGCCAGAGTCGCGGTACAGGCCACCGCGGGCATATTCTCAGGTCTGCAGTCAATGCACACCGACGCCTATGACGAGGCCATCACCTGCCCGACAGAAGAAACCGCACGCATCGCGGTGGCCACGCAGAACATTCTGCGCGAAGAGGCGCATCTCTGCGATGTCATCGATCCGCTGGGCGGCTCTTACTATATTGAAACTCTGACCAATCAGATGGAAGAGGATATTCTGAAGGTCATGGATCAGATCGAAACTGCTGGAGGCATGTATGCGGCGGTCGGATCGGGGCTGGTTCAGACCATGATCGGTCAATCCGCACTCGCCGCGCAAGAAAAGATCGAGACTGGCGTCGAGAAGGTGGTTGGCGTCAATTGTTACCGCGAAGATGACGACGGTGTTAGCCAACCTCTGCCATACCGGCCCGATGCCGATGCGATGCAGGCTCATGTAGAGGCGTTCAAAACCTTCAAGAAAGAGCGCAGTCAACAAGACGTCGAAAAAGCGATAGATGACCTGCGCCGTGCCTCGAACAACGAAGATCTGAATGTCTTCGAGAAAGTTGTCGATGCCGCCAGCGCAGGTGTCACGCACGGCGAAATCATTGGCACACTCAGAGAAGAACTTGGGTTTGGCCATCCGTTGGTGGTTGCCTGATCCCATGCTGACAGAACCCGCAACAAAAGCAAAAGAGAGCGCATTCCAACGGCTTTTGGATGGTGATGTGGCCGTATTGGCCCGGGCGATTTCACTTCTGGAAACGGGAGGAACCGACAGTGAGGTTCTGACAAACCGCCTTCGCAATCACACCGGCTCGGCGCGTGTGGTGGCTTTCACAGGGCCGCCGGGTGCGGGCAAATCGACCCTGATCAATGCCTATGTGGCTGAACTCCGTCGGCGCGGCCATAGGGTCGCTGTTCTTGCAGTTGATCCTTCCAGCCCACTCACGGGCGGTGCGGTGCTGGGGGATCGTACCCGGATGGGAGAACACAGCGCGGACGCAGGTGTCTTTATCCGCTCTGTCGCCTCGCGCGGTCACCTCGGAGGGCTGGCATCATCCATCCCGGCCATCCTTGATGCCGTGGATGCGGCGGGCTGGCAGATCATCGTCCTAGAAACCGTTGGGGCGGGCCAGTCCGAAACCGAAATCGCCGAAATCGCGGACGTAAATGTTGTGCTGAATGCGCCGGGTCTTGGCGATGATGTTCAGGCCATCAAGGCCGGTATTCTGGAGATTGCCGATATTCTTGTCGTGAACAAATGCGACCTGCCCCATGCAGATCGCACCGTTCGCCAGCTTCAATCGATGCTGCAACTTCGCAAGGCGGAGCGGCGCAATATACCGATCCTTTCCACTTCGGCAGACCGCGCCGAAGGGATTTGCGAGCTGTCCGATGCCATATCTGCCAGGATCGAAGACGCAAAGAAAGTATCACAGGAACAATACCGACGGCGGCGGCTGAAGGGACTGTTGTGCCGGCGCGCCGAGGCCATAGTCCGCAACCGGCTGTCCTCCCTGTCCGAAGCGGATGCCGACCGAATTTTGGAACAGGTGAGCCAGGGAAAGTTGTCAATTGAAACCGCAACGGAGGCGCTCATTGCAACGGTGTTTTCTGCAGTTCCTTCGCCATACCCGCAGCAGGTGTTAAACCCAAAGGATGATGACCCTGACAACTGGGATTGCGGTTTTTGACCTCTTTCCCCCGTGCAAACTATTGGCGCTCATAGCTCCAGTTGAAAACTGAAAACTCCAGGCCAATCAATCACGTCTCACTTGGGGAACACGCAAAGCAGACAGATTTTGCTTTGACTTCCGAAAGTTACTGGAACACGTCCTGGCAGACGACAATGGACCGGTCGCGCATTTGCGCCGCCCTCGGTGCATGTTTACATACATGAGAGAGGGACAGCTTGAACCCTCCAGCACAATGGGGTCTTCGGTCCGGCCGAAGGCTGCTTGCGCGACTTGCGTCGGACACTTGACGCGCTTGCAATTCCCTCGATCAGCCCCGCAGGTGCTGATGTCAGACAGACTCACCGGTTCGGCGGCACCATCGGCAGGTTGTGCACCGTAAGCTCTTGTTCAACGCGGCGCGGTTGCCCCTCCATCAAATGGGCCATCCCGTCCATCACAGACTGCCAGCGCCGGCTGCTGGCCTCAAACTTCTCTTTGTCTTTCCAGATCGTGATCCCAACGGATTCCGAACCGTCATCGACAAAGGTGTCCAAGATATAGAGCAAGCCCGTTTCCTCGGGATCATTCTCCCGAAGAAAGTTTTCAGCCTCTGCCTTGATCGCATCGAGCGTGCCGGGTTTCAGGGTGAAGTAGTTGATCCGCATGTACATGGCTGTGCTCTTCTGTTCAGATTTCGAAACCGGCCCGAAGCCCTTCCAGAACGGCCTCTTCCGCAGTGCGCGGCGCAAGACAGTCCCCGATGATCTTTGGTGTGAACCCTGCCGCCAGCAGATCGTCTGCCAGCGACGCATTGCGGCGCGGCGCGTGGTGTGAAACCAGCGTGTCGACACCCTCCATGATGACCGGCTGATTACTGGTGACATGCTGGAAGTAGACCGTGTCTTCATCGGCCCCGAACAGGCGGACATAGGGAACGACCTCGACATCCAGCTTGTGCAGCTCACCCATCCAGTGATCACGCACCATCGAGGGGATACGCTCCCCGGCCACAATACCATTCACCGCCAGCCGCACGTGGCAGCCGCTTTCGGCCAGCAGCTGCGCCAGCCCCAGCCCGACCCAGTCCGAGCGCCAGTCCCAGATCACCACGGATTTGCCGACATTGGCCTGCCCGCTGATAACCGACCAGCTGTCCAGAACCGTGGCCGTCTCTGACAGATGTTCCAGCTGCGGCAGGTTTGAGGAAGCGCCGGTGGCCACGATCACCTCATCCGGGGCCAGATCCTGCACCATTGCCACATCTGCGGCGGTCGAGGTGCGGACATCCACGCCATTCAGGTCCAGTTCGCGCGCCAGATTGGTGGTCAACCCGCCGAACTCGGCCCGTTTCGGCAAAAGTTGCGCCAGGTTCACCTGTCCGCCCAGCCTCTTGTCGCGTTCCAGCAGGGTGACGTTGTGCCCGCGTTCTGCTGCGACCGCGGCTGCCTTCATGCCGCCGGGGCCACCACCGATCACCAGAACGCGCTTGGGGTGATCCGTTTTGGGCTTGTCGTAATACGCCAGTTCACGCCCGGTTTCCGGGTGCTGAATGCAGGAAATCGAATGCCCTTTCAGCCCATGTCCGATGCAAGCCTGGTTACAGGCGATGCAGGCGCGGATATCATCGGGCCGCCCTTGCCGCGCCTTTCTGGTGAATTGCGGGTCTGCGATATGCGCACGGACCAGCCCCACCATATCGGCCTGGCCATCTGCCAGAACCCGTTCTGCATCCTGCGGCTGGTTAATCCGCCCCGCGATGAACACGGGCAGTGAGACATGCTTTTTCACATCCTCCGCCATAGGCGCCAAATAGGCGTTTTCATGCACCATATGCGGGATGATATGCATCCAGCCCGCATAGCTCGCGGTGGTCGCGGCAATGATGTTGAAATAGTCCAGATCCCCATCCGCTTCGAGCAGCTGAAGCGCCTGCGCGGTCTCACCGGGTTTCAGCCCCTCGTCATCCATTTCATCTGCCGAGATGCGAATACCAAGCAGTTTGTCCGGGCCAATCTTGGCGCGGATCTGTTGCAGAATATCGCGCAGGAATTTCAGCCGCGCCTCGAACGAGCCGCCAAATTCATCCTCCCGCTGATTCAGGCGCGGGTTCAGGAACTGCGACGGCAGATAGCCCATGCTGGACACGATCTCGATCCCGTCCAGATCGGCCTCGGCCATGCGTACGGCCCCATCCACATAGGACTGGATCAGCTCATACACCGCGTCGGTGCGCAGGGGGCTGGGGATGTTCTTGTAGACCTCGTCAGGCACTTCGGACGGGCCAAAGGTGGGCATGATCGACCCGTCGACCGAAACACCCGCAACTCGACCGGGGTGAAACAGCTGGCCGACCATGCGACAGTCATACTGGCGCCCCATGTCGGCCAGCGCTTTCAGCCCGGGAATACAATCGTCCGACATCGTCGACAGCCGGTTCGCCGGCGCATAGGTCGGGTGGATCACGTTCACCTCGGTGATGATCATCCCGATATCGGCCTCGGCCCGGGCGCGATGATAGGCCAGCAGGCGGTCGCCCACGGTCCCATCCGGTTCAATCAGCCGGGTGGCATGACCGGCTGAAAACGCGCGGTTCTTGACCGTCAGCTTACCGATTTCAAGCGGCGAGAAGAGATGCGGGTAATTCGGGTGCGGTTGTGCCATTAGACCGGATCCCAGCTGAAGAACTCTGGCGAAGTGTTGAGCGACGCAAAGCTGGACGACAGGCTTGGCATTGCGTGATCCGCAATGGTTTCGGGCGTCCAGCCGTCTGCTGTATGCACACTGCGTTCCAGCCCTGTCGGGTGGAAGAGATAGACCTCATTCGCGCGCACACCAAAGATCTGCCCTGAGATCTCATGCGCCGCATCGCTAAGCAGGTAAACCGCCAGCGGGGCCACCGACTCGGGTGTCATCTTTTTCATCCGCTCGATGCGTTTTTGCTGTTCCGGAGTTTCAGACGGTAAATTCGAAAACATCCGTGACCAGGCAAAAGGCGCGATGCAGTTGGACCGCACGTTGTAGCGCTGCATGTCCAGCGCGATGCTTTTGGACAGGGCCACGATGCCCAGTTTGGCGGCGGCATAATTGGCCTGCCCCAGATTACCGATCAGCCCCGTCGTTGATGTCATATGCACCAGTGCCCCGCCTTTTTGATCGCGGAAGAACCCGGCGGCACTGCGCGAGACATTGAACGTGCCCATCAGATGCACGTCGATCACCGCCTTGAACGATTCATACGACATCTTGTGAAAGAAGCCATCGCGCAGGATGCCCGCATTGTTGACCACCCCGTCGACGCGCCCGAACGCCGCAACCGCGTCGCGGATCATCCCCTGCGCCTCATCCGGTTCAGCCACGCTGCCAGTGTTGACAATAGCCTGTCCGCCCAGTTTGCGGATCTCGGCTGCTGTCTCTTCTGCGGGTCCGGATGTGCGCCCTGCCCCGTCCAGTTCGGCGCCGATGTCATTCACAACAACATTGGCCCCTCGGGCGCCCAAGGCAATAGAGATTGCCCGCCCGACACCGCGCGCGCCGCCCGTTACGACAATGGTGCGACCTTCGACATTCGGTTGTTTCATACCTGCCTCATTCGACTGACCCCAATTCTCGTAGCACAAGAATTTTTTTTCCCAAAGAGAAAATTGCTCTTCAAAACTGGTGCGCCCGCGCGTTACAGTATCAGCAAAGGAGATCGCCATGGACTTGTTCAGCCTCGCAGGAAAAACAGCCCTTGTTACCGGTGCATCGCGCGGGATCGGACGCGCGATTGCCCTGCGCATGGCCGAGGCGGGCGCAACCGTTCTGATCAACAGCCGGACGCCAGAGCGGTGCCAGGCCGTTGTTGACGAAATCATAGCCGCCGGCGGGAAAGCCGCAGCGGTTCCATACAACATCTCGAAAGAAGCCGAAGTGCGGGAACTGGCCGAAAACTGCCTGGCGCAGTTTGGCACCGTCGACATCTTTGTTGGCAACGCAGCGGCCAATCCGCATTACGGCCCCGCGCTTGAGGCCCCGATGGAGGCCGTCGACAAGATCATCAACACCAACATCAAATCGAACCTGATCCTGTGCAAGGCATTTGTCCCCGGCATGCGGAAAAAGGGCGATGGCGTGATCATGCTGATCACCTCGATTGCAGGCGCCCAATCCTCCGAAGGGCTGGCCATCTACGGGATGAGCAAGGCCGCAGAGGCGTCGCTGGTGCGCAGCCTCGCGACTGAACTGGGGCCGGACAACATCCGCGTCAATGCCATCGCGCCGGGCCTTGTGCGCACCGACTTTGCCAAGGCTTTGTGGGAAGATAAAGAGCGGCTGAAACGCACCGAAGAGGCCTATCCTCTGCAACGTATCGCCTCCCCCGACGAGATTGCCGGAACCGCCGTGTGGCTGGGTTCACCCGCCGGCGCTTTCGTCACCGGACAGACTATCACTGTCGACGGCGGCATCACCGTGACCGGGAAACGCGCGTGAGCGATTGCACCGCCCGGTCAATCGCCGGGCCGCAGCAAAACACCCGAGGGGTCATACTCCCACCCTTTCAACTGTGCGCGCAGGGTTTTCTTGTCGATCTTGCCCGTTGCGGTCTTGGGCAGATCATCGACAAACACAATCGCATCGGGGCACCACCAGCTTTGAACGCGGGGTTTCACAAAGGCGCGCAGGTCAGCCTCGGACAGCGCCGCTTCGGGCTGTTTGCGCACGACCAGCAAAGGGCGTTCCGACCATTTCGCATGCGGCAGGCCGATTGCCGCGGATTCGATCACCCCAGGGTGAGCGTTGCATTCGCGTTCCAGCACCGCAGAGTTGATCCACTCCCCGCCCGATTTGATGATGTCCTTCAGACGGTCCTGCACCCGCACCCGACCATGGGTGTCGATCGAAACCACATCGCCGGTGCGAAAGCGACCCTGCGGAGTGAAAGCGACCGCATTTGCATCCGGGTTGCGGAAGTAAGACCCGATCACCAGATGCCCCTTCAATGTAAGCTCTCCGGTTGATTGACCGTCGCGCGGCACCTCTTGTCCGGCGTCGTCCTCGACCTTCAGATCCATCCCAAAAATCGGCCGTTGCGCGGCATAGAGGTCCAGCCGGTCATCAGGCGAGCCTGCATCAAAATCCGGCCCATCACTGCCCAGGGCCAACCCGGCGGTGGTTTCGGTCATGCCATAGCCGGTCTCGGGCTGGATGCCGAACTCGTCGATCAGGGCCTGCAACAGGCTGCGCGGCACCGCACCGCCGCCAAAGCCGATGTTGCGCAAGCTGCCCGGCCCGCGCCCCTGAGCGCGCATTTGCTCCACCAGCCCCAGCCAGATCGTTGGCACGCCAAAACCGCAGGTCACCCCTTCGGCGTCGATCACCCGTAACAGGCTCTCCCCGTCCATATTCGGCCCGGGCAGCACGATTTTGCTGCCCGACAGCATGGCCTGAAACGGCTTACTCCAGCCATTAACGTGGAACATGGGCACGCACATCAGCGCCGAGGCCTGCGTGCCAAGCGCCAGCTTTCCGGTCGCCAGCCCGGCCAGTGTGTAAAGCATGGTCGAGCGGTGCGAGTAGACAACCCCCTTGGGCTCCCCCGTGGTGCCAGAGGTATAACACATCGACGAGCCGCTGGTTTCCGGCACCTCAACCCACTCCGTCAACGGGGCGGTCGCGCTCGACTGTGCGTCCCAATCGGCGTCAAGCGTGATGATCTGTTCCAGCCTGGGACATTGCGCCGCCAGCCTTTCCACCCGCGCGCGCTGGCTGGGGTCGACCAAAGCAATCCGGTTTTCCGCGTGGTTGAGGATATAGACGATCTGTTCGTCCGAATAACGCGGGTTGATCGTATGCAGCACCGCGCCAAGGCCCGGAACCGAGAAGTAGAGTTCCAGATGCCGTCGATTGGTCCAGGCCAGAGTCGCGACACGCTCCCCCTTCTCCACCTTCAACGCCTGCCGCATATAGGCTGCTTGCCGCAGGCACCGGTCGCGAAAATGTGCAAAACTCATACGCTCGGCCCGGTGATCTGCATCGTAGGACACGATCTCCTGATACCCGAAGGCACGCGCGCCATAATCCAGCAACTGCCCCATCGATAGCGGTATGAACATCATAGTGGAAGCGGCGGCCTCGGCCCTAGAACGGTCCTGCATAGCAAAATTCCTCAGCTCTTCTTGGATTTTGGTAGTACAAGGCAATTTTCTTTACAAGAAACTTTTCTTGCAATATACGAACATTCGGAGGTGCCGATGTCCCAAAAAAACCCGCAGGCTCAGCTTGAGTTGACCGAATCCATCGCTGTTATTCAATTCCAAAATGCGCCGATGAATGCGATGTCTCCGGGCCTGCCCGGGGCGATCCTGCAGCAATTGCGCGCCGCGCAAGATGCCGGGGCCAAGGCGGTTCTGCTGGTGCCCGGCGGCTCTGGGGTGATGGCTGGGGCCGATATCTCGATGCAAGGGAAGGACTGGCCCGCGGACGAGCCGTTGATGTCGGACCTGATCCGCACATTGGATGATTGTGCCGTGCCAACCGCCATCCTGCTGCGCAAAAGCGCCTTGGGGGGCGGGTTGGAAATTGCCATGGCCTGCCGCTGGCGATTTGCCACTGCCGGCACGAAACTGGGCCAGCCCGAGGTCAATCTGGGCATTCCCCCCGGAGCAGGCGGCACCCAACGCCTGCCGCGCATCGTGGGCATTCAGCACGCCTTGGACATCTGCATTACAGGTCGCCCGATTGATGCGACCAAGGCCCAGTCCCTTGGCCTGATCGACGCCTTGGTGCCTGCTGAAACTGCGCAAGAGGCGTGCCTGTCGTTCCTGCGCGACGCACTGAAGGCGGGCCAGATCCCCGCACCGGCCGGCGCACGGCAGATCCCGGAGGTCGACGAAAGCGTTTTTGAGACCGCCCTGGCTCAGGCCACCAAACGCCGTCGGGGCGAAACCGCGCCAACGGCCATCATTAACGCCATCCGCGCTGCCGCTCAGCTGCCGCTCAGCGAAGGGCTGGCACAGGAACGAAAACTCTATCTTGATTGCGTGGCTTCGGATCAGGCCGCTGCCATGCGGCATGTGTTCTTTGCCGAACGCGCCGCCCTCAAAGGGCACACCAGCAAGGAGGCGCAGGCGCGCCCCATCACCAAGATCGCCGTTGTCGGTGCAGGCACCATGGGCAGTGGCATTGCCATTGCCTTTATGATGGCCGGTCTCCACGTACATCTGGCCGAGCGTTCAGGCGAAGCATTGCAAGCCGGGCTGGACCGCATCCGCGCCTTTTTCGATGGCCGCGTCAAAGCCGGCCGGATGAAGGACACAGCCGCCAGGGACATGCTGGCCAGGCTGAGCAGCAAAGCTGCGCTGGATGACCTGCCCCCCGTCGATCTGGTGGTCGAGGCGGTGTTCGAGGAGATGGCAGTCAAGAAATCGGTGTTTGCCACCCTGGCCCAGGCCACCGCACCGGGCACCATCCTGGCCACCAATACCTCTTATCTGGATGTGGATGAGATTGCCGCCGCTGTCCCGGACCGGGTGAGCGACGTTCTGGGCATGCATTTTTTCAGCCCTGCCAACATCATGCCCCTGCTGGAGATCGTGCGGGGCCGCGACACCGCTGATGACACGCTGGCCACGGTCCTGGCCCTGTCGAAAACCATCGGCAAGACGGGGGTTGTATCGGGTGTCTGCCACGGATTCATCGCCAACCGCAGCTTTTCCAAATACCTGCGCGAGGCCGAGTTCCTGTTGCAAGAGGGCGCAACACCCGCGCAGGTCGATGCAGCGATCCGCGCCTTTGGTCTGCCCATGGGCCCCTTTGCCGTGCGTGATCTGGCGGGGCTGGACATCGGTTGGGCGATGCGCAAATCCACCGCCCATCTGCGCAACGCCAATGAACGCTACAGCACCGTGGGCGATGCGATCTGCGAGCGGGGCTGGTTCGGGCAGAAGACAGGCCGCGGGTTCTTTAACTATGCCGAAGACAAACGCCGCGGTGCCGAAGACCCCGAGGTGCTGAACATCATCCGTGAAACAGGGGCCGCAGCGGGGATTACCCCACGCCAGATTTCGGATCAGGAAATCGTCGACCGCTGCCTGCTGGCGGTGGTGAACGAAGGCGCAAAAATCCTGCAAGAGGGGATCGCGCGGCGTGCCTCGGATTTCGATCTGGCCTGGATCAACGGCTATGGCTTTCCGAAATGGCGCGGCGGTCCACTGTTCTGGGCCGAGCAAACCGGGTTGCAAAAAGTTCTGGCACGGATCGGCTCCTTTCACGGCGATCACGATTTCTGGGAACCCGCCGCACTGCTGCAAGAGCTGGCCGCAGACGGAAAAACCTTTGCCCAGCATACAGGAGCACCGACATGAGCCAACGTCAGGCTGTCATCGTTTCGACCGCGCGCACGCCGATTGCCAAGGCAGGGCGCGGTGCGTTCAACATCACTCACCCAGCCGAACTGGGCGGCCATGCGATTGAACACGCCGTGAAACGCGCAGGCCTTGATCCCGCCCGCGTCGAAGATGTCGTGATGGGGTGCGGGATGCCCGAGGGCAAGCAAGGCTTCAACATCGCCCGCATGTCGGGCCTGCGGGGCGGTGTGCCGGTGAACGCGGGCGGGCTGGTGATCTCGCGCCATTGTTCGTCGGGGCTGCAAGCAATCACCTTTGCCGCGCAGCAGATCGTCATGGAAGGCGCGCCGGCCATGGTGGCGGGCGGGGTGGAACATATCTCTCTGGTGATGGGCCAGCGTTCGCCTGGCGCACAGGACAACGACTGGCTTCAGGCCAACAAACCCGACCTCTTCATGCCGATGCTGGACACTGCCGAAGTGGTGGCCAAACGCTATGGCGTTTCGCGCGAGGTGCAGGATGAATACGCCCTGCAAAGCCAGAACCGCACCGCCGCCGCGCAAGAGGCCGGGGCTTTTGACGATGAGATCGTGCCCCTGGCAACAACCAAACAGGTGGTGGATCGCGAAACCGGGGAAACCTCGCTCCAGGAGGTGACGCTGACCAAGGACGAAGGCAACCGCCCGGGCACCAAGCTGGAAAACCTCGCCTCTCTCAAACCTATCAAGGGCGCGGGCCACACCGTGACCGCAGGCAATGCCAGCCAGCTCTCGGACGGGGCATCGGCCTGCGTGCTGATGGAAGCAGGCGAGGCCGAAAAAGCCGGGCTGGAGCCTCTGGGTGCCTATCGCGGCATGGTCGTCGCGGGGCTGGAGCCAGATGAAATGGGCATCGGCCCGGTCTATGCCATCCCGCGCCTGCTGGAACGGCACAACCTGACCATCGATGACATCGACTTGTGGGAATTGAACGAGGCCTTTGCCGTTCAGACTGTCTATTGCCGCGACCGTTTGGGCATCCCGAATGAACGGCTGAACGTCAACGGCGGCGCCATTTCCGTGGGCCACCCTTTTGGCATGAGCGGCGCGCGTCTGACCGGCCATGCCCTGATCGAGGGCCGCCGCCGCAAGGCAAAATATGCCGTCGTGACCATGTGCATTGCCGGTGGTCAGGGTGCCGCTGCCTTGTTCGAAATTTTCTGACCCCGATTTGACCCAGATTTGACCCGGAGCGCGCGATGACCAGCATCCTCGATCGCAAGACCATCGATTTCATTCTGTTCGATATGCTCTCAGTCGAACAGCAATGCGGTGCAGGACGGTATCAGGATCACGACAGACAGTCGCTTGATGCCGTCCTGGATCTCGCTCAGAAGCTATCCGAGGATGAGCTCTGGCCACATGCCGCCCTGTCCGACACCCGCGAGCCGCAGCTTGTTGAGGGTCAGGCACGCATTCTGCCCGAAGCAAAAGACGCATTGGCCAAACTGCGCGAGGCCGGGTTCTTTGCCGCGCATGCGGATTACGAGCTTGGCGGGATGCAACTGCCAGTCAGCGTCAATCACGCCTGCAACGGCATGATGAAGGGCGCCAATGTCAGTACCCACGCCTATATGTCGCTGACGCGCGCCGCCGGGAACCTGCTGAAGGCGCACGGAACCGACTGGCAAAAATGGGTCTATATGGAACCGATGCTCGAGGGCCGGTTCTTTGGCACCATGTGCCTGTCGGAACCCGATGCGGGCTCGTCGCTGGCCGATATCCGCACCCGGGCCAAAAACATGGGCGACGGCACCTATCATTTGACCGGATCCAAGATGTGGATCAGCGGCGGCGATCAGGATGTGTCAGAAAACATCGTGCATCTGGTGCTGGCCCGCCTGCCCGATGCCCCGCCGGGTGTACGCGGGATTTCCCTGTTTGCGGTGCCCAAATATCTGGTCAACGAAGACGGCTCACTGGGCGCGCGCAACGGGGTCGTGACGGCGGGCCTCAACCACAAGATGGGCTATCGCGGCACCACCAACTGTCTGCTCAGCCTGGGCGATCCGGCCCCGGCCATTGGCACGCTGGTGGGTAAAGAGAACCACGGGCTGGCCACCATGTTCCACATGATGAACGAGGCGCGGATCGGTGTTGGCATCGGGGCGGCCATGCTGGGCTCGGTGGGCTACCGCTATTCGCTGAACTACGCGCAGGAGCGCCGTCAGGGGCGCACCCTGTCCAACCGCGATCCGCTCTCAAAGCCGGTACTGCTGATTGAACATGCCGACGTGCGCCGGATGTTACTGCGGCAAAAGGCGCTGTCCGAGGGGGCGATCGCCCTGTGTCTCTATGCGGGCGATCTGGTCGACCGCAGCATCCTGACCGATGATCCGGCAGAGAAGGAACGCCTTGCCGCGCTGCTTGATCTGCTGACGCCTGTGGTCAAGT
The DNA here is from genome assembly GCA_001730095.1 of Rhodobacteraceae bacterium (ex Bugula neritina AB1). Classification (GTDB taxonomy): domain Bacteria; phylum Pseudomonadota; class Alphaproteobacteria; order Rhodobacterales; family Rhodobacteraceae; genus Leisingera. Next base: position 60,512 of record MDLF01000058.1, read on the forward strand.
CCTGGCCGTCCGAGTTCGGGCTGGACGCCAACCGCGAGGCGATTCAGATTCTGGGCGGCTATGGCTATACCCGGGAATTCCCGGTTGAACGGCTTTACCGTGACAACCGGCTGAACATGATCCACGAGGGTACCAATGGCATTCAGGCCCTCGACCTTCTGGGTCGCAAGATCATCGGCAACGGGATGAAGTCCCTCGACATCTTCCGCCAGGAGGTCGCGACCACCCTGGCCGAAGCACGTGATCAAGACGCGCTGAAACCCCATTGCGCACGTCTGGAGCAAATGCTGTCAGACTTGACCAAAACCGCCGAGTCGGTGGCTGAGACGATGCAATCGGCCTCCAAGGATCAGGCCTTGGCCCATGCAAGCGCCTATCTGAATGCCTTTGGTCATTTCGTGGTGGCCTGGCTGTGGGTGCGCATGGCCAGCACAGCCGCCCTCCAACCCGCAAGCAGGGACGAGGCGTTCCTGACCGGCAAGAAAACCGCCTGTGCGTTCTTCTTGCAGCATGAACTGCCGCAGGCGCAGGCCTGGCTGGAGATTGCGGGCGCTGACACCAGCCTGCTGGCCAATGCCACCGCCGAAGTGTTCTAGCGCTCAGGGCACCAGCACGTTCTGCTGAAACACCGGCAGGCCCGCGGCGGTGGCCAGGGCCTGGTTCACCTGTTCCAGGGGATAGCTGTGCGACTGGATGCGCGACAGGTCCAACTGGCCGCTTGCGATCATCTCGACCACCCGGCCCGGCGCATCACGGTCGAACCAGAACGACCCGACCAGCGTGATCCCGCGCAGCACCAACCCGCCAGCCTGCGGCGGCACGGCTTCACGACCTTCGATTGTCAGTTGGCCGGCCTCAAACCCCGTTTGGGCATATTTGATGATCACATTCCTTGTCAGGCGAAGCTAGGCGTCATCCAGCCGGAACCCCGACCCCTTGCAATAGGCTGATTTGCTGGCGATCTTGTCGCCCTCGAAAACCAGCAGGTCCAACCCCCGCATCACCTTGCGCTGGCCTTCGATATCCATGGCCAGCGACCAGCTGGTCATGACCTTGTTCTGATCCGGATCGGCAAAATAATCCTCTCCCGCGAACGCGATCTGCCCGCGTGCGCCCGACAGCAGCGGCGCAAAGGAAGCGCGGATGTCATCCAGCCCGCGAAACACATTGCCCAACCCGTCATCATAGACGGCATCAGCGGTGAAAAAGCGCATGACTGCGTCCAGATCGTGACGGTTGAACGCCTCGACAAATCCTTTGGTCAGCTCCTGCAGCTGTGTTGCACGTTGCATCATTTGGGTCCTCCAAATTCCATGGCCCATCTGTGGCCGTCATGAATGGCCATTGCGATTGGTCCCGGCGCCACGCAATCTCCGATGCGCGAGACAGACCGGACGCCTGCCGCCGCACAATCTGCCTTGCGGGCCTCCAGATCATGAAACACGTCGGAGGCGGTGTCGCGCATTGTCACCATGACGATGTCGGCCCCTTCGATCACCTTGGGTGTGCCGGTCCAGGCGTGGGCCAGCTCGATCCGTTCAGGCGAGATGCTGGTCAGGTTGTGGGTGGGCAACAGTTCGATCTCCAATTCGACCAACCGGCCCAGAACATGGCCGTATTCCTGCGCGAACTTGCTGTAGTTGGCGAATTCGGCCACCGGCGTCACCAGCGAGACGTCACAGCCCGCCAGTTTGAGTTTTTCGGCAATCACCGACCCCATGTAATAGTGGTCATCATCGAACACCACGACCCGGCCCGAGGGGCAATTCCCCACCATGATGTCATCGGGCGTATAGACATTCCCGGACTCCCACCCCGGCACCGGGCTGGAGTACTGCCGCCCCATGCCGTTGCGCCGCCATGGGCCGCCAGTCGCAAAGACCACGTTGGGAATGCCGAACTCCAGGATCTGTTCGGCATCCAGCGGGCTTTGCAGATAGGTGTTCACATTCGGCATCTGCGCCAGCTGACCAATCCGATACTCTGCCACCGCCCGCCAGGCCGCCAGACCCGGCAGCGCCGCCTCTTGGATCACCCGTCCCCCCAAGGCGTCGCCCGCTTCGGCCAGGGTCACATCATACCCCCGCTTGCCCAACGTCAGGGCGCATTCCAATCCCGCAGGCCCGCCGCCGACGACCAGAACACTGTCCTGCGAACGGCGCACAGGCACGGTTTCAGGGTGCCAGCCATCAACCTCTTTGCCAATGGTCGGGTTCTGAGTGCAGCGGATCGGAACCGACAGCAGCACGTTGGTGGTGCACATGTTGCAGCCGATACATTCGCGGATGTCGTCAATCTGCATGTCCCGGATCTTGTTCGGCAGGAACGGGTCGGCAATCGACGGGCGCGCGGCCCCAATCAGATCGAGCCGCCCCTTTTTGATGTCCGATACCATCCGGTCCGGGTTCACATAGCGCCCCACTCCCACAACCGGTTTGGTGGTCACCGATTTCACAAAATCGGTGTATTCACGCTGATAGTCTTCCTCGAAAAACCGCGACACGCCGGAATCGTTTGACCAATCGCTGACATTCACGTCCCACAGGTCGGGGAGCTCGGCCAGCATTTCGACCACCTCGCGGCCTTCGTTCTGCCACTCCAGCCCGCCCGGTCCCATCATCTCGTCCACAGCAAAGCGTACGGCCACGGCGCATTTGTGGCCCACGGCCTCTTTCGTGGCTTCGATCATCTGCCGGAACAGGCGCACGCGGTTTTCCAGCGACCCGCCGTATTCGTCACTGCGCCGGTTGTAGCGCGGCAACAGGAACTGCATCGGCAGTGACAGATCATGCGCGGCATAAACATAGACAATATCCGCCCCTGCCGTCATCGCCCGCCTGGCCGCATCGGCCTGCGCCTGGATCACGCGGCGAATGTCGGATTTGTCGGCGGTCTTGGCCACATAAGGTCCAAACGACCAATAATGCGTCTGCGACGGGGCCAGCGGATATTCCCGCGTCAACTTGTTGGCCGCTGATTTGCCCGCATGACACAGTTCAACCGCGAACAGCGCGTCATACTCGTGCACCGCATCCGCCATCCGCGCCAGAAACGGGATATCCGCATCGGACGCCAGCCGCATATGCGGGGAGGGCGAATGGTCCGAATTGCTGTCGATCATGCATTCTTCGGTGGCGACAACCCCCCAACCGCCCTCGGCCTTGGTTTTCCGATAGGCAATCGCGTGCTCCGGATAGGTAAAGCCCATGCCCGTCGCATGGGGCGCCTGAAAGAACCGGTTCTTTGCCGTCACCGGGCCGATTTGGACGGGCTCGAACAAAAGCGAGTAAGGATGCCTTGAGTTGGACATGCGGCGGAACCTGTTCTTGGTTTGGCTATTTGAACCCGGCGTCTTCTTGGAAGCACTGGCGAAGACGCCGGGTGACGCGCAGGGAGAGGGCGCGCGCTGTTGGATTTCAGGGCGAACCGGCCAGCGCCGCAAAGCGACGCCGCCGGATCAGTGAAGCAGTTGTGAAGGCGCGCGTCATAGGCGGCATGCGTTTTTAGTCCTTGAAATGCGGCGCAATGCGTTCTGCGCGGCGCAGCAAAGCAGGCCATTCGAAGACCGATGGAGCCGACTCCGCCTCGTCCTGGGCTGCGGTTTTTGCCGCCAGGGCCTCGCTCAGGGGCACAAAGGGACGTCCCATCGCATAAAGACTGGTCACGATGCGGCAGCAATAAATCAGCCAGTACATCCGCACAAAGGCCTCACCCACGCTGCGCCCGGTGGTGATCAACCCGTGGTTCTTCAGGATCAGGTTGTTCTTGTTTCCCAGCGACCGCGCAATTCGGCTTTGTTCGTCCAGATCCAAAGAGACACCTTCGTAATCGTGATAGCCGATGTCTTCGTGAAAATACGCCGTCTCGCCGCAAAGCTGTGGCAAGCCGTCCTTAAGACAGGACAAGGCAACTGCCTCTGGCGTGTGCATATGCATCACGCAATCGATGTCATGGCGGGCCTGATGAACCGCACCGTGGATGACAAACCCGGCAGGCGAGGTTTCGCCCTCGCCGGCCAGTTTTTCGCCCTTCGTATCCACTTTGACTAGGTTCGATGCTGTGATTTCATCATACATCAGACCAAGCGGATTGATCAGGAACTGATCCTCGGTCCCCGGCACCCGAGCCGAAATATGGTTCCACACCAGCATGGTCCAACCGAAATGCTCAGCCAGCTGATATGCAGCCGCCAGATCTATACGTTGCTGTCGTTCCTCATCAGTCATCGGGGTTTCCTTGCGTTTCAGCCACTGTGCGCCACATAGGCGTTCACGATAAGAGAGTTGAAAAACAACACCGCTTCCTCACGGTCCGGCAGGAGGCGATTGCGCTCCAGCGCATGGGTCCGCAGGCCTTTTTGCTGCATCGAGACCGCCTCGCCATCCTCCGCAAAGGTTTCCTCCCAAAGCTCGATCCACTGCTGCACACGTTCAGGGCTCGTGCCCTTCTGTGCAAAATAATCCACGCGCTGTTCCGTGGTTTCCGGCCCCAGGGGGCGCATCTGGGACAGGATCATCAGATCGTCATGCTGAAGCATCAGCAATCCGGGGAAGATGTTGAAAGAGCGGTAGTTTCCAGCACGTAACTCGGTTTTTGACTTGCGATCTTTGGGCGGAAACTGACTGCTCATGAACGTGCCCAGAAACCGTGTGTTTACAAGTTTCGGATCAGCTTCATATGCGGCGGCAAAACTGCCGCGATGGATGTTTTCACAATGGTAGCATTCGACAAAATTGTCGTACCAGACCTTCCAATTGCTTTCGACACTGTGATTTGTGCTGTGGGTCCAGGTGTAGCTATCTTCGCTGAAGTCCATGCCAACCTTGTTTCTTTCACCGGCAATCTCGGGGTGACTGTCCAGGAAAGACGGCGCGTCCATGTCGTAGTTGACGAAAATGCCCGGGCCCCATTCAAAGACCTGAACAGGTTTCAGACCCAGTTTCTCCTCTGGGAAGTCCTTTTCATCCTGACATCCGGGCGCATACATAAACGCGCCGTTCTGATGATAGGACCAGGCGTGATAGCGGCAGACCAGACGGTTGCAATTCTTCTGATCCTTGGTCGCCACCGGAAAGCCGCGATGACGGCACATGTTGACGAAACCATGCAAAACCCCTTCGTCATCGCGAATGACAACCACCGGAATGTCACCAACATGACCGATCGTCGAATTGCCGGGTTCCGCGACCTTTACAGCCGGGCAGAAGTACTGCCAGGATTTGCGAAAGATCGACCTCAGGTCCAAGTTCAGCGCATCTTCGCCGCGGTAGAAAGACAGCGGCAGGCCCCAGTTTTGTTCCAGATCGCTCTTCAGATCGACAGGCGCATAATCATTGATCGTTTTCTCATGCAGGCTCATGGGTCTGCTCCCTTTTTATGACGCGCTTGGCAACGCCGTCCTTGTACGCCTGCAGGATCAACCGGTTGATGAAGATCGTCGGCTCCTCGCGCGAGGCCACGTATTGGAACACTTTGGCATGGGGGGACGTCATGTTGGCCTGCTGGACTTCGGCCACCTCGCCATCTTCTTCGAAAGTCTGATGCCACACATCAATCCAGCAATCGACGCGGGCCTGGTCCGCTGTCTTTTCCTTCATGTAGAACACGGTCACATCACAAGAATCCGGCCCCGTGGGCGTCATGCGACCGAGCACCATCAGATCATCCTGCTGGATCAACTGAAGCCCCGGAAAGATCTGATATGAAGCATAGGTCAGGCTGCGCAGCTCATCCCCCAACAACTGCTCGGTCGAGGCAAAGGAATAGGATGTCATCCCCCCTTCCAGCTCGAAGGAATAATTCCCTTCGCGCACGTCAAACGCCTCACCGAACGATGCGGAATGAATTGTGTTGCAGTGATAGCATTCGGTGCCGTTGTCGTACCACAGCTTCCAGTTGCTCTTCTGGCGGATCGTCTTTTCGACGTATTCCTCGTAATGGTTCGGATCGGTCTGAATGCCGTTTTTCTCGGCCCAGCTTTTGATCTGCGGGTGCTCTTCGAACAGGCTGCGGGCGTTCGGGTCGGTGTTGACCATCACGATGGGACCCCATTCCGTTACCGAAATGGGGATCAACCCGTGATCGCATTTCTGGAACCCCGGCTGATCCTGGGTGTCAGGTGCGGCGCGCAGCTCTCCGTTCAGGTCATAGGCCCAGGCGTGATAACGGCAGCGGATCAGCTTTTGACCCGATGTGTTGTTTTCAACCAGTTTGAATCCACGATGGCGGCAGAAGTTCAGAAAACCGCGCAGCTCGCCATCCTGATGGCGGGTTACAAACACATTGCTGCGTCCGATCCGTCCTTCATAGATGTCACCGATGTTCGCCACTTTGGCCACCGGGCACAGGAACTGCCAGCTGCCTTCAAAGATCGTGTCGATCTCAAAATCATAGATGTTTTGATCGGTATAGGTGTGGATCGGCAAACCCCGGAACTGCGCAAAATCCTGATCGATCTGATCAAAGTCCAGGTTCAGAGCATCGATATCGTGGCTCATCGTTTTCACCCTTCAACATCAAACAATTGGCTTTGAAAGTTTAGTCAGGTAAAACATTAGTGGAAAAATATGTCACTTCAAAATGATTTTCTCACCAAGGGAGAAATTTTTTGCCTAATGATAAAGCCGGAGAGATTCCACCCCATCAGAACACGCAACGGATCTGCCGGGAAATCAAAGCCCTGCGCAAAGCCAAGCGGCTTACCCTGCGGCAGCTGGGCGAGAGATGCGGACGCACCGCGGGATATTTGAGTCAGGTCGAAAACGGCACAGTGGTCCCGTCGATTGATTCGATCAGCCGCATCGCCGAAGCTCTGGGTGTCGAGACCAACTGGTTCTTCCCTGCCACAACCGGCGCCTCTGATGCCGAGGCCGCCATCGTCGTGCGCAACCAGGGGCGTCGCCGGATCAGCCACAGCTACAGTTTCGACACACAGGAACTGGGTTATCAGGATTTTCTGCTATCGGCTGACCTAACCCTTGATCTGATCATGGGCATGACCCGCCTGGAACCGGGCGGGAAATCGCGCGGGGTTCCAACAAAGGGGCAGGGCCATTTCTGCGGTTTCGTCAAAACTGGCCGGGTCAACCTAACCGTCGGGCAAGAACAGTTCGTTCTGGGCGAAGAAGACAGCTTTTCCTTTGACATGACCATCGCGCATGATTTCGCCAACGCCCATGACGACGTGACTGAAGTTGTCTGGACGGTAACGCCCGCGCATCTGGATTTTTAACGGCTGCGCCGCAAAAGCGTCACCCGCGCCTGGAGCCCGCCTTCCTTCGCTTGCAACACGGTTTCCCGTGTCACCAGACGCCACGCGCCTGTGTCACACAAAGCTGTGAAAGCCGCGTCAAAACCATGCTGATCCCAAAAAATCTCATTGATGGAAATGCAGGCCAGCCCGCCGATTTTGACAGGAGCCAGCGCCGGCTGCAACGCGTCAGGGCCCAAGGGTCCGAAGGTACCCACGGATATCACCGCATCATAGCTGCCATCCTGAGCCGCCAATCCCTGCAACAGGTCTTCGCTCTTGAGATCCCGGTAGGCCCCGGTTTCTCGACAGCGCGTGATCATCTTTTCCGAAAGATCGGTTCCATCCACATTCCCCGCGCCAAGCTGCGCAAGCGCCACACCGACAAGCCCGGTTCCACAGCCGATATCCAGCACCGCAGCCGCGCTAAGTTCAAGATGCTCTGACAGAACCCGGGCGGCATTGGCGGGACCGACATATCCAAAACCCTGCGTGTCCTGATCATAAGCCTCGGCCCAGGCATCATAATGGTCTTGGACGGATGCGGTGTCGGTATAGTCCATCGCATAGGCTTTCTTGAGCTCGTCGGTTTTACTCATTTGTCTGTCACCTTCTGGAACGCCGCTCTGCCAGCATATTGGTCAGCCAATCCGGATCCATGTCCGGGACCGATGACAGCAGCTCTTCGGTATAGGGATGGTAAGGCGGTTCAAACAGCGCCGCCTTGTCTGAATGTTCGACCACCTTGCCGGACTTTACGACAATCACGCTGTCGGCAATCGCCTTGACCGTCGCCAGATCGTGAGTGATGAACATATAGGTCATCTTCAATTCCTGCTGCAGCTGGTCCAACAGGCGCAGGATGCCCTCGGCCACCAGCTGGTCCAGGGCGCTGGTGATCTCGTCGCAGATGATCAGCTTTGGCTCGGCCGCCAGGGCCCGCGCGATGCCCACGCGCTGCTTTTGCCCCCCTGACAGTTCGGGCGGCAGGCGATGGCCGAACTTGTCAGGCTCCAACCCGATCATATGCAGCAGCTCGTCCACCCTGTCCCTTTTTGCCTTCCCTTTCAGGCCCAGGTAAAACTCGACCGGGCGGGCCACGATGTCGCGAATGGTCTGGAACGGGTTCAGCGCCGTGTCCGCCATCTGATAGATCATCTGCACATGCCGCAGATCTTCGCGGTTGCGGTTCTTAAGCGCATTGGGCAGCACCCGCCCGTCCAGCTCGATTGATCCGGTCTTGGGCGGCAAAAGCCCGGTGATGCAGCGCGCCGTAGTCGATTTGCCCGACCCGGATTCACCCACGATGGCAACGGTTGTCCCCTCGTAGACGTCCAGGCTGATGTCATCCAGCACCGTGACGGCCCCGTAGTTCGCCGAAACATTCCTGACCGACAACAAGGGCTTGGCGTCGACCTCAGGCTGGGGTTTGGGCTGGGCCCGGAACTCTCGCACCGCCCACAGGGATTTGGTGTATTCCTCACGCGGGGTGGACAGCATCTGACGGGTCTCGGCCTCTTCGACCTCGTGGCCGTCTTTCAGCACTTTGATCCGATCCGCCATTTGCGCCACCACTGCAAGATCATGGGTAATATAGACGGCGGCTGTGTTGAATTCGGACACGATGTCACGAATGGCGCCCAGAACCTCGATCTGGGTGGTCACATCCAGCGCCGTTGTCGGCTCGTCAAAGATGATCAGATCAGGCCGGCACGCCATCGCCATCGCGGTCATCGCGCGCTGCAACTGCCCGCCGGACACCTGATGCGGATAACGAAACCCGATCTCGTCGGGGTCGGGCAACTGGATCTTGGCATAGAGTTCCCGCGCGTCGCGATAGGCCTCTTCCTTGGTCGCGGTTTTGCGCAGCACCGGAAATTCGGCGTATTGGTCGATCAGCCGATAGGCAGGGTTGAAACTGGCCGCAGCCGATTGCGCGACATAGGCGATGCGGCTCGACCGCAGCTTCCGCCGCACCCCACGCGAGGCCCGGCGCAGATCGACGCCGTCAAAATTCACCTCGCCATCGGAAATGCGGCACCCGTCGCGGGTATAGCCCATCATCGCCAGACCAAGGGTCGACTTCCCTGCCCCGCTCTCGCCGATCAGCCCCAGGATCTCGCCGCGATTAACATGCAGATCGACGCCTTTGATGATCGGGTTCCAGCCCTCGGACGACTGCCCCTCGATACGCAGGTTTGTTGCCGACACCAGAAGATCGTTGTTCTCAGCCATGGCTTAATCTTTCAATCCGCTGGAGCGATGCAGCATCCAGTCAACGACAAAGTTAATCCCCACCGTCAGCAGGGCAATCGCGGCAGCAGGCAGCAGCGGCGTGACATCCCCCCATGAGATCAGCGACGCATTTTCACGTACCATGGACCCCCAGTCCGCGCTTGGCGGCTGGATCCCAAGGCCCAGAAACGACAGCGCCGCAATGTTGAGGAAGACAAAGCAGAACCGCAGCCCCAGCTCAGCCAGCAGGGGGGCGGTGGTGCTGGGCAGAACCTCGCGCCGGATGATCCAGAAAAGACCCTCGCCGCGCAGGCGGGCGGCCTCGACAAAATCCATCACCACGACGCCAAGTGCCACGGATCTCGCCAATCTGAACACACGGGTCATATCGACAACAGCAATGATGATGATCAGCGACGTGATCGAGGTGCCAAAGATCGACAGCAACAAAAGCATCAGGATAAGCGCCGGGATCGCCATGACCAGTTCGACCAACCACGACAGCACCATGTCCACCCGGCCCCCCACAGTTGCGGCAATCAGGCCAAGCCCCACTCCGCTTAGGAAGGCCAGCATGGTTGCAATCGCCGCAATCGCCAATGTGTTGCGGGCGGCAAAAAGCAATCGCGACAGCATATCTCGCCCCAGGCTGTCAGTGCCCAGCAGGAAGGTATCCGACCACGCTTCATACGCGCCGCCCACAATCTCACGCTCGCCATAGGGAGCCAGAGCAGGAGCGAAAATGGCAACAAAGATATAGGCCGCAATCACCAGCAGACCAAATTTGGCAGTCAGAGGCGCACCGCTCAGCACCGAGAGTTTAGAAGACGCCATTTCGTTACCTCGGATGCAATAGACGGGGATCCGACACGATGGTGATGACATCGGCGGCAAGATTCAAAAGGATGTAGGTGGCTGCAAAAAACAGGCAGGATGCCTGCACCACTGGAAGGTCGCGCTTGGCCACGCTATCGACCAGCAACTGCCCCAGCCCCGGGTAGACAAACACCACCTCGACCACCACGACACCAGTGACCAGATAGGCCAGGTTCAGCGCCACAACCGAGGCAATCGGCGCCGCGGCATTGGGCAGCGCATGCACCAGGATCATCCGCGCATTGCCCGCCCCTTTGAGCCGCGACATCTCGATATATGGCCGCGACAGCAGGTTCACCAGCGAGGCACGCGCCATCCGCATCATATGCGCGGTCACAACCATCGTCAGGGTCAGCGCCGGCAGGATGATCTCATAGACACGCTCGCCGAACGTCATGTTTTCGGTGACATCGGACACGGTTGGGAACCAACCCGCCGAAATGCCCAGAACAAAGATCAGGATATAGGCGATAAAGAACTCAGGCACTGAGATCGACGACAGCGTCAGGGCATTGGCCATACGGTCAAACACGGTGTTGCGCATCAATGCGGTCAGAATGCCAAGCATCAGGGCCAGCGGCACCGCAATGGCTGCGGCGACGGCGGCCAGGAAAAAGGTGTTGCCAATCCTGACCAGGATCAGATCGGACACCGGGCGGCCACTGGTCACCGCAACCCCCAGATCCCCGGAAAAGACGCCCGTGGCCCACTCCCAATAGCGGACATATCCCGGCCTGTCCAAACCCAGCTTTTCCCGCAGTGCCGCCACGGATTCCGGCGTTGCGGCCTGTCCCAGAATGTTCTGGGCCAGATCACCCGGCAGCAGTTCAACAGAAAAGAAGATGAACAGAGAGATGATCCACAGGGTCACGAACCCACGCAGCAGGCGTTTGCCTATCAACTCAAGAATCACAAAGATGTCCCCCATGCCGTGCAGCGATCAACGCAAGAATATCGTGATCTGCAGACGTCGCACTGAATTTGACGCCCTCACCCCGTCTTGGGGGTGAGGGTCGTTTTTGGAAACGACGGCTTGCGCCAGGGCTCAGCTTTCGGCCCACCACCAGCGGCGCGCCAGGGCATGGTCATCCGCCGGGGCCAGTGCCCCCACTTCGCCATGTCCCAGCTTCGAAGATCCGGCCTGCACAAAGCTGGCAAAGGCAAGCGTGACGGTGCCACCTTCTTCGTGCAGGATCTTCTGCGCTTCACCATAAAGCTCGGCCCGCAAGGCCTGATCTTTCTGGACTGCCGCGTCGGCCACCAGCTTGTCAAAGGTCTCACTTTGGAACGCCGTGTCATTGTAGGCGTTGTCCGAGGTGTAATAGTTCAGCTGATTGCCAATGGTTGCTGCGCCGTTCCAGTAGCAGAAGCACCAGGGCACGACGCGCCAGACGTCGCTCCAATAGCCGTCACCGGGTACCGTTTTCACCTTAATGTCGATGCCGGCACTCGCCATAGACGCCTGTATCAGCTGCGCCCCGGACACCGCACCCGAGAAAGCGCCATCGCTGGATGTCAGCGTCAGACCCGAGCTGGCATCAAGACCGGATTTCTTCCAGTGGTGCATCGCCTTGTCAGGGTCATAGACGCGCTGCTCCAGGCTGTCATTGAAATAGGCGTAGCTGCTGTTGATCGGGGTATCGTTGCCCGGCGCACCAAAGCCACCCAGCACCTTGTCCACGAACTCTTGGCGTTTGACACCAAATTTGATTGCCATGCGCACATCGTTGTTATCCAGCGGCGAGCCGTTGACGCGCATTGGCGTGGTATAGTGCTGACCACCGGTTGCCACCGCAAACTCGATGCCCGGAACCGCCCGCAGACGCGATGCGGTTGCCACATCCGGCCGGTCGATCACGTCCACATCGCCGTTGCGCACCGCATTCGAGCGTGAAGCCGCGTCAGCCATGTTGATCAATTCAACCTCGTCAAAGTGGCCCTCGTCTTCAGACCAGAAACCCGCGTATTTCTTGACCTTCGCGCGCACGCCCGGTTCAAAGCTGACAAGACTGTAGGGGCCGGTGCCGATCGGGTTGGCAAAGTCCGTCGCGCCTTCCTTGATCATGTAAAGACCCTGCTCCGAGACTTCGGTGTCAAAGTCGAAACGCGGACCGTTCAGTTCGAACACGATGGAATGGTCGTTTTCGACTATGATGTTGGTCACGGCCTGTGCCGCAGCCTTGGCGCCGGGACGGGTGTTGTCCTCGCCTGCAGCCCGTTTCATGGAATAGGCAACGTCTTTCGCCGTGAACGCGCTGCCATCGTGGAAGGTGACGCCCTTGCGCAGCGCAAATTTCCAGACACTGGCATCGTCATTCGTGTCCCAGGACTCTGCCAGCATCGGGACGATCTTGCCGCCCGGGGCAACATTCGTCAGCTTGTCAAAGATACAGTTGAACACCTGCGAGGCATGAACCGTTCCCAGATACTGCAACGGATCCAGCGTGTCGGTGGTGGCCCCCCCAACCAATCCCATGCGCAGCACTCCGCCCTTCTTGGGCGTGTTCGCAAGGGCTTTGCCCGGGTTCAACAGCAAACCCGAAGATGCCAATGCACCAACAGCAGCCGTCTGGCTCAGAAATCTTCGGCGGCTCAAACCATCTTGGTTCGGCAGGATCAGTTTGGATGGCTTGGAGCGGTAGTTCACTTTGCTTCTCCCTTTGGAACGATGTCGTTTTCTTGTTTTTACTCACGATACCACGCAGTTCTCTTGTTGAGAAATTTTTTTCTCCAGTTATGATAAAACATTTCACAAAAAGAGAAAAAACTGGCGCTATGGAGCCATTTTTTTGGAGCCATGGCCCTGGAACCAAGGCAAAGGGTCGGCCGTTTTTCTGAAATTCGGATTCTCACGACTCGTTACACCAGACTGTTTCAAAGAGCGGCGGCCACCTTCAACCCTTCCAAAACGGCCTCTTCGGCCGTTCGCGGAGACAGGCAATCGCCAATCCGGTGAACGGGGCAGGTCAGCCCAGAATCAACCAGATCGGTCACGGGGTCATTGCCCCAGGCCATCACCAGGGTATCCATCTCTTCGATCATCTGGGGCGCGCCGGTGACAACATGTTGGAAATAGGCCGTGTCTTCGTCCGCTCCGAACACCCGCATATATGGCACAACGGAAACGCCCGCCTCGTGCATCCGCCCCGCCAAGGCGTATCTTACATAGGGTTGCAGCAATTCGCCGGCCTTCTCGCCATTCACGCATAGCACCACTTTGTGACCGTTCGCAGCCAACATTTCGGCCACCCCTGGCCCCACCCAGTCGCAGCGCCAATCGGCCACCACAACAGAGCCGCCGACCTGCGCCGTGCCGGAAATCACATCCCAGGCCTGGACCACCTGTGCGCCCTCGAACTCTCCCACTGGCATATGCGGGCGTGCGCCGGTGGCCAGGATCACCTCATCCGGGGCAAACGCAGCAAGCTCGGCCTGCGTCACCTCGTGGTTCAGCGTCACCGATACCCCATGTTGCTCAAGCTCGGATTTCAGGTTGGTCACGATGCCGCCGAACTCGGCCCGCCCCGGCAAAGCCTGCGCCAACAGCGCCTGCCCGCCCAGCTGACGACCCTTTTCGAACAGCTGCACCTTATGTCCCCTTGCCGCACATACAGCCGCCGCTTTCATGCCGGCAGGACCACCGCCAACCACCACAACATGTTTTGCCCGCTCGGCTTTGCCCAGGCTGCCGTACTGCAATTCACGCCCGCTTTCGGGGAACTGGATGCAGGACACGCCATGCCCCTTGTTGCGGTGCCCGATACAGGCCTGGTTGCAACCGATACAGGCGCGAATGCTGTCCAGATCCCCCTCAACCACCTTGTTGGGGAAACCGGGGTCGGTCAGCAGCGCCCGCACAAAACCCACCATATCCGCCGCCTCAGAGGTGATCGCCTGCAGCGCCTGAACCGGCTGGTTGATCCGGCCCGCCACCATGACCGGCAGATTTGTGGCCTTGCGCACCGCACTGGCCTGAGCCAACGCATCGTCGGCGTCAAAATACATCGGAGGAACAATCTTGCGCGTCCCGGCCAGCGTATGCGTACCGCCCACCGTCACGCTGATGTAATCCACAAGGCCCTGCTCTGCCGCTGCCTGACAAAAGGCCAGTGTCTCGGCCATGCGCATCCCGTCCGGGTCGTCATCCTCAGGAACCACACGAAAACCAAGCAAAGGGGCATCGCCCATCTTTTCACGCATCGCCTTGAGCGTCTCAATGGCAAACCGGTGGCGGTTCTCGGGCGACCCGCCATATGCATCGGTGCGCACATTGATACGCGGCGACAGGAATTGCCCGTGCAAATAACCCATCCCGATCAGCAGTTCGACACCATCCGCGCCACCCGCAACCGCGCGCCCGGCCGCCGCAGCAAACAGGCCGACAAACTGTTCGATCTGATCCGTCGTCATCTCGACAGGGACGATATGAAACCGTTCATCACGCATCACTGACGGGGCCAGTGCAGGTTCGACACTGCCATCGGTGGAATGCGCCCGCGCGCGCCCCTCGTTGTAAAGCTGCACAATGCAGCGCGCGTCGTAATCCGCACAAATATCTGTCAGTTTGCGCACTTCGGCGGGGAACGCATCACTGGCCCCGTTCAGCTGCGCATAGCCCTGCCCTGTCACAGGAACGACCTGCGTTGCCTCTGTCACGATCAATGCCACACCACCGTCAAGACGGGCCTTGTAATAGGCAAGCGCCTGGTCCCCCCAGCCACCCCCCTTGGCATAGCCGGTCCCGTGCGGCGCCATGAACATACGGTTCTTGAAGCGGGTTCTCCTGATCTCAAACGGTGAAATCAGCGGATCATACGGCGACAAAATAGCTTTGGTTGCAGCAACCATCGAAGGGCATCCCGGAGCTTGTAGCGTATTTTGACCTTGGGTCACCAAAGTCCTGCCAAACACCGTAACTACGCCCGTGTGAAATGCCAGCTTTTTTCTTAAGGTAAAATTATTTTTTCACCTAAGGAAATTTCAACTGCTTCTATTAGATCACATCGCCCGGCTTTCGCACCAGCACTGCCAGGTACCGCACAGGCGCCTCGACAACCTTTTCCGGCCCATGCGCCGTGCGCCCGTCAAAGATCAGCGCATCCCCCTCACTCAGGTCGATTTTGCGCGTCCCATAACGGTATTGCATCTTGCCCTCGAGCAAATAGAGGAACTCCGTGGCCTGATCATTGAAGCTGGCGCGATGGTCTCCGACCTCGTCCAACGTCACCAGAAACGGCTGCACCGTTTGCACCTGACCGGCATTATTTGTCAGCAGCTCATATTCGTGACCGCCATCCTTGCCCTGACGTTCGGTGATAAGCCCCTGCCCTTTTGGGATCTGAACCAGAAACCCCTCATCCTTGAAACCTTGAAACAGGAATGACACGGGAACGCCCAGGGCCTGCGCGATTGCTTCCAGAGAGCTCAGGGACGGAGAAACCTGGGCTGTCTCGATCTTTGACAGGTTGGAAACCGAAATTTTGCAGGCAGATGACAGTTCCGCAATTGTCATGCCCAAAAATCGACGACGCTCCCTGACCTGCATTCCGACAAAGTCGGACAGCTGCGTTTCGCGGTTGTTTCCTGCCATTATCTGCCCCTTGTCTATGTCAGTGCACAGCGCATCACCAGGAACGGTCGCCAAAACTGCACCACGTTGAGTTCTCCAGGATGATATCTGAAGCAAGCCCCCGGCAAAATGCCAAGACTTGAAAAATCGTTCGGCCAAAGCAGCAGAAGCACTAACTACGGATATGCTTACGGTATTTGAGAGCGATGCCGCAAGTGTCCGCGCGGTCCTGAACGCACTGCTCCCAGGACGGGCCGCAAAATGCACTGCACCAAACCCCGCGCAAATCCGCCCGCTCGGATGTCTGACGCCAAACCACTGCCCGTCGGCTTTCGCGAAGGCTGCCAGCCGCTCCCAAAAGCGGCTGATCCCCCCTGTCGCGGGGCCCTCTTCAAATCCTATTCGGCCATGATCAGTCGTGCGAAACCATCTTGTCCGTAGAGGCAAGCGCGACTTCGGGGTTTGTTTTGATCTCAATGAACACTGGCTCGTCGGCCTGGCTTACAACATCCGCCAAGGCTTCCAGCTGTTCTTGCGTGCGCACGATATGGGCATCGTAGCCCAGCGTTTCAGCCAATGTCGCCAGATCAATATCAGGGAACTGAGCCAGCGCAATCGGCATGCCATGTTGGCGCAGGACATGCACTTCGGACCCGTAGGCGCAATCGTTCATGGCCACGATGACAAGCGGAATCCCTTCACGCAGCACCGTTTCCATCTCTCCCATGGTCATCAAAAAAGCGCCGTCACCGATCATCAGCATGGTTGTTTCATCTGGGCGCCCGGCAGCAAAACCAATGGCGTTTCCAAACCCAAGACCAATGGAATAGGTTTCCGTTGTCAGTTTGAAATCGCCGGGATGCTCAACGTCGATGTAGGGAATACACGACATATAGTTGCCGCCGTCGAACACCAGATTGCGCTTTTTCGGGAGTATCCGATTGAGGATCTGGCCAACCACGCGCGCATCCAATGTCCGCTGCGTGTTCATCGGCTCAAAATCCTTTGCCTGGTCAAAATCACGAACCAGTTGCAAGGCGCTCTCCGAATGCTGAGGCGCGTCAAGATTGTCAGAGACCTGTTCGATCAGGGCTTGAACGGTTTTCTTGGCGTCCCCGACCAAGGCGATGTCTATCGCAGTCCAGCGGCCGATAGCATGCCGGTCTGCATCCAGATGAATAACCGGAATATCACCGAAAACGTCGCCGAAATCCATTGTCAGAGCGTTGAGAGAGGCGCCGATCACAAGGATACAATCGGCCTCCGCCAAAAAGCGGCGCCCCAGTGAAGTCACGAATGTCCCCATGACACCCAGATTGAATGGGTGGCCCCGGAACCAGTCTTTGCCCAACACGGATGTCATCAGCATTGCCCCGGTTTTTTCAGCCAGTGCAACAATCTCGTCTTTGGCATCGGCCCGCACCGCACCGCGGCCTGCGACGATAATGGGCCGCTTTTTATCGGCAAGGATATCGGCGGCCAACCGGATCGAATGCGCTGCGGCGGCGTCCCGCGACACGGCTCCAACCGGCGTCGTTACCTGTTCCTGTTTGGATTCCACCGGCACGACGGACATATTTTGCACATCGGTCGGCATCAGGAGAACCGACAGGCGATTGCCCTGTGCAAAAGCAAAGGCTTCGCGCAGGCGCGATTGCGCACCATCGGGCGTATCCGTCACAAAGGTGCGGATGGATGCCGCATTGAGCACATCGCCTTGATTGACGCCTACTGCCTTGTAATCGGGCCCTGAAACATTTGCCTGACCTGCATTTGCAGGCGCATCGCCATACATGACCAACACCGGGTTCGCGGTCACTTTGGCATATGTCAGCCCATTGAAACCATTGGCAAAGGCAGGTCCGCGCCCGACGAGCGCTACCCCGACTTTGCCCGTTGCCGCGGCAAAGCCATCGGCCATGCTGATCGCCTGGTTTTCATGGCGGGCGCCGACAAACCGAACACCGATCGCATCCAGCGTAGCGCATAGCTGGGCAGTATCGTCGCTCATAAGGCCAAAGACAATTTCCACCCCTAAGCTTTTGATTTCATTTGCCAGCACTTCAAACACGGGTTTTGGATTTTGTTCGTTCATCATTTCACCGTTGCAAATAATGGGGCGTCACGGCCCATGTTGGCGCCTTCGCTTTAGTGTTCCCAGTGTTGGGCTCTGGTTCGGCCCAGCACCGGTCAACGCGCTAGCGGGCTTGGTTCGTTGGGTCTGTCTGGTTCAAGCCGCACA
This sequence comes from Rhodobacteraceae bacterium (ex Bugula neritina AB1), assembly GCA_001730095.1. Taxonomy (GTDB): domain Bacteria; phylum Pseudomonadota; class Alphaproteobacteria; order Rhodobacterales; family Rhodobacteraceae; genus Leisingera. The sequence continues at coordinate 78,683 of MDLF01000058.1, forward strand.
GATCCGTTTTCTCTCACTTCGACAATTTATTCAGACCGGTCACAAGGCGTGACCGCGATGACCGGGCCAAAGGTGCGAAGGGCGCATTTTGCGGCTTGGATCGCATCCTCTACATCCTGTGGTTTTCCCAAGGACACCACCGCCGCCACCTGCTCGGTCGCGGGATTGATGACCTGGTGTTCGGCTGGCGAGGCTGGATCGGCCCATGCCCCATCAATGTAAAATTTCGTGAAAGCGTCAGACATCTTTCCCTCAATCGGCATCGCTTCCCCAAGCAGAAAGCCAAGGCAGACATTACGTCAATTCGCCATAAACGCAATTTTTTTTTCACTTCAAGATAACCTGATGCAAACCGGCCAGAGAGTTCGCCACCTGATTGTGAAGCTGCTGTATGATGAGCCACCCTTGCGTGGTGGAAATCAAAAGTTGCTTCACGGCCGACCTGTGGCTCATCAGAACGATGGCCTCTGGCGCAGCGCGCAGCTGGGCGGTATCCCGCTATATTACTCTTTGTTTTATAATAGAAAACGCAGTTCAGAGGAGCGCGTTCCCACTACACAAAGAACGGGTGGAGCTTGGCCCCGCCGCCGCCACATTGCAGTCGTTTTTCTGATATGACGTGACGCCCAAAACGGGCCAATGCCACAGCCGCATCGGCCGCTCAAATGCCGACAGTCCGCCAAAGGAGCGCCGCGGTGGGGCTGCCTCGAGCTCCCCTGCCCGGTATGCTTGCGCGACCTGTTTACGGGTCAGAACCGGCCGTGCACGCGGACCATAGGCTGCTTCGACCGGTTCTGCTTCCAGCCGCGGCAGGATCGCCTTCAGGCTGCGGCGGTCCTGTGGGCGCAGCAGGCTGACCGCCTGCGGCCCGGGGTAGAAACTCTCCGAAGCGACATCATTGGAAATCAGCACCTCATGCTGCGCGGTCAACAGGTGGTAATAGCTGACCTGCTTGCGCCCCTTCGCAAAAGAGGCCAGGCCGGTTTCCTCCGCCAGATGCTTGGCGCGGACAAAAACCGTTTCCCGGCGCCCGCGATGCCGCATCAGAATGCAATGCTGCTGGGACAACAGCAGCGGCCGGCTATTGCCCAGCGACCCAGGCTTGATCCGCACCGGCACCAGATTTTGCGGCAGGTCCCCTGCGCCGCCGTCGAATGACGACGACGCCACCCAGCGCACCTGCCGGATGCCTTTGTCTGCGGTCGTCACATAGTCGCCCGGCTCAATATCCTCGACCAGGCGGCTGCCGCCGGGAGCCGCGATCCGGGTGCCTTTGGCAAAGCAGACAAAGCCCATCGACAGCAATTCCGGAACCTCGTTCACCTGAGAGGCCAACACCCCGTCCAGCGTAACGCTTTCGCCGCCGGGAAACGTCAGAATGGCATCGCCAGTGCCGTCGCCATTGGTGTCTGATACGGTGATGTCCCAAACATTGACCGCACCGCCCGGACCCGTCAGATCTGAGGCATCGAACTGATCAACCGTCGTTCCATCGCCGCTGTCACTCAGATCAAACCCATAGATCGTGTCGCTGCCACCCGCGACATCCACAATCAGGTAATCGCGATCAGAATCGCTGCCCAGATCGATAAGATCATCACCTGTGCCGCCATCAATGGTGTCCGATCCGCTGTTGCCGGATATGCTGTCAGCACCCGATCCCCCGGTCAGCAGATCCGCATCTGCACCGCCGGTCAGGGTGTCATTACCGTCCCCCCCGTCCAGCGTCGCCCCTCCCGATGATGGCAGTGTCGCAAAGAACTGCGCTGGATCGGACACCCCAGCGCCATCATTGTAAAAGCGGAACGTCTGGCTGTTCCCGTTTGCATAGGTCACGGTAAAGTCGGAGACGCCCGAGCTTGCATTGGTGTTCACGATCGACGTGGGCGTTTCAGTCAGGAAGACCTGATCAATGCCTACATCGAATTTCAACGTCGTGAGATGCGCCCCGTCATTGGTGTTGGAAACGGTGATCGTATCGGACACATCATCGCTTCCGGTCGTCCCCGGTGTCCCCCCAAGATCAATGGTGCCCGTGCCTGAAGTTCCCGGCGCCCATTCAAAGCTGTCCTGGCCGTATCCCCCTGATCCCCAGCCCCCGTCGTTAACAACCGTTCCGCCAACCGGAGCGGCGGCAGCTGCCGTAACGCTCAGCTGGTCATCGCCAATGCCGCCGAACAGCGTGTCGCCACTTGCTCCGTTTAGAGTATCTGCGCCGTCGCCGCCAAAGATCGCGTCATCCGCGCCGCTGCCATCCAGGCTGTCGTTGCCGGCCGTTCCAGCGATGACACTGCCCGGAATGGTTTCCACAGTGGCCGTCCCGCTGGTGATATCCCACAGGTCCGGCACGAAATAGACATTGCCGTCATCCGCCAGATGGTAGACGCCGGTGTCTGATATATTGTTGTAGAACAGCCCGTCATCTTCCAGGATCCCGGACCAGTTCCAATCCCCTGTTCCAATTTCCCCCACCGAAGTGATGGAAACCTGAGAGGCCGTGATACTGTCGCCAACATCAAGGACACCATTCCCCAGCGTCACTAGATAGCCAATTGGCATGCCGCGTCTCCGTAGTTCTTGAACCACGCATTTCGCCAACAATCACTTTATGGGGATTTAACAGGACCAAAAGCTTCCGTAAGGTCACCCATGAAGTCTTGCTGCAAAAGCTGCTCCCCTGCGGACAGCCGCAGGGGAAACTGCCTATAGGAAACGGATCACACCCTGCCCCGCCAGCCAGGGCGCCCAGCGGGAATGCCAGGCGTGGATCAAAGAGGATATGCCGTCCCGCGACGTGTATGTCGGATAGGCCAGCATGTTGCGGATGGATGGCAGCTCCATCAGAACGTCTGCATAACGGCTTGGCGCGACCTCTGAACAATGCGTCAGAACCAGCCACGGCAGATCATGCAGCGGTGAAATCACAGCTTGTGTTTCCGGACACAACAAAGTCCGGTTGACCGGCAGGATTTCCTCCTGACGTGCGATCTGCCCGCGCACCTCCCCGGACAATGCAAAGGCACGGGGATCCGCCACTTCGGGTAATTGGAACCCTTTGTTTGCAAAAGCAATAAACCCGCTGTTATGCAGCATTTTGGCCAGCGCATTCTGCGTGTAAGGGTCCGTCGCCTGACGGCCAACATCACACAGCGCCACGGCCGGATGCGGCGCAGAAGCTTTGCCCATAGCGTCAAACACCGACAGGAAGCCATCCTTGACCGCAACATTTGCGACGCTTGGCAGCAATGTCATGAAACCGGCTGGCATCTCCAGCGCCGCCCGCGGTTCGCTGCCTCCGTCCTGCGGCCGGGAAAACAGGGAAACTGCAAAAGTTGTCTTTTCGCGCAGCGCGTTCACATCCTCCCAATACAGGGGATCGGCGACCGGCAGGGCGCGTTCGGCCACCGGCATCAATGCCGCATCCGACAAATGCGGCCCGCGGAACATCAGCCCGTCTTCCGCCATCTCCGCAGCCACCTGCAGATGCGTGAAACAAGTCCAGTCCTGACACAGGTATTCATGGCGCAGATAGGCCAGCCTGTCGCTTTCGCCGGCCCCAAAGAACTCCGACGCCGCGCCGCCATGGGCGCTTTGCATCAGATCGATCCCCTGCGACAGCGCCGTGTCCTCGGGAACGCCGCGGGCAATGGCCTCCACCATTAGGCTGCGCACCTGCGGCGCACTCAGCCGCTCCGAGGAGCCAAGATTGTAACTTGCAGCAAACAACCCGTTCTCTTTCAGGCTGTCCGCAACAACACGCCGCAGCGAACGCCGCACTTCGGGTGCAACCCAGCTGAGAATGCCATGTGCCGCAGCGAAATCCAGCGGAGGCAGCATACCCGGAACAATGTCCTCAAAGGCCGCGTTGATAAAGGTAACGTTGTTTACACCCAGATGGCGGGCAAACGCCTGGGCAGCATCCGTGTGCTCAGGCATAAAATCAATTCCATAGAAGTGCCCATGCGGCATCGCCTGGGCCAGAAAGATAACCGTCAGCCCGTAACCGCAGCCGAAATCGGCATAGGTGAACGGTTCCATCGGATCCGGAGAGGCACAGCCTCCCGCCCGTGCCGCAGCAGCGATCCGGCGGGGATCGAACTTGATATGGACGCTCTTGGTATAGGCTGAATTCGTGTAATAGCCGCGGTCTTTGATAACCGCCTCGGGAAATGCCATTTTCTTTACTCCAACGTGGTCCTGCCGCCGCAAGCCAGCACGTCCGATAAAGCCTGAAAGCTTGGCAGCGCTTTCCTGCTGCTCACTGTTCGATAGCAGCAGCTTATGGGCAATTCGCCTTTGTCTATACTCAGGCCAAGATGTGATGTGAGGAGCGCCGCAGCCCCCTCCCCGTCAGCAACCGCGCCGCCGCCGGGATTCTACCCTTTCTTGCTAAAAGGCTCCGGCCTTCGTCTTCAAATATAGTAAAATTTGATGAGCCTATCTGCCTGGCATGCGGAATCATGGCAATTGTAAGGCGGCCGCCTTTGCAGGCACGCATTCTGCCATCGCTTCCCCGCCTGCTTAAAACCAAATCCGGTTAGGAGAATCTATATGATTATGCAAATGCTGATGGGCCTGATTCAGAACATGATGCAGCAGGGCCAGATGAACAATCTGCAAGGCCAGCAGGACGGCGCCAAGGACGATCTGAAAACGCAAGGCGACGACTTCAAAGAGCAGATGGGCAAGCTCGAGAAGAAGGACGAAGAGCAGACCAAGCTTCTTGAACAGCTTCTGGCCCAAAGCGGCGCGCAGGGCGGCAACCACCAGTGCGGCGGTGCTCAGGCCGGCCAAGGCGGCGGCATGGGCGGCCAGGGCGGTCAAGGCTGCGGCGGAGGTTCCCACGCCGGTGGCGGTATGGGCGGTGCTCAGGCCGGTGGAATGAGCCCAGCCATGGGCGGCGGCCAGAACCAGAGCCCGAGCTTCGACAACATGCAGTTCAACTGATCTTGGCATGGCGGCCAGCTGTTGTCGTCTGACAGCAGCCCCCTCCCCTCGGATAACGACGCCTGCCTGGCACCAGGTTTCCAGTAGAGAGTTCACCCGGCCCCTTTTCCGAAGGGCCGGTTTTTTCTGTTCAGCAACCATGTGAACCGATCCGCCCGACCGAAACTGCTGATCCTATCGCACCCCCGGCCACTTGCGCCACTGTTGTGCTGCTCTCTTTGCCCGTTGAAATCTCGGGATGATCTGGACCGCTATTCTGCCGCCCTACCCTAACGAAACACCCCGTCCACAGACATCCTGCACAACCAGCGTCTGATTGTATGAGGCAAAACGGGCAGGCGACGATGGAGCGGATACCACTGCCGAAGCCGCGTCTAGATATGAGGAAGGTCAGGAAACGATCCCGGGGATCGTTTTTCCGACGATTGGATGAGCTGCATCAAACTCCTCGGCCAATCCCTGATGGCGAGAGACTTTGAGCGGCACGTCGCGGAAGTCCAGGTCTGCGTCGCGGCTCTCAACCGCGACACGACTCTGGGCAGACCTGTCACAGAACCCGTGGGATAACTCCGCTTGGGGAAAGGGGAAGTGCGCTCACAAACCGATTTGTGAAACAAAGTCCAATGGGGAGCAGGTCAGTTCCATTGAGCACAAGGATAGCTGTGAAGTTTGACCGGATTGAAGGAGCTTGTGGTTTCACAGAGCATAAGGCTTATGCGCCGCCGCGAAACAATGAGTATCCCCAAGGGGTGAATTTGATTGGAAGATGAAAGTGTTCCTCGATCCGGTCTACACCAAAGTGGAACTCTGCCGTTTCCAGGAAGCCGGGACTGGATATGTTCACGTCGGCAGCTCGAAAGTATGATCCGACATCAAAGCGAAGGATGTACAAACCACGTTCGGCCCCTATGCCTTTTGCGATCGGGTGTACAAGCAGTCCGCTTTCGTTGCATTCGCCCTTGGCGACTTCGATCTCAGAGCAGCCGTCCACCCGCAGCAATTGAACCCGAAGCCCCTCTGCCGGAATGCCTCTGGAAATGTCGACGGCATGAATCGAGATGCCCCCGGGCGTATGATCCGCATCTGTCATGTGAGCCCCCATTGGAAATGGTCATGGCTCTGATGGTGGCATATGCCTGCATTTCAATCCATGCTGAACTCCGCAGGGTTGGCATTCTATTAATTAGCATCCATTGTCCAGGCTCCAACCCGTTTCGGGCAGCCAATCAAGCTCGCGGGTTCGCATCAAGAAGGATGGTTGTCATGGCGCTGCATCTTGTTCCCAGGTCAATTCTCTATTTTGAACATGTTGCACAGCTGGGCTCAATCCAGGCGGCGTCCCGAAAAATCGGGATATCCGCGTCGGCGATCCATCGGCAGATTGTGGCAATCGAAGAAGCCGTCGGCGAACCGCTGTTTGAACGCGAAGCCAATGGGATGACGCTCACGCCGACAGGATATCTGATGCTGGAGCTGGCTCGGGATTGGCGCATTGACAGCGCCCGGCTCTGGTCGACGATCCAGGAAGCTCGCGGTGTCGAGCAAGGAACCATCCGAATTGCCGCCATGGACGGGATGGTGAACGGTCTTGTACCAGAGCTCGTTCACGCGCTTGCAGGGAGGTTCCCCAAGATCCAGCCCGAAATCGAGATCACAAGCCCGGATGCGGCCGTCAAGGGGCTCATCAATGGTGAGTTTGATCTGGCGGTCGTTGTGAATGTTGCCGAACAGGAAAAACTCAAAGTCCATTGGTCGCAGGATTTTCCTTTGGGCTGCATTTGTACAAAGGACCACCCTTTGGCGCAAAGGAGCGGCCCGAAACTGGCAGAAATCATTTTGCACCCAATCGTTTTCCAAAGTTCAGCGCTTGCGATCAGAAAGCTCTTGGAATTGCGGCACTCTTGGATATTCGAACGGCCAAGCGCATCGGTCGTCGTGAATTCCATTCAGTTAATGAAGCAACTTGTCGTGTCGGGCAGCCATGTCGCGATCACATCGGAACTGGATGCCGCACCGGAGATCGAGACGGGAGCCTTGATGTTCTTGCCAATCAAAAACCAGGATCTTTTCGAACAAAAGTTTTCGGTGGTCTCCAATGCGATGATACCTGAAAACGCTGCGACGACAGAAGTGCTGAGCCTGACAACAGACATCATGATCCGCCGCTATGGCTCGCCGGGGTCAGGGACGGCGGAATAGCCCCGGCATCCATTCTAATAATTGGAATGCTAGGTTCTGTTTTATTCCATAGATTGAAATAAACTTACCTCGTAACCTCGAATCAAACATCATGGATTCTGGGCATGGCTTCACTTCACGACCTGAACACAGGCGACGTAAATTCGGTTGTCCGGCTGTTAGAGCCACTGATCGAACGAGCACCTTACATTGCTGCAAAAGTTGCAGACAAGCGACCATTCCTATCTTGCGAGGACCTCATAGAGGCGATTGGTCACGAACTGCACCATCTTGATTTGGAACAAAAAATCGCGCTGTTCCAGGCCCATCCGGAACTGGCCCCCGACAATCCTCTGACCATGACAAAAGCGTCGCAGGGAGAGCAAGGGCGGCTGGGGCTGACAGACGAGACATCAAGTTTCAAACAGCAGCTGGACACTTTGAACGCTCAATACACCAAGACGCATGGCTTTCCCTTTATCACCGCACTTGTCCGTCATCAGAATATGGAAAGCGTGTTGCAGGAATTCAAAGCCCGCCTTCAGGAAACCACTGAGGCAGAAACACGACGAGCGCTCATAGAGATTGCCACGGTCAGTTCTGAGCGCGTGAGGCGCACTTTCGACGCTTCAATTCCCTCCAAATCGCCAAAGGTTGAATGACCATGTCGACCGAGCCATCAAATCTTCAAGGTCAACCTGCTCCCCCCAAAGGATCCAGCCGAGCGCAGAGTTGGGGAGGAGAGATCGGGGCTGTCGCGTTGTTTGCCTTGAGCCTGATTTTCATCTTCGGAGGGCTGAAGCTTGGGTTGGGCTCCTTTTTCCGGCTCGGCACCGGTGCATTCCCGTTTATCAGCGGGTCAATTCTGGCAGTGCTGGCAATCTTTGTCGGCCTCCATGAATGGCGCAGCAAAGGGCTGAGCCACCCGCCGGATTGGATCAGTTTCCTGGCCATTGTTGCTGCGATTGCCATCTTCGCAAGCACAGCCGACCGTCTTGGCCTTGTTCCTGCAGTCTTCATGTCTGTCATCATCGCGAGCTTCCCGGATCGCAGTCTTTCGCTCATGGGCAAGGCGATTTTGGGCGCTATCGTGTCTGCCGCTTGTTGGGTCTTGTTTATCCGACTGCTCAATCTGCCGTTCAAAGCATTCGTGGGGATGTAGGTATGGACATCCTTTCCAGCTTCTATTCTGGCCTGCTTGTCGTCTTAGAGCCGCATAACCTGATGTACTGCTTCATTGGGGTTTTTGTCGGCACATTCATTGGCGTTCTGCCCGGCATCGGATCAATGGCCGCAATCGCCATGATCCTGCCGCTTACGTTCTATCTGGAACCGACCAGCGCCCTGGTGATGATTGCCGGTGTCTACTATGGCGCTGAATATGGTGGCTCGATTGCATCGATCCTGATGAATATCCCGGGTACACCTGCGGCATCGATCACCGCAATTGAAGGCTATCCGATGGCCAAGAAGGGCCGTGCCGGCGTGGCGCTTTTCTCGACGGCAACAGCGTCGTTCGGTGGCGGCATGATCGGAATGATCGTCATGGCAGCCCTGTCTCCATCCCTGGCAAAACTGGCACTTTCTTTTGGCCCTGCAGACTACTTTGCCGTCATCCTATTGGGATTGATCGCAGCATCGGCTGTCAGCAACGGTGGAGCGCTAAAAGGCATCACGATGGTCGTCGCCGGGCTGATGCTGGGGACAATCGGCATCGATCTGACGACTGGCGATCTGCGGTATACCATGGGCATTCCGGAATTGCGCGACGGCGTGCATATCGTCATCGTCGCAATGGGCCTGTTCGGTGTGAGCGAAGTCATCGCATCCATCCGCACCAACAAGGGCGGGTCGATCGCGCAAAAAATCGACTACAACCACTTCTACCCGACACGCGAGGAATGGAAGTCTTTGTTTGCACCGATCATGCGCGGCGGTGCCATTGGGTCGGTGTTTGGGGCATTGCCGGGCACTGGCCAGACAATCGCAGCCGCGATTGCCTACGCCGTTGAGAAGCGCGTGAATCGGGCTAAAAACCTGTTTGGAACCGGCGTGGTGCCCGGCGTTGCCGTGCCCGAAGCGGCCAATAATTCGGCCACCCAGACCGCGTTCATCCCCACGCTCACATTGGGTGTCCCCGGCAGCCCGCCTATGGCAATCGTCATCGGTGCTCTGATGATCTACGGGATTACGCCAGGCCCGCGCCTGCTAACCGAAGAGCCCGACCTGTTCTGGGGACTCGTGGCCAGTTTCCTTGTGGGCAACGTGATGCTGATCATCCTCAACATTCCGTTGATCGGCATCTGGGTCCGGCTTCTGCAGATCCCCTACAAATACATGTACCCGACGATCATCGTGCTGATCTGCATCGGGGTCTACAGCCTCAACAACAACGTTTTCGACATCTGGCTGACGCTGATCATCGGTGCTGTCGGATACTGGATGAAACTTTACAAGTTCGAACCAGCGCCCTTGTTGCTGGGCTTTGTGCTTGGCCCGCTGATGGAAGAGCAGTTGCGCCGCGCGATGCTGCTCTCTCGTGGCGACCCAATGGTCTTTCTGGAACGCCCAATCAGCGCGACGCTGATTGCGATCACCGTCGCTGTCCTGATCTACGCCTTTTACGCGGCCATCCGGGCAAAAAAAATAACAGCTTCAACATCAAGCGAAGTACAACAGGAAGGACCAAACACATGATACGCAATTACCTAAAGTCTATTGGTGCAAGTGCGATGGCGCTGTCGCTACTCTGGGCACCTTCGGCGATGGCAGAACCCGGCGCCTGGAGCGATGAACCCGTTCGGATCGTCGTGACCTTCCCGCCAGGCGGCGCCAGCGATCTGGTCGCACGTCTGCTGGCGCAATACCTGGACACAGAGTTCGGCCAGAAAGCGGTGGTCGACAACCGCCCCGGGGCGGCGGGCACCGTCGCGGCAGACTATGTCGCGCAGCAGGACCCGGATGGCACAACGCTCATCCTGGCCAACAACGCGCCTTACACAATCGCCCCGACGCGCTTTAAGTCGATCCCCTATGACCCAGTGAACGGAGCCACACATGTGGCTTACATAGGCGCCTCTGCGCCCGGACTGTTCGTACAGCCTTCGGCTGGGATAAAGTCGCTGGAAGACTATATCACCCACGTAAAGGACACGCCGATGACCTACGGGTCCAGCGGCGTAGGTTCGATCTCGCACATTCTGGGCGAAGCCGTCGATGCGTCTTTGGGTGTTGAATCCATCCACGTTCCCTACAAGGGAAGTTCACCGGCCATTCAGGACTTCCGCGCAGGTGTACTCGAGTCCTTCTATGACCTGGCCGTTCAGAACAGCGACATGATCGAAGACAAGGAAGCGGTTGCCATTGCCATCGCCTCATCCGTGCGCAATCCCGAGCTGCCCGATGTGCCCACGTTCAAGGAACAGGGATACGACATCGTAGTCGAGAACTGGGTGGGCCTGTCCGGACCGGCAGGCATTGATCCCGCGACCGTCAGCAAGATCAACGAAACCGTTCTGGCGGTCTTCGCCAACCCCGAAGTGCAGGACCGGCTGACAGAGCTTGGCATCACCCACCGTGCCATGGATTCACAAGGCTACACCGACTTTGTCGCCAACCAGATCGAAGTCTGGGCACCGCTGATCATTGCGACCGGCATTGCAGAGTAACCTCTCTCGTTGCTGCCCCGTCCACGGATGGGGCAGCCGCAAATTTGAAGCTCAGGAAATGGCTTTGATGCTGTAACCGCCCCCTTTCCCCAAAGAGGAATGGGAGACGCGGCTCAGGTCTCGCTCACACCCAGGAACCGGTCTGCAATCTCTGCCGGCAGCGCGTTGATCCGCCCGGCCCAGGCATTGCTGCCCTTGTTCAGGATCACCGCCCGGTCAGCCACGGCTGACAATTCCTTCAAGGATTTATCAACCACCAGGATCGACAGCCCTGCCTCGCGCTTGAGCCGGGCAATCGCGGCCCAGATTTCCTGCCGCACCACCGGGGCCAGCCCTTCGGTTGCTTCATCCAGGATCAGCAGCCGCGGGTTGGTCATCAGCGCGCGCCCGATGGTCAGCATCTGCTGTTCGCCGCCCGACAATGACCCTGCCACCTGTGTCCGGCGTTCCTCCAGCCGGGGGAACAGCCGGGCCACTTTGGCGAAATCCCACAGCCCCGGGCGGGCGGCAGCGATCAGGTTTTCCTCTACGGTCAGCGGTGCAAAGCAACGCCGCCCTTCCGGCACCAGACCAACCCCCAGCCGGGCGATCCCATGCGACGGCAGCTGCCGCAGGTCGCGGCCATCGAACCGCAGTTCCCCTTTGGAGGCTGCCAACATGCCGCAGATCGTCTTGATCGTGGTGGATTTGCCCATGCCATTGCGGCCCATCAGCGCCACCACTTCGCCTGCGCCAACCTCCAGATTGACCCCAAACAGCGCTTGCGCCGGACCGTAGGATGTTTCCACCCCTTGCAGTGACAGCAGGCTCATGCAGCGTCCTCCTCTCCCAGATAGGCACGGCGCACCTCGGCGTTGGCACGGATTTCATCCGCGGTGCCGGTGGCGATGATCTGGCCATAGACCAGCACGCTGATCCGGTCGGCAAGGGCAAAAACCGCATCCATGTCATGTTCGACCAGCAGGATCGGCGCCTCTTGCCGCAATCCATCCAGGAACCCGGTCAGCGCCCTGGAGCCTGCCGACTCAAGCCCCGCCATCGGCTCATCCATCAGGAACAATTTCGGCTCAAGCGTCAGCGCTACCGCCACCTCCAGCTGGCGGCGCTGGCCGTGGGACAGATCCGCGGTGCGGCGGTCTGCGTCCTCAGCCAGCCCGAGCCGGTCCAACGCCCCATGCGCAGTTTCCAGCAGATCCGGATCCTTCATCACATTGCGGAAAAAGCGGAACGGGCTGCCCCTGCCCCCCAATGCACCCAGCACCGCATTCTGCAGCACCGTGTATTCCATTGCCAAGGCAGAGATCTGAAACGTCCGCCCCAGCCCCATCCGCGCCCGCGCCACAGTGTCCAGTGCGGTCACATCCCGCCCCAGCAGCTCCACCGTGCCGCTGTCCGGCACCAAATTGCCGGCAATCTGTTTGATCAGGGTGGATTTCCCCGCCCCATTGGGTCCGATCAGCGCGTGGATTTCCCCCGCGCGCAAATCCAGCGACACATCGCGGCTGGCCTGCAATGCACCAAAGCTTTTGCTCAGGCCATGGGTTTTCAGAACCACCTCAGCCATGTGCCTTCTCCCGTCCGGCAAGCGCCCCGATCAACCCGCCACGGGCAAACAGCACGATCAGCAGCAGCAGAACACCCAGGAAAATCTGCCAGTAGTCGCTGATGCCCCCCAGAAGATGCTCCAGCAAGATATAGAGCGCGGCGCCGACCACTGGCCCGTAGAGCCGCCCAACCCCACCAAGGATCACAAAGATCATGATTTCGCCGCTGGTGTGCCAGCTGAGCATAGTGGGGCTGACAAAGCGGTTGAGGTCGGCAAACAGGGCGCCCGCCAGCCCGGTGATGGCCCCGGAAATCACAAATGCCGTCAGTCGCAGCGTAAAGGGGGTGAGACCAACCGCTTCAACCCTGTCTGCGTTCTGCCGCGCCGCCGCCAGCGCCAGCCCAAAGGGCGCGCGCGCCAGCCGGGCGGCAAAAAACAGCGCCAGGCACAGAATTACATAGGCAATGGCAAAGAACTGGATCGGGTCCAGCGTGTTCAGGCCCGGGAAATCATTGCGCACCCAGATCGACAGCCCGTCCTCGCCGCCATAGGCGCTCCAGCTGATGGCAAAATAGTACAGCATCTGGCCGAAGGCGAGCGTGATCATAATGAAATAGACGCCTGAGGTGCGCAAGGAAAGCGCCCCGATCACCAGCGCAGCACAAGCGCTGCAGACAATCGCCACCAGCCAGATCAGCGGCATCTGATTGCTGCCCTCAAACAGGAACGGCCATTCGAACAGTGGTTCATAGTTCTGGGCATGGGCCGCCAGGATGCCCATGGCATAGCCGCCGATGCCGAAAAACGCCGCATGGCCCAGGCTGATCAGCCCGCCAAGGCCAAGCGCGATGTTCAGCCCCACCCCGGCCAGCGCCAGGATCGCCGCCTTGGTTGCCAGCGTGATGATAAAGGGTTCATCCAGGCTCCAGGCCGCCAGAGGCACGATCAGCAAGGCTGCAATCATTGCCCAATTGAGAAAGCTCTCGCGGGTCGGTATCATGTGCTCCCTCCATACAGGCCCGAAGGGCGCACCAGCAGGATCGCCGCCATCAGAATGTAGATCAGCATCGACGCCAGCGACGCCCCGGCAGAGGCCGCACTGGCAGGTTCCATGAACAGGGTGAAAAGCCGCGGCAGAAACACACCGCCCAGCGTGTCGGTCATCCCAACCAGCAGCGCACCGGCCAAGGCGCCCTTGATTGATCCGATACCGCCGATGACGATCACCACAAAGGCCAGGATCAACACCGGCTCCCCCATGCCGACCTGCACCGACTGGATCGCCCCCACCAGCGCGCCCGCCAGCCCTGCCAGCGCCGCGCCAAGGGCGAAGACCAGCGTGTAGAGCCTGGAAATATCGACGCCAAGCGCTGCAATCATCTCGCGGTCGGCCTCCCCTGCGCGGATCTGGATACCGATGCGGGTGCGGGCAATCAGCAGGAACAGCCCGACCGCGATTGCCAGGCCAATCAGGATGATTGTCAGCCGATACAGCGGGTATTCAATGCCGCCCGGCAGGCTGACCGGCCCCGACAGGTAGGATGGCACGTCCAGAAACAGCGGGAACGACCCGAATAGCCAGCGGGTGCCTTCGGAAAAGATCAGGATAAGCGCAAAGGTCGCCAGCACCTGGTCCAGATGGTCACGCCGATAAAGCCGCCGGATCACCACCAGCTCCATCAGCGCGCCAGCGGCGGCGGCGGCGGCAAGACTGGCCATCAGCGCCAGCAGGAACGATCCGGTCCAACCCGCAACAGCGGCAGCCGCAAAGGCACCAACCATATAGAGCGCGCCATGCGCCAGGTTGATCAGCCCCATCACCCCGAACACCAGCGTCAGCCCGGCGGCCATCAAGAACAGCATGACACCAAGCTGCAGCCCGTTCAGGATTTGCTCCAGAACTAGAATATAGGTCATTTCATTTTCCGCAGGAGACGTGTTGCCGCGACGGAGGCGCCGAGCGCCTTCGTCCTGAGCCGGGTCTTACATCTTGCACGCGCCCGCATAGGCGTCGGCATGATCGCTCAGTCCGGTGGCGATGATCTTGTTGGTGAAAACGTCACCTTCCTTGATCACTTCGCGCACATAGATGTCCTGCACCGGATGGTGGTTCGGACCGAACTTGAAATCGCCGCGGACCGAGGCAAACTCTGCCGCCTTCAGCGCCGCGCGGAACGCGTCCTGATCCGAAACCTCAGCCTTGTCCAAGGCGCTCAGGATCAGGTTGGCCGTGTCATAGCCCTGGCTGGCATAGAGCGACGGCAGACGGTCGTATTTGTCCTGAAAGGCCGCGACAAAGGCTGCATTGGCCGGATTGTCGATGTCCTTGTTCCACTGCGACGTGTTCTTCACACCCAAGGCTGCCTCGCCCACGGCCTGCAGGATGCCCTGATCAAAGGAGAACGCCGGGCCGACCACCGGCAGATCCACACCGCTGCCCGCATATTGCTTGAGAAAAGAAATCCCCATGCCGCCGGGCAGGAAGAAATAGACCGAGTCGGCCCCCGAGGCCCGGATCTGGGCGATTTCGGCGGCATAGTCTGTCTGGCCCAGTTTGGTGTAGATCTCCCCGGCCAGGTCACCGCCGTACATGCGTTTGTAACCGGTCAGCGCATCCTTGCCTGCCGGATAGTTCGGCGCCAGGATGAAGCTGTTCGTCAGCCCCGCCTCATTGGCATAGGCGCCTGCGGCCTCGTGCAGGTTGTCGTTCTGCCAGGCAACATTGAAGTAATTTTTGTGGCAGCGTTTGCCTGCCAGAGCCGAAGGACCGGCATTCGGCGACAGGTAGAACACATCCTGTGCGGTCGCCGCAGGCACCACCGCCATCGCCAGATTCGACCAGATGATGCCGGTCAGAATGTCCACTTTCTCGGACTGGATCATCCGGTCGGCAATCTGCACCGCCGCATCGGGTTTGCGCTGATCGTCTTCGATCACCACCTCGACTCCCGCGCGGCCATCCTGTTCGATCGCCAGCATGAAGCCGTCACGCACATCCACGCCCAGCCCGGCCCCGCCGCCGGACAGGGTTGTGATCATGCCGATTTTAGTGTCGGCCTGGGCCGCAGCCGCCAGCGCCGGAATGGCTGCCGCCATGGCGAGCATCCGAATGGTTTTCATAACGTCATGTCCTCCCAGAATATCCCGGCCCGCCGGCCGGGTCTCTTGTTCAAATGCCTGCGACTTTAGCGCCGCCCCGGCAGAAGCCAAGACCCGCTGCACCGCATGGCCCTGTGGCTGATCTTGTGCCAGCCTTCACCGCAAGCCTACGCAGGCTTGGATATATATTTCAAGATTAAAATACTTGGGGCAATTTTGTTGCTCTCATTGCGGCACCTGCATCCCCGGGACTGTTGCAAGACATACGAGGGGCCAGCCCCTCGTGCTCCCCGGAGTATTTCGGGAAAGATGAAAACAGTCTGGCACCCCTGCCGCGGCGGCCTGCTTCAGCCCTGCCCGAAACAGCCGGCCAGATGATCGATCAGCGCCCTTATCCGGGCGGTCAGGTGACGGCTGGAGGGGTAGACTGCATAAAGTGCCGTCGGGTCCGTTTCCTGTTGTTCAAAAAGCACTTGCAGCCTGCCGTCCCGCAGAAACGGCAGCGCGGTATAATGCGGGCAGCGGGCAATGCCGAGACCGCTGGCCGCCATATGCGCCACGGCCCGTGGTGAATTGGCGCGAAAGCTGCCGCCAATTGTGACAGTCCTTTGTAAAGCGCCCTTGCCAAAGACCCAGGCATCCGGCTGCGGCGCGGTCATCTGCAGCAGGCAGTTGTGGGTTGCCAGTGCCTCTGGCTCTGTCGGTTCCCCTTCTGCCGCCAGATAATCTGGAGACGCCACCACCACCAGACGCATATTGCAGAGCTTGCGCGCCACCAGTGTCGAATCCTTCAGGGCGCCGAAACGGACCGCAAGATCCACTCCTTCCTCCAGCATTGGCAAGTGGCGGTCGGACAGCACCAGCTCCACCGCAACCTTGGGATGCGCCTGCTGGAACGGCTGCAGCGCCTCCACCAGTTCGCGGCTGCCAAACCCTGTGGGCGCGGTGATGCGTATGGGGCCGGCCAGCTCCTGCTGGCGCAGCTGCACCACGTCCTCCAGTTCATCGAACTGATCCAGCAAAGGCAGGCAGCGCTCCAGATATGCGCGGCCTGTATCACTCAGCGTTACCTTGCGGGTGGTGCGATTGAGCAGCTGGGCGCCCAGCTGCTCCTCGAGCCGGGCAACGTATTTGCTGGCCAGTTTGGTGCTGATCCCCAGCTGTCTTGCTCCGGAAGTAAAGGAGCTTTGCGCCGCCACCGCAGCAAAGGCACGCATACAGTCCAGTTTATCCATGGCGGGGGCTCCGTTTTTATGAACACCTCATACATAATTATTCCATGATTTGGAATATTATCGCCCAACCAAGTGGGACCTATGTTGCCAGTGTCTTAGAAAACCCAACGGCCCCGGCCGCAGCACAAGGACCCCAGCCCATGGCAAACCCGATCCGTATTCACAGCTTCCCTCTTTCCGGCCACGCCCACCGGGTGGAACTATTTGCCAGTCTCACCGGTATCGCCCATGAAGTGGTGAACGTCGATCTCGCCGGCGGTGAACATAAACAGCCGGCCTTTCTGGCGCTGAACCCGGCAGGCCAGGTGCCGGTGATCGAGGACGGCGCCGCGGTGATCAGCGATTCCAATGCCATTCTGGTTTATCTGGCCCGCAAATATGCACCCTCCTGGCTGCCGTCTGATCCGCTGCAGGAGGCCGAAGTGCAGAAGTTCCTGACCCTGGCGGCGGGAGAGATTGCCTTTGGCCCGGCGGCGGCACGCCTGATCACCGTGTTCAACGCCCCTCTGAACGCAGAGTTCTGCGCCACCGTCGCGGCCCGCGTGCTGGGCAAGATCGACGCCCATATGAAAGGCCGCGGCTTTCTGGTCGGGGATGCCCCCACTATCGCGGATGTAGCTGTTTATTCCTACATCGCCCATGCGCCAGAAGGTGGTATTTCACTGGACCCCTACCCCAATGTCCGCGCCCTGCTGGCCAGTATTGAGGGCTTGAAGGGCTTCAAACCGATGCCCGCCACCAAGGCCGGCCTTGCCGCCTGATCCCAGCTGCGGCGGCGTCAATCGCCGCCGCCTCTCTCCAGACACAGGAGGGTCCCATGGCCCATGATGCAGCAACCCCATCCCCCTTTCATCCCGGCGAACAGGACATGCAGCGCCGCGCCGGCAAGCGCGAGATGGCAGAGACCCTGGGCCGCAGGATGATCCGCCCCTTTATGCCGGATGAGCATCGGGCGTTCTTTGCCCAGCTGCCGTTCCTTGCCGTCGGTGCCGTGGACGCGGATGGCTGGCCCTGGGCCAGCCTGCTGAGCGGCCCGCCCGGCTTTGCAACCTCACCCGATCCGCAGCACCTGCAGGTGTCGCTCAGCGGCCCCGCGCAGGATCCGGTCCGCGCTGCCATCCACAAAGGCGCTGCTCTGGGCCTTCTGGGGATCGAGCTGCACAGCCGCCGTCGCAACCGGCTGAATGGGCGGATCACTGCGGCAGATCCCGGGGGCTTCACCCTGGCCGTGGACCAATCCTTTGGCAATTGCCCGCAATACATCCAGGAACGCGGACTGATCATGGCTGCGGATAGCCCCCCGGCAGAACCGCAGGTTTTTTCCCAGCTCTCAGCCGCGCATGCTGCGCTGATCGCCCAGGCCGATACATTCTTTGTTGCCAGCCACAACCCTGCCGCCAGCGATCCCCGGCATGCAGGCGCGGATGTTTCTCATCGCGGCGGGCGGCCCGGCTTTGTCCGGGTAGACGGCAATGCCCTCACCATCCCGGATTTCCGCGGCAACAACCATTTCAACACGCTGGGGAATTTCCTGCTGAACCCGCGCGCCGGGCTGGCCTTTGCGGATTTTGCATCCGGCAGCCTGCTGCTTTTGACCGGCACTGTGGAGCTGCTGGAGGAAGACCATCCGGATGTGACGATCTTTGCGGGCGCGCAGCGCGGCTGGCGCTTTGTCCTGCGCCAGGGCCAGTGGCTGGAAGCCGCCCTGCCCTGGCGGAGCGGAGCGGGCAGTTTTGCACCGCAGACCCTGCGCACGGACATCTGGAGCGAAGCCCAGACCCGAGCTGCTGAACCGGACGCCTAACACGACCCATGCACTGTCTTGCAAGATTTCTCTGGACAAGACTGTCCAGGATTGGCAATGGATTGGACAGAAATGTCCAAAGGGCGGATTCGGGGAGCCACCCCGCCAGCCCTGAGGCAGCTGACAGGGAGCAAGACCATGAAGTCGCACTATCGTGCTGTTGTCATCGGGGGCGGCGTTGTCGGCGCCTCTGTCCTCTATCATCTGGCGAAATTCGGCTGGACCGATGTCTGCCTGATCGAACGCTCGGTTCTGACGGCTGGCTCCAGCTGGCATGCCGCGGGTGGTTTTCACGCTCTGAACGCCGACCCCAACATTGCCTCGCTGCAGGCCTATACCATCGACCTTTTGTCTGAGATCGAAAAGGAATCCGGCCAATCCGTCGGCATGCATATGACCGGCGGCATGACGCTGGCAGGCACCCCGGACCGCTGGGAATGGCTGCAGTCGGCCTATCGCACATTCCAGTCGATCGGCATCGACGACTGCCGCCTGATCACCCCGCAAGAGGCGGGCGAGCTGTGCCCGATCATGTCCACGGATGGCGTCCTGGGCGGCATGTGGGCCGACCGCGAGGGCTATGTCGACACCACCGGCACCGTGCACGCCTATGCCGGGGCGGCCAAGAAACGCGGCGCAGAAGTGATTGAACACAACCGCGTGCTGGAGCTGCACCAGGTGGAGGGCGGCTGGCAGGTTGTCACCGAAAAAGGCACCATCCACGCCGAACATGTGGTCAATGCTGCCGGTCTCTGGGCCAAACAGGTGGGCCGCATGGCGGGCATCGAACTGCCTGTGTCGCCGCTCAATCACCACTATCTGATCTCCGACACCATCCCGGAACTGGAGCAGCTGGATTTCGAAGTGCCGATGACCGTCGACCTCGAAGGGTTCACCTATATGCGCCAGGACCAAAAGGGCATCCTGCTGGGCATCTATGAAATCGACCACCAGCACTGGATGATGGACGGCGCGCCCTGGGAATACGGGTTCGAGCTGCAGCAGGAAGACCCCGACCGGATTGAACGCGAACTGACGCTGGGCTTTGAACGCTACCCGGCGCTGCAAACCACCGGCGTCAAGACCTGGGTCAACGGCGCCTTCACCTTTGCCCCCGACGGCAACCCGCTGGTCGGCCCGGTGCGCGGCAAGCCCGGCTACTGGTGCGCCTGCGGCGTGATGGCAGGCTTCCTGCAGGGCGGTGGCGTCGGCAAATCGCTGGCCGAATGGATGATCCATGGCGAACCGGAAGCAGATGTGTTCGGCATGGATGTGGCGCGGTTCGGCGACTACGCACAAAACAAGCGCTTCATCAAGGAAACCACCGGCCAGTTCTACACCCGCCGTTTCGTGATGACCTACCCGAACGAACAGCTGCCCGCAGGCCGCCCGCTGAAGAAGGCCCCGGCCTATGACGGGATGACAGCCGCAGGCTGCCGCTGGGGGGCCAGCTACGGGCTGGAAGTCCCGCTTTACTTTGCCCCCTCCGAGGATTTCACCGAAACCCCGACCCTGAAACGCTCCAACGCCTTTGACGTCGTCGCAGAGGAATGCAAGGCAGTGCGCGCGGACGTCGGCCTGCTGGATATCTCCGCCTTTTCCCGGTTCGAGGTTTCCGGCGCCGGTGCCGAAGCCTGGCTAGACCGCATCATGGCCTCGAAGCTGCCCAAGCCAGGCCGCGCCAAACTGGCGCCGATGCTGTCCTCCGAAGGGCGGCTTAAGGGCGACCTCACCGTGTTCAACTGGGGCGACGGAACCTGGTGGATCATGGGCAGCTATTACCTGCGCGAATGGCACCTGCGCTGGTTCCAGGACCACATGGGCGAAGGCGTCGCGCTGCGCGACGTGACCGATGCCGTCACCGGCTTCAGCCTCTCTGGCCCGAACAGCCGCAAGGTATTGGAGAAACTGACAGACGGTCCCATTGCCGATCTGCCTTTCATGGGCTGCGGCACCTTCGACATCGGCCTGCTGCGTCTCAAGGTTGGCCGCCTCTCGGTCACGGGGGAGCTGGGCTATGAACTCCATTGTTCCGCCGCTGAGCACATCACCCTGCGCGAACTCCTGAAGGAGGCAGGCGCTGATCTGGGGCTGCGCGAAATCGGTTTCAACGCGCTGCTGAGCCTGCGGCTGGAAAAGAGCTTTGGCATCTGGAGCGCCGAGTTCACCCAAGGTTACACAGCCGCGCAAACCGGCATGGACCGCTGGATCGACTGGAACAAGGACTTTATCGGCCGCGCCGCCGCGCTGAAGGAACGCGAGTCAGGCGGTCCCGCGCAAGTGGTGGTGACGCTGGAAGTCGCAGCCACGGACGCCGATGCCAGCGGTTACGAACCGGTTTGGCAGGACGGCAAACGCGTCGGTTTTGTCACCTCCGGCGGCTTCGGCCATACCACGGGCAAGTCCCTGGCCATGGCGATGCTGGACCGCGATGCGGCGGCAGAGGGCACGGAACTGACCCTGCATATTGTCGGTCAGGAACGCACCGCACGGGTGATTGCGCCCTCCCCCTATGACCCCGCTGGCACAGCGATGAGAGGTTAAGGCCATGACCATCGAAAACACCGGCGGACGCAGGCGGCGAGGACGCGGGGGCAACGCTGCCCCCACCCCGCAGCGCAACACAAACTACCGCCAGCTGAAAAACCCCTTCCCGCAGATGGAGGTCTTCCCGGCGCATCAGATTGCGGACATGCATGAAACCGCGCTGAAGATGCTGGAAGAGCTGGGCATGAAGGTGCTGCTGCCCGAGGCCCGGCGTATCTATGCCAAAGGCGGTGCTCGCGTCGATGAAGACAATGAAATGGTCTATATCGGCCGCGACATGGTTGAGGCCGCGCTGGCAACAGCCCCCCGCTCAATCACCTGCCGGGCCGGCGCCCGCGACCGCGACATCACGCTGGAACTGGGCAGCCTGGTCTTCCAGGCCGGCGCAGGCGCGCCCAATGCCACCGATCTGGAGCGCGGCCGCCGTCCGGGCTCGGCGCAGGACTATCTGGAATACCTGCAGCTCACCCATCATTTCGACGTCTTCCAGATGATCTCACCCCAGGTGGAACCGCAGGACGTCCCCATCCATCTGCGCCACTATTTCACCACCGAAGCGCAGATGACCCGGACTGACAAGTTCCCCTTCATCTTCTCGCGCGGGACGCCGCAGGTGATGGATTGTTTTGAGATGATCCGCGATTTCCGCGGCCTGTCGGATGCAGAATTCCAGGCGGAACCGCACTGCTACACCATCATCAATACCAACAGCCCGCGCACGCTGGACATTCCGATGGCGCAGGGGCTGATCGACTTTGCACGGCACGGCCAGGTCTCGATCATCACGCCGTTCACCCTGATGGGGGCAATGGCGCCGATCACCGTGGCGGGCGCCATCACTCTCAGCCATGCAGAAGTGCTGGCAGCCCTGACGCTGACCCAGCTGACAAACCCCGGCGCGCCAGTGTGTTACGGCACTTTCACCTCGAATGTGGACATGAAATCCGGCGCCCCGGCTTTTGGCACGCCGCCGCATTTTCAGGCCTCCTTGGCGGCAGGCCAGCTGGCGCGCTTCCTGGGTCTTCCGTGGCGGTCGGCGGCCGGGTCGGCCTCAAACTGCAATGACGTGCAGGCGGCCAACGAGAACCAGATGGGGCTGTGGGGCTGCCTGATGGCGGGTGCCACGGTAATCATCCACTCAGCCGGCTGGCTGGAAGGCGGGCTGTCCGTTTCCTACGAAAAGCTGGTCACCGACGCCGAAGTTCTGAACATGATTGCCGAGCTGTGCGCAGGCGCGCAGGCAGGCCCGGACGAGATCGGCTATGACACCGCACTCAAGGAGGTGGCGCCAAGCGGCCATTTCTTTGCCAGCCCGCAGACCATGGCGCGGTACAATACTGAATTCTACGAACCCGTGGTACATGACTATGCCAATTTCGGCACCTGGAGCGAGCGCGGCGCTCTGGACACCAACCAGCGCGCCACACAGGTCTGGAAGGATATCCTGGCCCGTGATAACCGCCCGGCAACGGATGAAACCCGCGCTGAGGCCCTGCGAGGCTTTATCGCCAAACGCACCGCAGATGGCGGCGCCCCGCCGGAGAGCTGACATGGCCAGACGCGCCGCCCCGGTGCTGCACCGGGACAACCCTGACAAGGAACCGCTCAGCGGCCATGTGAAAGTGACGCCGGAGGATTGGCTGAACGTGGCGCGGGATCTGCTGATCAGCGAAGGGGTGGCCGGGGTCAAGGTGCTGGCCATCAGCGAGCGTCTCGGCGTCTCGCGTTCCAGCTTTTACTGGTATTTCAAAAGCCGAAAACACCTGCTGCAGGCGCTGCTGGACGACTGGGAAGCGCGCAACACAGAGCCGGTTCTGGCGCATTGCCGACTGCCTGCGGAGAATATCACCTGGGCGGTCTGCAATTTCTTTCGCTGTTTTGTCGATCCGGACCTGTTTGACGCCAGCCTGGATTTTGCAGTCCGGGAATGGTCGCGCCATGACGGCTCGGTGCGCAGCCGGATTGACGCCGCGGACACGCAGCGGCTGGCAGCGGTGACGGCGATGTTTGCACACCATGGTTACGAAACCTATGAGGCTGAGGCCCGCGCCCGGATCCTTTACTTTATGCAATGCGGCTATCACGCGCTGGAAGTGCGCGAGCCGATGCAGGCCCGCACCGCCCGGCTGGAAGGCTATCTGCTGGGGTTCACCGGAACGGAACCGGACCCGGTGGCAGTGGCCGCCGCACGCAGTTTTGCCGAAAGCAGGATGCCCGCCTGAACCGCCATCGGCAGCGGCCAGGACATGAGACCAGGGCGAGGGGCCGGCCCCTCGCGCTCCCCGGGGTATTTGCCACCAGAAAGAAGCTGCAAGCGCCGGTTCAGCGGCGGTTGTGGAAAATGAAGCCGAGGAAATTCAGCAACAGCTGCGCCGCCAGAATCTGGGTGCTTTCCGACGGATCATAAGCCGGGGCCACTTCCACCAGATCGATGCCAGCCACGCTGCCGCGTTTGCTGAGCCCCTGCAGGATCTCCAGCACGTCATAATACTGAAAGCCGCCATGGCTTGGCGTGCCGGTGCCCGGCGCGATTGAGGGGCAGAAGGCGTCAATGTCGATGGAGACATAGTAGCGTGCGCCTTTGGGAATACGCGCCAGCACTGCTTCGGTGCCCAGCTTGCGCACCTGCCGCACCGACAGGATGTCTGAACCGCGGGCGCGGGCGTCCTCATAGCCTTCTTTTGCGGTCGAGGAGACATTGCGGATGCCCAGCTGGGTCATGCCGCTGACATAGTCCTTTTCTATGGCCCGCCGCATCGGGTTGCCGTGGCCTTCGGTGACACCATGGCGCGCATCGACGAAGTCAAGATGTGCGTCGATCTGCACCACATGCAGCGGCCCGGATTTGGAGCAATCCTCCTTAAAGGCGCGGATGCAGGGGATGTTGATGGAATGATCGCCGCCAATCACCACCGGCAGCGCGCCCGCCTGCAGGATCTTGCGCACCCCATATTCGATATTGGCGTGGCTGGCCTTGGTTCTGGTGTGGATGATGTCGGCGTCCCCCAGATCAACGATCCGCACATCCTGCTGCAAATAGGTGGCATCATCCTCGTGATCATAGGCGCCGGCATGGCCAAAGCTGAACAGGGTGGATGCCTCCCGCACCGCCCGCGGACCGAACCGCGCGCCGGACCGATACTGGCAGCCGGCATCATAAGGCGCGCCCAGAATGGCAACATCCGCATCGATGGCGTCCCAATCCGCTGCGTAAGCGGTCCTGCCAAAAGTGGCAATTCCGGTGAACGGCAGGTTCAGGCGGCCGGTTTCATACCCGTGTCCGGACATTTGCGTCTCCTTCTGCAAGATCTCTGCACAAGGGAGCACGGCGCAAAACATGAAAAAATATTGCACTGGTTATCTTCACATAATCTAGTTTCATATGAATGCTGTCGCCGCAGAACAGGAGATGCACCATGAAACTGTTGCGCAATCCGCTTTTGGAAACCTTTGTCACCGTCGCCGACTGCGGCGGGTTTTCTGAGGCGCAATATGCGCTTGGCATCACCCAATCCGCCATCAGCATCCGTATCCGCGATCTGGAAACCTCACTGGGGTACCGGCTGTGCGAGCGCGGTCGCGGCGGCTTCCGGCTGACGGAGCGCGGTGAAATCGCCCTGGGCAAGGCCCGCGAGATGCTGCGCTGCGCCCGCGACTTTGACGCCGAACTGCTGGAACTGCGCGATACTGTCACCGGCGATCTGCGCATCGGCACGGCAGATGCTGTCAGCAGCCTGCCCGGCCTGAAACTGGCGCAGGCTCTGCAACGGTTCCTGGCACGTGGCCATGATGTCCGGCTGGAGATCACCATTGCCTCTCCAGCCGAGCTGACGCAGAAACTGGTTTCCGGGGCGCTGCATGCGGCGGTTGCTCCGTTCCGCAACCGGCTGTCCGACCTGGTCTATGAACCGCTGTGCCACGAGGCGCACCAGCTGTATTGCGGCCGGGAGCATCCGCTGTTTGCCCTGCCCCCCAGCCAGGTCTGCCCCGAGCTTTTGCCGCAGTACCCGGTGTGCCAGCGGTCTTATGACATGCCATTGCTGCCTTCCCGGAAGGGCCCCGGCGCCGCAGCCTTTGCTGACAACATGGAGGCACTGGCGATGCTGATCGAAACCGGCCACTATCTTGGCCCGCTGCCGGTGCATTTTGCCGAAAGCCGTGTGGCAGCAGGCCGGTTGCGCGCGCTTGAGCATCCGCAGCTGCGCTGGCACTCCGAATTTGCGCTGGCCACCCGGCGGACACAGGTTCAGCCCCGTGCGGTTGAGCTGTTTTCGAACGATCTGCGTCACGGCTGCCAGTCCGCGCCTGACGCCCTGCACGAAACCTGCACAAAAGCCCCCTGAAACCTGCGGACATGGCGCGCCAAAGCTGCAAGCCACACAGGCATCCTGCCGGGCAATGAAAACTGCTGGCAGGAGACAGGACATGAGGCAGGAACTGATCATTCACGGCATACCGGACAGCCTCCGGCTTGACGCCTGGTGGCTGGAGGCTGCAGGCGAGCCGCCGCAGGCGCAGCCCCGCCGCCAGACGGGCCGCGGGCCGCTCTTGGTTTCAATGCGGGCACGTCATGCAATCCCGCTGCTGGCATCGCTGGTTGCAATTGCGGATTGGCTGTTCTGGGACCAGCCGGCAGGCATTTCGATGGCTGTCTTTTCGCTGATCCTCTCTGCTGCCGTCATGGCGATGAAGCCCCGGCGGCCCACGATCCGGGAATGGGCAGGCGCCGCGGGTTTTGCCCTGCTCAGCAACCTGCCGGCCGCCATAGACCTGCAGGTCCTGTCCGTCCTGTTCAGCCTTGGCGGCCTGATCTGCCTGACGGCCTGGGCGGTGTACGGCTCGGCGCTCAGTGAACGGCTGGCACTGCGCACCGCCCTGCGTCTGCCAACATTTGGCGCCGCGCTGCTGCTGCGCAATACCCTGTGCGCCATGCCCGCCTCGGACCTCAGCTCGGGCCTCCGCCGCCATGCGGCCTCGCTGGCGCTGCCACTGCTGATGGGTTCGGTCTTCCTGATGCTGCTGGCCTCTGCCAACCCGGTGCTGGAGGAGGCTCTCGCAGAGCTGGACCCGGGCCAGCTGTTCGAACTGGAGTTCTGGCTGCGGCTTCTGTTCTGGACCGTGGCGGCTGCGTTGCTGTGGCCCTGCCTGAACCTGAGCGAGACCTGGTTGGGCAGCACCGCGCCTGCCGCCAATGTACAAAAGGCCGGCCCCAGCAGGGCCGCCTTTCTGATCAACCCGGTGTCGGTGCGCAATTCACTGGTGCTGTTCAACCTGCTGTTTCTGGCCCAAACGATGATGGACCTTGGCATCCTGACCGGCGGCGTCGCCCTGCCAGACGGGATGAGCTATGCCGCTTACGCCCACCGGGGCGCCTATCCGCTGGTGGTGACAGCCCTGCTGGCTGGTGTGTTCACACTGGTGACGCGCAGCATGACTGGCACCGACAGAACCCTGCGTGCTCTGGTCTATCTGTGGCTGGCGCAGAACATGATCCTGGTGCTGACCGCTGCCATCCGGCTTCAGCATTACGTTGCCGCCTACGCGCTGACCTACCTGCGAATTGCCGCCTTTGTCTGGATGGCGCTGGTGCTGGCAGGACTGGTGCTGACCGCGGTGCAGATCCATCGCGGCCACGGCACGGCCTGGCTGCTGCGCCGCTGTTTCGCAGCGCTTGTCGCCGCCCTCTATATCTGCAGTTTCGTGAACTTTGCCGATGTCATCGCCCGCTACAACCTGACCCATGGCAGCACGCTGGTGACGCAGGACACGTCTTACATCTGCAGCCTTGGTGCCGCGGCCTATCCTGCGGTCCATGCCTTCGAGACCGCAAGCGGGCAACAGGTCTGCGGCAGCGCGATACACTCTGATCTGAACCGGAACACCATCACCAACTGGCGCGAATGGGGCTTTCGGAGATGGCGGATCCAAGCCTATTATCAGCAGCAGACTTAAAGGACCCCATTTGATGCCAGCCCGCATTCTTGTTGTCGATGACGACCCCGACATCCTTGAGATCACAAGGTTCGCGGTGGAAAAGGCGGGGTTTGAGACCCTCTTTGCCAGCGACGGGCTTGCGGCGCTGAACATCAGTCGGCAGGAACACCCAGACCTGATCGTGCTGGACATCGGCCTGCCCGAAATGGACGGGCTCGAGGTCTGCCGGGAAATCCGCAAATCCTCTGAGGTGCCGATCCTGTTCCTCACAGCCCGCGATGACGAGATTGACCGTATTGTCGGGCTGGAGCTGGGCGCCGATGACTATCTGACCAAGCCCTTTTCACCGCGCGAACTGGTGGCCCGGATCAAGGCCATCCTGAAACGCAGCGCTTCTGCTCCGGCACAGCCAGAAACGGTCCTGACGCAGGGCAGCCTGCAGCTCGATGCGGACCGCCACCTGTGCCGCTTTGCCGCCGCGCCGGTGGCCCTGACCGGGTCAGAATTCCGGCTGCTGGCCATACTGATGTCCCGCCCGGACCGGGTGCTGTCGCGGGCGCAGCTGGTGGATGCGCTTTACGGTTACAACATCCATGTGTCCGATCGCACCATCGACAGCCATATCCGCAACATCCGCGCCAAGCTGGCCCTGGCCGGTTGCGCCGAAGGGATCGTGACCGTGCACGGCGTCGGGCTCAGGATGGGCGCATGCACGCCGGGCTGACCCGGAAATGGCGGCCGCGGCTCTGGGCTGTGGTTCTTCTGGTGCTGGCGCTGGTCCTGTGCCTGCCCTTTGCCGGGCTGATCCTGTTTCGCTTTTATGACAGCCAGCTGGTGCAGCAGACCGAGGAAAGCCTGCTGACCCAGGCTGCGGTGATGTCAGCCGCCTATGCGGAGCTGTACGCCGGCGCCGCCAAAAGCACGCCGCCTGACTGGGGGCCTGTTACGGGTGAACGCGCGGTGTTTCCGTCGCTGTCGGTCAACAGCGCAACGGTTCTGCCGCCGCGCCCGGATGCAAAACCGCTCTCCGGTCCTGCCGGTGTCCCCCATCGCAAGATCGCAACCCGGTTGACCCGCATCGCCAATGCCGCGCAGATCCAGACGCTGGCAGGCTACCGCTTTCTTGATGCCCGCGGCAACGTGTTTGCAGGCACCGCCGAAACCGGCACGTTTCTGGGCCATGTGACAGAGATCCAGAGCGCATTGGCAGGCAAGACCACCTCTGTCGCGCGCACCCGGGTCCGCGAGGACACACCGCCTGCGCTCTATACGCTCAGCCGGGGCGCCCGCGTGCGTGTGTTCGTGGCGATGCCGGTATTTGCCGATCAGACCCTGATCGGCGCGGTTTACCTCAGCCGCACCCCGAACCACATCTTCCGCTTCCTCTATGGCGAGCGGTTCAACCTTGCCAAGGCCACCGCCTTTGTGGCCCTGTCGACAGTGTTGATCGGCTATGTGTTCTGGCGCTTCATCACCCGGCCGATCCGCCTGCTGATCCAGCGCAGCCAGATGGCGGGCCACGGCGGCCAGGCGTGGGAACCGCCGGACCAGCTGGGCACGCGGGAAATCGAGGATCTGAGCCACAGTTTCCAGTCGCTCACCGCGCGGCTGCAGAACAAACAGGACGCGCTCAAGACTTACACCGCCCATGTCACCCATGAATTGAAATCACCGCTGACCGCGCTGAAAGGCGCGGCAGAGCTGTTGCGCGACGGTGATCTTCCTCCGGCGCAACGGCAGCGCCTGCTGGACACCATCGACAAGGGCGGCAAACGGATGGAGGATTTGCTGGCCAACATGCGCGCCTTCAGCCTGGCAGACCAAAGCGCGATGACCGGGACCAGCTGTCTGGACGACATCACACCGCAGATGTCGCAGGCCTTTCCCGCCCTTGCAATCAAGACCGAGAACGGTGCCCTGCCGCTGCCGGTGGCCGCCCCCACCCTGCAGATCATCCTGACCCATCTGCTGGAAAACGCCCATCAGCACGGCGCGCAGGAGGTGGGTCTGACAGCCTATCAGGACGGTGCGGCAACCTGCCTCCGGGTTGCGGATGATGGCCCCGGCATCAGCGCAGGCAATGCAGATAAGATCCTGCAGCCCTTCTTCACCACCCGGCGGGACAGTGGCGGCACCGGCATGGGGCTCAACATCGTCAAGGCAACGGGTGAAGCCATCGGCGGCAGCTTCAGCCTCATCCCTTCCAGCCAGGGCGCCTGCTTTCTGCTCACTTTCAGCTGAAACGCCTTTGGGCCGCCCTGCATCGGGCGGCCCGCGTCAGACCGGACGCAAAGGTCAAACCTGCCCCGGCAGCCACAGCACGATGGCCGGAAAGGCCACCAGCAGGGCGATGGTCACCGCATCGGCAATGAAAAACGGGGTCACGCCGCGGAATACGTCCTGCACGCTCAGGTCATCGC
>MDLF01000058.1:108160-179089 GCA_001730095.1 Rhodobacteraceae bacterium (ex Bugula neritina AB1)
CGTTCTCCCAGTGATAGTTGCGTGTAAACGGCTCCCATGCCAGGATCTCCTATTAGATAACGCATTGTTTTCTAATAGGAGTCGCACTTCAAAGTAGCGCGCGCCATCACCCTTCAAAGCCTCAAGCGCGACTTTCGCCTTGAACTCGGGTGAGTGGTTCTTCCGTTTCAACATCTCTAATCTCCTCTTCGTCGAAGATCAGCAGACAACAAATCATAGCTTACGTCAGTGCCCGAAGTTCAGGGGGAGCTCAGATCAACATCATAGCGCGCTTTAGTCAGCCAATCGGCCATCTGCGCATCAGAAACAGGCGGGACGATAACGGCCCAGTCCACCCCCGCTGGCAAATGCAGATTGCCCACCTGAAGCGGAACATCCACGGATTCAGCCTGCGCACTGCAAAGACTCAGCACAGCTAAAATACAGGTGACAAATGCAAGGGATGGACGGAAAACTATCAAAATTAGCCCTCGAAGATCAGAAAATCAATTAACATCTTATTAACAAACAAGGTTTCGCCGCGAAACCCCTTTTCATTTACATCTCGCCGAAATCCTCATTCCCCCGGAACCGCAAGTGGCGTACGAATACCCCAGCCCCTTCGCCTGTTGCCGGGGCGGACACACACGGGGACTGCTGATATGCCTGCATTCAAACTCACTCTGCCGGTTCTGGCGCTGGTGCTTCTCCCGGCGGCGGCAGCAGCAGGTGGAAAATACGGAACAACCGCCCGTCTTACCAGCGCGTCCACCAGCAGCGTCGTGAAGCTGCTTGAAACAGGCTTTGCAGACTGTCGCGCGCAGCTGCCCAAGGCCTACCGCTATGACTGCTACCGCTCCGTTTACCGCCGCGCCCGGCAGCGGATCCGTGGCAGCGAAGATTATGCCGCGGCGGATCAGGCACTGGCATTGGTTCAGAAAACCCTGGAACAGGCGGTGGCGCAGAACGCCGATCCCGCAAAACCCCGGATCCGCCAGGGGCTGACGCGCTACCGCGCCATTCAGGTAACCGCCTTGCCCGCGGTCAAGGCCCGGACCGATGCAGCCCTGCAGGAGGCGGAAACCCTTCTGCTGCGCGCCTCTGGCCGCCGTCAAAGCCACTATGTTCGCATTGCCCGGGCGGTTGGCTCAAACAAACTGCTGCTGCGTACGGCGCTGCGTTTTCTGGGCTGGAGACTGGGCTTTGCCTGATGCAAACGCCGCCCCTTGCCCGACTCACCCCTTCGGGCGCAGACTGTCAGGCACCATAAACCTGCGCGCGCCCCGGCCTGCTGCTTGCTGCGCCCAGGGCTGATGCCGCCGCCAGATCAGTGAGCCCGGATGCTCCCGCGGTTGGCCAGGACCTGCGCCACGCGCCGCCGGGGTCCCGCCCCTGACAGGAGGACCCTTCGATGATTGCCTCACGCCTGAAACATCATCTGGAGGCACAGGGCTTGCCCTTTGCCACCGTCCGCCACCCCTATACCGCCACCGCCTCCGAATGCGCCGAAGCCGCCCATGTGCCGGGCGGCCATCTGGCCAAGTCGGTCCTGATACACATGGAGGAAGGCCCCTTCCTGGCGGTGATCCCCTCTGACCAGAAAGTCGATCTGCACAAGCTGCAGTCGATGGTCGACCGCCGCCTGGGCCTGGCACCGGAGATTGAACTGGATCAGGTCTTTGATGACTGCGACCCGGGCGCGGCGCCCTGCGTCGGCGCGGCCTATATGGTGCCCACGGTCATTGATGACCGCCTCACCGGGCTCGACACCGTCTGGTTCGAGGCCGGCGACCACAAGACGCTGGTGGAAATGAAGGGCGCCGATTTCGACACCCTGATGAAGGACGCCAAACACGGCTCCTTCTGCACCCTGCATTGACTTGCGCCGCCCCGCACTGACGCGGCCGGGCCCTACTACCCAGGTTCTGCTGGTCTGGCCTGCCGCCGCAGGCTGCGGGGCGGACCGCCAGGTGGTGCTCAGAAGTCGAACAGATCTTCCAGAAAGTTCTTCGATTTCTTCTTGAAGGACTTCTTTTCGTATTTCTTGTCATATTTCCGGCCATCATCCCGGCTGCGATCATCATAGCGTTGTGGCTGCGGCGCAGGCTGCATCGGCTGTGCCGAGCGTTCGATGATCTTGTCCAACTCGCCCCGGTCCAGCCAGACCCCGCGGCAGCGCGGGCAATAATCGATCTCGACACCGGCGCGGTCGGACATAACAAGTTCGGTTCCGTCAATCGGGCACTGCATTCGCGTCTCCTTGCTCCATTCTCGCCCCTCAGGTGGGCACCCATCCTGCTGCATACAAGGCAACACCTGTGCAAAAACCTGCAGCTTGCGGCTTTCCGTCCGTTTTCAGACCGCTGACCCATGGTAAGCTAGAGGCGAACCAAGGAGGCTTATATGAGCAGCAAGACCATCCTCGCCGGACTTCTTTCCCTTATTCTTTCCTGTGCACCGGCCTTGGCCGATGGCGGCGGCGGTGGCAGCCGCGACAGCAGCGACACCGGCGGCGGCCAGCGCAGCGGTCTCAGCTCCAAGGCCACCCAGGCAGTTGTCAAAACCCTGACCAGCGGCTTCCAGCGCTGCGGCACCCTGCCCCAAATCTATAAATTCGACTGCTACCGGCAGACCTACAAACTGGCAGCCCAGAAGCTGAACGGCAACCAATCCTATGCCGAGGCCTACAAAGCGCTGACAATGGTGGAGGCGACCCTGACCAAAGCCGTCAAGCAGAACCTGGATCCGGACCAGAAGCCCAAGCGCAAGGGTTTGAACCTTTACCGCGCGGTCAAACCGGCTGCGGTGCCGCAGATCAAGCGGCAGGCCACATCGGCAATGCAACGGGCCGAAACCATCCTGCTGCGTTCACCTGCCAGCAAGAAGGAACACTATACCCGCATTGCCGAGGCGGTGAATTCGAACAAGGTGCTGCTGCGCTCTGCTCTGTTGCCCGGCGGCATGATCCGGCTGGCCTGGAGCCTGCTGAAAACGGCCGTTCCGGCCTGAGACTGCCGCGCCTCAGCGCAGCACATGCACGGCACAGGCCGCGTGGCGCACCACGTGGCCTGAGGTCGACCCCCAGATCAGATCCTGCATGGATGGCCGGTGCGAGGCGAGGATGATCAGATCCGGGCCGTTCTGCTCTGCCCAGTCCAGGATGGTGCGGCCGGAGTGCCCCTCCACCAGCTGCCCTTCGGCATTGGGCAGGGTTTTGGCCAGCCCGTCCAGCTCTGCCTGCAGCGCCCTGCGGGTATCTTCCATGAAGTCCGCCGGGATATAGGAAATCGCATAGGCCGGCACCTGTTCGATCACATGCAGCAGCGTCACCTTGGCCCCCGGCGCCGACAACAGACGCGCCGCCTTGAGAGGCCCGGTCACGTCGCGCTCCGGGTCGAATGAGACTGGCACAAGAATATTGTGATACATGGCAGTTCTCCTTTCCCTGCCAGTCTACACCCGTTTTCAGCCGTGCGGATTGACCGGGATCATCCGGGGCTTTGGGATCAGGCCGCGCCGCCATTCATTTGTTGCAGACGCGCCCGCGCCCTTGGGGGTCGGGACCGGGGCCTCAGCCCTCGAACACTTCGGCAACGTCATACATCACCGGCTCGAAACTGCGGCACAGTTCGTTGATCTTACGGTTGCGTTCGCGCATTTCCGGGCTGCGCAGCATCGCCATGAAATCCTCGCGGCGGCGCCATTGCGAGTAATTGGCAATCCGGGTCTGCGCGTCATTCACATGCAAACCCGCTGCAATGAAGCCCGGCTGTTTGGAAATGAACTCTGAATAGGCGCCCTCAAGCGCTTCCAGCAGGTCCTGGCAGGTCCCTGGCGTCATCTCGAATGTGGTGATAACGGTCTGAATGTCCGCGGTTTTTGCTATTTTCGGCATTGGCTCCTCCGTTGACGTTCTCCCAGCCTACGCGCGTTCATGTGAAAAGCGCACGACATTTTTTGCGAAACCCTCGTGAATGGATTTGACGCCCATTAACACAACCTTAACCATACATGCGAACCCTTGAAGCATCCCAAAGGAGGCTTCGCAATGAGATCTGCCTATGCCGCCTGCCTTGCCATTCTGCTGGCCCCGCCGGCGGCGGGCGGCGCTTGGCTTGAGACCCCTGGACACGGGTTTGCGTCGGCCAGCGCCATCTACCGGCAGACCGACAGCGGAGCCCAGCAGGAGCTGAGGTATTACGGCGCCTACGGGA
Organism: Rhodobacteraceae bacterium (ex Bugula neritina AB1); assembly: GCA_001730095.1. Classification (GTDB taxonomy): domain Bacteria; phylum Pseudomonadota; class Alphaproteobacteria; order Rhodobacterales; family Rhodobacteraceae; genus Leisingera. Next base: position 112,354 of record MDLF01000058.1, read on the forward strand.
TCACCCCGAAACTGACCCTTGGAGTGGATTTGAACCAGGCCGGGAAACTGTCCGGCCATGCGCTGGTCTTTGCCCGGCTGCCGTTGCACGAGGGCGCGCGCTACAGGCTTGCTGCTGAAACCGCGATCGGCGGCAACAAATACCACGGTCAATGGCTGATGATGCAGCGCGCCACCCTGTCCTACGGGCGCGGGTTCGCCAGCGGCTGGCTGGCTATCGATGCGGCCTATGAGCTGCGCAACAGCGGCCTGGACCGCGCCTGGAAACTGGACGCCACGCTGGGTCTGAACCGCCCCGGAAAACCCGCTCCGATGCTGCAGGTTGAAACCTCGAAACCGGAGGGCGGGTCGTTTTCCTATACGTTGACGCCGTCGCTGCGGGTTCCGCTGGTCTCTGGGCGGGAGCTGGTGATGGGGCTGGAGCATCGCAATGCGGCGCAAAGCAGCCTTGGCCTGAAACTGGGGCTGTGGCAGAAGTTCTGAACCCAAGTCATGAAATCCGTCCCCGACAGAAAGCCCGGCATGGCCGATGTGATCCGCCCCACCGATGACGAATCCCGCGCGCTGGCCCAAAGCCTGATGCAAACCGCCCGCTTTGCCGCGCTTGGCGTGCTGCTGGAAGAGAGCCAGCCACTGGTGGCACGGGTGGCCTTTGGACTGGATGCACAAGGAGGCCCGGTCAGCCTGATCTCTGATCTCGCGCAGCACAGCCAGGCGCTGCGCCGGCATCCGGTCTGTTCGCTGCTGATCGGAGAGCCCGGCGCCAAGGGGGATGCGCTGGCCCATCCGCGTCTCAGCCTGATGGCTGAAGCGGCGTTTGTGCCGCGCACGGACCCGGCGCATGCGGTTCTGGCGGATACCTATCTGCACCAGCACCCCAAGGCAAAGCTGTATCTGCAGTTCTCTGATTTCAGCTTTGTCCGCTTTACCGTCACTGCGGCGCATCTGAACGGCGGCTTCGGCAAGGCCTTTCGCCTTGCCGCCGCGGATCTGCTGCCCGGGGGCTGACATCATCAGCTGTCCATCCGCATCAGCACCTGTACCCTCCCCTTGACTGCCTCCTGCCAGCGCAGGCGGATCTGGTCATTGCCGGAGCCTTGCTCCAGCTCTGCATAGGGGGTGATATAACGGACGCTATTGCCACCAGTCCGCAGTGGACCCAGCGCCACGACGCTGTCGGCAAAGCGCGCATAGCCCTGGAATGGCAGTTCGCCGCCGGAAGCCACGGTCCAGGACGAGGACGCCGAGGACTGGTCATGCACCACCCGCAGCGGGTTGGCCGAATGGCTGGTCACGTTGTGATACATGTTGCCGGTGACCACCACGTTTTTGGAACGGCTGAAGTCGAGGTCGGCGAAACTTGTGTCGACCCGCTCTGCCCTGTCGATGCTGCCATTGGTCGAGCGGAACTTGTTGCCGGTGATCGACACGCCGTTCAGGAAGTTGCCGCTGCCATAAGGCTTCACCACGATATAGCTGAACCATGGCGCCACATCGCCGGACAGGAATACATTGGCGTTGATCGACAGCGCACTAAAGGAAAACCCGCCGGTATATTCCGGCGAAGGATCGCGTTCATTGGTCCATTCGATAAAGCAGTTATCGACATAGTTGTCAGAGACAGTGGACGTGCAGTTGTTGGAGGTCAGCACCAGGCCCGCAGTGCGCACCCCATCCGGGACGCTGTCGCCCTGAAAGAAATGGTTGCCCGTCACCGTGTTGTTGCTGCCGCCCAGGATTGCAAAATGGAGGAAGCGGGTGGCGCGGTTGCTGCGCAGCTTGGCGTCATTCTTGTTGACGTTCAGCCCGATGCTGACCCGCTGCGAAACGTCCAGCGGATCCTCATGCGACAGGAACTGGCAATTGTCGATCAGAATGCCCTGGCAGCCGGTGCCGGTGGAGGTGATGCCGCGGTCCATGGGGCGGGAGAAAAAGCAGCTGTCAAACGTGTTGACCGAACCGGACGGCGCCAGACGTACCGTACTGCAGCGACCGTTGCACTGAAACTCGATGTCCTGCAGCCCGAATTTGCTGAGAGAACTGAAGCCGCTGAAATCCATCAGATACTTGAAGTCGCGGAAGGTGAAATTCTGCGTGCCTTCCGCATCAAAAAGCGCGCCGCTGAGGGTGATCACGCCAGAACCGTTGTTCTTGGATGTCACATAGATTTCGCGGCCCACGCCAGCGCCCTCGACCAGCGATCCGACGGCGATATTGGCGATATTGGCGACATTGGTCAGCCTTTTGGAGTCAGAGGCGCTGTAAGTCGCCCGCGAGGAGACAACATCGGTATCCCAGGCGGCACTGCTGGCGGCCTCCAGCTGGCCATTGCGGATGATACGGCGGGTGGCATAAGAGGATTTGTTCGGCGCCGCCGCAGCCATATCAATGGGGGCGGTGACGGTGATCTTGCGGCCCATCAGGTCGAGCGATTCATGGTCGGAGTTGTTCAGGAGCGCCTGAAACGCCTTCTTGAAGCCCAGTTCCTCATTTCCAAAGGCCGCAGCATAGGCCGGAAAGTTGTAATTCTTGGTCAGAAGCAGGATCGCGCTGTCCGGCATGTCGACGGTGCCTTCAAACACCGCCTCATGGTTCAACGACACGGTGCTGCCCAGGTAGAACTCCCCCGCAGGCACCAGGATGCGGCGCCCGTCCGCGGCGGCGTCTGCGGCCTCAAAGGCAGCGGTGCAGTCAAAACTGCCATTGCCCACCGCCCCGTAGTCGGTGACATCCACCACGCTGAGCATATCGCGCAGGAAGGCACTGGTAATGTCGGTGATCTCGATATCGTCGATGCGCACCACACCGCCATTGGCGCCGGTCAGGTCGAGACCGAAATGGCCGTAAGCCGCATCGCGCCCCCAGGGCATGTCCACGCCGCCGCGGCTGCCGCTGCCGACGATGCCGGTCACCTCGACCACTTCACCATAGGTGCTGAGCGCCGCCTGCGGTGCAATTTCGGTGACACCGCCAAGGTGGTTGCCGTTGCTGCGGGCGGCCCAGCCGGCCACGCGGACCGAGGGCAGCGCACCGCTGACGGCCTTCACCCGCAGCTTGATCTGCAGATAGCAGCCCGGCTGCAGCGGCGTCTCGCCCATGAAGCGCAGTTTCTGGGTGTTTTCGGTCTTCTGCATCTCCAAACAGCCGCCAAAATCCGCGTCCGCCGCCACATAGACCGCATTGGCAGCGCTGTCATAAGTGTCTGAGCCCGGCGTGCCGTTGCCGCTGGACCAGACATTGAGGCCGGCCGCAAAGGCAGGGGGCATCAGCTGCAGACCCTCGGTGATTGCCTTGTTCATGGAAGCTTCCTTTCCTGCTGCGCATGTCGCGTTCGAGGAAAAGGAAGTACAGGCACGGCGTTAAATTCCGCCAAGCGGTGCGTACGCTGCCCAGGCTTCAGACGCTGTCTGCCTGCCCCTTAAGCAGATGTACTGCGTTGATTTTCCAGCCGCTTCTCAGGTTAACCATTTGGTAATCCAAGAGGTGCACGGCGCCGTTCTGATCGGTGATCATTACCCGCTGCCACAGGCTGCCTGCGACCTCGCGCAGGTCCAGATAGCGCACTTCGGCCGGGTGCCAGACCATTGGGTAGCCCTGCTGCACCATGTCGGCAAATCGCTGGGGTGTGCGGAAGATACGCCGGATTGACGGCGCAGCATAAGAGAAGGCAGTCTCTGCGTCGTTGTTCAGGAAAGCTGTAAACTGAGAGCCGATCACAGCTGTGACCGGCTCTCTCTGGGCGAAGACCGGAAAGGTCAGAAGAAAAACACTTACCCCCGCAAACAGAACACTGCGCATCTGCCCCTCCCGATCTGCTTTCTTAAGTTAGGGCAAAGTGACGTAACGTCAAAACAATTGTTCGAGGTCGGTCAGGCTGCACTTGGACACCCGGAAAACCACCATGCCCCGGTGCGACGGCGACACAGCCTGTCTTGTGCTATGGCCTGACGAAAAGGGCGCGGAAACCCGCGCCCTCCTTGTCTGCGTTGAAGGAAGGCTTAGGCCAGTTCGCCGGCCAGTGCCTTTTCGATCAGCGCGATGGTGTCCCCAACGCCATAAAGCGCGATGAAACCGCCAAAGCGCGGCCCCTGAGAGGCACCCAGCAGCACTTCGTAGATCGCCGAGAACCAGGCGCGCAGCGGCTCGAACCCATGGATTTTGCCGATGGCGAAGACCACGGACTGCAGGAACTCCTCATCCGCGAAATCCGCCTCGGGCAGCGGATCGTCATTGCCGGCCAGTTCGTTCTTTTTGGCAATCGCTGCCAGTGCAGCCTCGGGCGATTTCAGCGCATCCGCCAGATCCTGCAGCGCTGCGCGCTCCTGATCGGTGGGCAGGCGGAATTCCTTTGCGGGTTTCACGAAGTCGTTGAAATAGGCCACAGCAAAGCCTGCCGCCTGATCCATTGTTGGATTGCTTTCGGGCGTCGCATCGGGGGCGTATTTGTTGATGAAACCCCACATGGTTGCCTTGTCCTCGGCGCTGGAAGCAGAGGCGAGGTTCAAGAGCATCGAGAAGGGCACCACCATATCCGACTGCGGCACGTCGCCTGCGTGGATGTGCCAGACTGGATTGTTCAGCTGTGCCTTCAGCTCCTGGCCGTGATAGGCGCGCAGCTGCTGGTGGTATTCATCCACCGCCTTGGGGATCACATCGAAATGCATCCGCTTGGCGGTTTTGGGCTTTTGGTACATGAAATAGGCCAGGCTTTCGGTCGAGGCGTAGGTCAGCCATTCGTCGATCGAAATGCCGTTGCCGGAGGTTTTCGAGATCTTCTGGCCGTTGGCATCCAGGAACAATTCATAGGTGAAATGCTCTGGCGCGCGGTGGCCCAGCACCCGGCAGATGCCGTCGTAGATCGGTGTGTTGGTGGAGTGGTCCTTGCCGTACATCTCAAAATCAACGCCCAACGCCGCCCAGCGGGCGCCGAAATCCGGTTTCCACTGCAGTTTCACGTTGCCGCCGGTCACCGGCAGGGTCCATTCCTTGCCGTCTTCGTCGTCAAAGGTGATGGTGTAGGTCTCGGCGCAGACTTTTTTCATCGGCACGTACAGCACGCGGCCAGTTTCCGGATGGATCGGCAGGAAGATCGAATAGGTCTGGCGGCGCTCCTCACGCAGGGATTTCAGCATGATCGCCATGACATCGTCATACTTCTCGACGGCGCGTTTCAGCACGTCGTCGAACTGGCCGGACTGGTAAAACTCCTTGGCCGAGATGAACTCATACTCAAACCCGAAAGTATCCAGGAACCGGCGCAGCATGGCGTTGTTGTGGTGGCCAAAGCTCTCGTGCGTGCCAAACGGATCCGGCACCGAGGTCAGCGGCTTCTGCAGATGCTCTGCCAGGTTCTCAGGGTTTGGCACATTGCCGGGCACCTTGCGCATGCCGTCCAGGTCGTCCGAAAAGCAGATCAGCTTGGTCGGGATGTCCGAGATGGTTTCGAACGCGGTCTTGATCATGGTGGTGCGGGCGACTTCGCCGAAGGTACCGATATGCGGCAGGCCGGAAGGGCCATAGCCGGTTTCGAACAGCACATAGCCCTTTTCCGGTGCGCCCTTGGCATACCGTTTGAGCACCCGGCGGGCTTCTTCAAACGGCCAGGCTTTGCTCTTGAGAGCCTCGTTGCGCACATCAGACATTTGTGTTCTCCATCGGCGGCGGTTGCGTCAGTAATCCGGGGGCCGCGTGATCAGCCCGGACGCCCCATGCGTCCGGCTCTTCCCTCTATTGTGCCTGTGCAGCATGAGTCAATAATACCCGCCCCGACCGGACCGGGTTTTGCGGGGCCGCAGCGCGCAAAAATTACCGCCGCGCGCGGTCAGCCGTTGAACCTGGCAGCTGGCGCACCTATCCTGTTGGTATCGCATATTTCGCAGACAAGGATTTCGTTCATGACCGAGCAAGCACCGCATTCGATGTCCCCGCAGGACTGCCTGGTGGCCCTGATGGTGGCGGTTTCGGCTTCGGACGAAAACATCCGCACGTCCGAACTGGTCAAGATCCAGTCGGCGGTCAACATGCTGCCGGTCTTTGCCGACTTTGACATCGACCGGGTCAGCCGCATTTCCAAGACCGTTCTGGATCTGTTTGAACAGGAAGACGGGCTGGCGGCGCTGTTCGGCCTCATCCGCGGCGACCTGCCGGAACGGCTGTTTGAAACGGCTTATGCACTGTCCTGCGACGTGGCCGCAGCGGATGGCATCCTGGGCGAGAGCGAGCTCGAGTTCCTGGCGGAAGTGCGCTATGAGCTGAACATCGACCGGCTGCACGCCGCTGCGATTGAGCGCGGCGCCCGTGCCCGGCACATGGTCTGACGGCTCCGGTTTCTGCTGTTTCTCATGCCGCTGAAGCATAGCGGGTCTGCACAACGCATACTTGCGGAACTTTTGACGCACTCCCATCTCGCGCTAGTTCGTTGTGTATTGGGAAATGGTCCATGGTCAAGTGGCACAGAGATATTGGTGAAATCCGCAGGCTCCTGCTCGAAATAGAGGGCGGGCGGGACTCGTTCTGCGCTCTGCCGCAGTCAACTGCCGAAGCGATGATGCTGCCGGTGGCAGAATGTCTGCCGGAGCCGGAGGCACGTAAGCTGGCTTATCACCTGAACCTGCTGGAGAGCGCCGGGCTGGCCCGGTTCGGTCGTATGGAAAACGGCAACTGGCTGGTGCGCGGGCTGACCTGGAGCGGCCATGAACTGCTGGACAACATCCGAAGCGAAGAGGTCTGGGAAGCCGTGCGCGCGCGCCATGAGCAGCTGGGCGGGTTCAGCATGGAGATCCTCAGCGAGCTGGCCAAGGATCTGACACGCGCCAGGGCGGGGTGCCTCGAGGGCTCTGAGGCCTGACCTGACCGTCTTGATTTCCGGGAGCCTGTTCGTTGACAGGCTCCGACAGGCACGGTTCTTTGCAATCCGCGCAGGCGTCAACTGCCGTAGACCGCCCCCCAGCGTTCGATCAGCTGCTGCTGCAGCTGCTTGGCGCGGCGGTTCCAGCTGCGGGCGCCCTGCGGGCGTTCGCGCTGCGCCCGCGTAAGGCGGTCGCGGGTCTTCTGATCCGCGGTGAAGATGGCAAAGGCCAAGACGGTGCCGTCCGCGGCAGTCATGAAGCCGCCAAGGCCCGAGACGAAGTTGAGTGTCCCGGTCTTGGCTGCGACCTTGATCGGGTGGCCCTTGATGATGCGCCCCTTGGCGTCGCGCATCTGGAAAGATTTCAAGAGCGGCTTCAACTGGCCCGCCTTATAGGCGGCCACCAGCGCGCCAGTCAGATCTGCAGGCGTCATCCGCGAGTCTTCGCCCAGCCCGGAGTGATCCACCAGCCGGGTGGAGGACATGCCGTATTTTGCGGCAGCCCAGCGGCTCATCTCTGCCGCGGAAGCCGAGAGCGAAGCCGGCCGGCCGGCACGGGCGGCGGTGGCGGACATGCCGATCATTTCCGCCATCAGATTGTTGGAGTATTTCAGCATCGCCTTCAGCAGCACGTCCAGCGGCGGGCTGCGATGCTGCGCCAGCAGTGTGGCCGAAGGCAGCGACTTTGTCTTTCGCGCTTTTGGCAGAGAAATGCCATTGGCCCGCGCCATGGTGCGAAAGACATCGCCGGCATAGGCCGCAGGGTTGCGCACCGGCAGCCAACGGGAGCCGCCTTTGCCCAACGCCTTGGAGGCGACGGTCCAGTGATCCACCCCGCCCTTCTCGGCATAGGTATAGACCGGCACTGCGCGGGTCTGGATCGCCATCCGGGCAGCGGCAACCTCGGGGCGGTATTTCTCGGTGCGGGCGTCCATAGTCGTCACCCAGCCGCCGCCGGCGGCGCGTTTCCATTCGAAATGCACCCGGTTGAAGTTCAGCGAAATGCCAGAGACCGCAGGTGAATATCCGACATGGTCGGGCTGGTCGGGATCAATGGTCTTGACGGAGGGCAGCGCACCGTCCCAGACCAGAAACTTGCCGCGCACCTCGCGCACACCGGCAGTTTTCAAGGACTTTGCCAGCAATGCCAGATGGTCACTGTTCAGCAGCGGATCGCCGCCGCCCGCCAGGATCACGTCCCCCGCGACCACGCCGCCGGACACGCCGCCGGTCGCAAGAATACGGGTTTCGAACCGGTGATCCGCCCCCAGAACATCCAGCGCATAGAGCGCGGTCAGCGCCTTGGCGACGCTGGCAGGCGGCAGTGCCTGTGTGCCGCCGGCGGTTTCCAGCATCTGCCCGGTCTTGACATCCGCCACGGCGCACACAGCTTTGCCGCGCAGCCCGGCACGTTCGATCAGCGCTTGCAGCCCATCGGCGCCCGCAGCCAAAGAGCTGACTTTGCGGGCAACAGGCCGCAGCGAGACCGCCGGCGCATTGGCCAGCGCAGACGTGCCCGCCAAAGCGGCAAGCCCGGAAAGGAGGAATGTCCGGCGTGAAGTCATCTTGTTCATTTTTAGGGTCAGGTACCGTTCTTCTTCAATCCCCGATCCACGGCTTTGCGCCGCAAGGTCCCGGCTGTTTCACACTGGCAAGTTCATACTGACAAATTCGCACCGGCAAATTCGCACTGGCAAATCCTGTAACCACGGGCAGCATGTTTCAGGGCAGTTTCCCCATGTTTGCGACCATGTCAATAATCCCGGCAGGCGACCGGTGCGGGATATTGCTGACAGATCGCAGGCTCATCCGCCCTGCACTGCTGACCAGTCGCCGCGGGCGCGCAGCGCAGTAGAGCTTACATCCACCATTGGCAGGTTGATGAAACACCAGGCCGGACTTTCCGACTGCGCCAGCAGTTGGCTTTCGCTGCCTTTCAGCATGGCATGGCGGTAGATCCGCGCCGCCGGGGAATAGCGGGCTGAGATCCGGTCGCCGGGCCGGGCCAGCACCCCGACCGGCACCGTGTCCAGGATCTGCTGCCAATCCTTCCAGCGGTGGAAATGGGTCAGGTTGTCTGCCCCCATCAGCCAGACAAAGCGCACCCCCGGATGACGGCGGCGCAGGTGGCGCAGGGTCTGGGCGGTGTAGCGGGTGCCCAGCTTTGCCTCGATGCCACTGATGTGGATGCGCGGATGTTGAATCAGGTCTTCTGCAGCCAATATCCTGCGCTGCAGAGAGGCCGGTCGGCGGGTCTTCAGCGGATTGCCGGGCGACACCAGCCAGAACAGATGATCCAGACCAAAGCGTTTCAGTGCCGCATGGGAAATCGCTGCATGGCCGCGATGCGGCGGGTCAAACGACCCTCCCAGAAGCCCGACGCTTTGGCCCGGGTGGATATGCGGCAATCTGCAAACCATGAAGTGCTTGATGCGCATAATTTGCGGGGGAGATCAATTGGATGTTGAAAGCGGGAGCAAATGCGCATTTGCCTTGGACGACGCACAGCTCCGGCATGACGGGGAGGTCAGGCGCGAGCCGGGCGGCGCGCCAAGCCAAGACGGGCCGTTGCATCCGTTCTGAAGACATTCCCACGGCGCCACTGGGTGCATAAGGGAGCGCGCAGCCGGAGCAAGCTGGGCGTCCCACCCCTGCGGCGCATCCCGCATTGCCCCGCCGCCGCCCTTCGGCTATCACACCAGCCAGCTAGAATTCCCCCATCATGGAGCAGTCACATGGCCGCCTATCAGTACGTCTACCACATGCAGGGTGTCTCCAAGACCTACCCGGGTGGCAAGAAATGCTTTGAAAACATCCACCTCTCCTTTCTGCCCGGCGTGAAAATCGGTGTGGTCGGCGTCAACGGCGCCGGTAAGTCCACCCTGATGAAGATCATGGCCGGTCTGGATACCGATTTCACCGGCGAGGCGTGGTCGGCCGAGGGCGCCAAAGTCGGCTATTTGCCGCAGGAGCCGCAGCTGGACGAGAGCCTGTCTGTGCGTGAAAACGTCATGCTGGGTGTGGCGGAGAAAAAGAACAAGGTCGACCGCTTCAACCAGATCGCGGTGGAGATGGCCGAGAATTACACCGATGAGCTGATGGCCGAGATGACCGAGCTGCAGGACGCGATTGACGCGGAAAACCTGTGGGATCTGGACAGTCAGGTGGATGTCTCGATGGAAGCGCTGCGCTGCCCGCCGGATGACGCCAAGATTGCGGATCTTTCCGGCGGTGAGAAACGCCGCGTGGCCCTGTGCAAACTCTTGCTGGAAGCGCCCGACATGCTTCTGCTCGACGAACCGACCAACCACCTGGACGCCGAGACCATCGCCTGGCTGCAGCAGCACCTAATCGACTACAAGGGCACCATCCTTTGCGTCACCCACGACCGTTACTTCCTGGATGACATCACCGGCTGGATTCTGGAGCTGGACCGTGGCCGCGGCATTCCCTACGAAGGCAACTACTCTGCCTGGCTGGAGCAGAAGGCCAAGCGCCTGAGCCAGGAAGCCCGCGAAGACAAGGCCAAGCAGAAGACGCTGGAGCGCGAGCTGGAATGGATGCAGCAGGGCCAGAAAGCCCGTCAGGCAAAATCCAAGGCGCGTATTGCCGCCTATAACGAAATGGCCAGCCAGTCCGAACGCGAGAAGGTCGGGCGTGCCCAGATCGTCATTCCGAACGGCCCGCGCCTGGGGTCCAAAGTGATCGAAGTGACCGGTCTCGCCAAGCATTTCGGCGACAAGCAATTGATCGAGGGGCTGGAATTCTCGCTGCCTCCGGGCGGTATTGTCGGCGTGATCGGCCCCAACGGCGCCGGTAAATCGACCCTGTTCAAGATGCTGACCGGCCAGGAACAGCCCGATTCCGGCTCTGTGGAATATGGCGACACGGTGAAACTGTCCTATGTCGACCAGTCGCGTGATGACCTGAAGGATAATGAAACCGTCTGGGAAGCGATTTCCGGCGGCGCCGAGATCATCGAGCTGGGCGACGCCCAGGTCAACTCCCGCGCCTATTGCTCTTCGTTCAACTTCAAGGGCGGCGACCAGCAGAAACCGCTGAACCTGCTGTCCGGCGGTGAGCGCAACCGTGTGCATATGGCGCGGCTGCTGAAAGAGGGTGGCAACGTGCTGCTGCTCGACGAACCGACCAACGACTTGGACGTGGAAACCCTGCGGGCGCTGGAAGACGCGCTGGTCGATTTCGCCGGCTGCGCCGTGGTGATCTCGCACGACCGTTTCTTCCTCGACCGGATCTGCACACATATCCTGGCGTTCGAGGGCGACGCCCATGTGGAGTGGTTCGAAGGCAATTTCGAGGACTACGAAGAAGACAAGAAGCGCCGTCTGGGACCGGACGCGCTGGAGCCCAAGCGGTTGAAGCACAAGAAGTTTGTGCGGTGAGTGATTGGCTTCCACTCTTGGGAGCCTTTGGTCTGGGTTCCGTGGTGACAGCCATCGTACAAAGCTGGCTGTCATCACGAACCGAGGCTGAGGAGCGAAGCTTTCGCGAGCGCAAAGAAGCCTACGTCGGACTTCTAGAAGCGTATCACCGGGCTGCGGTGGACGGAACTGACGAAGCTGCGAAGAACTTTGCCTACTGGCAGATGCGATGTGAAGTCGTAGGACCTCAGACAGTCAGAGACTCCATTAACAAAATCATAGCATCAAACGCAGACCCTAAAGGCAGATCTCGCGCTCATGAAAAGCTGAAGTCTTCGATTAGAAGAGATCTGGGCATTACGTCAGATTAGGCTCAACACAAGGCCCTCGCCTGACCTTGGGAGGGCGCGAATGCACCTTCCCGGGGGGAAGGTCAGGCGCGGGCCGTGCCACTGCGTGACACGCCCCTGTAGGCACAAAACCGCACCGCTTCGCCTTTCCCGCGCGCTGCGCTATGATCCCCTCAGGCGCCCTGCGCGCCCATATTGATTGACGCATTAAAAGGATCTCCCCATGCCCCTGAAACCGGAAGACGTGAAGGCACAGGTCGAGGCGCTGAATGGCAAGAAAGCCAAGCGCAAGAAGCTGACAACCGAACCCGAAGGCACCAAGGGCAAGAAGCTGCCCGGCGATGTGCGCAAGGGGCTGGAGGCGCATTTCTCCAAGGCGAAACTGGCCAAGGTGCAGGTGCATGTGGGCGGCAACGCCAAGGATCTCTGCAAAGAGCTGAAGGCCAAAGCCTTTACCTATGGCAACGACATCTATTTCATGAAGCCGGGCGACGCCAAGAACTCGGAGCTTTTGGTGCATGAGCTGGCGCATGTGCTGCAACAGGGCAAAGGCAGGATGCCCCAGGCCAAGGACGGCGAGGCATTGACGTCAAAGTGACCGCGCTGATTTTTGCCGGTTTGGCCCGGATTGCCGCATTGTTAACCTTTTGACAACACAGTTGGGCGGATGATGGCACAGGAGGCAGCGCCGCATTGGGCCGCGCTGCGCGAAATCGCGGAGACTTCATGGCCTGGGCAGGCATCATCTTGGGCGTAATTGCAGGGCTGGCTGCTGCCGTGCTGGGCTTTGCTGCAGCCGAACTGCCCCTGTGGGTCTGTGTGCTGATTTATCCGGCTGCAGGCTCTGTGGCGGCGTTGCTGACAACGGCGTTTCTTTACTGGCGCAGCAATCCGGCAGGGCCCGGCGACCCAACGCCCCCCGATGCCACGCTGGCCGCGGCCGCCTGAAATCCGCAGATCCCGGGTGCCGGTCTGTTCCAAAGACGGGCTTGTGCGGTTTCAGCCGCGCAGCCAGGCGGCGATCTGCGCTGACCGCATCGCGCCGGCCTTGCGCTTTTTCTCCTTGCCACGTTCAAAGGCGATCAGCGCCGGAATGCCGCGGATGCGGTAGCGGGCGCCGGTGGACTGGTGATCCTGGGTGTTGAGCTTGACCAGCCGCGCGGACCCGGCCAGAGTCTTGGCCGCCTTGGCAAACTCTGGCGCCATCATCCGGCAGGGGCCGCACCAGGGCGCCCAGAAATCCGCAACCAGCAGAACATCATCGTTCTGCACCGCTTTCTGCAGGGTGGCCGGGTCCACATTCACCGGTTTGGACGGCATCAGCGCCGCGCCGCAGCTGCCGCATTTCGGGCCGCTGCCCAGTTTTTCCTCTGGCACCCGGTTCAGCTGGGCACACGAAAAGCAGGTGAGGGTTTTGGCACCCATGTCGGTTCCTTTGGCAGTTTGCCCCGGTATAGCTGCGGCAGCCGACGGTGCAACAGTTTGCCTAACATCCTCTCAAACCCGTTGACCGCCTGCCCCTGCCGCCGGAAGATACGGAGGAGTAACAATTGACGTTCGGAGGTTTGGCCATGTTTTCACGCCGGAACATTCTCATCAGTGGCAGCGCAGCGGCAGTGTCCGCATTGCTTCCTTTGCCCGCGCTGGCCCGCAAGCAGGACCCTGCCCCATTTGACCCTACTCCGCAGGAGGTCCGGATTCGCAAGGATTTTGCCCCCGGCCAGATCCTGGTGCTGCCGCGTTCCTACTACCTTTATTTCGTGACCGACACACGCAAGGCGATGCGATACGGTGTCGGCGTCGGCAAGGCCGGGCTGGAGTTTACCGGCCGCGCTGTGATCGAGCGCAAGAAGGAATGGCCCACCTGGCGGCCCACCAACGAAATGATTGAGCGCGATCCGCGGGCCTATGCCAAATTCATCGACAATGACTACATTCAGCCGGGCGGTCCGAATAATCCGCTGGGGGCGCGGGCGCTCTATCTGTTCCAGAACGGGGTCGACACCTATTTCCGTATCCACGGAACCAACCAGCCGCAAACCATTGGGCATTCGGCGTCAAACGGCTGCATCCGGATGCTGAACGACCACGTAATGGACCTGTACGAGCGGGTGCCGCTGGGCACGGTGGTCACCGTACTTTAGGCCGGGTTGTGGTGGGGAAATCGGCACGGTTTTGCCGGATTTCGCCCCAGAACCCTGCGTCACAGCGCATTTTTTCTTGCACCGAACGGGATTCCTACTCAATTCTGTCACGGCGATGTGACGCGGATGCCATTCCTGTCCCCTACCCGGAACGGTCATGATCATCTGCAGACGTTGCCGGACTGCCGCATGACGCGGGCAGACAATTGAGACGACGTAGGAGTATACGACGATGGCCACTGGCACCGTCAAATGGTTCAACACCACCAAAGGCTACGGCTTTATTGCACCCGAAGATGGCGGCAAGGATATTTTCGTCCACATTTCCGCTGTTGAGCGCTCTGGCCTGACCGGCCTGGCGGACAATCAGAAAGTGACCTATGAGCTGCGCGCAGGCCGCGACGGCCGCGAATCCGCTGTGGATATCGCACTGGTTTCCTGATCCTCTGATCTGCTTTGAGATTTCCAAACAGCCCTGACTGACGGGGCTGTTTCACTGGGCTATTGACGCCGCCAGTTGCAGGGCTGCCGGGCCGATTGCAGCCACGTTCAGCGCCACACCCCGGGCGTTGGGATGGATGCTGTCGTCCTGCATGAACGCCTGCGCTGCTGCGGGATCATTTCCTGCCGCCTCTGCGATGCCGGCAAAGGCGTCCGGGTGCAGCACCGCGCCGTATTCATCCGCAAGCTCTGGATAGATTGCATCAAAGTCCTGTTTATAGTCCGGGCCATAATTGCGCGGAGCCTTCATGCCGATCAGCAGAACCTTGATCCCCTGGGCCTGAGCCGTCTGCAGGATGCGGGTCAGGTTGGCGCGCGCCGCCTGCGGTGCCAGCCCGCGCAGCATATCATTGCCACCTAAGAGAACGATCAGCCCGTCGGGATTGTCCGACAGCGTCCATGCAGCGCGCTCTGCCCCGCCGGCCGTGGTGTCGCCCGAGACACCCGCGTTTTGCAGCACCGTTTCGGCGCCGTTTTCATTCATCCACTGCTCCAGCTGTGGCACCAGCCCCTGGCCCTGCGGCAGCCCGTACCCCTGCACCAGACTGTCGCCAAGGACCGTGATCCGCAGCGGCTCCGCCCATGTGGCACCCGTAAAAAGCAGCAAACTCAGCAGTGCCAGTGTCTTGCGCATCGCAGCAAATACTCCATATCCGTTAGGTGAGTCCAACAGGCAGGCCCGATGACCGATCAAAACAGCCCCGTTCTGCATCTCTTAGATGCGAGTTTGACACTGAATAGCAATACCGGCCCGGTAGAGATTCTGCACGGCATCTCGCTGGATGTGCAGCAGGGAGAGACGCTGGGGCTTGTGGGGCCGTCCGGATCGGGCAAGTCATCGCTGTTGATGCTGATGGGCGGCCTGGAGCAGGCGACCGGCGGCACGGTGGCTGCCCTGGACCAGGATCTGACCACCATGGATGAAGATGCGCTGGCGCGTTTCCGCCGCGATAACATGGGGGTGGTGTTCCAGAGCTTTCACCTGATCCCGACGATGACTGCGCTGGAAAACGTGGCGACCCCGTTGGAACTGGCCGGCGTCAAGGATGCTTTTGACCGCGCCCAGACAGAACTGGAAGCCGTCGGCCTGGGCCACCGGGCGGGCCATTTCCCGGCGCAGATGTCGGGCGGCGAGCAGCAGCGTGTGGCGCTGGCGCGGGCACTGGCGCCGCGGCCCGCGATCGTGCTGGCGGATGAACCCACTGGCAATCTGGATGAGGCCAACGGCGAAGCGGTGATGGATCTTTTGTTTGGGTTGCGTGACCGCTACGGGGCGACGCTGGTGATGGTCACCCACGCGCCAGAGCTGGCCGCCCGCTGCGACCGGGTGGTGCGGCTGCGCGACGGGCGTGTCGAGGATGAAACCGCGCGCGAGGCTGCAGAATGAATGCTGCGGCCTTTCGCCTGGCCTGGCGATTTGCCTTGCGGGAGCTGCGCGGCGGTCTGAAGGGCTTCCGTATCTTCCTGGCCTGCCTGGCGCTGGGGGTCGGCGTGATCGCGGCCATCGGATCTATTCGCGCTTCGATCGAAACCGGGCTGGAGCGCGAAGGCGCCACCATTCTGGGCGGCGATGCGGAACTGAATTTCACCTACCGCTTTGCCAATGAAGAAGAGCGCGCCTGGCTGGACCGTACCGCCTTGCGCCACTCCGAGATTGCCGAATTCCGCTCCATGGCGACTGTGGGCGAGGAGCGCGGGCTGACACAGGTGAAGGCGGTGGACGGGCTCTATCCGCTGAAGGGCACGATGACGCTGGCGCCTTCGATGCCGTTGGAAACCGCACTGGCAGGCGCTGACGGGCTGCCCGGCGGGGTGATGGACCGGGTGCTGTCAGACCGGCTAGGGCTGACGCCCGGAGATGTTTTCCGGCTTGGCACCCGGGATTTTCGCCTGATGGCGATGATTGCGCTGGAACCGGATGCCGCGGCCTCCGGCTTTGAGCTGGGCCCGCGCACGATGGTGCGGACGGCAGACCTGGCCGGCTCTGGCCTGCTGGAACCCGGCACTCTATTTGACACCAAATACCGGATGGAACTGCCGGCAGATCATGATCTGAATGCCTTGCAGGCAGAGGCTGAAGGGCTGTTTGAAACCACCGGCATGCGCTGGCGCGATGCCCGCAACGGTGCCCCCGGCATCACCTCATTTGTCGAAAGGCTTGGTGGATTCCTGGTGCTGGTGGGCTTGTCGGGCCTGGCCGTGGGCGGGGTTGGCGTGTCTGCTGCCGTGCGCGCCTATCTGGCGACCAAGACCGCCACCATTGCCACCCTGCGCACGCTGGGGGCGGAGCGGCAGACTATTTTCCTCACATATTTTCTACAGATCGGCGCGCTGACATTGATTGGCGTCGGCATCGGTCTGGCATTGGGCGGGCTGGGGCCGGTCCTGCTGGGGCCGCTGATTGCGGCGCAGCTGCCGTTCCCGGCGGTGTTTTCGCTTTACCCTTCAGCACTGGCTGAAGCTGCGGTCTATGGCGTGCTGACCGCCTTTATCTTTGCCTTGTGGCCGTTGGCGCGGGCCGAACGGATCCGCGCGGCGTCCCTGTTCCGCGATGCCTTTGCCAGCCGCAGCAGGCTGCCTGCGCCACAGTATCTGCTGGCAACCGGGCTGGCGCTGGCGGCACTGGTCGGGCTGGCAGCCTGGTTCAGCGGCTCAGCCCGGCTGACGCTGTGGACTGCAGGCGGGCTGATGGGCGCGCTTGCAGTGCTGCTGCTGGCGGCGCTTGCGATCGGTTTCCTGGCACGCCGCGGCACTGCAGCGTCGCGCGGGCGCCCTGCTTTGCGATGGGCGCTGTCGTCTATTGGCAGCGCGCGGGATGGGGCGGTTCCTGCCGTTCTGGCGCTGGGGCTGGGCCTGACCGTGCTAGCCGCTATCGGCCAGATCGACGGCAATATGCGCCGGGCGATTGCCGGCAACCTGCCGGATGTGGCGCCAAGTTATTTCTTTGTCGATATCCAGCGCAGCCAGATGCCCGCCTTTCTGGAGCGGCTGCAAAACGACCCTTCTGTGACGCGGGTAGAAAACGCGCCGATGCTGCGCGGAGTGCTGACCCGCATCAACGGCCAGGCTGCAACAGAGGTTGCGGGCGATCACTGGGTGGTGCGCGGCGACCGCGGCATCACCTATGCCGCCGCCCAGCCGGAAGCAACCGAGGTCACCGCAGGTGAATGGTGGCCTGAAAACTATTCCGGCACCCCCCAGATCAGCTTTGCCGCCGAAGAGGCCGAGGAATTGGGGCTCCAGCTGGGGGACACGCTGACGCTGAACATCCTGGGTCGCGACATCACCGGCACCATTTCCAGTTTCCGCAATGTGGATTTCTCCACCGCCGGCATGGGGTTTGTGATGGTGCTGAACGAGGCCGCACTGGCAGGCGCGCCGCATAGTTTCATTGCCACCGTTTATGCCGAAGAACAGGCCGAAGCCGCCATCCTGCGCGATCTGGCGCGGGAAATGCCGAATATCACTGCCATCCGCATGCGTGATGCCATCGACCGGGTGTCGGAAATCCTGCGCCAGCTGGCCGCCGCCACCGCCTATGGCGCGGCAGCGACGCTGCTGACCGGGTTCCTGGTGCTATTGGGCACCGCTGCCGCCGGTGAACCTGCCCGGCGCTATGAGGCGGCGCTGTTGAAAACGCTGGGAGCACCGCGCAGGCAGATCCTGGCAAGCTTTGCGCTGCGCTCTGCCCTATTGGGCGCGGCAGCGGGACTGGTGGCTCTGGCGGCGGGCATTGCCGGAGCCTGGGCGATCAACGCCTATGTTTTCGAGACCAGCTATACCGTGATCTGGCCCAACGCGATCCTGGTGATCTGTGGCGGGGTGCTGACGACACTGCTGGCGGGGCTGGCCTTTGCCCTGCGACCGCTGGCGGCCAAACCGGCGCGTATCCTGCGCGCCCGGGAGTAATCGGACCGGCGGCAGCCCGTTTCAGCGGGCGCCGCAGGACACCGGCTGGAGGATACGCAGCAGATCGTGGTTGCCGCAGACCAGAGTCTCCAGGGAAATATCATCCAGCGATGCATAGAAAGCCTGCGCCGCATCGGACAGCGCCACCTTGAGGCGGCAAGCATCCGTCAGCGGGCAGGTGTTGTCCGCATCGGCAAAGCATTCGACCATCGGCAGATCGCCTTCGACATCGCGGAACACGTCGCCAATTCGTATCTGCGCGACTGGCTTGCCCAGATTCATGCCACCGTTGCGGCCCCGCTGGGTGGCAAGATAGCCCAGCTGGCTCAGCTGATTGATCACCTGTGCCAGGTGGTTTTCCGAAACATTGCAGCATTCAGCGATCTCCGCCTTAGTCACCAGGCGATCATCATGGGCGGCGCAGTACATCAGCAGCCGCACGGCAATATTGGTCCTTTTGGTAATGCGCATGGGTCAGCTCCTGCAGCGTCGGTGCATCGCTTATTGCACACCCCGCCAAAAAGCGGTTTGACATACATCAATTGCTGCAAACGCGCCTTTCGAAAGGACAGAGCATGACGTCCCCCTGCTTCTTCGGCTACGGCAGCCTGGTGAATACGGCAACTCATGACTATGGCGGCGCGTTGCCTGCCCGGCTCAGCGGCTGGCGGAGAGCCTGGGTGCACACAGATCTGCGCGAGGTCGCCTTTTTGTCGGCGGTGCGCTGCGCCGACAGTGAAATCGACGGGCTGATCGCAGAAGTTCCGGGGGCCAACTGGGCAGCGCTGGACGCGCGCGAGTTTGCCTATGAGCGGCTCGCGGCCACAGAGCAGATACGGCACGGGCGGGCAGACAGCCCCGAAATCTCCGTCTATGCCGTGGCTGCGGAAACGCAGAATGGCACCACAGATAGGCACCCGGTTCTGCTCAGCTATCTGGACGTTGTGCTGCAGGGCTATCTGCAGGTGTTCGGCGAAAAGGGCGTGCAGGAGTTTGTGGCAACCACAGACGGGTGGGATGCGCCGATCCTGAATGACCGGACACACCCCCGCTACCCACGCCACCAGCAACTGAGCCGCGATGAGCATCTGTTCTTTGACGAGGTGATCAGAAAAACCGGCGCCCGTATCCTGAACGGCTGATACGTTTCCAGCCCCCGTCCTGCGCTGCCTGCACTTCGGCTGACCGCCAGGACCGGAAGCTCTCCCGCCCGGTTCGGCGCAGGAAACCTGCGCCATGCCCAGTTGGGCATGGCACCGCACCTGGCGGTGCGGTGCAGCGCCGCGCATTCGCGCGGCGCCCGGCCCAACGGTTGCTGCGGCATCTTTGATGCAGCTTCAGCGGGCGGGAGCGCTCCAAACAGAAACGGCGCGACCCTCAGGCCGCGCCGTTTCCGTCCGTCACATTATTCCGTCAGCCACGGGCGCGGACGGTTTCCATCAAGGCCAGCAGGGCCGACATGTCGGGGCCGCGTTCCATGCCGGTCACGGCCTTGCGGAGCGGCATGAATAGGCCTTTGCCCTTGCGGCCCGTTGCCTCTTTCACCGCAGCCGTCCATTTCCCCCAGCTGTCAGCGTCATAGGGGCCTTCCGGCAGCAGCGCCATCGCCTCGGCAATGAACGCCTTGTCCTCCTCTGCCACCAGCGGCTCGGCACCGTCGCGGCACAGCTCCCACCAGCCAGCAAGATCCTTGAGCGTGGTGATGTTTTCCTTGGCCACATCCCAGAATGCGGCCTGCTTTTCCGCCGGAATATCCAGCGCATCCACATGGGTCTGCACCGCATCCAGCGGCAGCGACTGCAGATAGCGGGCCGTCAGCGGATAGAGATCCTCAACATCGAATTTGGTCGGTGCAGCGCCAAAGCGGTTGATATCGAAGCCGTCAATCAGCTCCGCCATTTCGCTGCGCAGCTCCACCGGATCGGAGGACCCCAGACGTGCCATCAGCGACAGCAGCGCCATCGGCTGCACACCGGCCTCACGCAGGTCGCGCAGGGCAAGTGTGCCCAGACGTTTAGACAGCGCCTCGCCCTGCGGACCGGTCAGCAGCGAATGGTGGGCAAAAGAGGGCACAGTGCCGCCCAGCGCCTCGATGATCTGGATCTGAGTGGCGGTGTTGGTCACATGATCCGAGCCGCGCACCACATGTGTGACGCCCATTTCAGTGTCATCGACCACCGAGGCCAGCGTATAGAGAAACTGGCCGTCGCCGCGGATCAGCACCGGGTCGGAGACAGAGGCCGCATCAATCGAGATGTCGCCCAGAATGCCATCGCTCCATTCAATGCGCTGATGATCCAGCTTGAACCGCCAGACGCCATCTCCGCGTTCGGCGCGCAGGGCGGTCTTTTCATCTTCGGACAGAGCCAGGGCGGCACGGTCATAGACCGGCGGCTTGCCCATGTTCAGCTGTTTCTTGCGCTTCAGGTCCAGTTCGGTCGGGGTCTCAAACGCCTCGTAGAAGCGGCCGATTTCACGCAAGCGGTCAGCCGCGGCGACATAGCGGTCGAGCCGCTCGGACTGGCGCTCCACCTTGTCCCAGGTCAGTCCCAGCCACTCCAGGTCCTGTTTGATGGCATCGACATATTCTTCCTTGGACCGCTCCGGGTCGGTGTCATCGATGCGCAGGATAAAGGTTCCGCCGGCCTTGCGGGCGATCAGGTAGTTCATCAGCGCGGTGCGCAGGTTGCCGACGTGGATATAGCCGGTCGGCGACGGGGCAAAACGGGTGGTGGTCATCTCGGATCTCCTGTTGCCTTGCCCCTTGTCACATAGGCCGCGGTTTGTCCAGTTTCACGAGGGTTAACGCGCCACTGGCGCGGGCCTGGCCTGTTGGCGGCACGGCCGTCCGCCGGACGCCGGGATACGAGTATTTATGGAAAGATGAAGCCGGGGTATTCAGGCTGCCCATCATTCAGACTGCACTGGCCAGATTGCATTCAGGTCTTTGAGACCTGCGCGGATCAATTCGCCCAGCACTTCCAGGTCAATGTCAGCGAGTTTGTTCACATAGAGGCAGCTTTTGCCAAGGCGGTGCTTGCCCAGACGGGACAGGATGGCGCTGTAATCCTGATAGCCCGGCATGATGTAAATCGAATGGCGCGCCCGGCGCGGCGCAAATCCGGTGGCGAGAAACGCGCCTTCGCGGCCGCTCGCATAGCGGTAGTGATAGCGGCCGTAGCCAATGATGGACGTTCCCCAGATTTGCGGCTGGAAGCCAGTTACGCGCCGAAACAGCCGGTCCAGCTCCTGCGCTTCAACCGATTTGCGCTCGGGCTCCACGCCGTGCAGAAACTCCGCAACGCTTGCACCGGTCGGAACTGTCTTGTTGCCGTTCATCCGCCTACCCTCCTGCCGTAAAGGTAGCGCGGCACCAACAGTCTGACAGTCCCGCGCAGCTTGCAGACCGATGGATCAATAGCCGGTTTGCGGACCAAAGCCGCCGCCATCCGTGAAGCGCGACAGCCGGAATGCATGCGGGTCCACAATCGGGGGGCTGCCGGTCACCAGATCGGCAGTCAGCTGCCCGGCTGCGGGGCCAATGCCAAAGCCGTGGCCAGAGAAACCCGTGGCAATGAACAGCCCCGGCAGGTTGTCGACCTGGGAAATCACCGGGATTGCGTCCGGCGTCACATCCATCAGCCCGGCCCAGCTTTGCACCACATCCGCGCCCTTTAGCACCGGAAAGGCCCTTTGCGCCGCAGCCCAGCCGCTGCGCAACGCTTTCTGCGAGGGCGCCGGATCCAGAACCCGGCACTGTTCAAACGCTGTGGTGTCCTGCGGCTGCCAGCGGCGCGCCTGTGCCGCCTCTTCTGCCCAGCGGCCAGAGATTCGGAACTGCAGCGCCCGCCATTCCTGACGCAGGCTGGGCAGGTACTTATGCCCCAGGCGGAAACTGTCGGGGACGATGTCCACCACATTCACCATCGCATCCGAAACAGTATAGCCGCCGTCTGCGCGTTTACGCAGACCAAGGTTTCCGCTGCGCACCGAGGTGTCGGGGCCGCCGTGCACAGGCGAGCTGCGCAGCACCGTGTTCAGCACCTTCAACTGCGGCAAGTTCACGCCTGCATTGCCCAGGAACAGCCGCGACCAGGCACCACCAGCGGCAACAACGGCTGAGCAGGCCACCCGACCGCGCTCTGTCATCACGCCACTGATACGACCCGCAGACATTTCAACACTGCGCACGGCACAATCCGTCATCACCCTGGCCCCTGCGGCACGGGCAGCAGAGGCGATAGCATGGGTTGCCAGCTGGGGTTCTGCCCGCCCGTCCAAAGGCGTGTGCAGCGCCGCACGCGCCGCGGTCTGATGACCGGGCATCAGCTGCGCCAGCCGTTCACCGCGGACCATCCGCGCGCCCTGCTCCCAACCGTCAAGATTGCGCAGCCAGCGTTCCAGCTGCGCTTCACGCTTGGCTGTTTCAGCCGTGTAGAGAATGCCTGTGCGGGCAAAGCCGGTTTCATGTTCGGTCCGCTCTGCCAGCCGCTCCCACAGACGCAAAGAAGCCGCCATCAGCGGAATTTCCCGCGGGTCGCGGCAGGCGAGGCGCACCCATCCCCAGTTGCGCGAGCTTTGTTCTCCGGCGATCTGCCCCTTTTCGCAGAGCAGCACCGAATGGCCGCGTTCGGCCAGTTCCAGCGCTGTGCTGGCACCGATAATGCCGCCGCCGATCACCACGGCGTCGACGGCCTTGGGCAAGGCCAGGTCAGATTGGAAATGTGGCAGCTTCGGTCCGGGCATGCGGGCATCTATGCCTGCAGCGCCACCGCCGGTCCAGCAAGCATGCGACAGCTCTTGCGCCGCATTGCGCCATTGTGATTTTTCAGCCGCAGACCAGTGTATCACCCGCGCAGGCTCGACGAAAAACACCCCATATGAGACGCGGAAAACCCTGCATCATCAGAAGGTTAGCCGGACATCAGGACGGGTCGCGCCAGCGGTTCACGATCGGATAGCGGCGGTCCAACCAGAAGGCGCGCCGGGTCAGGCGGGCACCGGGGGCGGACTGGAAGCGTTTGTATTCGCTGATATAAACCAGATGCTCCACCCGCTTGGCCACAGCCCGGTCAAAACCGGCTGCGACGCAATCCGCGATAGAGCCGTCCTGATCCACCAGAATATCCAGAATTGCATCCAACTCGGGGTAATCCGGCAGGCTGTCGCTGTCCTTCTGATCCTCGCGCAGTTCGGCACTGGGCGGTTTGTCGATCACATTGGGGCGGATCACCTCTCCCTCCGGCCCCTTCATCCAGGGGCGGTGGTTGGCGTTGCGCCAGCGGCAGGTTTCAAAGACGCGGGTCTTGTAGAGATCCTTGATCGGGTTGTAGCCGCCGTTCATGTCGCCATAGATGGTGGCATAGCCGACCGCGACTTCGGACTTGTTGCCGGTGGTCAGCAGCATTTCCCCGAACTTGTTGGACATCGCCATCAGCAGCAGGCCGCGCAGGCGGGACTGGATGTTTTCCTCTGTCAGGCCGGGTTCCATGCCGGCAAACAGTGGCGCCAGCGTATTGGTGATGGCCGCGCGGCCTTCGGAAATCGGCACATAGTCATAATGCACAGCCAGCGCCTGGGCGACAGCTTCGGCATCGTCCAGCGATTCCTGACTGGTGTACTCGGAGGGCAGCATCACACAGCGGACGTTTTCTGCGCCCAGCGCGTCCACCGCGATGGCGGCTACGATTGCCGAATCAACCCCGCCGGAGAGCCCCAGAAGCACCTTCTTGAAGCCGGTCTTGCCCATGTAGTCGCGCAAGGATTCCACCATCACCCGGTAGTCCTGTTCCCACGCATCTGGCAGAGGCGCCTTTTCACCTTCGATGGCACGCCAGCCGTCATCGGTGCGCTCCAGATCCAGATGCGCATACGCCTCGTCGAACACCGGCATCTGCAGCGCCAATGCGCCGCCGGGGTTCAGCACAAAGGAGCCGCCGTCAAAAACCTGATCATCCTGCCCGCCCACCATGTTCAGGTAAATCACCGGCAGATGGGTTTCGACAGAGCGCGCCACCATGTGGTTGAAGCGCACGTCCATCTTGTCGCGGAAATAGGGCGAACCATTGGGGATCAGCAGAAACTCGGCGCCGGTCTCGGCCAGGGTTTCAGCCACATCCTCGTGCCAGCCGTCCTCGCAGATGGGGGAGCCGATACGGGTGTTGCCAACCGCATAAGGCCCGCCCAGGGGGCCTGCGTCAAAGATGCGGACCTCGTCAAACACGGTTTCGTTCGGCAGATGATGCTTGAGGCTGCGCGAGGCGATCTTGCCGCCTTTCAAAATCAGGTAAGCATTATAAAGCCGCCCGCCCTCGACCCAGGGGCTGCCAATCGCCAGCGCCGGACCATCAGCGCAGTCCGACGCCAGTTTCTCCACCTCGGCAATAGCGGCAGTGTGGAAGGCCGGCTTCATCACCAGATCCTGGGTGTTGTAGCCAGTAATGAACATTTCCGGCAGCGCCACCAGATCAGCGCCGGCCTTGCGGCCCTCTTCCCAGGCGGCCTTTGCTTTGGCAGCGTTGCCCGCCAGGTCGCCCACAGCGGGGTTCAGCTGCGCCAGTGTCACGCGGAATTGGTCTGCCATGCTGCTTAGGCCCTTTGCAAAATTCCTCCTTCAGCCATTTATCAGATTGACCGCCAAGGAAAAGGGCAAGGGGCATGCAGACGGGAAAAGACATTGCGGCCCGTGTTGCGGTAGCTTAGTTTCCGGGCGAGCAACCCCATATGGCAGCAGCTTCGCAATTCCTGTTCAAACAGAGGTTTTCAATGGCCCGTTTCGGTACCGCAGTCGCGCTTTCCACCATCCTGGCTTTTGCCGCACCCGCGCTGGCGCAGGACGGCGAAGTCATCACCACCCAGGATGAAATCGGCGGCGTCTATGAGGGCACCTTCAAAGGCGGATTGCAGCATGGCACCGGCACCTACAGGCTGCCAAACGGGTATGAATACACCGGCGACTGGATCGAAGGGGAAGTCCGCGGCCAGGGCGTGGCGCGTTTCCCGGACGGATCTGTCTATGAAGGTGAGTTTGCTCAGGGCAAACCACATGGTCTGGGCAAGCTGACCCGCGCGGATGGCAGCACCTACGAAGGCGGCTGGCAGGACGGGCAGATCCACGGCGATGGCACATCGGTCTACGCCAGCGGCGTGCGCTATCAGGGCAGTTTCGCCGACGGCAAGCGGCACGGGCGGGGGGTAATGTCTTCTCCGGACGGTTATTCCTATGATGGCGGCTGGGCCGAAGGCCGTCAGGAAGGGCAAGCCAAAATCGCCTATGCCGACGGCACGGTCTACGAAGGCCAGGTTGCAGATGGGCAGCTGCAAGGGCAAGGGCGGCTCGAAACACCGGACGGGCTGATCTACGAAGGTGAGTGGGTTGCCAGCCAGATGCAGGGAACCGGCCGCCAGGTGCACCCGAATGGAGATGTCTACGAAGGGGAATTGCAGAACACCCGCCGCCATGGCCACGGCAAGATGACATACGCCAATGGTGGCGTTTATGTCGGCACCTTTGCCAATGATCAGCGCCACGGCACCGGCACCATCACCGAACGGGACGGCTACAGCTACACCGGCGAATGGGCCGAGGGGCAGATTGCCGGCAAGGGAAAGATGACCTACGCCGACGGATCGGTTTATGAAGGCGAGTTCCGGGACGATCTTGCTGAGGGGCAAGGCAAGATCGCCTATGCCGATGGCTCCACATATGAAGGCGACTGGATTGCCGGTGTGATCGATGGTCAAGGCACCGCCACCTACCCCAGCGGCCTTGTCTATAAAGGCGCGTTCAAGAATGCCAAAAACCACGGTTTCGGTGTGATGACCTATGCCGATGGCTACCGCTACGAGGGCGGCTGGAAGGACGCCCAGCGCCACGGCGACGCCACCGCGACCTATGCGGACGGGTCAGTCTACACCGGCCAGTTCGCCAACAATCAGCGACACGGGCAAGGCCGGTTTGTGATGCCCGACGGCTTCACCTACGAGGGCGCATGGCAAGAAGGCAAGATTTTCGGCGAGGGTGTAGCGACCTATCCCAATGGCGATGTCTATACGGGCAGTTTCGTCAACGGCAAACGGCAGGGGCCCGGCATGATGAAATACGCCAGCGGCGAGCAGACGGACGGCACCTGGGAAAACGGCGCACTTGTCAGCAGTGGCACCGCAGACGCGGGCCAGACCGAGTAGACCGGACACGCTCCCGGCACGCCGCTGCGGCGTGTTTTTTGGGTCCAGCCGATGTGGCCGTGGCGCAAGCCGCATAGTGTTTGTATCGCACCAAGCCAACAGCCGCCCTCTTGCCGCCATTGCCGGACCGGCGGCTTTGGTGTAGCGATTTTGGTCTTTTTGCCGGTTAAGAGCCGCATCACAGCGTCAAACCTGTTTCAGAAACGTTCAGGGCCACATTACAAAGCCGCACAGAGGCTCCCATCCGTTTCCGGGCGTGCAGTGTTTCACGTGTGGCAAGGTAGGGCCGACAGAGGCTGCGCCACCGGACCGTACATTGACCCGGGTCTTCTGCCATAGGCGCAGACCCGATTTCCGGACAGTGCTGGAATGCCGGGGCTGCCCTCCCCTTTCAAATCCAATCAAAAAGCCTCCCCGGAAGTCCGGAGAGGCCCTGTTTGCTGTGTCAGCCTTGATCGGGCATGACCTGGTCAGCCGATTTGGTCCGGCAGACCTGGTCCGCCGTTTCGGTCCGGCAGACCTGGTCAGCCGAACTTTTTGATCTCACCTGATTTCAGGCGTGCCATGTAGCTGTTCAGCTCTTTCTTGACGACCGGCATCAGGAAGTAGAGCGCGATGATGTTGACCACCGCCATGGCAAAGATTGCCGCGTCGGAGAAATCGATCACCGGGCCGAGGTTTGCGGCTGCGCCGATCACCACGAAGATGCAGAAGATCACCTTGAACACCAGTTCCGTTGTCTGCCCCTCGCCGAACAGGAAGGTCCAAGCCTTGAGCCCGTAGTAGGACCAGCTGATCATGGTGGAGAAGGCGAACAGGATCACTGCCAGCGCCAGCACATACTGAAACCAGCCGAACGCCGAGGAGAAGGCCGCCGACGTCAGTGCCACGCCTTTGTTGCCGTCAACGGTCTGGATGGTGCTTGCGCCTTCATCCAGCAGGTACAGGCCGGTAGCCGGGTCCTGGATCAGCTGACCGGTGATGATGATCACCAGCGCGGTCATGGTGCAGATCACCACTGTGTCGATGAAAGGTTCCAGCAGCGACACAAAACCTTCGGTGATCGGCTCTTTGGTTTTCACCGCAGAGTGCGCGATTGCAGCCGAGCCAACACCTGCTTCGTTCGAGAAGGCAGCCCGCTTGAAGCCCTGGATCAGCGCGCCGACCATACCACCGGCAACACCTGCGCCGGTGAAGGCACCTTCGAAGATCTGGCCAAAGGCCCAGCCGATCTTGTCCGCATTCATCGCCAGGATAACCAGCGCTGCTGCAACATAGACAACCCCCATGAAGGGAACGACTTTCTCGGTCACGCGGGCAATGGACTTGAGACCGCCGACGATCACCGCGAAGACCACCGCTGCAAACACCACGCCGGTGATCCAGCCCGGATAGTCGCCCACGACGCCAGAAATCTGCGCATGCGCCTGGTTGGCCTGGAACATGTTGCCGCCGCCAAAGGCACCAAGGATACAGAACACCGAGAACAGAACCGCCAGGAATTTGCCCATCGGCAGACCGCGTTCGGCAAAGCCCTTGGTCATATAGTACATCGGACCGCCAGAGACATGACCGTCTGCGAACTCATTGCGGTATTTCACACCCAGGGTGCATTCGGTGAACTTCGACGCCATGCCCATCAGGCCGGCCAGGATCATCCAGAAGGTCGCGCCGGGGCCGCCGATGCCGACAGCCACCGCAACGCCCGCAATGTTGCCAAGGCCGACAGTGCCCGACAGCGCGGTTGCCAGCGCCTGAAAATGGCTGACCTCACCCGCGTCATTGGGGTCGGAGTAGTCGCCTTTGACCAGTGAAATCGAATGCGGAAAGGCGCGGAACTGGATCAGGCCGAAATAAACGGTGAACACGGTGGCTGCGACCACCAGCCAGGCCACGATCCAGGGAAAGCTGGTGCCGGGGAACGGGCTGAAGATCAGGTTGACGAACCAGCCGGTGGAGCTGGCAAACAGCTCATTGACGCGCTCATCGACGGATTGTGCCATCGCCGGGGCAGTTGCCGCCAGCAACAGCGGCGCAGACAAAGCTGCCGCCTTGATTGATTTCCTCATGACTGTCCTCTGATTTTCTTATGGAACGATGGTGACCGGAACCGGCGCCGCCTGTGCCAGGCTGCCCGCAACAGAGCCGAACAGGCGCGACGACAGGGCCGAATGGCCGGTGCGCCCGATGATCACATGGCTGGCTCCGCTCTGCTTGATCACATCACACAGGGTTTCTGCGATATGGCCGTATTTGAGTTCGGTTGAAACAGTGAGACCGCTATCTTCAAGGCTTTTGCGGACCGGTGCCAGAACAGCCTCTTCGGCGCGCTTCAGCTCTTCTCCGCGGCGCTTGTGCCGCTCGCCGATTTCCTCCGGGGTGAGGAAGGAATAGGGCGACCACTCCAACACATGCGCAATCACCAATTCTGCCCCTTGCGCTTTGGCAAGGCCGACAGCAAAAGCAAGCGCCGTTTTGGCCGCTTCACTGTCATCGTATCCAAGAACAATTTTATTCGACACTGTATCCTCCTGTCGACGGCGCCTGCCTAAGGTGCCGGATTCGGGCCGCTGCCGCCGGAAAAAGCTTTCCGTACAAGCACTTGTCGCGCCCATCTCCGAAAAAACCACAATGGACAATCCACCGCATTGAAACTGATCGCAGGCCTTACTTATATTATATGCCTTTTTCAACATTGTCTCGAATTAAACGAATACCATCGCATACAACTCTATCACCGCAATCCCAGGCGGCATCGGGATCAAAATCCCTCTTTCCATTCCGCGGCACCTCTGTATAAATCCCTGCCATGAGCATTCGCGCAGATATCACCTTTGCAGACACCGCTTCCCGCGGTGCGGCTCTGCGCGCCCTACTGATCCTAGCCCGCCTCTGAGTGTGCCCTTCCGGCGCGCCCGCTCAGAGGATTGCCGCACGCGCGCCATCAAAGGCTTATGATGCCCTGAAGGGCCTAGGACAGAGACAAGAGATACCGACATGACAAACGCATCCCCGATTTCCGGCGACACATCCCGTGTATTGATTTTCGATACCACCCTGCGCGACGGCGAACAGAGCCCCGGCGCCACCATGACCCATGACGAGAAGCTGGAGATTGCCGGGCTTCTGGACGAAATGGGCGTGGATATCATCGAGGCCGGCTTCCCGATTGCCTCCGAAGGCGACTTTGCCGCCGTGTCCGAAATTGCAGAACGCTCGAAGAACTCAATGATCTGCGGATTGGCGCGCGCCAATTTCAAGGACATCGACCGCTGCGCCGAAGCGGTGCGCAAGGCCGCGCAGCCGCGCATCCACACCTTTATCGGCACCTCGCCGCTGCACCGCGCCATCCCGAACCTGTCAATGGACGAGATGGCGGACAAGATCCACGAGACCGTCACCCACGCCCGCAACCTGGTGGACAACGTGCAATGGTCGCCGATGGATGCGACCCGGACCGAGTGGGACTACCTGTGCCGGGTGATCGAGATTGCAATCAAGGCGGGTGCAACCACCATCAACATCCCCGATACCGTGGGTTACACCGCTCCGATGGAATCCGCCGATCTGATCAAGCGGTTGATCGAAACCGTGCCGGGCGCGGATGAGGTGGTTTTTGCCACCCATTGCCACAATGATCTGGGCATGGCGACCGCCAACGCGCTGGCTGCGGTTGCGGGCGGTGCGCGCCAGATCGAATGCACCATCAACGGCCTTGGCGAACGCGCAGGCAACACCGCGCTGGAAGAGGTGGTGATGGCGCTGAAGACGCGCAATGACATCATGCCCTGGCACACCGGCATCGACACCACCAAAATCATGCATATCTCGCGCCGTGTCTCGACCGTCTCTGGTTTTGTGGTGCAGCCGAACAAGGCAATTGTCGGCAAGAACGCCTTTGCCCATGAAAGCGGCATCCATCAGGATGGAATGCTGAAAAACCGCGAGAACTTCGAGATCATGCGGCCCGAGGACATCGGCCTCTCCGGCACCTCGCTGCCGCTTGGCAAACACTCTGGCCGCGCGGCGCTGCGCGACAAGCTGGAGCATCTTGGCTATGAGGTGGGCGACAACCAGCTGAAAGACGTCTTTGTCCGTTTCAAGGAACTGGCGGACCGCAAGAAAGAGGTATTCGACGACGACCTGATTGCGCTGATGCGCACCGGCGCGGACGCCGAGAACGATTTTCTCAAGATCGTATCGATGAAAGTGGTCTGCGGCACCGGCGGTCCGGCCGAATCCACCGTCGAGATGGAGATCGACGGCAAAGACGTGACTGAGACCGCCGAGGGCGACGGGCCGGTGGATGCGACCTTTAAGGCGATCCGCAAAATCTACCCGAACACCGCGCGCTTGCAGCTGTATCAGGTGCATGCGGTGACCGAAGGCACCGACGCCCAGGCAACGGTTTCTGTACGTCTGGAAGAGGGCGGCAACATCGCCACCGGCGAAAGCGCCAACACCGATACGGTTGTGGCCTCGGCCAAGGCTTATGTGAATGCACTGAACCGCCTGATCGTGCGCCGCGGCCGGGTGGGCGAAGGTGCCGATGCCAAGGAAGTCTCCTACAAAGACCTGGCCTGAGTCGGCTTCCTTACATTCGCAAAGGGCGCCCGCTGCGGCGCTCTTTTTTCATTTTCCAGGTCCAGCCCGGAGCGACGCAATTCTTCGCTGAAACGTCCTGCGTCTTCTGTGCGGCTATAGTTCGCCCCTGCGAGCAAACTCTCTGCGGTGGCGTACAGCTGCCTCCTCCGGATCTGCGACACGCCGCCATCACACCGGTCTGCACGGCATCCAGCCTGCGTTCTCAATGCCCTCCAGACTGAAAAGCGTCACGGGAAAGCGCCGGGGGCAAAGTTGTTTACAGCACCGGATGCACGCACGAAACGCGCAAACGGGGGCTACTTGCGGGACACCCCGTCAAACAGCGCTGAGATCCTGGCGGTTTCGTCTTCTGTCCCGTAGGGAGCGTTGACCACAAACATTCCCGAACCGGTCATCCGGTGGCCTTCACGGGCGGGAGGGAAAGACACCTCGTGGCGCAAAGCTCCCGGTAGCTCCTGAGCTTCCAAAGCCTTGAGCATCACCTCGTGGCTGCCGTCCTTCAGGATCGGATACCATAGCGCGATGATACCCACGTTCCATTTCTTGTGCAGCTGACCGATGATGCCGGGAAGGCGGGCATAGTCTGTCTTGATTTCATAACTTGGGTCAATCAGCAGCAGGCCCCGGCGGGGCGTCGGCGGCGCCAGGGACATGGCCAGTTCGAACCCGTCCTGCTGATGCACCCTAGCTTTCCATGGCCGCAGCGCGGACCGCAAGGCCGCGTTTTCCTGCGGATGCAATTCGGCAAAGTGCAGGCTGTCCCCCGCCCGCAACAAGGACGCGGCAATCAGGGGGGAGCCAGGATAGGCCACCGCCCCGTGCTGCCTGCGTGTTTCCGACAGCGCATGGTGCAGCGGATGATCCGCCGCCAGCCCCTGCTCTGCCAGCACCTTGGTGATGCCCTGCTCTGCCTCGCCGGTCTTTACAGCCTCGGGCGCATCGAGCTGATAAAGACCGCGGCCGGCGTGGGTCTCGATATAGCTGAGCGGTTTGTCCTTGCGCGTCAGATAGGCCAGCATCCAGGCCAGCAGTGCGTGCTTCTGAACGTCGGCCAGATTTCCGGCGTGATAGATGTGCTGATACGAGAGCATGCGCCCCCTCTAGCGGCTATTTTCAAAGGGCGGAAGGGGCAGCGTGCGGCGAATAAACGGAATCTCAATCCCGTTGCGCCACACTCTGCCATGACAAGATACCGCAGAATGCAGGTTCCTATGCCCTTCAGAATGAGCGCCTTTGCCCTGATCGTGACGTTTCTGGCTTTGCTGCTGTGCACGGCCGCCGCCGTCAGTGCGCAAGGCTATTCGCTGGTTGGCAACCAGTTCTTCCTGCAAAATGCCTCTGCCCCGATGCCAGGGTCTGCACTCGCCGCAGGCGCGGCTCCGCAGGCTGTTGCCAGCCAGCTGCCGGACACCTTGCCGGACGCCGATCAGGGCCGCGGTGCGGTGTCGCTCAACCCTGGTGCGGCCAGCCTGTTCAGGGGCCGCAGTGGCGGCGGCTTGTTTGCCCCGATCCTGACCGCCCCGCCCAGCGTCAAACGGCTGCTGGATCTGATCGCCAGCGCTGAGGCCGGGAAGGCCCAGTATGATGCCGTGCAATACGGGGCCACCCGCAAACCGCCGAAAAAGCCGACAAGCATGACAATCGCCGAGATCAACGCCTGGATTGACGCCACACCTGGCCAGCCCCATGCCATCGGCCGCTATCAGTTCATCCCCGCTACGCTGCGTCGGCTGGTCCGGCATCAGGGTGTGAAACCGCAGGCCCGCTTTACGCCGGAGCTGCAGGATCAGCTGGCGCATCAGCTGATTGAGGAAGCCGGCTATAGCGCCTTCCTGGCCAAAGAAATGCCGCGCAAGACCTTTATGCGCAACCTGGCCAAGATCTGGGCCGGGCTGCCCGTCTCAACCGGGAAATCCTATTACGAGGGTTATGCCGGCAACAGCGCAAGCCTGACCTGGGCACATTTCAAGGCCGAGATGCAGCGGATTTTCCCGGCCTGACCGGTGTTTTTTCGGCCCCTCGGGCAAACCGGACAGCTTGGTCGACAGCCCTGCACCGGAACAGCGCGTGAACGCGGCAGACTGACACCGCTGAATACTGGGCGGAAAGGCGCTGTTTCACCATAATACGCTCTTTCGCGGCCCTTCCGGGCCGCTTATAAGGTTGAGGACGGCGGCTCCTGCTGGGAGTCGCCCAAGGTATAATGGCAGCACTCACAGGATCCCTTCTATATGGCGTTTTTCGGAAACTTGGGCGGTCTGTTCTCCTCGGACATGGCCATCGACCTCGGCACTGCCAACACATTGGTTTATGTCAAGGGCCGCGGGGTGATCCTGTCCGAACCGTCCGTTGTCGCCTACCACGTCAAGGATGGCGTCAAGAAAGTTCTGGCCGTGGGGGAAGACGCCAAGCTGATGCTGGGCCGCACGCCCGGATCGATCGAGGCGATCCGCCCGATGCGCGAAGGGGTGATCGCCGACTTCGACACCGCCGAAGAGATGATCAAGCACTTCATCCGCAAAGTGCACAAACGTTCAACCTTCTCCAAGCCGAAGATCATCGTCTGCGTGCCCCATGGCGCCACGCCGGTTGAAAAACGTGCGATCCGCCAGTCGGTTCTGTCGGCAGGCGCCCGCCGCGCCGGGCTGATCGCGGAACCCATTGCAGCCGCAATCGGGGCAGGCATGCCGATCACCGACCCCACCGGCAACATGGTTGTCGACATCGGCGGCGGTACCACAGAAGTCGCGGTCCTGTCGCTGGGCGACATTGTCTACGCCCGCTCTGTCCGGGTTGGCGGCGACCGCATGGATGAGGCGATCATCAGCTACTTGCGCCGCCAGCAGAACCTTCTGGTGGGTGAAGCCACCGCCGAGCGTATCAAGACCTCCATCGGCACCGCCCGCATGCCCGACGACGGGCGCGGCCAGTCGATGCAGATCCGTGGCCGCGATCTGCTGAACGGCGTGCCGAAGGAAATCGAGATTTCCCAGGCCCAGGTGGCCGAGGCGCTGGCCGAACCGGTGCAGCAGATCTGCGAAGCGGTGATGACCGCACTGGAAACCACCCCGCCGGATCTGGCCGCCGATATCGTGGACCGTGGCGTCATGCTGACGGGCGGCGGCGCGCTGCTGGGCGATCTGGATCTTGCCCTGCGCGAGCAGACCGGCCTGGCTGTTTCCATCGCGGACGAGAGCCTGAACTGCGTGGCGCTTGGCACTGGCAAGGCGCTGGAATTCGAGAAACAACTGGCCCACGCCATCGACTACGACAGCTAACAGCCCCTGCCCGCCAGAACGGCGCCGGCTGACAGGCTGGAGTGGCGGCTGGAAGGAGAGACGTGGCAAAGGACAAGTCACAGCGCGATGATTACACGGCCCCGCTGCGGCGCCTGCTGACAGCGGTGCTGTGCCTGTGTCTTGCTGCAATCTTTATCGTCTGGCGGATTGACAGCCCGCGGGTGGAGCGGTTCCGGGCTCAGGTGGTTGACGCTGTTGTCCCCAGCATGGACTGGGCGATGGTGCCGGTCACCGCAACAATCAACCTGTTTCGGGATTTCCAGAGCTATCAGCGGCTGGCAGAACAGAACCGCGAATTGCGCAGTGAACTGCGGCAGATGCGCGCCTGGAAAGAGGCGGCGCTGCAGCTGGAACAGGAAAACGCCCGCCTTCTGGATCTCAACAACGTGCGGCTGGATCCGCAGCTCACCTATATCACCGGGGTGGTGATGGCTGACAGCGGCTCGCCTTTTCGCCAGTCGGTGCTGCTGAACGTGGGCAGCCGCGACGGGGTGCATGACGGCTGGGCCGCCATGGACGGGATCGGACTGGTGGGGCGGATTTCCGGCACCGGCCACAACACAGCGCGGGTGATTCTGCTGACCGATGCCGCCAGCGCGGTGCCTGCCACCATCCAGCCCTCTGGCCAGACTGCGCTTGTGACCGGCGACAACAGCGCTGCACCGGTGCTGAGTTTTCTGGAGAATGCCGACCAGATCCGCCCCGGAGATCGGGTGATTTCTTCGGGCGATGGCTCGGTCTTTCCAGCAGGCCTGCTGATCGGCCAGGTGGCCAAGGACCGGTCGGGCCGCATGCGCGTGCGACTGTCTGCGGACTATGGGCGGCTGGAATACCTGCGCGTGCTGCGCCATCATGGCACCGAGGTGATCCAGAACCCGGGCGGGCTGGTTGGCGCCGCCCCTGGCGATCCGCTGCCGCAGCCGCGCCCTGAAACCCTGGGCGAGGACAGCGCCGAAAGCACGGTCGAGGCGGGCAATGGCTAGCACCTCATCCGCCCGGATCTGGACCATGCGGGCTGCGTTTGCGGCCCTGGCGCTTGTGATCATGTTTTTCCACCTGCTGCCACTAGAGACTGAGCCACGATTCTGGGCGCCGCCTGACCTGTTGCTGGCGCTGGTCATGGCCTGGTCGCTGCGCCGCCCCGATTATATCCCGGCCTTGTCCATCGGGCTGGTGATGCTGCTGGCGGATCTGCTGTTTCATCGGCCACCGGGACTGCTGGCACTGCTGACAGTTCTGGGCTGCGCTTTCCTGAAAAACCGCGCAGCCCCCCACCGTGAGAACACCTTTGCCAGCGAATGGCTGGCCGTTGCCCTGGTGCTGACTGGCATTGCCACACTGAACCGGCTGGTCCTGACGCTGTTCGGAGTAGAGCAGGCGCAACTGAGCCTGACCGTGATCCAAATTGTGATGACCATTGCCGTCTATCCGCTGGCGGTTTGGGCCAGCCAGTCTATTCTTGGGGTGCGCAAATTGTCCCCTGCCGAGGCCGAAACCCTGGTGAGCCGCTGATGAAACGCAATACCAAGGATCTGGATGCCGCCCATGGCAAAATGACCCGCCGGGCCCTGTTCCTGGGCGGGCTGCAGCTGGCCTTTGCAGGCGGGCTGGCCGCACGGATGCGGTTTCTGCAGGTGGATCAGGCCGATGAATTCCGCCTGCTGGCAGAGGAAAACCGGATCAACATCCGATTGCTGCCGCCCGCGCGCGGACAGATTTTTGACCGCAACGGTCTGATCATTGCGCAGAACTCTCCCTCTTACCGGATCACGGTGGTGCCAGAGGACGCCGGCGATGTGGAAGCGGTCATTGCCAAGCTTTCAAACCTGGTGCCGCTGGACCCGGAGGATCTGGAGCGCGCCCGTGCCGAGATGCGCCGCTCCCCGCCGTTTCTGCCAATTACCCTGGCTGACCGGATCGGCTGGGAGGATATCTCCAAAGTGG
This sequence comes from Rhodobacteraceae bacterium (ex Bugula neritina AB1), assembly GCA_001730095.1. Classification (GTDB taxonomy): domain Bacteria; phylum Pseudomonadota; class Alphaproteobacteria; order Rhodobacterales; family Rhodobacteraceae; genus Leisingera. Next base: position 148,521 of record MDLF01000058.1, read on the forward strand.
CGGTGAATGCCCCTGCCCTGCCGGGTGTTACCCCCGAAGTCGGGCTGACGCGGATCTACCCGCAGCTTGGCGATTTTGCCCATGTCATCGGTTATGTCGGCCCTGTATCCGACTATGACCTGAGCAAAATGGCCGACCCGGAGCCAGTATTGATGATTCCGCGCTTTCAGATCGGCAAGGTCGGCTTTGAAGCCAAGCGCGAGGACGTATTGCGCGGCAAGGCAGGCGCCAAACGGGTAGAGGTCAACGCCACTGGACGGGTGATGCGCGAGCTGGACCGACGCGAAGGGATTTCCGGCGCGGATATGCAGCTGACCATCGACTCCGGTCTGCAGAACTATGTTCAGGCCCGGCTGGGCAACGAAAGCGCCGCCGCGGTGGTGATCGACTGCGAGGACGGCGACATACGCGCGATCTGCTCCTCGCCCAGCTTTGATCCCAACCTGTTCGTGCGCGGTATCTCAGTGGCCGACTACCGCATGCTGACTGAGGACAAATTCCGCCCGCTGTCCAATAAGACGGTCCAGGGTACTTACCCGCCCGGCTCCACCTTCAAGATGATCACGGCGCTGGCGGCGCTGGAAAGCGGCGTGATCGGGCCGCAGGAAACCGTCTGGTGCCCCGGTCACCTGAAGGTCGGGGGACGGCGCTTTCACTGCTGGAAGCGTGCAGGCCACGGCCACGTGGATCTGAACACCTCGCTGAAACGGTCCTGCGACGTCTATTATTATGATGTGGCCATCAAGACCGGTATCGACAAGATTTCGGAAATGGCCAACCGGTTCGGGCTGGGAATCCGCCATGACTTGCCGATGTCCGCAGTGGCGCAGGGCATTACGCCGACCAAGGCTTGGAAAGCCAGCTCTTATGGCAAGGACTGGCTGATCGGCGACACCGCAAACTCCTCCATTGGTCAGGGCTATTTGCTGGCCTCCCCGCTACAGCTGGCGGTCATGACCGCACGGCTTGCCACCGGCCGCAGTGTGACTCCGCGACTGCTGAAATCTCTGGATGGTGCAGAACAGCCCAGCGGTGCCGGCGAACCGCTGGAGGTCAGCGAAAACAATCTCCGGATGGTGCGCAAGGGAATGTATTCGGTCAGCAACGACCGCCGCGGCACCGCCTACCGGTCCCGCATCATCGGCGACGGCATCCGGATGGCGGGCAAGACCGGCACCAGCCAGGTGCGCAACATCACAGCCGCAGAGCGCGCCGCAGGGGTGATCCGAAACGAGGACCTGCCCTGGGAGCGCCGCGACCACGCGCTGTTTGTCTGCTACGCGCCCTATGACAAGCCTAAATACGCGGTGGCAGTTGTGGTCGAACACGGCGGCGGCGGCTCCAAAGCGGCAGCGCCGGTGGCGCGTGACGTGCTTTTGCAAGCACTTTACGACGGCACCCCGCCGCTGGAAGCCTACCCCAAGGCCGACCGCAGCCGCATTAAGGCGCAGCAGGAACGGCTGGAGCGAGAGCGCGTCAAGCGTCCGCTGGGCAGCAGGAGCAGCCGGGCATGAGCTATCTTGAGTACCACGCGAAATCGACGCCCTCCGGCCTTGGCAAGGTGTTACACCTGAACTGGGGGCTGACACTGCTCCTGATAACCGTCTCCAGCGTCGGTTTCTTGATGCTTTATTCGGTTGCTGGCGGCTCTTTCAGCCCCTGGGTGGAACCGCAGGTCAAACGCTTTGCCCTGGGACTGGGCGTGATGTTCGTGGTGGCCATGATCCCGATCTGGTTCTGGCGCAATGTCTCTGTGCTGGCCTATCTGGGATCGCTGGCCCTGCTTGTCGCCGTGGAACTGTTCGGCACCGTCGGCATGGGAGCGCAGCGCTGGATCGACATTGGCTTCATGCGGCTTCAGCCATCGGAAGTCACCAAGATCGCCCTGGTCATGCTGCTGGCGGCCTATTACGACTGGCTGCCGCCTGAAAAAATCTCGCGCCCCTTGTGGGTGCTGCTTCCAGTGGCATTGATCCTGATCCCCACCGCATTGGTTCTGAAACAGCCGGACCTAGGCACCTCGATCCTGCTGATGGCTGCTGGCGGCGGCGTGATGTTCCTGGCCGGCGTTCACTGGGCCTATTTCGTGGCAGTGATCGCAGCCGGCGTCGGACTGGTCAGCGCAGTATTCCAAAGCCGCGGCACCGACTGGCAGCTCTTGAAGGATTACCAGTTCCGCCGCATCGACACCTTTCTGGACCCGTCGCAGGACCCGCTTGGCGCAGGCTATCACATCACCCAGTCCAAGATCGCGCTCGGCTCTGGCGGCTGGTCCGGACGTGGTTTCATGCAAGGTACGCAATCGCGGCTGAACTTCCTGCCCGAAAAACACACCGACTTTATCTTTACCACTCTGGCCGAAGAATTCGGGTTTATCGGCGGGATTACCCTGTTGTTGATCTATATGCTGATCATCCTGTTCTGCATCGCCTCAGCGATTGCCGCCAAGGACCGGTTCTCTTCGCTGGTGATCATGGGCATTGCCATTACCTTCTTCCTGTTCTTTGCGGTGAATATGTCAATGGTAATGGGGCTGGCCCCGGTGGTGGGCGTGCCGCTGCCGATGGTGTCTTATGGCGGTTCTGCCATGCTGGTCCTGCTGGGGGCTTTCGGGATTGTGCAAAGTGCCCATATTCACCGCCCGCGCCAAGTCTCACGCTAGACCATCAGGGAGTTTCCATGACCGCCAATGTCCTGTTTGCAGGCCGCCCCGAAAGCTGGCCCATCTATGCGCCGCTGTTGAAGGCAGAGTTTGCCCGGCTGGGTGTGGACGCCAGTGTGCACACAGAATTTGCGCCGGCAAAGGTGGACTATATCGTCTATGCGCCCAGCGGACCGATCAGCGATTTCAGCCCCTTCACCCGGCTGAAGGCAGTGCTGAGCATGTGGGCAGGGGTCGAAAAGATCGTGCCGGCTGTACCTGCCGCAATACCGCTCACCCGGATGGTGGACAGCGGGCTGGAGCAGGGCATGACGGAATGGGTTGCTGGCCACACGCTGCGGTATCACCTGGGAATGGATGCCCATATCCTGGGGCAGAACGGGCACTGGGACCCCAAGGCGCCACCGCTGGCAAAGGATCGCTGCGTGACCGTGCTGGGCCTCGGTGCGCTTGGCACGGCCGCGGCCAAAACCCTGGCCGCGCTTGGCTTCCAGGTGGCCGGCTGGAGCCGGACACGGAAACACATTGATGGGGTCATCTGCCACTCCGGCGGGGACGGGCTGAAGTCTGCTTTGGCACAGGCAGAGATCGTCATTCTGCTGCTGCCGGACACGCCTGCCACCGAAAACACCCTGAACGCTGAAACCCTGGCGATGTTGCCAAGGGGGGCCAGAATCATCAACCCGGGCCGGGGCCCGTTGATAGATGACGACGCGCTGCTTTCCGCCCTGAACAGCGGCCAGATCGGCCACGCAACGCTGGACGTGTTCCGGATCGAGCCGCTGCCGCCCGGACATCCCTATTGGACGCATCCAAATGTGACCGTGACACCTCACATCGCCTCGGAAACCCGCGAAAGCACGGCCGCCCAAGTGATTGCAGAAAACATCCGGCGCAGCGAGGCCGGTGAGCCGCTGTTACATCTCGTCGACCGAAGCCTCGGATACTAGGGGCTTCGCCCCTCGCGCCTGCGGCGCTCACCCCAGGGTATTGCCGACCAGAAAGAAGCGAAACGCATACTGCTTCTTTCTGGTCTGAAATACCCAATTCTGCGGTATCGCCTTGCGGCGTGTTTTCTATTTCGCGGCCAAGCCGCGGCCTTTCAACAAAGCCTCCACACCAGGCAGCCGCCCACGGAACGCTTTGTACAGCTCTGCCGGATCGGCGGAACCGCCGGTTGAGAGGATATGTGCCTCCAGTGCATTGGCGCGTTCAACGTCAAACGCACCGCCAGCCTCCTCAAAGGCGGCAAAGGCATCTGCATCCATTACCTCCGACCACATGTAGCTGTAATAGCCCGAGGAATAGCCGTCGCCGGCAAAGACATGGGCAAAATGCGGTGTCGCGTGGCGCATGATAATGGCCCGCGGCATGCCGATTGCCGAAAGCACTTCCGCCTGTTTAATCATCGGATCTGCCGGTGCCGCGCCATCGTGGAAGGCGAGATCCACAAGGGCCGAGGCAACATACTCTACAGTCTGGAAACCCATGTCAAAATTGGCCGCCCCCAGCACCTTCTTCAGCATCTCCTGCGGCATCGCTTCGCCGGTTTCCGCATGAGTGGCAAATTCCTGCAGCACCTCTGGTACTTCCAGCCAGTGTTCATAAAGCTGGCTGGGCAGTTCCACAAAATCCCGCGCAACCGAGGTGCCGGAGATGCTATCATAGGTCACATTGGACAGCATCTGGTGCAGCGCGTGGCCGAATTCGTGGAACAGGGTGCGGGCGTCATCCCAGGACAGAAGCGCCGGTTCACCCTTGGCGAAATTGCAGACATTGATCACCACCGGCGCCTGCACGTCCGGAAACTTCGCCTGCTGCCGCATGGCCGAACACCAGGCGCCGGACCGTTTGGAGCCGCGGGCAAAGTAATCGCCGATGAAGACCGCCACATGGCTCCCGTTCCGGGTCACTTCCCAGGCGCGGCAATCAGGATGATATAGAGGCACATCCAGCGGTGCGAACTCCAGCCCGAACAGCCGGTTTGCACAGGCAAAACTCGCCTCGATCATCCGGTCCAGCTGCAGGTAGGGCTTCAGCGCGGCCTCATCCAGATCGTGTTCGGCCTTGCGGCGTTTTTCCGCATAGTAGCGCCAGTCCCAAGGTTCCAGATCACCATTGACGCCATCGTCCTGCATCATCGCGGTCAGCACAGCTGAGTCTTCACTGGCCCGGGATTTGGCGGCCTCCCAAACTTCCATCAGCAGCCCGCGCACCGCTTCTGGAGTCTTGGCCATTTCTGTTTCCAGTTTGTAAGCGGCAAAGTTTTCATACCCCAGCAGCTGCGCGCGCTCTTCGCGCAGTTTCAGGATTTCTGCAGCGATGCCGCGGTTGTCGGTCGCACCGCCGTTAGCCCCGCGGGCGGCCCAGGCATGAAAGGCTTTTTCGCGCAAATCGCGGCGTGGCGAGAACTGCAGGAACGGTGTGATCAGCGAGCGGGACAGTGTGACCACCGGCCCCTCTTGCCCCTTTTCTTCCCCGGCTGCGCGAGCTGCATTGACCACAAACTCTGGCAAGCCTTCCAGATCTTGCTCGGAAAGCTCCATGAACCATTCCCGTTCATCCGCCAGCAGATTCTGGGTGAACTCTGTTCCCAAAGTGGCCAGACGGCCCTTGATCTCCTGCATGCGCGTATCGGCGTCACCTTCCAGCGCGGCACCGCCGCGAACAAAGCCGCGATGGGTCAGCATCAGCACCCGCTGCTGTTCCTCCGTCAGCTCAAGCACCTGCCGCTGTTCCCACACCGCCTTGATGCGGGCATAAAGCGCCTTGTTCGCTGTGATGGCGGAAAAATGCGCGGCCAGCTTCGGCGAGAACGCCCGCTGCAGCTCTTCCCGCTTGGGATTGCTGTCAGCCCCGGCCACGGTGAAGAACACGCCCAGAACCTGCTCCAGCTCGCGGCAGGGCGTTTCCAAGGCTTCGATCACATTGGCAAAGCTTGGCGGCTCAGCACTGCCAGCAATGGCATCAATCTGCGCGGTATGCGCCGCCAGCGCCTGTTCCAGTGCAGGCGCAAAATCATCATCGGAAATGCTGTTGAACGGGGCAATTTCAAACGGCGTATCCCAGTGGGACAAAAGCGGATTGGGCATATGCATGGTCTCCTTTGCATGTGACGCTAGCGGCAAAGAGAGGGGGCTGCAATTGGCCTTTCCCGGCGCCGGGACAACGGCTCAACCGCCTGCACCCTCGCCCACGGTCAACTCCGCCGGAATGATGCGGATGGGTACATCCGCCACATTGGCTGCCCGGGCAATGCGCCATTCGAAACGGCCCATCTTGCCGTCTGTATCGATCAGCACCACCACCGGTTCCTTGCCAGTCACTTCTGCCGCAAACAGCGCCTGCTGGATGCTGTCCAGGCTGCTGCGCTTGTCCAGCCCGAACTCGATGACGCGGCGCGCATTCTCGCAGTCGGTGCGGATAGAGGCTGCGCCACCGGGATAAGTGAACACATGCACCTGTTCCGGCTGACCGCCGAACAGGGCACCGCAAAGGAGCGCGATGTAGTAGGCTTCGTTCACCGGCGGAGGTCAGTTTTCTGCCGTGCCACCGCAAACCGGGCAATCCTGGCGCCGGGACAAACGGATCTTGCGGGTTTCGCCGTAAAGCCCGTCATAGATCAGCATCTCTGCGCGCAGCACCGCACCAGCGCCGGTGATCTGCTTGACCGCCTCCACCGCCATCATTGACCCAACCACTCCGGGCAGCGGGCCGATCACCCCGGCCTCGGAACAGCTGGGCGCAAGACCAGTAGCGGGGGCCTCGGGGAAAATACACTGATAACATGGGCCACCTTCTGCCGGATGGAACACGCTCAGCTGGCCTTCCCACTGCGACAGCGCGCCGGAGATCAACGGCTTGCCCTGCGCCACCGCAGTGCGGTTCGCCAGGTAACGGGTTTCGAAATTGTCGGAGCCGTCAAGGATCAGGTCATATTCCGCAAACAGCTCTGCTGCGGCCTCCTCCGTCAGGCGGCGGTTATAGGGGCGCACCTCTGCATAGGGGTTTTGCGCCCGCATGGCCGCCTGGGCCGAAAACACCTTGGGCTTGCCGATATCCTGGTCCCGGTGAATGACCTGGCGCTGCAGGTTGGCGTTGTCCACCGTATCATCGTCAATTACCCCGATGGTGCCTATGCCGGCGGCCGCCAGATACTGCAGGGCTGGGGCGCCAAGCCCGCCGGCTCCGATCACCAGAACCCTGGCCTTTTTCAGCTTCTTCTGCCCCGGCCCGCCCAGTTCCCGCAGAACGATATGGCGGGCATAGCGGTCAAGCTCGCTTTCTGTAAAAGTGCTGGCGGGCTGGCTCATTTCGGTTTCCTGGGGCTGGGCGCGGGACTTCAAGGCAGCCACGATACGCGCATAAAACCCGGCCACAAGGGCAAAGCCCGCAAGCATCAGCCAGGGCGCAACTGAACCGCCAGTGCTTTCGCGCAGCGGATGCCCGTCCGGCAAGGTCAGCTGCACCGCCAAAACAGCGGCAATCAAAACAGCCAGCAGAACAATACGCAAATTGCGCGGCAGGCCCAGAAAACGACCACCCCACCAGATCAACGCGCCCAGAACCAGAACCCGCAGCATCAGCCCCGTCCGGTAGAGCCGAAACCGCCGCCGCCGCGGCCGGTCTCGGTCAGCGCATCAGCAAGTTCAAAGCGGGCTTGCAGCACCGGGGCTGCCACCATCTGGGCAATGCGGTCACCATGATGGATCTCAAAGGGGTCGCTCCCGGCATTCAGCAGGATCACCCCCAAAGGCCCGCGGTAATCGCTGTCGATGGTTCCAGGCGTATTGGGCAGGGTGATCCCGTGCTTCAGCGCCAGTCCGGACCGCGGGCGAATCTGCACTTCATATCCTGCTGGGATCTCTATGCGCAGGCCCGTCGGTACCAGCTTGCGCTCTCCCGGCTGCAGTACCAGCTGCCCACGATCCGGCAGATTGGCGCGTACATCCGCCCCAGCTGCACCGGCCGTTTCATAAGACGGCAGCGGCACATCCCGGTCCGCCCCCTCCTCATGGATCACACGGATCATGACCATCCCTGCCCCCCTTTCATCTTTCCCAAAATACTCAAATTCACCCGGCCAGCGCCGCTGCGATCCGATCTGCCAGTTTGCGGGCAACTTCATCCTTGCCCATCCGCGGCCATGCCTCGGCCCCTTCGGCGGAGATCAGCACGACTGCGTTCTCGCTGCCGCCCATGATCCCGGTTTCAGGCGAGACATCATTGGCGACAATCCAGTCGCAGCCCTTGCGCTTGCGCTTGGCCGTGGCGTTTTCCACAACGTCATTGGTTTCCGCCGCAAACCCCACCACCAGCCCCGGACGGCCGTCTGTCATCTGCGAGACAGTTTTCAGAATGTCCGGATTTTCGGCGAACTCCAGTGTCGGCAGCCCCTCTTTGGATTTCTTCAACTTCCGGTCAGAGGCACTGACCACGCGCCAATCTGCCACCGCCGCCGCAAAAACGCCAGCATCGGCAGGCAGGGCAGCCTGCACCGCGGCTTCCATTTCACGGGCGCTTTCCACCGGCACCGCTTGAACGCCCTCAGGTGGGCGCACCGCTGCCGGGCCCGTGATGAACACCACCTCAGCACCCAAATCGCGCAGAGCACGGGCCACTGCTGCTCCCTGCGCTCCGGAAGAACGGTTGGCGATGTAACGCACCGGGTCAATCGGCTCATGCGTCGGACCGGAGGTCACCAGGATGCGTTTTCCCTGCAAAGGGCCTTGCGCAAGCTTGGCCGCAATCGCTGCCAGAATCTCCTCCGGTTCCGCCATCCGGCCGGGCCCGAACTCGCCGCAGGCCATGCTGCCCTCGTTGGGGCCGATGAAAGACACGCCATCCGCCTTCAGGGTTTCAAGATTGCGCCGGGTTGCCGGGTGCTCCCACATGCGAACGTTCATCGCCGGCGCCAGCAGCACCGGTGTATCGGTGGCCAGCAGCAGGGTCGAAGCCAGATCATTTGCCTGGCCATGCGTCATCTTTGCCATCAGATCCGCCGTGGCAGGCGCCACCACCACAAGGTCAGCGCTGCGCGACAGCTGGATGTGCCCCATCTCAGCCTCTGCCGTCAGGTCAAACAGCTCCTGATGCACTGCCGCCCCAGCCAGGGCCGAGACCGACAAGGGGGTCACAAACTCAGCACCCGCCTTGGTCAGAACCGGTGACACCCTTGCCCCCTGATCCTGCAGGCGGCGGATCAGTTCCAGCGACTTATAGGCTGCAATGCCGCCGCCGATGATCAGAAGAATATGTTTGCCAGCCAGCATTTGCGCATCCTCGTCCGGTTTCCCGCGACCTTACTGCGGCACGGCAAAAGTGTGAAGCAGTCAGCCGTCCTTGCGAAAGGCGAGGCAGGGGTCACCGCGTTCGACCTCAGGGGCATCCAGTACCAGATCAAATTGCCCGTTGATCATTCCCTTTTCGGATTGACCCAGGCTTCGAATTTCGGCTTCCGGCCGGGCCTGCGCCAGATAGACTGCCAGCCCCCGGTCCATTCGGGCATGACCGTTGCCGGTGATGACGGCAACCGGGCCGCCGGTCTCTGCCAGGGCCTGGTCCGCAGCCGCCGCCAGTGCCGCATCGCGCAGCCGCTGGAAGTCCACAAGCAGCGGCAGCATTTCCTTTGGCATGGCATCGCAGTGACTGACCTGCTGATCTGCCTCCCTTGCGCCCTGTTCTGCTGTCGGCAACGGCTGATCCAGGCCAAAACGGGCAGAGACATCTGCGCCGAAGTACGCAACTGACCCGTTGCTCATGATTTCAGGCGCTTCGCTGCGCGGCACCCGCGCGCCGTACTGGCGAGCATCCCTGGCCGCCGCAAAGACCGGAGCATACAGGCTGAACGGCGGCCAGCCGCTTGTTGCCCAGTTCAGCATCTCGGCCGTCTGCAGCGCATCATCAGGAATACCGGCTTCCAGCCTTTTCGCCTGCTCTACCGTGAGCATTTCCCAGACTACGGCCTTGGGTTTCAGGGCAACCAGCAGCTCAGCCTGCCGCTGATGGTGCACGGGGTTGTCGTGCATCTCACCCAGGATCACCACATCCGCAGCCCGCAGAACTTCCGCCGCACCAGATAGCCCGTCGGCGCGGGCCTCAGACACGCAAAGCGCCGCCAAAACGGCGGCGCTTGCAATCATTTTCAGGTCACGCGCAAGCTTTCTCATGAAAGCAGTTTGTGCACCTCGCGCGATTGGCCTTCAAGGCATTTTCGCATTTTCTGGAATGCCCCGGATTCGAGCTGTCGCACCCGCTCTTTGGACAGGCCAAGTTCTGTTCCCAGGCTTTCCAGCGTGCGCGGCTGATCGCGCAGCTTGCGCTCAGTAATGATGAAACGTTCACGCTCATTCAGCGCCTGCAATGCCCCCACCAGCCATTTGCGCAACTGGCGGCGGTCGTGCCGCTCCTGCACCAGCTCCTCGGCCTGTGAGGCATCATCTTCCAGCGCATCAATCCATTCGCGGCCTTCTTCGTCCGCAGATTGGATCGCATTGAGCGAGAAATCGGTGCCGGACAGGCGTCCTTCCATCATTTCGACGTCCCGCAGCGGCACACCGATTTCGGTGGCGATCTTCTGATGCAGCTGATGCCGGTCCAGCCTCAGCCCCGATACACGGGCCTCACGTTCAAACTGTGCCTGCACCCGGCGCATATTGAAGAACAGCGATTTTTGCGATGAGGTTGAGCCGGTGCGCACCATCGACCAGTTGCGCATCACGTAGTCCTGGATCGACGCTTTGATCCACCAGACCGCGTAGGTCGAGAAGCGCACCCCACGGTCCGGATCGAATTTGTCCGCTGCTTTCATAAGCCCCAGACCTGCCTCCTGGATCAGATCGTTCATCGGCGCCCCATATCGCTTGAACTTGGCCGCCATGGAAATTGCCAGACGCATATAGGCGTTGATGAGCCGGTGCAGCGATTGCACGTCACGGTCATCCCGCCAAGCATAGGCCAAGCGCCGCTCGGTCTCTGCATCCAGCAGTTCTGCTTTCATTGCCTGTCTCGGCAATGGGTTTTCGGCTGTTTGATCAAGTGCCATTGTGATTTCCCCCCGGAAACTAATTAACAAACTGCCGCCTGTCGGCGTGCATGGAACAATCGGAGGCCCGGTAATAGGCCAGCAGCAACAGCGCACTGGATGCGTCTTTCGGCTCATCCTGAGGCCAAAACGGAAAAGTGAAATTTTTGGCCCCTGCACAGCCTATCCCGGCCTTAAATGTGGAACCCCGGGACGCTGCGGTCTCTTGTCTTCACCGGGCCCTGCAGTTACCCACAGGAACGGCTTCGGACTCATAGGTTAGCAAAAAATGCCGTTAAATGTAACTTTTATTCTTGGCGGCGCGGCCTCTGGAAAGTCGGCATTTGCCGAGAGCCTGTGCGCAAGCACTGGAAAAGATAAAGTTTATTGGGCCACAGCACAGGTTTTTGACGCTGAAATGCGCGAAAAAGTGTCCCGGCACCTGACGCAAAGAGGCGAAAACTGGACCACTGTTGAGGAGCCGGAAACAGCTGCAGCAGTCTTGGATCCGCTGACAACCGGCCAGATTTGCCTGGTGGACTGCGCCACAATGTGGCTGACCAACCATCTGCTGGCGGATCACGACCTGGCCGCAGCCACCGACGAACTTCTGTCCGCCATCAACCGCTGCCAAGCTGATTTGGTGATCGTTTCAAATGAAACTGGGCTGGGCATTGTGCCGGAAAACAAGCTTGCCCGCCGGTTTCGCGAAGCCCAGGGGCGACTCAACATCGCGTTGGCTGCGCGGGCGGACACGGTGGTGCAGGTGACGGCCGGTCTTCCTTTGGTTTTGAAGGGCGCGCTATGACCACCCGGCTGTTTCTGGTGCGGCACGGGCCGACCCACGCAAAATGCATGGTCGGCTGGTCCGACCTGCCGGCGGATCTGTCTGACACAGCGGCCCTTTCCCGCCTGTCGAGCTACCTGCCTGCAGAAGCACTGGTTGTATCTTCCGACCTGTCCCGTGCGGCTGAAACGGCCAATGCCATCCAAGGCAGCCGGGTCCGGCTGCCGCATGACACTGCCCTGCGCGAGATTCATTTCGGCGCCTGGGAACTGCGCAGCTGGGCAGAAGTGGATGCCGAGGATCCAGAACGCATCCGCGCCTATTGGGAAACGCCGGGTGATGTCACCCCGCCAGGCGGCGAAAGCTGGCATCAGGTCTGCAACCGGGTGAACACGGCGATTGACCGGCTGATCGCGGCCAACCGGGGCCGCGATCTGATCGTGGTCGGCCACTTCGGCCAGATTCTGACCCAGATCCAGCGGGCAGAGATGCTGACAGCAGAAGAGGCCTTTGCCCATCGGATCGACAACCTGTCAGTCAGCGAAGTGTTCTTTGGCCCTGACGGCTGGCAAACCGGCGCGATCAATCACCTGCCGTGATCACGCCCATCACAATCATTAGATTTCCTAATGCTCAAGGCCGCGTTAACGTCCTGCTATGGCTTATGAAATCTATATTGGCGACCGCATGTTCTCCAGCTGGTCCTTGCGCGGCTGGCTCATGCTCGAAAAATTCTCCCTGCCCCATACTGTGCAAATGGTGGGGCTTTACTCCGGAACCATGGCGGATGACATGGCGCATCTGGCGCCGGCTCGGCTGGTGCCCGCACTGCGCACGCCGGAAGGCACCGTGATCGGCGAAAGCCTGGCCATTGCCGAAACCCTGGCCGAAAGGCACCCCGAAGCCGGGTTATGGCCCGCTGATCCGGCCCAGCGCGCCACTGCCCGCTGGTTGGCGGCGGAGATGGTCGGCGGTTTCTCTGCCCTGCGCGGCGAATGCCCGATGCAGCTGGCCCATATGTACGAAGGCTTCGGGGTCTCTGGCGCAGTAAAGGCGGATCTGGACCGGATCGAAACGCTGTTTGCCCATGCCCGCAAGGTTTCCGGCCATGGCACCGGCTACCTGTTCGGGAACTATTCGCTGGCGGATGTGTTTTATACGCCGGTCGCGGCCAGGATCATGGGATACGGCCTGCCAGTGTCTGCGGCGACACGCGCCTATTGCAAACTGTTGCTGTCGGACCCGGCAGTCCTGCAATGGCAGGAACAGGCGCATGAGGTCAGTTACGACCCGGAACCCTATGCTCTGGACTTGCCGCGGCAGCCCTGGTCGCTGGGCTAATACGGCGGCCAGCGCGAAACCTTCGTGAATTCACCGCTGGCCTCCCTTCCTGTTAACCTTTCGGAAACCACGATTGCCAAGCATCTCTCCCTAAGCATTCAGATGGCAGGGAGAGATGACAGCAAGGTCTTACACGGTTGCGTTCCAGGGTGTTGAGGCCCGTCCGGTCGAGGTGCAATGCGCCATTGCCCCCGGCTTGCCCGCCTTCTCGGTTGTCGGCTTGCCCGACAAGGCCGTTCAGGAAGCGCGCGAACGGGTGCGGGCAGCCTTTGCTGCCATGTCCATCGCCCTGCCCTCGCGCCGGATCACCGTGAACCTGTCGCCTGCAGGCCTGCCCAAGGAAGGCAGCCATTTCGACCTGCCTATTGCGCTGGCGCTGCTGGCCGCAATCGGCATTATCCCAGCAGAAAAGGCGGAAGAAACCATTGCGCTGGGAGAGCTGTCTCTGGACGGCCAGCTGATGCCGGTGGTCGGCGCCTTGCCTGCGGCTGTTACAGCCGCAGAGGAAGGCCGGATGCTGCTGTGCCCCAAACCTTCCGGGCCGGAGGCCGCCTGGGTCGATGCCGCCCAGGTGATCGGTGCCGCAACGCTGACAGAGGCGGTACAGCATTTCACCGGCCAACGGCGCATTGAACCCTCTGTGCCGGGCGAGGCTGTTCATGGATTGGGTGGCAAGGATCTCCGCGATGTAAAGGGGCAGGAGTTTGCCAAACGCGCGCTGGAAATCGCAGCCGCAGGGCGCCACCACATGCTGATGGTCGGCCCGCCGGGGTCCGGCAAATCTATGCTTGCGGCGCGCCTGCCCTCGATCCTGCCGCCGCTTACGCCTGCTGAGGCGCTGGAAACCTCAATGATCCATTCGTTATGCGGGCTGATTGACGAAGGTGGCATCAGCCGCGCCCGCCCGTTCCGGGAACCGCACCACACGGCGTCAATGGCCGCGATTGCGGGCGGCGGGCGGCGGGCACAGCCGGGGGAGATCAGCCTGGCACATAACGGTGTTCTGTTTTTGGACGAGCTACCGGAGTTTGGCCGCCCGGTGCTGGAAACCCTGCGCCAGCCGCTTGAAACCGGAGAGGTCATGGTGGCGCGCGCCAATGCCCATGTGAAATATCCCAGCCGGTTCATGCTGGTGGCCGCCGCCAACCCCTGCAAATGCGGCTACCTGGCCGATGCCAACCGGGCCTGTTCCCGCGCCCCCTTGTGTGGGGCTGACTATCTAGGCCGGATTTCCGGCCCGCTGCTGGACCGGTTTGATCTGCATCTGGATGTGCCGCCTGTGGATGTGGCCGATCTGGAGCTGCCGCCCAGCGCCGAGGGTTCTGCCGAGGTCGCCCAGCGGGTCGCAGGTGCGCGGGAAATACAGGCCGACCGGTTCCGCGGCCACTCCGGCCTGCGCCAGAACGCCGATGCCGAGGGCACATTGCTGGAGGAAATCGCCGCCCCGGACGCAGACAGCCGCGATCTGCTGGTCCGTGCTGCCGAACGCTTTGGGCTCAGCGCGCGCGGCTACCATCGGGTGTTGCGGGTCGCTCGCACCATTGCGGACCTCGCCTGCGAGGAAAAAGTTCAACGCCAGCACTTTGCCGAGGCCCTAAGCTTCCGCCTGCCCTCAACGCGCTGAACTGCTGCCAAAAACCGAGTTCACAAAGCCTGCGGCCTCTTCCAGCGCGGCTTGCCCTTCCGGCAGATGACCGGCCATGAACTGCCAGACATGCGGAACATTACGCCAGATATTCAAGGAAACTGTACCGCCTGCCTCCTGCAACCGCTCTGCCATGCGCTGCGCATCTGACAGCAGCACCTCGGTGCTGCCTGCCTGGATCAATACCGGCGGCGGGTTACGAAAATCTGCAAACAACGGTGACGCGCGCCCGTCCGCCGGATCAGCGCCTGCCAGATACTGCTCAACAGCCTCCTGCATCCGCGCCGCCGGGATAATCACATCTCGGTCCCGGTTGGATTGGAGGCTGGCCCCGCCCAGCGTGAGATCGCACCAGGGGGAAAAGGCAACAAGACCCGCAGGGCGCTCGCCTTTGGCAAGAAGACCTGCCAGCAGGGCCAGCGCCAGCCCGCCACCGGCGCTGTCACCGGCCAGCAGAATGTCCTGTGCCGCATATCCGGTGTCCCGCAAGTACTGCCAAGCGGCCATGCCGTCCTCATAGGGGGCCGGAAACGGCGCATCCTGCATCAGCCGGTAGTCCGGCACTGCGATTTCCAGCCCCGCCGCCAGCGAAAGACGCGACAGCATCCCCTGATACGCCCGGGCGCTGCCGGCCAGGTAGGCGCCACCATGCAGAAACAGGATGACATTCCCCAGCCGCGGCCTGCCTGCCGACACGATCGTCAGCGGCACAGGTGCGGGTCGCGGCAGCAGCCGGGTGAATGGCAGTGCCGGATAAAGACGTGGCGCCATCGCTTCAAAGAACCGCCGGGCCACGTCCGGACTGCCGGTGCGCTGCAGCACCGGCTTCATGCCATAGCGCATCCACCCGTTTATGGCCCGGCGCTGCCAGCTCATCAGGTGAATTTGGCTTCGATCGCCTGCCACACCTTTTCAGCGATGTTTACCCCGTCAAATCGCTCCAGCTCCTGAATGCCGGTGGGAGAGGTCACGTTGATCTCGGTCAGGTAGTCGCCGATCACGTCGATGCCGACAAAGACCTGCCCTTTTTCGCGCAACAGCGGGCCGATCGCGGCACAGATTTCCAAATCGCGGTCGCTTAGTCCGATTTTCTCGGGTCGTCCGCCCACATGCATGTTCGAACGGGTCTCGCCCGCCGCAGGCACCCGATTGATGGCGCCAACCGGCTCGCCGTCGACCAGGATCACCCGTTTGTCGCCATTGCTGACATCAGGCAGGAACTTCTGCACGATCAGCGGTTCGCGGCTGAAACCGGTGAACAATTCATGCAGCGAGGTGAGGTTGCGGTCATTGGCATCCAGCCGGAACACCCCTGCACCGCCGTTGCCGTAAAGCGGTTTGAGGATCACATCGCCATGCTTTTCCTTGAACGCCTTGATGGTCTGCAGATCGCGGGCAATTGTGGTCGGCGGGGTCAGCTCCGGGAAGTTCAAGACCAGCAGTTTTTCCGGGTAGTTGCGTACCCAGAAGGGGTCATTCACCACCAGCGCCTGGCCTTTTAGCATGTCCAAGAGATGGGTCGAGGTGATATAGTGCATATCAAACGGCGGATCTTGGCGCAGCCAGACCACGTCAAAATCCGCCAGATCCACTTCGCGCTCTTCGCCCAGAACCGCTGGCGCGTCGGCCACCCGCTGCACGGTCATGTCCTGACCGCGGGCCGTGATGCGGCCCTCTTGATAGGCCAGTTGGTCAGGACTGTAGAAAAACAGCTCATGCCCGCGCGCCTGGGCTTCCTCGGCCAGGCGGAAGCTGCTGTCCGCGTTGATGTCCACGCCCATGACCGGGTCCATCTGAAAGGCGATTTTCATGGCAGTATCCCTTGTAAACTGGCCAGATACATGGCCCACCGTGCGCCCAGGTTCAATGGGGCGGCAGCGGATCAGTCCAGGCCTATGGCGTTTTCGATGATCTCAACCGCGCCGGTGCCGTCCACCAGCGCGGCGTCGAACCGGACAGGGGTCAGCTGTCCCTGCGGTTCGTTTTCCAGATATTGCCCAGCGCTGGCATAAATCCGTTCTGCCTGCCGAAGGGTGATGCGCAGGGCGGCAGCGGCGCTGGTGGCGCTGTGTTTCACCTCGACGAACACCAGCTCCTCTGGGCCGCGCAGGATCAGATCGATCTCGCCGCCCGGGCCACGCCAGCGGCGTTCCGCAATCGTGTAGCCGCGGTTTTCGTAGTGACGTGCAACGATCTCTTCCGCGGCCTCACCGGCCAGATGGGCGCGGGCACCCCGATGCTGGCGCGGGTGGCTCATGGCTCAGCCGCCTTTGGCCAGCTGCAGCGCCAGCTGATAGATCTTGCGCCGCGGTAACCCGTGCATCTCAGCCACGATACCTGCGGCGTCTTTGACCGAATTGCCCTGCAGCGCGGCCAGCAGGTCGCTTTCCAGGTCGCCCTCGCTCACCTCTGCTTCCTGCGCACGGTCGACCAGCAGCACAATCTCTCCCTTCACGGGTTTTTCCTCCAGCCCCACGGCCAGTTCGGTCAGCGGCGCCCGGCGGACTTCTTCGAATTTCTTGGTCAGCTCCCGGGCCAGTGCCGCCGGACGGTTGCCCAGCACCGCAGCCATATCCGCAACCGAGGCCGCAACACGTTTCGGAGATTCATAGAAGATCAGCGTGCCGGGGATTTCCCGCAGCTCTTCCAGCCGTTTGCGCCGGGCACCTGATGCATTGGGCAGAAAGCCCGCAAAGAAAAACGCATCTGTCGGCAGCCCGGCCAGCGTCAGCGCCGTGGCCGCCGCCGAGGCACCGGGCGCGCAGGTGACCGCATGCCCCGCCTCTGCCGCTGCACGGCTGAGATCATAGCCCGGATCGGCGATCAGCGGCATGCCGGCCTCGGATGCATAGGCAACGGATTTGCCCTCGGCCACCGCCTCCAGCAGTTTGGCCCGCGCCCCGGCACCGCTGTGATCGTGATAAGCAATGATCCGCCGTCCGCCCAGGGGCACGCCGTGAATCTCCATCAGCTTGCGCAGCGAGCGTGTATCCTCGGCGGCAAGCACATCGGCAGAGGCCAGAACATCCAATGCCCGCAGGGTGATGTCGCGGGCCGTGCCGATGGGCGTGGCAACAAAGTACAGCCCGGGGGACAATATGACATTCTGGTGATTCAAAGCTGGACCCGCCTTTTTGGTCGTTTATTATCCGCCTTTAAATCCACACGGCACAGAGCCGCCGGGAGAACGGAGTTTCAAGTCCATTATGTTTGCTGTTTTCAAACGCGCCCGCAAGGCAGCACTTGCAGCCGCCGCGGCTGTTTCCGCTATTGCTTTGACCGCCTGCGATCCGATCGCGATTGGCACCGGCCCGACCATCAACACTTCCAAACCCGTTCCTGTTGCGCTGCTGGTGCCGCGCGGCTCTGCCCAGCAGGGCGACAGCGTTCTGGCCAAGAGCCTGGAAAACGCGGCCCGCATGGCAATTGCCGACCTCGAAGGCGTGCAGATCGATCTGCGCGTCTATGATACCGCAGGCAGCCCCGAAGTCGCATCCAGCGCCGCGCAGCAGGCACTTAAAGATGGCGCTCGTGTCATTCTGGGCCCGGTCTATGCAGAGGCTGCGAATGCCGCAGGCATTGCAGCCCGCCAGCGTGGCGTCAATGTTCTGGCATTTTCCAACAACCCCGCCATTGCCGGCGGCAATGTCTTTATTCTGGGGCCAACATTCGGCAACACCGCGCGCCGCCTGACCAGCTTTGCCGCCCGCAATGGCAAGCGCAACATTCTGATTGTCGGCGGCAATGATGCCGCTGGCGTCGCAGGCCGCAATGCCATTCAGCAGGCCGCCAGCCAAGGCGGCACCAGCATTGCAGGCAGTGTTGGCTATGAGCTGTCACAGCAGGGCGTGATAAACGCTATCCCCACCATCCGGTCCCAGGCTTCTGGTGCCGATGCCGTCTTTCTGACCTCGACAACCGCAGGCGCACTGCCGCTGTTGGCCCAGCTTCTGCCCGAAGCCGGCGTCGATCCCGCCCAAAAACAGTACATCGGCCTGACACGCTGGGATATTCCGCCGCAAACCCTGGCTCTGCCCGGCGTGCAGGGTGGCTGGTTCGCCATGCCTGACCAGGGCAAAGTACAGCAGTTCAGCGCCCGCTATCAGGCCAGTTACGGCGCAGCGCCCCATTCCATCGGCAGCCTCGCCTATGACGGCATCGCCGCCATCGGCGCGCTGGTTGCGGCTGGCAAATCCGACGCGCTGACCGCAGGCGCGCTGACGCAGGGTGCAGGCTTCCAAGGCGCCGGTGGCATCTTCCGTCTGCGGCCCGACGGCACCAATGAACGCGGCCTGGCGGTTGCCACCATCCAAGAGCAAAAGGTCGTCATCATTGACCCAGCCCCAAGCAGCTTCGCAGGCGCCGGGTTCTGAACCCGCTGCTGCCACGGCGCAGCCCTCTGCCAACGGTTATCCGGAACCGCTGGGCCCGCTGATCTGCGGCCCGGCGGATATTTTCGACGTCGTCAGCATCCGCGCGCAGATCACTGCATTGGCACAAGATACCGATGCTGCGACCCTGCGCAAGGAAACGGTGAATATCCTGAAAGCCGCAAACAAGGCCGGACGGGCTGCAATCGCCGCGGCTTTTTCGGAACAACCGTTTTCCGCGCGTCAGCTGACCCGCTCTTACACTTTTCTGACCGACGGGCTGGTAACAACCGCACTGTTTGTGGCCAGTGAACTGCTGCACCCGCTGGCAACCCCGACCCAGGGAGAGCGGATTGCTGTGATGGCCGTTGGCGGATACGGCCGGGGTGAAATGGCGCCGGCCTCTGACGTCGACCTCTTGTTCATCACCCCCTACAAGATCACCGCCTGGGCGGAGAGCGTGATTGAATCCATGCTTTACATCCTGTGGGACCTGCGGCTGAAGGTCGGCCACGCCAGCCGCACCATTAAGGATTGCATCCGGCTGGGCGGCGAAGACTACACCATCCGCACGGCAATGCTGGAGCACCGCTTCCTGGCAGGCCATGTGCCGCTGGCGGATGAACTGGACAGGCGCCTGAAAACAGACTTGTTTTCCAAAGACACCCGTGAATTCATCGAAGCCAAGTTGGGAGAGCGAGACGCCCGCCACCTGAAGCAGGGTCAACGCTATATGGTCGAACCCAATGTAAAAGAGGGCAAGGGTGGCCTGCGGGATCTGCAATCGCTCTACTGGATTGCGAAATATCTGTACCATGTTCAGGACGCTGCCGAACTGGTGCCGCTGGGCCTGTTCCGTCCGGAAGAACTGGAACTGTTTTCCAAGGCCGAGACCTTTTTGTGGGCGGTCCGGTCGCATCTGCATCTGGCGACAGGACGCGCAACGGAACAGCTCACCTTCGACTTGCAGGTCGAAGTTGCAAGCCGCATGGGATACCAGGACAAATCCGGCCGCCGGGCAGTTGAAGTCTTCATGCAGGAATATTTCCGCCACGCCACCCGCGTGGGCGACCTGACCCGGATTTTCCTGACCAAGCTGGAAGCCAGCCAGGAAAAGGACGCGCCGCTTCTGAAACGGATTTTCAGCCGTCGTCGGAAGATCAAGACCGGTTACAAAGTGGTGCACAACCGCCTGGATGTGCTCAACCCGGAAAAATTCCTGGCCGACCGGATGAACCTGCTGCGGATCTTTGAGGAGGCCCTGCGCACCGGGCTGCTGATCCACCCGGATGCCATGCGGCTTGTCACTGCCAATCTGCACCTGATCGACGACGGCATGCGCAACGACCCCGAGGCGCAACGGATTTTCCTGGACCTGCTTCTCAAGCACGGCAACTCCGAACGCGCCCTCAGGCGTATGAACGAACTGGGGGTGCTGGCCGCATTCCTGCCGGAGTTCGAACCCATCGTGGCGATGATGCAGTTCAACATGTATCACTCCTACACCGTGGATGAGCATACCATTCAGGTGATCTCCAATTTTGCAGCCATCGAACGCGGCGAGCTGGAGGATGAACTGCCGCTCTCCTCTTCGATCCTGCGCAAGGGGCTTAGCCGCAAGGTGCTGATGGTGGCCATGCTGCTGCATGACATCGGCAAGGGGCGCGAGCAGGACCATTCGATCCTCGGCGCCCAGATCGCCCGCAAGGTGGCGCCACGCCTGGGGCTGAAGCAGGCCGAATGCGAAACCGTGGAATGGCTGGTGCGCTATCACCTGCTGATGTCGGACATGGCACAGAAACGCGATATCGCCGACCCCCGAACGGTCCGGGACTTTGCCAAGGCGGTGCAAACGGTCAAGCGGCTCGACCTGCTTTTGCTGCTCACGGTCTGCGATATCCGCGGCGTCGGCCCCGGCACCTGGAACAACTGGAAAGCCGCCTTGCTGCGCGCGCTTTACAAACATACCCGCGCCGCACTTGAGGGCGGCATGGAGGCGCTGAACCGCGAACAGCGGGGCACGGCCGCCAAAAAGGCCCTGCGTGAGGCACTGCCGGACTGGTCCAAGGGGGCGCTGAAGACCGAAACCGCCCGTCATTACCCGCCCTACTGGCACGGGCTGCATGTGACCGCCCATGTGGATTTTGCCGAGATGCTGCGCGAATACACCAGCATGGGTGACGCAGGCGAAGTGATGATCCGGCTTTATCCGGACGAGGACCGGGACGCCACTCGCGCCACCTTTGTAATGGAAGATCACCCCGGCATCTTTGCCCGCATTGCCGGCGCCCTGGCCCTGGTCGGCGCCAATGTGGTCGATGCACGGTCTTACACCACCAAGGACGGCTATGTGACCGATGCCTTCTGGATTCAGGACGCGGATGGACATCCCTTTGATCCTCTGCGCCTGCACCGGCTCAAACAGATGATCGAGAAGACCCTGAAGGGCGAGGTGATCACCCGTGACGCCCTGAAATCGCGCGACAAGATCAAGAAGCGCGAGAAAGCCTTCAGGGTGCCGACCCATATCACCTTCGACAATGACGGCTCAGAGATCTATACCATCATCGAGGTCGACACCCGCGACCGTCCTGGGCTGCTTTATGATCTGGCGCGCGCTCTGGCCGCTGCCAACGTCTATATCGCCAATGCAGTCATTGCGACCTATGGCGAACAGGTGGTGGACACCTTCTATGTCAAGGACATGTTCGGCCTGAAATACTATGCCGAGTCCAAACAGCGGATGCTGGAAAAGAAACTGCGCGAGGCGATTGCCGAAGGCGCGAAACGGGCGAATACATGAAACCGATCAAACTGCTGTCGGGTTTCCTGACCGTCGGGTTCTGGACACTGGCCAGCCGCGTGCTGGGCTTTGCCCGCGAGATCCTGATTGCCGCCTTCATCGGTCCGGGACCGGTGCTGGACGCCTTTATCGTGGCCTTCCGCCTGCCCAATATGTTTCGCCGGTTCTTTGCCGAAGGCGCCTTCAATGCGGCATTTGTACCTGCCTTCTCCAAACGCTATGAGGCCGGGGAAGACGCGCGAACCTATGCTCAGCAGGCTTTCAACCTGCTGGCTGCAGCGGTGCTGACACTGGTGGGGCTGGGCATGGTGTTCATGCCGGGGCTGGTGTGGCTGACTGCCGGCGGCTTTGTCGGCGACGGGCGTTTCGACATGGCTGTTGGATACGGCTACATTGTCTTCCCCTACATCCTGTTCATGTCGCTGGCCGCATTGTTTTCCGGCGTTCTGAATGCCACCGGGCGCTTTGCCGCTGCCGCTGCCGCGCCCGTGCTGCTCAATATCTTTGCCTGCGCCGCCATGGCTGTCGGTGCCCTGCTGGGCGGTGACGTGATTGTCTGGCTGGTCTGGACCATCCCAGTGGCAGGCGTGGCCCAGCTGGCACTGGTCTGGGTTGCCGCCGCCCGCGCAGGCATTTGCCTCGCCCCCGGCCTGCCGCGCTGGAATGCCGAGATGTCCAGCCTGGTGCGCGTTGCCGTGCCAGCGGCGCTGGCCATGGGCGTCACCCAGATCAACCTTGTTGTCGGCCAGTATGTGGCCTCTGATATCGAAAAAGCCGCCAGCTGGCTGTTCATCGCCGACCGGCTCTATCAGCTGCCGCTGGGCGTGGTTGGCATCGCCGTCGGCATCGTGCTGCTGCCCGCCCTGTCCCGCCGCCTGCGGGCCGGCGACAGCGCAGGCGCGCAGGATGCCCTGTCCCGCGCCGGTGAATTTTCCCTGCTGCTCGCGGTTCCTTCAGCAGTTGCCTTCATGACCGTTCCGGTCCCGCTGGTCTCCGTGCTCTACGAACGCGGCGCCACCGGGCCAGAGGATGTGGCAGCCATCGCCATCGCCGTCGCCATCTACGGTGCGGGCCTGCCAGCCTTCATGCTGCAAAAAGTACTGCAGCCGCTCTATTTCGCCCGTGAGGACACCAGGACCCCGTTCCGCTACGCGCTGGTGGCCATGGTTGTGAATGCAGCTCTGGCTTTCGGGCTGAAACCGACGCTGGGCTGGATCGCCCCGGCAATCGCCGCCTCTGCCGCCGGCTGGGCGATGGTGGCGCTGCTGGCGCTTGGCGCCCGCCGCTGGGGAGAGGAGACCCGCTTTGACTCCCGTTTTCGCAGCCGCGCCTGGCGCATCCTGGCCGCCTCGACTGTCATGGGGGCTGTGCTTTACCTCATCACTCAGGCGGCGGGCTGGCTCTTCACCCTGGACTACTGGCGCTATCTCTCGCTGCTGGGCCTCGTGGTTTTGGGCGGCGCGGTCTACTTCGCCGCAGGCCAGGCCCTTGGCGCCTTCCGCCTGTCAGAGTTCCGCACCGCCCTCAGCCGCCGCAGACAGGCCTAAAGACCGCTGCGCTGCAAACTCCACCGCCGCAGCGCGCTTGGCGCGCTGCCCGGCCCAACGGCTGGAAATGCCCTGCAGGGGCTATGACAGCGGGCGGGAGCGCCCGGCTGTTCAATCGTGACGGATCCGGTCGCGGATGCGCGCCCAGCCGCCCGGCGCCAGGAAAAACGACAGGCCAAACCCGGTGGCAAACCCAACCAGATCCGCGACCCAATCCTTCTGGCCGCCGAACAAAAGCCCGAACAGCAGCTGCGCCCCCATCAAGAAGGCAATCAGCGAAAACGCCCGGCTCTGCTGCGCCCCGACCAGTGCCAGTGACCGCCACAGCAGAAAGGTAAACGCCCCGATCAGCCCGTAAACCGCTGGAAACCCGCCGATCAGCGGCTGGCCGTCCGCTATCAGCAGCGCGTACCCCAGGGCGCCGCCGGCACCGGACAGCAGGAAGATGATGACCATCGCCAGATCCCCCATCACCTCGCCCACCATCTTGCCCATTGCCAGCACGAAGACGCAGACAAACAGCGCATGGGTAAAGCTGCCATGCACAAAGACATAGCTGGCAAACCGCTTCAGATGCTCCAGCGGCCAGCGCCCGGTTTCCTGCATCCACCAGAAGATCTCGCTGGAAAACGCATAGGACTGGATCGCCTCCAGCCGCCAGCCGATCGCTTCAGGCCCGCCGGCTATGCCGCGCGTTCCAAGCGAAAACATGGCCTCTACCCCCATGATCACAAGCACCAGCGCCACCACGGCAGCAGGCAAGGGGTTCACTGGGGCGTTATGGGGCTCACTGCTCATCCGGGCTCCTTGCGGCACAGAATCCTCTGTGCCTGTTGACCTATCCTGGCCCCATGGGTAAGCCACCGGGGTTGCTATTTCCAGACGGGAGTTCCGCCCAAATGAGCGAAACCACATTCACCCCGCGTGTGTTCTCGGGCATCCAGCCCACGGGCAACCTGCATTTGGGCAATTACCTGGGCGCGATGAAGCGCTTTGTCGACATGCAAAACGCCGATTTCGAGACCGTCTATTGCATGGTCGACCTGCATGCCATCACAGCGTGGCAGGACCCCAAGGACCTGATGAAATCCACCCGCGAGCTGTGTGCCGGTTTCATCGCGGCAGGCATCGATCCTGAAAAATCAATCCTGATCAACCAGTCTCAGGTGCCTGAGCACGCGCAGCTTGGCTGGATCTTCAACTGTGTCGCCCGCATGGGCTGGATGCAGCGGATGACCCAGTTCAAGGACAAGGCCGGCAAGAATGCACAGAACGCATCGCTTGGCTTGTTTGCCTATCCGGCCCTGATGGCAGCGGATATTTTGATCTACCATGCCACCCATGTGCCGGTCGGCGAGGATCAGAAACAGCACCTGGAACTGACCCGCGACATCGCCACCAAATTCAACCACGACTACGGTGTCGATTTCTTCCCGATAACCGAGCCGGTCATCGAAGGCGCGGCCACCCGCGTGATGAGCTTTCGCGACGGCTCCAAGAAAATGTCAAAATCCGACCCGTCGGATGCCAGCCGCATCAATATGACCGATGATGCCGACACCATTGCCAAGAAGATCCGCAAGGCCAAGACCGACCCCGAGGGGCTGCCGTCCGAAGCCGAAGGGCTGGAAGAGCGTCCCGAAGCGCGCAATCTGGTCAACATCTATGCGGCGCTGAATGACCAGAGCGTTGATCAGGTGCTGGCAGATATGGGCGGCAAGCAGTTCTCCGAATTCAAACCGATGCTGGCAGAGCTGGCGGTATCGAAACTGGCGCCCATCTCGACCGAGATGGCCCGGTTGATGGACAACCAGGATGAAATCGACCGCATCCTGGCCCGCGGTTCGCAGCGCGCGCGTGAAATCACTGCGCCGATCCTGCGCAAGACCTATGATATTGTCGGCATGGTGCCGCCAGTGCAGCTGTAGCCGGACCAAAGCGCGTCAGCGGGCCGCTGAGGCTGGCTGACGCGGTCCGTTACTCCGCGTCCGGTGCAGGATGGCGGCGCGAAATCAGCCCGTATTTGAGCGCAAAGGCACGCAGCGAAAACCGGCTCCCAAAAGATTTCCTCACGGCGCGCCCGGACAGGCGGTCAAACTCGTGATTGTCGATCACCCGCTCTGCGCAGCCGCAGCCCTCACCCAATCCGACTTTCTTGAAGTAGAATTTTTCAAAGCTTTCGGAATTTGCCATCTTGCCCTCCCTTTCGGGACAGAAGGCTAATGCAGCGCCCCGCAAACGCAAAACAAACTCTGCTGCGGATTCGCCTCAAGTTTTCGGGCACGGCGCTGAAAGCTGCTAAAGCCCTCTGACACCGTTCAAAACCAGATCAGCAGCGAGCTGCGCATAATCCTCGCGTGCCTGTGCGCCAGCGCCGGAATTCCACATATAGTACCAGTTCAGCATGCCGAATACCGACATGGTCGCGCCGCGCAGCTTGGCTGAGTCGTCACTGAACACGTCCGGGGCCACTGCAACCAAAGCATCACTCACAAACTGCACCATCTCGCGCTGATAGGCGCGCAGCAGCTTCTGCTGTTCCTCCGGCAGCGCGCCCATGGCCCCGATCTGCACCTGGTGTTCGTGATCCGCGCCCTGATAGGCCAGCATGATCTCACCCACGATACGACGCACCCGGTCTTCCGGGCCAAGGCCCTCCAGCTCTACGCCGCAGACCCGGTCGCGCAGCTCACAAAGATACGTATCCAGCAGACCGAAAAGCACGGCATCCTTGCTGTCATAGTAGTGGTAGATGTTTGCCTTGGAGATTCCGCATTCGCGCGCCAGCTGCGTCATCGATGCGCGGTCATAGCCTGCTTCCGCAAACACCTTGGCTGCGGATTTCAGGATCTGCTCGCGCTTGAAGTCATGATCTTTTGCGATGGTGCGGGCCAAGGCTCACTCTCCTGTTCAGGTCTTGCCGCGATTATCGACGACGCGCTTGGCCTTGCCCTGGCTGCGCTCGACGGAACCGGGGTCGCCTACAATGATCTCGGTCGAAACGCCAACCATATCCTTGATCCGCTTGGTCAGCATCCGCGCCGCTGCGGTCCGGCTCAGCTCATCTGCGGTGTTTGGACCTGCCTCCACGAACACCCGCATCGCGTCCATACGGCCGGATTTATACAGCTCAATCTGGTAGTAGGGCGCCAGCCCGCCGGTCGCCAGCAGCTGTTCCTCCACCTGGCTGGGAAAGACATTGACGCCGCGCAGGATGATCATGTCGTCACTGCGGCCGGTGATCTTCTCCATCCGCCGCATAGACCGCGCAGTGCCCGGCAAGAGGCGGGTCAGGTCACGGGTGCGGTACCGCACCATCGGCAGGCCTTCCTTGGTGAGCGTGGTGAACACCAGCTCTCCCAGTTCCCCATCCGGCAGCACCTCGCCGGTCTGCGGGTCGATGATCTCCGGCAGGAAATGATCCTCCCAGATCACCGGGCCGTCTTTGGTCTCGACGCATTCGTTGGCCACACCCGGCCCCATGATTTCGCTGAGGCCATAGATATCGACCGCATGCATGTCAAAGGCCTCCTCAACCTCCTTGCGCATCGCGTCGGTCCAGGGTTCGGCGCCAAAGATACCGACTTTCAGGGAACTTGAGCGCGGGTCTATGCCGATCTTGTGGAACTGCTCCAGGATGTTGAGCATGTAGGAGGGCGTCACCATGATGCCGTCGGGTTTGAAATCGGTGATCAGGCCAACCTGTTTTTCGGTCTGTCCGCCCGACATCGGCACAACGGTGGCACCCAGCCGTTCGATCCCGTAATGCGCACCCAGCCCGCCGGTGAACAGCCCGTAACCATAGGCGTTATGCACCATATCACCCTTGCGCAGGCCCGAGGCGCGCAAGGATCGCGCCACCAGATCCGCCCAGTTGCTGATATCATTCGCCGTATAGCCCACCACGGTCGGCTTGCCGGTGGTGCCAGAGGACGCATGCAGGCGGATGATGTCACTGCGCGGCACCGCAAACAGGCCAAAGGGATAGTTGCCCCGCAGGTCGTCCTTGTTGGTAAAGGGGAACTTGGCCAGGTCCTTTAGCTCCTGCAGGTCTTCGGGATGCACGCCCGCCGCGTCGAACCGCTGCTTGTACATCGGCACGTTGTCATAGGCCTGGCGCAGCGACCACTGCAGCCGCGTGAGCTGCAGTGCGCGGATTTCATCGATCGAGGCGATCTCGATCGGGTCCAGTTCCCCTTTTTGGGGGCTCAGATCTTCCATAGCGTCCTCCACACCTTATTCGTCAAACAACCGGCCTTTGACCGTCCGGGAAAGGCCCCGGAACTCGGCGATCTGCTGGCCGTCCTGATTGGTCACTGTCACGTCATAGATACCGCTGCGTCCGGTCAGGGAAATCTCGCGCGCCGTAGCAATCAGCCTGTCGCCCAGCCGCCCGGGCGCCGTGAAACTGATCACGTTGTGCTGCGCCACGGCCGCCTGATTGCGGCTGTTGCAAGCAAAGGCAAAGGCACTGTCGGCCAGCATGAAAGTCACGCCGCCGTGGCAGATGCCATGCCCGTTGCAATGGTGCTGCGCAACAGTCAGTTCCAGCGTCGCCTTGCCCTCGTCTACCTGGGTGATCTCCATCCCTGCCCATTTGGACGCATGGTCTTTGGCCCACATGGCGGCGGCGGATTTCTTGGCGCGTTCCGTCGGGATCATGGTCATTTGCCTTTGAACTCCGGCGCGCGTTTTTCCAGGAAGCTGGCGACGCCTTCCGCGTAGTCCGCGCTTTCGCCACAGGTCTTCATGGCGTCCGCCTCGATCTCCAGCTGATCCGACAGCGTGGTGACCGCAGCCGCCTGAATGCACTGCTTGGTCAGCCCCAGACCCAGCGTCGGCCCGTTTGCAAACCTCTCCGTCATTGCGCGGGCTTCTGCCATCAGTTCGCCATCCGGCAGCACCTTCCAGATCAGGCCCCAGTCCTCAGCCTTCTTTGCAGGCAGCGGTTCAGCCGTCAGCGCCAGCCCCTTGGCCCGCGCTTCGCCCAAGAGCCGCGGCAGATGCCAGCTGCCACCAGTGTCCGGGATCAGGCCAACCTTGGAGAACGACTGGATGAACTTGGCGCTTTCAGCAGCCAGTACCATGTCGCAGGCCAGTGCCAGATTGGCGCCTGCGCCCGCAGCGACGCCGTTCACCGCGCAGACCACCGGAAAGTTCATCTCGCGGATCAGCCGCACCAGCGGCGCATAGAATTTGCGCACGGTCTGGCTCAGATCCGGCGGGCCGTCCAGCTTGCGCGGGTCGCGGTCGCCCAGATCCTGACCGGCGCAAAAGCCCCGTCCGGCGCCCGTCAGCAGCACCGCACGGGCGCCGCCATCGCGGGCACCTTCCAGCGCCCGACGCAAGGCATTGTGCATTTCTTCGTTGAAACTGTTCAGCCGGTCCGGGCGGTTCAGGGTGATCTCCACCCAGAGACCGTGGTCCTGCGTCAAAATCGTATCGCTCATCATCTCCCTCACGCTCGCCAACGGTGCCTTTGACAAATCCCTTGCATAAACCGACCGGACGGTCAATATATCTCCACATCAGATTCCAGCCAGCCGGTCCCCGCCGGCCTGACGAAAAGGACAGCATGATGAGCTTTCTTGAAGTTCCCAGCTTTGCCGCCGGCCAGTGGGTCGCGCCGGGTGCTGGCGCGCGCAGTATCGCCAGCGCTATCACCGGCGAAGTGATCGCCAGCGCCGGCAACGAGGCGCTGGACGTGCAAGCCATGCTCGATTACGCTCGCACCGTGGGCGGCGCCAACCTGCGTCGGCTGACCTTCCACGACCGTGCCCGGATGCTGAAGGCGCTGGCTGGCCATCTGAACCGGCACAAGCAGGCGCTTTACGATCTGTCCTTCAACACCGGCGCCACTCAGTCTGACCACATGATCGACATCGACGGCGGTATTGGCACCATGTTTGTCTTTGCCTCCAAGGGCCGCCGCGAAATGCCGGACGGCCATGTCTATCTGGATGGCGATGTCGAGCAGCTTTCCCGCAACAGCACTTTTCTGGGCCAACACATCTGCACCCCGCTGCGCGGCGTCGCGGTGCATATCAACGCCTTCAACTTCCCGGTCTGGGGCATGCTGGAAAAGCTCGCCCCCACCCTGCTGGCCGGTGTTCCCGCCATCGTGAAACCTGCCACCAGCAGCTGCTATGTGACCGAACTGGCGGTGAGGCTGATGCTGGAGTCGGGCATCCTGCCCGAAGGCGCGCTACAGCTGGTCTCCGGCGGCCTCGGCGACATGCTGGACCATCTGACCATGCAGGACGTGGTCAGCTTTACCGGCTCTGCCAATACCGCGCTGAAACTGCGCGCCACCCCGGTGATCCTGGAAAACTCGGTCCGGTTCGTCGCCGAACAGGACAGCCTCAACGCGTCCATCCTGGGCCCCGATGCGCAGCCCGGGACGCCGGAATTTGACCTGTTCATCAAGGAAGTCAGCCGCGAGATGACCACCAAGGCGGGCCAGAAATGCACCGCCATCCGCCGCATCATTGCGCCGCTAGCGCAGGTGGATGCAGTGATCGAGGCGCTCTCTGCCCGCCTGTCGCAAACCCGGATCGGCGATCCGCGCCTGGAAACCACCCGCATGGGTGCGCTGGTCTCCACCAGCCAGCAGCGCGACGTGCTGGAGAAAGCCGCGATCATCAGCCAGGAGGCTGAACGCGTCTTTGGCGACCCAGAGAACTTCTCCGTTGATGGCGCCGACGCGGACAAAGGCGCCTTTGTGCCGCCGATGCTGTTCCACTGCGCCGCCCCGGACAACGCCAGCCGCGTGCACGACACCGAAGCCTTTGGCCCCGTCTCCACCATCATGGGCTATCGCGACCTGGATCACGCCATTGATCTGGCAAACCGCGGACAAGGCTCGCTAGTGGCCTCGGTCATCACCCGTGACGCCAGCATAGCCCGCGAGGTTGCCATCGGTGCGGGCGCCTATCACGGTCGCCTCTACTTCAACAATCGCGATTCGATGAAGGAATCGACCGGTCATGGCGCCCCCCTGCCCCATATGGTGCACGGTGGCCCCGGCCGTGCCGGCGGCGGCGAGGAGATGGGCGGCGTGCGCGGCGTCAAACACTACATGCAGCGCACCGCCATTCAGGGCTCACCCGACATCCTGTCGGCGATTGGCGAGAAATGGGTGCCCGGCAGCACCGAGATCACAGGTCCGGCCCACCCCTTCACCCGGAAATTCGGCACACTGGCGATCGGCGAGACCCTGCACACCGCGCCACGCACCGTGACGCTGGAGGATATCGAGACCTTTGCCCATTTCACTGGTGACACCTTCTATGCCCATATGGACGACGCTGCCGCCAGGCGGAACCCGTTCTTCCCGGGCCGCGTTGCCCATGGTTACCTCCTCCTGTCCTTTGCTGCCGGCCTGTTCGTGC
>MDLF01000059.1 GCA_001730095.1 Rhodobacteraceae bacterium (ex Bugula neritina AB1)
GATCGCGATCGGGAGGCAGTTTGGCATTTACATGTGAGGATCACGTGAAGGGGGCGTGCGGTGGATGCGCAACACCCTGCGATGCGCCACCAACCCGCCCGGAACAGGGCCTGCGCGACCCGGCGGGCAAACATCCGCCCGAATCCCCGCCTCTGCCACCGGCCCATTAGCCGTGCAGCGCGGTTTCAGTTCTGCATCCGGAACATGCAGCCGTCGGACAGAAACATCTGCGGCGTCGTGCACAAGCCGCGCGCCACCTGATAGGCGGCCAGAACCTTGGGCACGTAATCACGGGTTTCGGCATAGGGCGGCACCCCTTGATGGCTGCGCACCGCGCCCTCGCCTGCGTTGTAGCCGGCCAGGACCAGCAGCGGGTCACCACCGAACTCCTTCATTAGCCAGTCGAGATAGCGGACGCCGCCCGCGATGTTCTGCTTGGCCTCCAGAGCATCACTGACCCCGAACCGCTCGGCGGTGGCCGGCATCAGCTGCATCAGCCCCTGCGCCCCTGCAGAGCTGACCGCATCCGGCTTGCCGGCGGATTCGACGGCAATCACCGCCAGCACCAACGCAGGAGACACTTCAGTGCCTGCGCTTTCGATCAGAATCTGCACGCCGCGCTGCTGTGCGATTTCCTGCAGCAGCTGAAGCCGCGGCGCCGGCGGTCCCTTGGCCCCCTTCAATGCTTGCAAGGCGTCATCCAGCCGCCCCGGCCCAGCGCCTTCCAAACCTGGCGCGACCTTATCCCAGAACCAGCCATAGCGCCCGGTCGCAGTCGGCACTGCGGCGCCGTCTGCCTCAGGCGCGTCCAATGCCGGTTCGGCAACCGCAGCTTCGGGCTGCGGTTCAATCTGCACGATGATACGCTTGCCCGTTCCCGGCAGCGGCGGCTTGATCCGCTTTGCCTCAAACTCGGGAAATGGCTTCGGCGCCTCCTGCCCCGGTGCAGCCACGGGCAAACCGCATAGCACCGCCGCCAATACTACGTCACGCACTGACATTACTCTGCCTGCCTTTGTTTTGCTTTGCCCCGAGACTCGGGAATCTGGCGGGGAAATTCCAGCTTTTCCGCATCAGAATCTGGCGCATTTGCCATATTTGCCCCCAACTGGCGCGGAAATACCACGAGAAGCTGGAGGGTAACGAATTTTT
The DNA here is from genome assembly GCA_001730095.1 of Rhodobacteraceae bacterium (ex Bugula neritina AB1). Classification (GTDB taxonomy): domain Bacteria; phylum Pseudomonadota; class Alphaproteobacteria; order Rhodobacterales; family Rhodobacteraceae; genus Leisingera. The sequence goes on from MDLF01000059.1 coordinate 1,153, forward strand.
AACCCTTAGAAAACAGCAGGTTACCAAAAGTATTTTTGAAAAGTTAAAATTGGGCAGCGCTTTGCGGCTTTCAGCCCAAATCCTGCCACGCTGCACTGGCTATATATGTTCATCCAAGCCGGACAGGAACCAAAGCTGGTGAGAGAGCAGGTTCCAGAGCAACGGCAGGATGAAGCAAATTTAGAGATCCTTTGGAGGGACCATACCATGATCAAGTTCATCAAAAACTTCCGTAAAGACGAAGACGGCGCCGTAACTGTTGACTGGGTCGTGCTGACCGCAGCAGTCGCAGCCCTGGCCGGCGTTGCCTACACCAGCGTTGCACAAGGCGTTGACGATGTTGCAGATGCAACTGGCACCGCCCTGACCGGCTCCGTGCCGTCCTCCTACAGCCTGGGCACCAACCCGACCTAAGTTTAGGCGTACGTCTAACCGAGCTACGGAAGCCGCCTGCCCTCAAGCGGGCGGCTTTCATCATGGGATTTGCCGCCCGAGGCGGCAGCGGAGATCCAGCCGCGCATCATGATGACCGGAACCTAAGCTAGAGTCACGGCACGGCTTCCATGCCGGAAAAGTGGCCAAAGGAGCGTCATGCGAACAGTATTCGGACTTATTCTCATCCTGGGGGTCGCCCTGGCCGGTGGCGCCGTGGTGATGGCAAAAAAGTACATTAGCTCATACCAGCAGGCTCTGGCTCAGGAACGTGCCTCCCGGGTGGAGACTATTCCCACCGTCGACATCTTTGTCGCAACAGATACTTTGAAATACGGCCACCGGCTGACCAAGGAAAACATTCGCCAAGTCCGCTGGCCGCAGGAAAGCCTTCCTGAAGGTGTGTTCACCAGCCTGGAAGCCCTGTTTCCGCCCGGTGCCGATGAAACCCCGCGTGTCATTTTGCGCACGATGGAAAAGAACGAAGCGATCTTGGCCAGCAAGGTCACCCTGCCGGGTGAAGATGCCGGCATCACATCGCGGCTGGAACGCGGTATGCGTGCCTTTGCGATCCGGGTCGATGTCTCTTCGGGCGTCTCTGGCTTCCTGCGCCCCGGTGACAAGGTCGATATCTACTGGACCGGTCAGGTCCGCCAGGCCGGCGCTGCCGAGGGCGAGTTCACCCGGCTGATCGAGACCAATGTGGAATTGATTGCAGTCGATCAGAAGGCAAACAATGACATTAACGGTGCCGTTATCGCCCGCACTGTCACGGTTGCCGCCAAACCGGAACAGGTTGCCGCCCTTGCTCAGGCGCAAAGCACCGGCAAACTGACGCTGGCACTGGTCGGCGCAGGCGATGATACCGTTGCCTCCGTCATTGAAGTCGACCAGCGCAAACTTTTGGGACTGGGTGCAATCGAAATTCAGCCAGAGATTGAGCGGGAGAAAGTCTGTACTGTCCGCACCCGCCGCGGCGCAGAGGTGGTGGAAATCCCGATCCCCTGCTCCAACTGAATTTCCCCTTACTTCACAGTTTGTTAACGAGTTCAGCCGCGCTTCAATGTCAAGCGCGGCTGACGTGCCTGTTGCCGTGGCCACACATTGCCAATTCCTTAGCAAAGGCTTCGAAGCCTTTGATTCTTGCAATAATTCGGGAACTGCACCACAGTGCGGGAAACAGCGGGCAAAAAGACCCGATAAATGAGGCGTGATCGGAAAGGCAGGTCACATGGCAATTCGACGGTTCGCGGCGGCGGCCCTGATGGGGCTTTCGCTATTTGGCATACCAAATGCAGATGGGGCATCGGCGCAGTCCGTGCGGGTGGTTAAGAAGGGCACGGCGTCCACGCTGGATGTGCCCATGAACCGCGCCGTGGTTGTGGAAAGCGAAACTCCCTTTGCGGAGCTCAGCATTGCAAACCCAGGCATCGCTGACATTTCCTCCCTCTCTGACCGAACAATCTATGTGCTGGGCAAATCGCCGGGCCTGACCACATTGACCCTGCTCGACGCGTCCGGGCGGCTGATCACCAATGTGGATGTCCGGGTTGCAGCAGATGTGACCGAATTCAAGCAGCGCCTGCGCCAGATCCTGCCCAATGAAAAGATCGAAGTGCGCACTGCCAACGACGGCATTGTGCTGTCGGGCACTGTGTCCAGCGCGGCCCGCCTGCAGCGGGCGCTGGACCTGGCAGAGCGGTATGCGCCGGAACGGGTCAGCAACCTGATGTCGGTGGGTGGCGTGCAGCAGGTGATGCTCAAGGTTCGCTTTGCCGAGATGCAACGTTCGGTTTCCAAATCCCTCAGTGCTTCGCTTGGCTTCAACGGCGGTACCGGCAATGGCCGCACCGGCGGCGTGAACACGCTGAACACCTCTGGCGCGCTGGCAAACTCGCTGGCGGGCAACATCCCGGCTGCCAATGCCAACACCGGCGCCTTCCTGTTTGGCTTCAATGCAGGCTCCGTGCAGGTCAGCCTGCTGCTAGAAGCCCTGGAACAGAAAGGCGTTGTCCGCACCCTGGCCGAGCCAAACCTGTCTGCCCTGTCGGGACAGGAAGCCAAGTTTCTGGCCGGCGGCGAATATCCGGTTCCGGTGGCTCAGGAAGACGGTGTGATCACGGTTGAATTCAAGCCTTTCGGCATTGAACTGAACTTCATTCCGCGGGTTGTTGACGGCGATCTTATCAATCTGGAGCTGAACGCAGCTGTATCCGCAATCGACCCCACCAACTCTCTGGAGCTGAACGGTCTGACCATCGACGCCTTCTCGCGCCGGGAAACATCGACCACAGTGGAAATGCGCGACGGCGAAAGCTTTGCCATTGCGGGCCTGATCCGCGACGAATTCCTCGACAACTCCTCACAGTTGCCGTGGTTGGGCGATGTGCCTGTGCTTGGCGCCCTGTTCCGCAGCGCCGACTACCAGCGCGAGCAGACCGAACTGGTCATCATCATCAGCGCCCATCTGGTGACACCGACCCGTGGCGAGGCGCTGACGCTGCCCACCGACCGGATTGCGCCGCCCAGCGAAAAGGATCTGTTCCTGTTCGGGCGCACCTCGCGCACCAAGAAAGGCCCTGCTGCGGAAGTGGCCAAGCAGGATTTCAACGGCTCTTACGGCTACGTGCTGGACTGATAGGGAGTGGCACAGATGATCAGAACCGCTGCAATTCTCGGCCTTCTCCTGACTGCTGCCGCCTGTGAGCGCGAAGCCGGCCGGGAACTGAACCGTAAGGCGACCTTTGGCGAAGCCACGCTCAACAACTCTGCGGTGATGAGCGGCGAGCGGAGCTATGCGATCCAGCTGGCCAACCGGTTTGCAAAAGAAGTCCCCAACACCATCAACTTCGATTTCGACAGTGCCCGGCTGGATCAGAACGCCCGCGCCGTCCTGGATCGGCAGGCACATTGGATCAAGCAGTTCCCGGAAGTGCGTTTCCGTGTGTTCGGCCATACCGACGCGATAGGCAGCAACGGCTATAACAAGTCTTTGGGCCTGCGCCGGGCCCGTGCGGCGGTGAATTACCTGGTGTCGCGCGGCATCAGCCGCAACCGGCTGGAAGCGGTGGTTTCCTTTGGAGAGACCCAGCCGCTGATTCCCACGCCGGAGCGTGAGCGCCGCAACCGCCGGACTGTGACTGAGGTCAGCGGGTTCCTGAAGCGCCACCCGTCTTTGCTGGATGGAAAATACGCCCAGGTGATCTACCGCGAGTACCTGAAAAGCGCAGTTCCGGGGTCAACGCTGACATCGCAGCAATCGCTGGAGCGGTCGCTGGAGTAGGCGCTTTTGCCCCTTCAGCGGTTACGAATTAGTAACAATTCCCCATATTTGGGGATTTTTGGCCCCAATATCGCCTAGATTAGCGCCGACATTGTTTCCAAGAGGCGGACTGTGCCCAAGGCCCGGTCCGCCCAAGTGAACAAGGATGATGGCGATGAGCAGCGGTATGCCGCAAACAGAGACACCTGCGATTGTTGCCTGCACAGTCAGCCGTGACGTGCAGAATTTCGACCTGCTGATTGAAGATATGGAGGGCGCCCTGGGCGAGGCCTGGGGCGATCTCGGGTTTACCGAAGCGCTGGCCTTTTTCAGCCAGGCCGAGGCCGAGCCGCTGCAATTCATCGCCCTGGCCATCGACAGCAACGACGAAGGCGATTTGCCGCTGATGGGGGAAATCATCAGCCAGGCCAAATCCCGCGGCATAAAGGTCATTCTGATCGCTGAGGACGTGACCCCGACCGCGCTGCATACGCTGCTGCGCCAGGGTGCCGACGAGTTTGTCCCCTACCCGCTGCCGGAACAGGAACTGCAGGCGGCCATTGAACGGTTGCAGGCACCGCCGCCGCCGGTCGCGCAGAACCCGCATCAGCTGCAATCCGGAAGCCAGCGCGAAGGTGCGGTCATCGTCTGCCACGGACTGGCCGGCGGCACCGGCTCCACCACCACGGCTGTCAACCTGGCCTGGGAGCTGGCCGCGCTCAGCGAGCACGATGAGCCCAGCGTCTGCCTGCTGGATCTGGATCTGCAAGCCGGCTCCGTTGCGACCTATCTCGACCTGCCCCGCCGCGAAGCGGTGATGGAAATGCTAAGCGAAACAGACAACATGGACGAAGACCTGTTCGGTCAGGCGCTGCTGCCGTTCCAGGACAAGCTGCAGGTCCTGACCGCACCTTCTGAAATGGTGCCGCTGGATCTGCTGTCGCCTGAGGACATTGAAAGAGTGATCAGGCTGGCGCGCAGCCACTTTGATTTTGTTGTGATCGACATGCCGCACACGCTGGTGCAGTGGACCGAAACGGTGCTGAACATTGCACATGTCTATTTCGCACTGATTGAGCTGGACATGCGCTCTGCCCAGAATGCGCTGCGGCTGAAGAGGACCTTGCAAGCCGAGGACCTGCCGTTCGAAAAGCTGCGCTTTGCGCTGAACCGGGCACCGAAGTTTACGGATCTGACGGGCAAGAGCCGGGTCAAGCGCATGGCCGAATCCCTGGGCATCTCGATCGATTTGCAGCTGCCCGATGGCGGCAAGCAGATCCTGCAGAGCTGCGACCATGGGCTGCCACTGGCTGTTTCTGCAGCAAAGAACCCGTTGCGCAAGGAAATCGCCAAGCTTGCGGCTTCGCTGCATGAGCTGGGCCGCAGTGAAGCAGAAGCCGCCTAAGCGGATTGAATTGGGGGTGAGTTGATGTTTTCGAAATACAAGAAGCAGGCTGCGCAACCCGTGGCCCCAGCACCGACGCCGGTTGCAGCACCGGACGCCGCCAAGCCGGCGGCCAGCCTGCGCCGTCCTATGGAGAGCAAGGCAGCCGAAGCGCAGCCGATGGACAAAGAGCGCAAGCGCAAGGAGCGGCTGAGCGAGATCAAGGTCCAGCTGCACCGTGAACTGCTGGAAAACCTGAACCTGTCGGCACTGGAACACGCAGGCGAATCCGAACTGCGCACCGAAATCTCGACTATCGCAACTGAGATCCTGGCCGAACGGAGCATTGTGCTGAACCGCGAGGACCGGCAGCAGCTGAACAAAGAGCTGTATGACGAGGTGACCGGTCTCGGCCCGCTGGAAGCGTTGCTGCAGGACGACACGGTCAGCGATATTCTGGTGAACGGCCCGCAGCAGATCTTTGTCGAACGCAGCGGCAAGCTGCAACTGTCGGACATCACCTTCAAGGATGAGCGGCACCTGATGCGGATTATCGACAAGATCGTGTCCGCCGTGGGCCGCCGTGTCGATGAAAGCAACCCTTACGTGGACGCCCGTCTGGCCGATGGCTCGCGCTTCAACGCGATGGTGCCGCCGGTTGCCGTGGACGGATCGCTGGTTTCGATCCGGAAGTTCAAAAAAGACAAGCTGGGCATCGACGATCTGGTGCAATTCGGGGCCTTCACCGAAGAAATGGCTGCATATCTGCAGGCAGCCGTGTCCACCCGGCTGAATGTTATTGTCTCTGGCGGTACCGGTTCCGGTAAGACAACGACGCTCAATGCGCTGTCGTCCTTCATCGACAATGCCGAGCGTATCCTGACGATCGAGGACACGGCGGAACTTCAGCTTCAGCAGACCCATGTGGGCCGGATGGAAAGCCGTCCGCCCAACGTCGAAGGCAAGGGCGAGGTGTCCCCACGCGACTGTCTGAAAAACGCACTGCGGATGCGCCCGGACCGGATCATCGTCGGCGAGACCCGTGGCGAGGAAGTCATCGACATGCTGCAGGCCATGAACACCGGCCACGACGGTTCGATGACCACAATCCACGCGAACTCTGCCCGTGACGGCATTTCACGTCTGGAAAACATGATCGCCATGGCCGGTATTGAAATGCCGATCAAGGCGGTGCGCAGCCAGATCGCATCAGCTGTGAACTTGATTGTGCAGGCCTCGCGCCTGCAGGACGGCTCGCGGCGGATGACCTCCATCACGGAAGTTACCGGCATGGAGGGCGACGTGATCTCGATGCAGGAAATTTTCCGCTTTCAGCGCGTCGGCCTGACACCGGACAACAAGATCATTGGTCATTTCACCGCCACAGGCGTGCGCAGCCATTATTCCGAGCGCTTCCGTCTTTGGGGCTATGATCTGCCGCCGTCAATTTACGAACCCTCAGTGATGGAGCCGCGCTGATGCAGCTGAGTTCTGAACCGCTTATTTATGGAGCGATCTTCTTTGGCGTACTGGCGCTGGTCGAAGGTCTCTATCTGTTTGTCTTCGGCAAATCGATCAGTCTCAACAGCAAGGTGAACCGCCGGCTGGAGATGATGGAAAAGGGCAGCAACCGCGAACAGGTGCTGGAGCAGCTGCGCAAGGAGCTGGGCCAGCATGCCAAGTCGCAGACGATCCCGCTGTATTCACTGCTATCGGAGCGGGCCCAGAAGGCCGCCATCGCCTTTTCCCCCAAGCAGCTGATCATGATTATGGCCGCCCTGGGAGGCGTTGCATTTGTCGGCCTGAGCATCGGCACCAGTGCGCCGCTGCCGGTCCGTGTCCTTGGCGCCGTGATCATCGGCGTTGGTGCGGTGTTCTTCTGGGTCAACAAGAAGGCCTCCAAGCGGATGGCACTGATCGAAGAACAGCTGCCTGACGCGGTTGAACTGATGGTGCGTTCCCTTCGCGTCGGCCACCCGTTCACCTCTGCCATTCAGATCGTCGCCAATGAGGTCGAAGACCCGCTGGCCACCGAATTCGGCATCATTTCCGATGAAAGTGCCTATGGCCGCGACGTCGGTGAGGCGCTGAAGGAAATGGCGGAACGGCTGGATATGCAGGACATGCGGTTCCTCGCGGTTGCGGTGACCATCCAGCAGCAATCAGGCGGCAACCTGGCTGAGGTTCTGGCCGGCCTGGCCAAGGTGATCCGTGCCCGCTTTCGCCTGTTCCGTCGGGTCAAGGCAATCACCGCCGAGGCGCAATGGTCCGGCAAATTCCTGTCGGGCTTTCCGCTGCTGTGCCTGATCGGCATCCTGGTCAAGGATCCGGGCTATTACGACGATGTGATCGACCATCCCTGGTTTATCCCGGCCTGTTTTGCGGTGGGCGTGATGCTGACTGCCAACCTGATTGTCATGCGCGTGCTGACAAACATCAAAGTATAAGGAGCGGATCGTGGATTTTCTGACCGGCATTGACGACTTCCTCACCTCGCAATTCGGCGAATTCGGACCGCTCCTGGCGCTTGGCATTGCGGGCCTGTTCATGATCCTGCTTGCCATTCCGCTGCTGCTGAACCAGCCAGAAGACCCGCTGAAAAAGCTGCAGAAGAACCTTAAGCCCGAAACCCGCAAAGCCCCGCAAAAGGACCGGCTGCGGCAGTCCAACCGCAACGAGCAGCTGCAGAAATTTGCCAATTTTCTGGAACCCCAGAATGCGGCTGAGCTGTCCGCGATGGAGCTGAAGCTGCGCCAGGCGGGCTATCATTCAAAGGACTCTGTGCGGTTCTTCCATTTCGCGCAGTTTGCCCTTGGCCTGCTGGGGCTCATGGGCGGCCTGTTCTTTGTCTATGTGATCAAGAGCGATATGGACTACGACAGCCAGCAGATGGCGCTGCGCATCCTGGCCCCCGGCGCGGCAGGTTATATGCTGCCTAAATACTGGGTCACCCGCCGCATCGGCGAACGTCAGGAGAAGATCACAGAGGGGTTTCCCGATGCGCTCGACATGATGCTGGTTTGTGTCGAAGCCGGCCAATCGCTGGACCAGGCGATTGTCCGTGTGTCCAAGGAACTGCATGCCTCCTTCCCCGAACTGGCTTCTGAATTCGAAGTGGTTGCCCATGAATTGAAAGCAGGCAAGGACAAAGACAAGGTGCTTCGGGACATGGGCACACGCTGCGGGGTGCAGGATGTGTCCTCCTTTGTGACGGTGATGATCCAATCCGCCAGCTTCGGCACCTCGATCGCTGAGGCCCTGCGGGTTTATGCTGGTGAAATGCGCGATAAACGCGTGATGCGCGCCGAAGAGGCTGCAAACAAGTTGCCCGTGAAGATGACACTTGCCACAATGGGCCTGACCGTCCCGCCCTTGCTGATCATTCTTGTTGGTCCATCGGTGCAGGGCATCCAGAACATGGGCAACATGGGACCCCAGTAATGAAAACAGCACTTCGGGCAGCTGCTGCCCGTCTGCTCAAAGCAACAGCTGCCGCCAGCGCCCTCGCGCTGGCGGCTGCATGTTCACCGGGCGGAATGAAACAGGACAAGGGCAGCCCCTGGGCACCCGGAGACAATCACCGCCAGCAGGCCGAAGACGGGCTGGTGGTCGGCCACCGCCTGATGGCAGCTGGCGAACACGACCTCGCGCTGAAAGCCTTTACCCGCGCTGCCCTTGATCACGGGCTGACTGCCGAGGTGCTGTCGGGCATGGGCAGCGCCAAGCTGGGCCTTAGGCGGCTGGGCCAGGCAGAGGAGCTGCTGCGCCGGGCCGTGGACGCGGACCCGGCCTGGCCGGAACCGATGAACAACCTCGGCGTTGCACTGATGGAACGCGGCAAAACGGCGGAAGCGGTGCAGATCTTTCAGCGCGCCTATGCGCTCGACAATGGCGAAAGTGACGCAATCCGCGATAATTTGCGGCTGGCCCTCGCAAAACTTGAAAATCCCGCGCATACTGAACCGCAAAAAGAAGACTATAAATTGGTGCGGCAGGGCAGCGGCAGCTACCTGATTCGCGAAGCACCATAACAGAGGCAGAGCAGTAAAAAGGACGCATCAAATGCGCCAGCAGATATTCCTATCCGCTTCTCTGGCAGGGGCGTTGGTCCTGTCGGCCTGCGCGGACAAGGCCGATGAAACCGTCGAGCGCGCCTTCCAAGAAGTGAACGTCATCGACGAAAGCAATCTTAACGATGTCATGCTGTCGGTGGCCGACCCCAATGAGGCGGTGGTCCATTTCCAGCGCACCCTCAAGTCCAGCCCGAACCGGATCGACCTGCAGCGCGGCCTGGCGCATTCCCTGATCCGCGCCAAACGCAATACCGAAGGCACCGCCGCGTGGAAAAAAGTGGTGACAATGAAGGGCACGACCAGCGAAGACCGCGTTCAGCTGGCCGGCGCTTTGGTGCGCAGCGGCGAGTGGGATGCGGCCAAGGCCGAGCTTGACCAGGTGCCGCCAACCCATGAGACCTATGAACGCTACCGGCTGGAAGCGATTGTGGCTGACGCCAACAAGGACTGGAAGCGCGCCGACAGTTTCTATGAAATCGCCACCGGGCTGACCACCACGCCAGCCAAAGTGATGAATAACTGGGGCTACTCCAAACTGACACGCGGCGACTTTGCCGGTGCGGAGCGCCTGTTCGGCGAAGCAATCCGCCAGGATCAGCGCCTGTTTACCGCCAAGAACAATCTGGTGCTGGCGCGCGGCGCGCAGCGCAACTACACCCTGCCGGTCATCCCGCTGGAACAATCCGAACGCGCGCTGCTGCTGCATACGCTGGCCCTGTCCGCGGTCAAGCAGGGCGACGTCAAGGTTGGTGAAAACCTGCTGCGTGAAGCCATTGACACGCACCCGCAGCATTTCGAACAGGCGGCCCGCTCGCTTGCGGCGCTGGAGAACGGCTGAACCATGCAGTTCCCGGCCTATGCAGCCCTGTGGTTCCTGCCGTTTGTGCTACCGCTCTGCTATACGGTGGCGCTGACAGATTTGCGCGGCATGCGCATTCCCAATTGGGCGGTTGATCTGCTGGCGGTGATCTATATCGCCGTTGGCGCTTTGGTCATGCCCAGCTGGGCGGACTATGGCTGGCATCTGCTACACCTGCCGATCGGCATCGCTCTGGGTTTTCTGTTCTATGCGGCTGGTGCCGTCGGCGCGGGCGATGCCAAATTCGCCGGTGTTGCCGCGCCCTTTTTTGCGCTTGGCGATCTGCGGCTTCTGATGGTCATTTTTGCCGCCACCCTGCTGGCCGGCTTCACTGCCCACCGCATTGCCAAACACACCCCGCTGCGCCAGCTTGCGCCGCAATGGCAAAGCTGGGACACCGGCAAAAGCTTTCCAATGGGCCTGTGCCTGGGCGCGACCCTGGCTCTCTACCTTGGCCTGGCTGCCTGGTTCGGCAGCTGACAACATTCTGGCGCCGCTGAACGCGCGGCGCCTGCCAGTCGTTAAAACTGCAGTGGATATCCTGGCTGTTTCGCGGAAATGCTGCAGCTCTGCCCCGCTGTTGCCACACTCCTGAATAGTCTGTTTCCAGAGCCGCCCCATGCCCCGGGGCCAGATATCGATTTCAGGAACAGGCACCGCCATGAACATGCAGAACCTCGCCGTGATGGCCCCTCCCGCTCCCAAAGGGATGGAACAGATGCAGCTGCCGGTGGTGATGATGCGGGATATCCTGCTCAAGACCATCTTTCGCAAAAACGTGGAGAACGTGACGGAGATTGCCGAAGCCATCTGCCTGCCTTCTTCGGTGACGCAGGAGCTGGTGGACATGGCCCGCGAGCAGAAGCTGCTGGAGGCCACCGGCACGCTGAATGCAAACAGCGGCAACGAGATGGGCTATCAATTGACCGACGCGGGCAAGGCGCGGGCGCTGGATGCGCTCAGCCAGTCTGAGTATTTTGGCGCGATGCCGGTGCCGCTGGCGGTCTACCGCGAACAGGTCAAGCGCCAGTCGATCCGCAACATCCAAGTGACCCGCGACCAGCTGACCAACGCCATGGGCCACCTCGTTCTGCCCAACAGCCTGCTGGACCACCTCGGCCCGGCCGTAAGCGCCGGTCGGTCGATCCTGATGTACGGCCCGCCGGGCAACGGTAAGTCCTCGATCTCCAACGGCATCCGCGATGCCCTGGGCGATCACGTCTATGTGCCGCGCGCCATCGAATACGCAGGCCAGGTGATCACCGTTTTCGACCCCATTGTGCACACCGAGATCGAACAGGAACCTGAAGATCCCAACGCCCTACGCCGCCGCAAACGGTTTGACACCCGCTATGTGATGTGTGAACGCCCAACCGTGATCACCGGCGGTGAACTGTCGCTGGACATGCTGAACCTGGTCTACAACCCCACTGCACGCACCTATCAGGCGCCCTTGCAGCTGAAATCCACCGGCGGCATCTTCATCGTCGACGACCTTGGCCGCCAGGCTGAGCCGCCGCAGGCGCTGATCAACCGCTGGATTGTTCCGCTGGAAGAAAGCAAGGATATCCTGGCTCTGCAATCGGGTGAGAAATTCGAGGTGCCCTTTGACACGCTGGTGGTCTTCTCCACCAACTTCCACCCGAATGAGATCTTCGACCAAGCGGCGCTGCGTCGGATCTTCTTCAAGATCAAAATCGACGGGCCGAACCAGGAAAACTTCCTCAAGATCTTTGCCATGGTCGCCCGCAAGAAAGGCATGCCACTGGACGAAGCCGCGCTGGTGCATCTCTTGAAGAAGAAATATCCGGAAATTGATAACATTTATGCCAACTATCAGCCGGTGTTCCTGATCGATCAGATGATTTCGATCTGCGAATTCGAAGGCATCCCCTATCAGATGTCACCGGAACTGATCGACCGTGCCTGGGCCAATATGTTCGTCAAAGACGAGCATATCGTGAAGTGACACTCGGGCTGGAACCAGCAACGGCAAGAGTTTCCAACAGCTCTTGCCGAAACTTTTCGAAAAGTTCCGGGCCTTCCTCTAGAAGGAAGGTATGAGCGAACTGCCAAAGGCCATAGAAAGCTGGTTCTCAGCCCGCGGCTGGTCCATTCACCCGCATCAGCGCGCCATGCTGGCGCGGGCCGGGGCGCCCTGCACCCTGCTGATTGCTCCGACTGGCGGCGGCAAGACCATGGCGGGTTTCCTGCCCACTTTGGCAGAGCTGACAAACGGCCCCCATGACGGGCTGCACACGCTCTACATTTCGCCGCTCAAGGCACTGGCCGCAGACATCAAGCGCAACCTGCGCACACCGGTCGAGGAAATCGGCCTGCCGATCCGCATCGATGACCGCACCGGCGACACGCCCGCCAGCCGCAAAAGGCGCCAGCGGGCCGATCCGCCGCATATCCTGCTGACGACGCCAGAAAGCCTGGCACTGCTTACCTCCTATGAGGACGCCGCCCGCACGTTTAAGGGGCTGAAACGGGTAGTGGTCGATGAAATCCATGCGCTGGCCGAGAGCAAACGCGGCGACCGGCTGATGCTGGCGCTGGCGCGGCTGCAGACGCTGTGTCCGGACCTGCGCCGGGTGGGCCTGTCGGCCACGGTGGATGATCCGCAGGCCATTGCCAGCTACCTCGCCTGCCATCCGGACCCCTGCGATATCGTTCTGGCCGACCCTGGCCCGGCGCCCGACATCAGAATGCTGGAAACCAGAGAGGCCCCGCCCTGGGCCGGCGGCGGCGCAGCCTATGCGATCCCGGCGGTGATGGAGCAGATCAGGGCGCACAGGACCACACTGATCTTTCACAACACCCGCGCCCAGGCAGAGATCTTCTTTCACAACCTCTGGCTTGCCAATGAGGGCGCGCTGCCCATCGGCATCCACCACGGCGCCCTGGACCGGGTGCAGCGCGAACGGGTCGAGGGCGCCATGGTCCGCGGAGAGCTGCGCGCCGTGGTCTGTACCGGTTCGCTGGATCTTGGCATCGACTGGGGTGACGTGGATCTGGTGATCCAGATCGGCGCGCCCAAGAACGTGAAACGTCTGGTGCAGCGCATCGGCCGTGCAAATCACCGCTACAATGCGCCGTCCAAGGCGCTCTTGGTGCCTGCCAACCGGTTCGAAGTGGTCGAATGCCACGCCGCATTGGAAGCGGTGCGCGAACACGATCTGGATGGTGATCCGCGCGAGCCCGGCCCCCGCGACGTGCTGTGCCAGCACATCCTGATTGCTGCCTGCGCCGGCCCGTTTGACGCAGATGACCTTTATGCCGAAATGACCCGGGCCGGTGCCTATGCCGCCCTGAGCCGCGCCGCATTCGACGCCTGCCTCGATTTTTGTGCCACCGGCGGCTACGCTCTGAAGGCCTATGACCAGTGGCAGCGCCTGCTGCAGCGCCCCGACGGCACATGGCAGCTGCGCGACCCGCGCGCCGCCAGCCGCATCCGCATGAATCTTGGCACCATTCAGGACGCCGACCTGATCAAGGTCCGCCTGAAACGCAGCCGCGGCGGCAAGCCCTTGGGCGAGGTGGAGGAAGCCTTTGCCGCCACCCTCACCCGCGGCGACACCTTTCTGATCGGCGGCCAGACCGTGCGGTATGAGGGCCTGCGCGAAATGACCGTGGAAGTGACCCGAAACCCCGGGCGAAAACCCAAGATTGCGGTGTTTTCCGGCACCAAATTCGCCACCTCCACCCAGCTCAGCGCGCGGATTCTGAAGATGTTCAATGAGGACAGCTGGCCCTCCCTGCCCCGCCACACCGCCGAATGGCTGGAGCTGCAGCGCGAGGTTTCCGAACTGCCGCGCGCCGGCCACTTGCTGATCGAAAGCTTCCCGCAGGAGGCCCGAGAGCATATTTGCATCTACGGCTTTGCCGGCCGCAACGCCCAGCAGACCCTGGGCCTGTTGCTGACCAAGCGGATGGAGGAGTTGGGCCTCGATCCACTGGGCTTTGTCTCAACCGACTACGCCACCCTGATCTGGGGGCTGCAAGAAGTCACCGACCCAGCCCCGCTGTTCGACCCAAAAGCTTTGCGCGACGGGCTGGAGGGCTGGCTGGCTGGCAATGCAGTGATGAAACGCGCCTTCCGGGGTGCGGCCACCATTGCGGGCCTGATTGAGCGCAACACGCCGGGTGCACGCAAGAACGGGCGGCAGGCCACATTCTCCTCCGACATTCTCTATGACACGCTCAGAAAATACGACCCTTCACACCTGCTGCTGGACATCACCCGCGAAGAAGCCCTGCGCGGGCTGGTGGATTTCGGGCGGATCGAGGAGATGCTGGAACGGACCCGCGGCCGTATCACCCTGCGGCGGCTGCAGCGCATCTCCCCTCTCGCGGCGCCCTTGCTGCTGGAAGTTGGCAAAGTGCCGGTCAAGGGCGCGGCAGAAGAGAAACTGCTGCAGCAGGAAGCTGCGGCGCTGATGCAGCAGTCCGGTCTGGACAAACTGCTGCAATAGGACTTGTCAGTGTGGCTGTGACAGATACACCCAAGCCATGACCGGATATGACTTCCCCCTTGCAGGCGCCCGCCTCACCGCATTTGGCAGCGGCGCGCTGTGGTGGGCCGAGCACCGCCTGCTCTGCGTCTCCGACCTGCATCTGGGCAAATCCGAACGCCACGCCCGGCGTGGCGGCAGCGCCCTGCCACCCTATGAGACGCAGGACACGCTCACCCGCCTTGCAGAGCTGGTTGCCAGTCTGCAGCCCCAAACGGTGGTCTGCCTTGGCGACAGTTTCGACGATGACGCCGCTTCGCAGGCCTTGCCGGATGCAGAGAAATCCCAGCTGACTGCCCTGATGCAGAACCGCCACTGGATCTGGATTACCGGCAACCACGATCCGGCGCCTGCGGGTTTGGGCGGCGAACAGATGCCAGCGCTGCATCTTGCGCCGCTCACCTTCCGCCACATCGCCGCCCCCTTGGCCAAGGCGGAAATCTCAGGCCACTATCACCCCAAGGCGCGGCTGCGCAGCACCTCCCGACCCTGCTTCCTGCTGGACCGGTCCCGGCTGATCCTGCCCGCCTTTGGCACCTATACCGGGGGCTTGCGCAGCAGTGACCCGGTGCTCAGCTCCCTGATGGCGGCAGATGCGCTGGCGATCCTAACCGGCCCGCAAGCGCTGGCGATCCCCATGCCCCGCTAAATGGCGCAGCGTCACGCGCCTTTTGCCAGTCAGCCTCATCTATGCTGAACCCAACAGGAAAAGGACAGATGTGATGGATCAGCGCATCCGCAGCAGTTTCGCCAGGCAAAGCATGATGCAGACCCTGGGCGCCGAAATAGAAAACATCGCACCGGGAAACGTGGTGATCACCGCGTCGATCCTGCCCGGCAGCCGCCAGCAGCATGACGTGGCTCACGCCGCGCTCAGCTTTGCCATCGGCGACACGGCGGCTGGCTATGCGGCACTCACCCTGATGCCTGAAAGCAGCGAAGTGATGACGGCGGAAATGAAGATCAACCTGCTGGCCCCCGGTGCCGGAGATCTCCTGCGCGCCACCGGCAAGGTCATCAAACCGGGCCGCAGGCTGGTGATCGTAACGGCAGAAGTCCACGCGGTGACGGGCAAGGAAGAAAAGCTGATCGCCCTGCTGCAGGGCACCATGGTCCCCGTCTCCGCTTAGCCCAGGCTTTCATCTATCCAAAAATACTCCCGCCCGCTGCCCG
>MDLF01000060.1:0-123850 GCA_001730095.1 Rhodobacteraceae bacterium (ex Bugula neritina AB1)
AGTCCCGTCGGTCCGTTTTCCTGCTGACCCCGCTATGTTGCGCGCCGCCCGCGGGCCGGAGGTCGATTTGAATGCAAGTGGCCAAGCTGGCGGAGCAGGGCAGGCCGTGCATTAGCCTCTTCTAAAAGTATTGTTTTATTTCAATGGTTTGATGTGATCTGTAAAGCGTTCGGCCTGAAGAGTGCGGTCAGTACAAAGAGGCCCGTTTGAGCAACCCTACGGCATCCGGACGGTCCAGCAGCGACCGGTTGACGTTCAGCCCATGGGCACCGCGGGTGTGCTGTTCGGGCAGCGTGCCGGGGCGGGAGGTCCAGAAATCCTCCGGCAGCACCGGGCGCGTGACCGGATCGAGAAAGGTGCTTTCGGCTGCGATTCCTTCGGCATAGATGATGTGATGCTGATCAAACAGTATCTGGAAGTAATCGGTGAATCCGCCGTCCAATACCACCACGCTGCCGCCGTTGACCAGATCGCGGGCGCGCACCAGCAGCTCCGGTGCGCCTGCACCGATTTCGTCGCGGCGCTGGTAAACCATCAGGCGGTGGCTGGGGCTGACGATCAGGTCGTTTAAATTGTTCAGGGCGCCCTTGCGGATCAGGATTGGGGCAAGATCGCCGACGGCGCGCAGGGTGGATTGGCCGATCCAGCGCACGTCCTGAATGCCATCGTCGCGCGTCAGCACGCGGTCGCCGGCCTTCATGTCCTCAATCTTGCGCTGTTCGCCGGTGGACAGGGTGATGCGGGTGCCGCGGGTAAAGGAGACGCAGGCGGATTGCGCCAGTTTGCGCCGCGCCGGTGCGCGTTCTGCTTTGACCAGAGTGTAGGGGGTCTGCGCCTGAAGAGGCGCCAGCGGCACCAGAAAGATGGCGGCGATATATCCCTCGGTGTCGGCCTCGACCATCACCAGAATCTCAGTGTTGGGGCCGCGGTCGGGCATCAGTGTCAGCAAGCAATCCAGATGCAGCGCAGCGCCGGCAGGGCCGGTGCCGCTGCCATCGGCGATGGTGAAACTGCCGTCGTGATGGGCTGCAATGGCCAGACGCTGCGGTGGTGCCGGGCTGTCGAGCAGGTAGATGTCATCCAGCATCAGATCCTCGAGCACGCCAAGCGGATCCCCCATATTGGCACCGTATTCAACGCGGAAACGTTCTGCCGGGTAGGCCTGAACGGAGGAAAGGCTGGCGGTCACTGTCTGTCCCATGCGGTTTTGTTGCGGTCCTTCAGTCCGATATAGGCCCCAAAAAGGTTCCTGTCTGATGAATTTGCCTTGAAAATGTGGCGAAACGGCGGAGGGAAGACGCTGTTTTTCCGGCAGCTGGCCGGAGCCAGCGGCTCTGGCAGGTCTGGCCTTCCGCTCCCGCGCGGTGCACTCTCTGCGCAAACAGCAGGGTTTCCGCGGGAGAAAGACAATGGATCTGGGTATTTCGGGCAAGCGCGCACTGGTCTGCGCCAGCAGCAAGGGGCTGGGTCTGGGCTGTGCCGAGGCGCTGGCAGAGGCCGGAGTGAATCTGGTGATGAACGCACGTGGGGCGGAGGCGCTGGAGGCCTCGGCGCAGGCAATCCGCAGCCAATATGCTGTCGATGTGGTGACGGTTGCGGCGGATGTGACCTCTGAAGAGGGTCAGAAGAAAGTGCTGGATGCGTCGCAGGGCGTGGACATTCTGGTGACCAATGCAGGCGGCCCGCCGCCGGGCATGTGGACCGACTGGGACCGGGAAGACTTCATCAATGCGCTGGATGCCAACATGCTGACCCCGATTGCGCTGATCAAGGCGCTGGTGCCCGGCATGATGGAACGCGGCTGGGGGCGGGTGGTCAACATCACCTCGGTCTCAGTGAAATCGCCGATCCCGGTTCTGGGGCTGTCGAATGCGGCGCGTGCAGGGCTGACCGGCTATGTGGCGGGCACTGCCCGGCAGATCGCCGGCAAAGGCGTGATCATGAACAATCTGCAGCCGGGCATCCATGCCACCGACCGCGCCGTGTCTCTGGATGGCGGCGCAGCGCAGGCGCAGGGCATCACGCCCGACGAAGCCAAGGCGCAGCGCTGTGCCACTATTCCGGCAGGCCGCTATGGCACACGGGCAGAGTTCGGCGCCACCTGCGCCTTTATGTGTTCACAGCACGCAGGCTTTATGGTCGGCCAGAATATCCTGCTGGATGGCGGTGCCACCAACACCACGATGTAAGGAGGGCCAGATCGATGGATGGCGGGTTTTCGTTGAAAGACCAGTTGTTTAACCGGGAAAAGGTTCATTACCTGGCGGAGCTGTTTGCCACGGCGGACAGCCGCTTTGATGCCGCAGGTTTTGAGGCGCAGGTTATGGCGGACCTGCCGGCACTGGAGCTGAAGCAGCGGATGACCCTGATCGCGGATGTGCTGGCGGATCATCTGCCGGATGCCTTGCCCGAGGCTGCGCCGATCCTGCTCAGGGCGCTGCCGCCGCCCTTGGATCCGTCGAAAACCGACGATGATTTCGGGGATTTCATCTTTGCGCCCTTGGGGGAATTTGTGGCTGCCAAAGGCGTGCACGCACATCCCCAGTTGTCGCTGGATCTATTGGAAGAGATCACCCAGCGGTTTTCGATGGAATGGGCGATCCGCCCGTTCTTGAACCGCTGGCCCGAGGACGTGCTGGCGCGGATGCAGGATTGGGTTGGGCATTCCAGCTATCACGTGCGTCGGCTGGTGAGCGAAGGCACACGGCCGCGGCTGCCCTGGGGTGAGGCGGTCGGACTGTCTCTGGACCAGCCATTGCCGCTGCTGGATCGTTTGCACAGCGATGGCGCCCGTTATGTCACCCGCTCGATCGCCAATCACCTGAATGATATCGCCAAGAAGGATCCGGATCTGGTGATGGATCGGTTGGAAGCCTGGCAGACAGCGGGGGCGCAATCGGCCAAGGAACTGGCCTGGATGACCTCTCATGCCTTGCGTGGACTGGTCAAGGCGGGGCATCCACGGGCGATGAAAATGCTGGGGTATGACCCGGATCTGGAGCTTGAGGCTGCCGTCGTCGTAAAATCGGAGAAAGTTCGAATTGGCGATGCACTGGAATTCGCGACACATCTGAAGGGGCAGGCGGGATCACCGGTGCTTGTGGATTATATTCTTCATTTCCAGCGCCCTGGCGGGAAGGTTTCAGCCAAGGTGTTCAAGCTGAAGCAAACTAAGATTTCTGGAAAATTGTTGACATTAGACAAGCGGCACAAGCTGAAAGGCAACGCCTCCACCTTCAAGCTGGTGCCGGGGCCGCACCGGATGGAGCTGATGGTGAACGGCAAGGTGCGGGCCGAGGCGGTGTTCGAACTGCTGCCGGCAGGTTGACATCCAATTGTGTTCCCGGCGGGCAATGCCTGTCTGCATCTGTCAAACCAGAGGTATGCCGCGGGCAGAGACGGGGTGGCTGCACCGTCTCTGCCCGCGAATGAGCGCTGCATTCAGCGCTTTTCTTCACACTTGCGTCAGTTTGGTCCCGTGCCTGATTGCCGCTCTGCGGAGAGGAGGTTATCCCTTTGCCGGAAATCTCCACGAAAGGCGGCTGCCATGAATCATGAAAACGTGCAGAATTATTACGGTGAAGTGCTGCAGGGCAGCAGTGACCTCCAGACCAATGCCTGCTGCACGCCGGATGACATGCCGGACTATGTGAAGTCGGTGCTGTCGAAAATCCATGACGAGGTGCTGACCCGCTACTACGGTTGCGGGTTGATCGCGCCGGAGGCACTGGAAGGTGCACGCATCCTTGATCTTGGCTGCGGGGCGGGGCGCGATGTCTATGCGCTGTCGGCGCTGGTCGGCGAACACGGCAAGGTCGTTGGCGTTGATATGACGCCGGCGCAGCTGGACGTGGCACGGCGGCATCAGGACTATCACGCTGAGGTCTTTGGCTATGCCAGCTCCAACGTTGAATTTCACCACGGCTACATCGAAAAACTGGAGGAGCTGGACCTTGAGCCGGGCTCGTTCGACATCATCGTTTCCAACTGCGTGATCAACCTGGCCACCGACAAGGGGGCCGTGCTGCGCGGTGCGCATCACCTGCTGAAAGAGGGCGGCGAGATCTATTTCTCGGATGTCTATGCCGACCGCCGGGTGCCGCAAGAGATGGCAAAGGATGAGGTGCTCTATGGTGAATGCTTGTCGGGTGCGCTGTATTGGAACGATTTTCTGTCGATCGCCAAGGCATCAGGGTTCAATGACCCGCGTATGGTGACCGCGCGCCTGCTGACCATCGAAAACCCGGTTCTGGAAAAGCGCGTGCAGCCGCTGAAGTTCCTGTCGGCCACCTACCGGCTGTTCAAACTGCCTGCATTGGAGCCCGCGTGCGAGGATTACGGTCAGGCAGTGATCTATAAGGGCACCATTGAACATGCGCCGCATGTCTTTGCGCTGGATGATCACCATGTCATTGAAACAGGCAAGGTGTTTCCGGTCTGCGGCAATACCTGGATGATGTTGCAGGACAGCCGTCTGGCGCCGCATTTTGACTTCATCGGCAGTTTTGACGAACATTATGGAATATTCGAGGGCTGCGGCGGCAATTCGCCCTTCAACGGGCTGGAGCAGGACGGCGCAGCGGCGGGCTGCTGCTGAGCCTGGATCAATGTCCCGCCCGGCCAAGAGGCCGGGCGCTTCCTGTGCTGTGCCTTCCCAGGCGCCTTTGGCAATTCAGATCGCTTGCGGCCCCGCCGCTGGGTTGTTATCCCGTCGGGAACCCAAGCATTTTCATCGGACACAGCCCCGAGGCCTCATGAATACTGCCCCTGCCGGCCTCCGCCGCTCCATCGCCCCACCGCGGCTGGAAATCCGCAACATCCGGCGCTTCTTCGAAGGCCGTGCGGTGGTGGATGATGTCTCGCTGCAGATCCAGGCCGGGCAGGTGACCTGCCTGCTGGGGCCGTCGGGCTGCGGCAAATCCACCACTTTGCGGATGATCGCCGGGGTGGAGATGCAGGACAGTGGTGAAATCTATGTGGATGGCAAGCTGATCTGCGATACCATGTTCCGGGTGCCGCCGGAGCGGCGCGAGATCGGGTTGATGTTCCAGGACTTTGCTCTGTTTCCTCACTTAAGTGTGGCAGACAATGTGGGCTTTGGCCTGAAGGGCAGCAAGGACGAGAAACGCGCCCGGGTCGAGGAACTGCTGAACCGGGTGGCGCTAAAACGCTTCATCGACGGCTATCCGCATCAGCTGTCGGGTGGCGAGCAGCAGCGGGTGGCGCTGGCCCGCGCAATCGCCCCGCGGCCGCGCATCATGCTGATGGATGAACCGTTCTCCGGTCTCGACAACCGGCTGCGCGACGGTATCCGCGACGAGACACTGAGCCTCCTGAAGGAGGAAGACACCGCCGTTCTGCTGGTGACGCATGAGCCGGAAGAGGCGATGCGGATGGCGGATGAAATCGCGCTGATGCGCGGCGGCAGGATCGTGCAGCAGGGCGCGCCCTACAATGTGTATACTCACCCGGTCGACAAGGCCGCGCTGTCCTTTTTCAGTGATGTGAACGTGCTGGAGGCCGAAGTGAACGGCGCCCTGGCACGCACTGCCTTTGGCGAGTTTCTGGCGCCGGGCGTGGCGGATGGCACAGCGGTAGAGATCGTCTTTCGTCCGCAGCATCTGCGCATTGATTTCGACCGGGCCGGTCAGGGGCCACTGCCGACTCCCAGCGACGGCGTGCCTGCGCGTGCAACAGTTGAGCGCGCGCGTTTCCTGGGCAGCGAAAGCCTGGTGGAGTTCCGGATGGATTTTGACGGTTCGGTTCTGAAAGCCACGGTGCCCAACGTCTTCCTGCCTGAAGCGGGCCGGGTGATGTGGCTGACAGTCCGGCGCAACCGCTGTTTTGTCTTTCCTGCCTGATCTTTAGCGCGCATTGTATCCTTGGGTGCAAGGAGAGGCAGATGCAAGGCAGCTATCAGATCCGGGTGTTGACCGCCGCGGAAATCCAAACTGCTGCAGCCTGGGCTGCGCGTGAAGGCTGGAACCCCGGCCACCGGGATGCCGCCTGCTTTGCTGCCGTTGACAGTTTCGGATTCTGGGGCGGGTTTCTGGATGGGCAGATGATCTCTTGCATTTCTGTTGTGAACTACGGCGAGGCATTTTCCTTCCTCGGCTTTTACATCGTAGCGCCAGAGCACCGCGGGCAGGGCTATGGATATGCGCTGTGGCAGGAGGCACTGGAGCATGCGGGCACGCGCACGGTGGGTCTGGACGGGGTGCTGGACCAGCAGGACAACTACCGCCGGTCCGGATTTGAGCCGGCATACCGCAATATCCGTTTTGGCGGTCTGCCGCGAGGCAGCTTGACGCGCTCTGAAGGCTATGCCGTTTCGCGCTTGTCCGTACCTTCGGCGGCATTGGATGCATTGGATGCCCGCGTCTTTCCGGCGCCGCGCGACGTGTTCTGGCGGCAATGGCTGGCTGCCGACGGGCATGTGTCTGCAGGCGCGCGCAAAGACGGTGTCTTGTCTGCCTTCGGCACGCTGCGCCCCTGCAGGAGGGGCTGCAAGATCGGTCCGCTGGTGGCTGAGACCGACGAGGGTGCAGAGGCTGTTCTGGCAGAGCTGCTGCAGGCGTTGCCGGACGGGCAGGAGGTGTTTCTGGATGTGCCGGCCCCCCATGCCGAGGCGGTGCAGCTGGCGCGCAGCCTGGGGCTGGAGCCGGTGTTTGAGACTGCCCGGATGTACCGCGGGCCTGCGCCGAAGCTGGCGCTGGATGCGATTTACGGCGTCACCAGTTTTGAATTGGGCTAGGGGTGGGGCTCTGCCCCCGCCGCCTTTGGCGTCTCCCCCGGGGGATTTGAAACCAGAAAGAAGCGGTTTCAGGAGCCGTAGGGATCGTAGTCCTGCAGGCGTTTGCCGGGTTCGTCCACGAACAGCTCTGGCAGGGCGGCGGCGGCCTCGATCAGGTCGACACGGAACACCCGGAAGGCGCCGCGGGTTTCGCACCAGGCGGTCAAGGTCCAGACCCGGCCCCAGTATTCCATGTGCAGCGGTCGGATTTTGCGCTCGGTCAGGGTGCCGTCGATGCGCCGGTATGTCAGCTGCAGTTTCTGCCGCGCTTTGATTGCGGCGCGCAGGGCAGGCATATGGGCCAGGGCGCGGGCGGCGTCCGAGAACGGGTAGACCGCGAATTTCCACGCATCCGCCTCGGCGATGGTCTGTTCGGGCAGCACTGCGTCCACCTTGGCCGCCAGCGACAGGGCGGCGGATTTGAGATCCGGGTCGGCGGCTTCGGCGACGATGGCCATGCCGAGGTTCAGCGCCTCCAGCTCTTCGGGCGTCAGTGTCAGCGGCGGCAGGCTGATCTGCTCGCGCACCATGTAGCCGACGCCGCGCTCGCCCTCCACCGGCACGCCGGAGGCAACCAGCGTGTCCATGTCGCGGTAGATGGTGCGGGTGGAGACCTCCAGCCGCTCGGCGATATCCCGGGCGCGGTGCAGTTTCCCGTCGCGCAGGATCTGGATGATTTCAAAAAGGCGGTCGGTGCGGCGCATGGGGCTAGCCTTTGCGCGGTGGCGTCAGGAGGTCAAGAGCTGCGCCCGGCCTGCAGGCTCTGCCTGCATTGTTTTCGGCCTTCGGGCGCAGCCCGGCAGGCCTTAGGGGGCCATCTGCCACAGCACCTCTTCATGGCGCATGCTGGCGCTGTCGGGTGCAAGCGCTGCAACCACTTCGGGGGCGAATTCCTGTTGCATGAAGGTCTGTGCCACGTTCTGCGCCGTTGCCATGTCCTTCCAGACCACATAGTCCGTCCATTTGCCGTCTTCGCCCTGGCTCAGCTGACGGGTGACCAAGCCGTCCTGCTTGCGCACGAAGTCTTCGGTGCGTTGCATCAGCGCCATGAAGTCCGCGGGACTCACCCCGTCGGCCAGTTTGAAAGTCACGATTTCGGCGACATGTTTGCGCATCACGTTTCTCCTTTGTTCATGTGATGGGCTGGGTTTACGACCCTGCAACTGACATAAACCTGTCAGTTGGGTGCGTGCGGGTGGTAAAAGTTTCGGTTTCCCGCGCTTGCAGGTGCTTTCTGCGGGTGGAGTTGCTTTCGTTCAAAGCTGCGCCCGCGCTAAACCGGTAACGAACAATTCCACCGGCGCTGCCGCTTTTGCGCCGGATCACGTAAGGAGAGACTTTCATGCTCAACAACATCGGCCTTCCCGGCATTCTTCTGATCGCTGTCGTCGTTCTGGTCCTGTTTGGCCGCGGCAAGATTTCCTCGCTGATGGGGGAGGTCGGCAAGGGCATCACCTCCTTCAAGAAAGGCATCAACGAAGGCAGCAAGGAGCTGGAAGAGGATGCCGGTGTCGAAGCAAAAGACGTCACCCCCGAGACCGAAAAAGACAAGGCATAAGGTCGGATGTTCGATCTTGGGTGGACCGAACTTCTGGTCATCGGTGTAGTGGCGCTGATCGTGGTCGGCCCCAAGGACCTGCCGGTTCTGTTCCGCAATGTGGGGCGGTTTGTCGGCAAGGCCAAGGGGATGGCGCGCGAATTCAGCAGTGCCATGCATCAGGCTGCGGATGAGGCCGGAGTCAATGAGATGACCAAGGGTCTGAAGGCTGCGTCAAACCCTGTCGGCACCGCCATGGATGGGGTGAAACAGGCCGCGCAGGACATGGCCAAATCCATCGACCCGACCAAATACGATCCTGACAGCGAGACCGGCAAGCTGGCGGCCAAACGCGCCGGGGATGCCAAGAAGATTCAGGCGTCGACAGCGCGTGCTGCAGCCGAGCGCAAGGCGCGCGAGGCGGAGGAGGCGCTGGCCAAGGCAGAAGAATACGAGGCGGCGCTGAAGCCTGCGACCGCCAGTGAAGAAGAGGCCAAATCATGAGCAAAACGGATGAGATCGACGACTCAACCGCGCCGCTGATCGAACATCTGGCCGAACTGCGCAACCGGCTGATCCATTCGGTTGCGGCCTTTGTCGTCGGCATGGTGATCTGTTTTACGGTGGCGACACCGGTGTTCAATTTCCTGACAGCCCCTTTGTGCCAGGTGCTGGCCGAGGGCGGGCAGGACTGTGCGCTGATCTTCATCAGCCCGCAGGAGGGCTTCTTTGTCGCGATCAAGATCTCTTTCCTGGGCGGGTTCATCCTGGCATTTCCCTATATCGGGTTCCAGATGTGGCGCTTTGTGGCGCCGGGGCTTTACAAGAACGAGAAGGGCGCGTTTCTGCCCTTTATGATTGCGTCGCCGTTCATGTTTCTGCTGGGCGCCAGCTTTGCCTTCTATGTGGTGACACCGCTGGCCTATGACTTTTTCCTCGGGTTCCAGCAATTTGGAACCGGCGGCGAGGCGGTCACCGGCGAGGAAGTCAGCCAGGGCCTGAGTGTGGTGTTCCAGGGGTCGGCGCAGGAATATCTGAACCTGACGATCAAGTTCATCGTGGCTTTTGGCCTGTGCTTTCAGCTGCCGGTTCTGCTGACGCTGATGGGCAAGGCCGGGCTGGTCAGCTCTGAAGGGCTGGGGGCAGTGCGCAAATATGCGGTGGTGGCGATTCTGGTGCTGGCCGCACTTGTAACGCCGCCGGATGTGATCACCCAGATCATCCTGTTTGTGGTGGTGTATGGGCTTTATGAAATCTCGATTTTCCTTGTGGCCCGTGTCGAGAAAAAGCGTGAAGCGAAGCTGCGTGCGGAGGGCTACTATGACGACGAGGAAATGGAGGCCCATCCCGATGATCCGCCGGTGGCTGACACAGAGGACAGCAAAGGCTGACGGAGCTGAGCTGGCTTGAAACAGAGAGGCGCGCCTGAGAAGGCGCGCTTTTTCTTGGGAGTGCCGGTCTGGGGACCGACCAGAGTTACCGATGTGGCGCCGGGCATAAACGAACAGTCTTCCGGTATCATTTGGGGTCGTCGTGCATTACCAGATTGAACTCTTCCTCAGGCGAGGGGGCAGCAAAATGTCTGGAAAACCGGCGGAATTGCTCTTCAGTCGCGGCAAAGGGGTGGTCACCGCGGGCGTTGCGTTCATGCAGCCGCTGCAAACACAGATCATCCGCTGCACACAGAACATGCAACCTATGAGACGCGCCAGACGCCTCGATGATGCTTCGCATCCAGCTGCGCGTTTCGATTGTGTTGGCAGGAAAATCCAGCACAACCGAAACCCCTGCATTCAACAGCGATGACACATGTGGTCCCATGAGGCTGCGCAGCTTTGAAGCGCAGCGGACATAATCTGATGCAGACCGCATATCATCAGCGAACAGGGCGTGCAGCCATTTGTCTTCGGCTATCAGGACCGTGCTGTTTTCGCTTGCCAGCTGTTTGGCCAGCGTGGATTTTCCTGCTGCGATTTTTCCGCAAAGCATATGCAGCGTTGGGGGGGAAATTGACATGGAAACTACCTTGTTCGGCGCAACAGGCGCATTTCGAATTTGGACACCAAAGACCCGGCCCAGCGTGTCAGGCCGGGATGGGAATTCGCAGCTGGCGCCAAGCGCCGTTTGCCTGACCCAAAGAATGCATATCAGATGGTTTGCACAGAGCAGGTATCCTGTCCACGCGAAAGCAGGAGGGCACTACCGATACCGCTGCGGTCGCATTGTTTTGTTCAGTCGGTCCCCGCACCAAAGCCGCGCCAACTCATCAGACTGTGCCCCCAACACTCTTTCGTGAAACGATGCTCTCGGGCATTTCCTTGCCTCGCCCCATGCGCCATCCTGCGGTCATTCCCTGACGAATTGGAGGTTTTCATGAAAACGTTTCTCGCTGGGCTGGTCTGCTCTGCTGCCTGCCTGCTGGCTTCTGCCGCAACCGCCGAAGGCCCGCCGATGGGGTTCTTTGTCACCTCCGTTGGCCTGGGCGACGGCGGCAATCTTGGCGGGCTGGAGGGGGCGGATGCCCATTGCACCAGCCTGGCAGAGGCTGCGGGTTCTTCCGGGCGCATATGGCGTGCCTACCTCAGCACCCAGGAAGACGGCAAACGGGGCATCTCTGCCCGCGCGCGCATCGGTACGGGCCCCTGGTACAACGCCAACGGAGAGCTGATTGCGGTGGACCTGGATCAGCTGCACATCATGCCCAATATCTATGCCCGCACCGCGGTGGATGAGAACGGCAACCGCATCAAGGGCCGCGGCGACCGCCCGAATGAGCATGACATCCTGACCGGCACCCAAGCAGACGGCACCGCCTACTTCCCCTGGCAAGAAGGCGACAAGACCTGTTCGAACTGGACCTCCAACGGCGAGGGTTCAGCCACGGTCGGCCACCACGACCGCCACGGCGGCGGCAATACATCGTGGAATGCCGCGCATAACTCCCGCGGCTGCAGCGCCGACAACCTGCGTGGGACCGGCGGTAATGGCTATTTCTATTGCTTCGCGGCAGATTGAAGCGGTCAAGGCAATCCGGCTGAACAAGGCGGGAACCATCAGGACGCGGCCGGCAGGTCGCGTCTTTCTACCGGGGCGCCGTGAGCAGAAAAAACACGTCTACCGGGTCGGAAACACCGCGCACATTGTGCTGGCCGCAGCTGGCAAACAGATCAGGGGCGGCGGCAGCAACAGCAGCAGAGGCCAGAACGGAATGCCCGGTTGATTTTGTCAGGCCCTCAATCCGGCTTGCCAGGTTCACGGCAGCGCCGAGCACCGTGAAATCCAGCCTGCCGGGGCTGCCGATGTTGCCATAGCTGACACGACCGGCATTGATGCCAATTCCGACTGCCAGCGGCGGTTTGCGTGTTTCTGCGCGGGTGCTGTTTGCAGTGGCAATCCCGGCAAGCACTGTTTGCGCGGCCCGTGCGGCCTGCCTGCATTGATCCGCGCGGCGGGCTTCGCTGGCGGCGGGAAAGATGGACAGAATGCCATCCCCCATGAACTTCAAAACATCACCGCCCGCGTCTTCTACCGCCTGCACGACAACATCGAAATAGATGTTCAGGGCGTCGAACACCTCATCCTCGCCGGCGCTGTCGGACAGGGCGGTGAAACCGCGCAGGTCCGTGAACATGATCACGGCCTCCAGAGTGGTGCGCTCGCCGCGTTTGATCGACCCGTTCCAGACGGCGTCCGATGGGCCGTCCCCAAGATAGGTCCGCAACAGGCTGCGGGAAGATTTGCGCATGGTGGCAGGTTCCAATACGCAGGAGAGGGCGGGCAGGGCGGCCTCGATCATCTGCAAATTCTGTTCCGAAAAGCCATCATCAGCCCGCGTGACAAAGGTGCAGCCGTGCAGTGATCTGTCGCCGTAGTATAGCAGCGTCGCGTAGTAATCGGTGCCGCCTGCCTCTGCGAATTCCCGATAGGAAATATGGTCGGCTTCGGGGTCGAGTTCCCGCAGGCTTTTGTGCAGCGGGCGCCGATGCGCCAGAATATACTCAAACGAGCTGCCAACGTAGCTGTCCGTCAGCATAAGATCATGGGTTACATCGTAGCTTTCTGCACCCTCTGGCGTCCAAACCACCCCCCAGGCGATCAGCAACGGGTTTGCGAACCGCTGGCCGATGTTGACCCGCCACAGCGGCACGCCGGCGTCAATCAGCGCCGTGCAGAAATGCGAGACAGCCTTGACCGGATCACCGCAGCAGCGGCCTTCGGTCATCATCCAGTGCGAGAGCTCGTCAATGGCATCCATAGAGACAGTCTAACCGTAAGACCGGCAGTCGAACAGGTGCCGGACATTGCAACAAGCCGCGCCGGGTTGGCTGGCGACCCCCAGGGGCGATCCGCAGGGCCTGATGTTCTCCCCTCTTGCCGCTTGGCTCTGAACATGCTTTGAAATCCGTCAGCTAACCGACGGAGGCCCCCCATGGACCAGATCGCATTGACCCGCATTGCCGAAGCACTGGAGCGGATGTCGCCCGCGCCGCTGGAAACCCCTGATTTCAACGCCGCCGCTGCCTTTGTCTGGCATGTAGGGCCAGAACGGCTGGAGCCTGTAGAGAGCGTCAACCGGGTGGATCTGGACCTGCTTGTGGGCATCAACCGTTCGCGCGATACGCTTTTGGACAACACCCGCCGTTTTGCCCAAGGGTTCGCTGCCAACAACGCATTGCTGTGGGGCGCGCGGGGGATGGGGAAATCCAGCCTGGTGAAGGCGGTGCATGGCGCGCTGACGGATGATCACCCGCAGCTGAAACTGGTGGAGCTGCAGCGCGAAGATCTGCCCTCGGTGGCGCGGCTGCTGGGGCACCTGCGCGGCTCTGAACACCGGTTCATTCTGTTCTGCGATGACCTGTCCTTCAGCCATGACGACCAGCATTACAAAAGCCTGAAGGCGGTGCTGGACGGCGGCATCGAAGGGCGGCCGGAAAACGTGGTGTTCTATGCCACCTCCAATCGCCGCCACCTGATGCCGCGGGACATGATCGAGAACGAGCGCTCCAGCGCCATCAACCCGTCGGAAGCGGTGGAGGAGAAGGTTTCGCTGTCGGATCGGTTCGGCCTGTGGCTGGGTTTCCATCCCTGTGATCAGGATGAATACCTGATGATGATCAAAGGCTATTGCGCAGCCTATGGCGTGGCGGTCGATGCCGATGAGCTGCAGTCAGAGGCGGTAGAGTGGCAGGCGACCCGAGGCGCGCGGTCGGGCCGGGTGGCCTGGCAGTTCTTCACCGATCTGGCCGGACGGCACGGGGTGGCCCTGCGCTGAGGTTTTCCGGTTCCCAGAAGCATCCAAAATAGCAAAAGCCCGGCCAATCAGCCGGGCTTTTCTGTGTTAACAGTCTGTTGCTGCCGTCAGTTCAGATAGTCCAGCGGGTCGATGCTCTCGAATCCGTCGCGCACTTCGAAATGCACAAAGGCCTCGTCGCCGCCGCGCAGCGAGGCGATGCGTTGGCCACGGACCACGGATTCACCCTTCTTCACGGTGATGTTGCCGACATTCTGGTACACCGTCAGCAGCTTCTGGCTGTGGCGGATCACCACGATCGGCACATTGCTGGAATCCTTGGTGATTGCCGCCACCGTGCCGGCTTCGGCTGCATTCACCGGCGCACCGGCGGCGCCGGCAATGTCGATGCCATCATTTCGGCCCTTGGCGTAGGTTTTGATGATCTTGCCCTGCACCGGATAGGCCATCGCAGCGCTGCTGCTGCGGGTGGGGGCCGGCAGTTCAGGCTTGGGCAGGGTCTCTGCGGCGGGTCTGACGGCAGCCGGTTCGACCTTCTCGTCCGGCAGCGGTTTGCTGGCGCTGGGCGGCACCGGTGTCTGGGAACCTCTGCCCGGCTCTGTCACGGCCACCGCCGCAGGGATGGCTGCAGGTACGGCCTCATCAGCTGCGGGCTGCTCTTTCAGCGGGATCAGCAGAAACTGGCCTTCGCGTACTGAAAAATCGCTGCCCAGTCCGTTCCATTCCGCCAGCGCCTTTACCGGCACCCGATAGAGCCGCGAGATCGTATAGGCGGTCTCGCCGCGTTTCACCTTGTGGCGCACCGGTTCGGGGCCGGACTGCACCTTGGCCGGCTGTGGCCTGGGGGCGGCTTGGATGTCGGTTGTTGTCACGGAACCGGCATTGGGGGAGGTCAGCGGTGCAGTGTCTATGGCCTGGCCTGCGAGCGACGCAATATCGACAGACCCTGGTTCGGCGCTGCCGGGCAGGCTGTCGGGCGCCCGGCGCGGCAATGCCAGCACCTCGCCCTGGCGCATATTGTCGCCGATCTCCATGCCGTTAAACCGGGCGACCTCGCTGGCGGGAAGACCAATGCGGGCGGCCACATCTGCCACCGTGTCGCCACGCTGGGCCACAGCCACCTGGTAAGAGGGGTAAGAGATCAGCCCGCGCCCATCCGGGGCCGGGCGGTTCGCGGTGGCCGACTGGGCGGCCCCGGCGGTGTTGAAGGCGCCGATCTGGCCGCGCAGGTCGTAATCCAGCGGGCCCTGGCAGGCCGCCAACAGTCCGGCCAGTGGCAGCAGGGCCAGAAACCGGACACGCGGCAGGCCGCGGAACTGGCCGCGGAATATGGTCCGGGCAGGGGGAATCCGGGTCATTTCGCTCTCCTCAAAACACGCTTCCCCTTTTTCGCGGGGATTCTCTCGCGTCAATCATTATAGCCGATGCGGTTTGCGCATGGGCTGAAATCCGCCGGCAGTTTACGTGTCTTTTCCCAGCCCCTCAAGCAGCGGAACAAAGCGCACGGGACGCAGTTCGTCATAGTCCAGCCCGTCGTCGGTTTTGCGGACCCGGATCAGGGTCTGGACGTGGTCCGACTGGCCCACCGGCAGCACCATGATACCGCCGGGTTTCAGCTGTGCCAGCAGTGGCCCCGGCGGGTCTTCGGCAGCGGCTGTCACGATGATGCGGTCAAAGGGCGCCTGTTCGCTGAGCCCATGGCTGCCATCGCCCACCAGTGAAGTCACATTGGCCAGCTGCAGCTGATCAAACACGGCCCGCGCTTCGCGCACCAGACGGGCGTGCCGGTCGATGGTATAGACCCGGCGCGCCAGCTTCGACAGGATGGCAGCCTGGTAGCCGGAACCGGTGCCGACCTCCAGAACCGTGTCGCGGGGGGACACCTGCAGCGCCTGGGTCATCACACCAACCACCGAGGGCTGCGAGATGGTCTGGCCGCAGGCAATCGGCAACGGCACATCCTCATAGGCGCGGTCCGCAAAGATGCCGCGCACAAACAGCCCGCGATCGACGTCTTCGATCGCCTCCAGCACTTTCTGGTCCGTGACCCCGCGCGAGCGTACAGAGTAGACAAACTGCATCTTGGTTTGCGCGTCGGGGCCGCTCATGCGCCGGTATCCTCAATTGCCTTCAGCCAATTCATGGCGTCCCGTGCGGTCAGATCAGCCCGCATCGGGGTGACGGAGATATAGCCGTCAAGATTCACCGCTGCGTCCGAGCCTGGCGCCGTCTGCACCTGCTGATTGCCGCCGCGGATCCACAGGTAGCGGCGGCCGGTGGGCGACAGCTGCTCCTCTGCCGAGAAATGGCTGCCGTGCCGAAAGCCCTGCGCCGCAACCCGCGCGCCTTTTACGCCTGCGGCCGGAACCGGCGGGAAGTTGATGTTGTAAAACAGCCGGTAATCCTGGCTGTCCTGCGGCTGGGCGGCCAGGATCTTCTTCACCAGCGCGGCGCCATGCACGGCGGCGGCTTCAAACGGATTGGCTGTTTCGCGGTTGGCGGGGCCAAAATATTGGGACAGCGCCATTGCCGGAATACCTTGCAGTGCAGCTTCCATCGCGCCGCCCAGGGTGCCGGAGTAAAGCGCGTTTTCGGCAGAGTTGTTGCCCCGATTCACGCCGGACAGCACCAGATCGGGCTTGGCCCCTTGCATGGCCACATGAATGCCGGCAAGCACGCAGTCGGCAGGAGAGCCTTCGGCGGCGAAGCGGCGTTCGCCCAGTTGGCTCAGCATGGTGGGGCGGGTGTAGCTGATGCAATGGCCGACGCCAGACTGTTCAAAGGCAGGCGCCACAGTCCAGACCTCGCCATTGGCGCCTGCGATCTCTTGGGCGATGGCGTCCAGAACTTGCAGCCCTTCGGCGCTGATGCCGTCGTCATTGGTGATCAGAATGCGCATGAAAAGCCTGCCTGCCGTTTAAAACCGGATTTTCGATTGAATAGGACCTGTGCCGGAAGGGGGCAAGGATTTCGCAGGGGGAACCGGCATCGGCGGCAAAGCGGGGCAGGGAGGCAACAGGCTGGCCGACAAGGGGCAGGCCGGCAAGGGGCAGTTCGGCCTGGGGCGCTCCCGCGCCTTTGGCCTGCATCAGGAGATGCCGTCCAAAGCCTTGGGCCGGGCGCCGCGCCGGGGCGCGGCGCAGGCCTGCCGCTGACGTCAGCCTGCCAGGATCAGCGGCAGCAGGCGCTGGGCCTCGTCCTGGATCGGTGTCAGCGCGTCGCGGTCCTCGCCCGGATGGAACCGGGCGCGCAGCGCGGTTGCCATCGGTTTTGGTTCCAGAATACTGACCTTGGGGCCGGTACGTTCGGTTTCCGCCTGCCAGCTGCGGGCCAGTGCCATCTGGGCCGCCTTGGTGGCGCCATAGGTGCCGTAGAATTTCTCGCCTGCCCGCGGATCATCAAAGAAAACCGCGCGGCCCGACTGGCCCAGGAGCGGCGCCACATAGGGGATCAGCACCGAGGTGGCGGTGGCATTGATGGCGACCGCCTTGGTCCAGTCCTTGGCCGCCACAGAGGGCGCCGGGCACAGCGCGGTGGCATGGATCGCGCTGTGCAGCCACAGGTCCAGCTTGCCCCAGCGGTCATGGATGCCGCGGCAGAGCGTGGCCATCGCCTCTGGTACAGTGATGTCCATCGGTGCCAGCGTGGCTGAGCCGCCCGCCGCCTTGATGCGGTCATCCAGCTCTTCCAGCGCGCCGGTGGTGCGGGCGACAGCAACGATATGATGGGTGGGCGCAAGCGCTTCGGCCAGGGCGTTGCCGAGGCCGCGGGATGCACCGGTGATAAGAGCGATTTTATCTGTCATAGCCGCCTTCTTGGGGTGCCGGCGCGGGCAGGTCAAGAGGCGGCGGACAGGGCCATGGATTTTCGAAAACCCCTGGCCGGTCGCCTTGAAGAAATCTGCGCTATTCGCGGATTGATCAGCCGCCCGGCATTTCAAGGCGTCTGGTTTCACCGCGTTGGTTCAGCACCAGCCCATGGGCGTCGATGGCGATGATCTGGCCCTGCGACAGCCTGGAACCGCGTTTGACCGTGCGCGTGCGGCCTGACGGCAGGCGGATCAGCGCCCGCATGCTGTCTTCTGGGCCAAAGACGCCCAACAGGCTCAGATTGCTGCGGCGTACAGCATTGGCCTGGGTCGCAAGCCCCGCAACCCTGGCAGAGGTCTGTTCGTTCGCCATCTCGTCCGTCCTTCGCTATTCGGGCGCTATCTGGGGCGCCGCCGCGGGTGGTACAAGTGGGCAAGCCAAAGCTCGGCGGAAAGCTGCAGAAAGGTGAGAAGGAACCTGCCTGCGGGCCTGTCAGGCGTCAAAAACCAGCGATGGCAGGTCATGGCCATAGGCATAGAGAAGCTCCAGCAGCTCCTCCAGCGAGGCCCCGTCTCTTTGCAGCGGATAGAGCGGATGGTTTTGCTCGGTGACCTTCAGTTCCGGATACTGGCCGCCTGGCCGCATTTCCAGCATGCAGCCCGCAGGGATTGCCATATCCGGAGGGATCGCATTGGCCAGCCAGGCCGGGCGGTCGCCCAGCTTGTCGGTTTCGCGCATCTCGAACAGGTCAAGGTAAGCATCGAAGTCATCACGGTTGAGGCTGGCCCAAGTGCCCAGAATGAACTCTTCGCCGCGGCTGTTTGTCAACGGCACTGCCAGAACGGCGCGGATAAAGCGCAGATCGTCCAGGCGGCAGAAGTCCTCCGTCAGAATGTCGCCACGGGTCGCAAGGACGGCCGAGTTGTCCTCGACCTCCATGTCTTCGGAGCAGATGTCGGGCCGGTCGCAGCTGAGGCTGAGCAATTGCGCA
The DNA here is from genome assembly GCA_001730095.1 of Rhodobacteraceae bacterium (ex Bugula neritina AB1). Classification (GTDB taxonomy): domain Bacteria; phylum Pseudomonadota; class Alphaproteobacteria; order Rhodobacterales; family Rhodobacteraceae; genus Leisingera. Next base: position 18,382 of record MDLF01000060.1, read on the forward strand.
AAGGTCGCTCCGCAGCAGCGGCACTGGCGCGGAGAGATCAGCATGCGGGCAAGATGCGGGTCCAAGGGGCGGCCTTTCATCAGGAGCATAGGAAAAGGCGCGGGCCGTTCTGGCCTGCGCCTCCCTACGTAAAGTTCCGGGCTCTCATAGTCGCCTGCGGGCCAAAGTTCAAACCCCAGTTGGCGCAGGGCTCAGCCGGTGGCCAGTTTGGAAGCGTTCCACGACGCGCCGGGGGCGGGCATGTCCTTGATCTTGGCGCTGACGCGGCTGCTGTTTTCCAGCGTATCCAGGTATTCCTTGGTGACGCCGGTGATGTAATTGCCGTCAAAACAGGAGCAGTCAAAGCCTTGAATATCCGGGTTGCCTTCCTGTGCCGCCCAGATCAGATCGTCAAGCTTCTGGTAGAACAGCGCATCCGCACCCAGCTCCTCGCGGATTTCCTCGATGCTGAGACCATTTGCGATCAGCTCGTGCTTGGTTGGCATATCAATGCCATAGACGTTTGGGTAGACCACCGGCGGCGAGGCGGACGCAATATAGACCTTCTTGGCGCCTGCTTCGCGGCACATCTGCACGATCTTCTTGATGGTGTTGCCGCGCACGATGGAATCGTCGATCAGCAGCACGTTGCGGTCCTTGAACTCCAGCGGGATCGCATTCAGCTTGCGGCGCACCGATTTTTGCCGCTCTGCCTGGCCGGGCATGATGAAGGTCCGGCCGACGTAGCGGTTCTTTACCAGGCCTTCGCGGTAGCGGATGCCGGTGGAGTTGGCGACTTCCAGCGCCACCGGGCGAGCCGAATCAGGCACCGGGATGATGCTGTCGATTTCGAGACCCACGTCCTGGATCTGCTTGGCCAGCGCCTGACCCATGCGCAGCTGGGTCTTGTAGACCGATACGCCGTCCATCATCGAGTCTGGACGGGCCAGATAGACATACTCAAAGATGCAGGGCGTAAGCTTGCCCTCGACGGCCTGGAACTCATGCAGGTTGCCCTCCAGATCCACCAGGATCGCTTCCCCCGGTTTGACGTCGCGGACCTTCTCGAAGCCGTTGATGCCAAAGGCCACGTCCTCAGAGGCAACGCAGTAATCATCGCCGCCATTTTCCGCCGGGCGCTTGCCCAGCGACAGCGGCCGGATGCCATGGGGGTCGCGGAAGGCCAGCATGCCGACACCGGCAACCATGCACAGCACGGAATAGGCGCCCTGCACCCGCTCCATGGTCATCTTGACGCCGGCAAAAATGTTGCGGATCGGTTCGGCATTGCCGTTGACCTTGATCGCATCGGCGACCTTGTCGGCCAGGACGTTCAGCAGGATTTCGGAGTCTGAAGTGGTGCGCAGATGGCGGCTGTATTTGCCGGTCACTTTCTCGCGCTGCTCGGCGGTATTGGTGATATTGCCGTTGTGCACCAGATAGATGCCATAGGGCGCGTTCACAAAGAACGGCTGCGCCTCAGCCGCGCTGAGAGACCCCGCAGTGGGATAGCGCACATGGCCCATGCCGACCCGCCCGGTCAGGGTTCCGGCATCGGCGGGGCCGAACACATCCTTGACCAGCCCGTTGGCCTTGCGCTCGCGGAAGAACTCGCCGGTGTAGGTCACAATACCCGAGGCATCCTGGCCGCGGTGCTGCAGCATCAAAAGCCCGTCATATATCTCCGCAAAGACATCTGTGTCCCGGCTTGCGATCCCCAAAATCCCGCACATTGGCTGGCTCCAATCCCACTTAGGCTTTGCTGTTCGATTGCTGATGGAAACGGCTCGGGCAGCAGTCTAGCGCATTTTGCGTCTTGCGTGCCAATCTCGAGACTGCGGAGACAGCTGACCTGCCTGCGGCACCACGGGCCGGGACCTGATAACCATCTGCAGACATGGCTCCGTGCGCGGGGGGCGCCGGTTCATGTTCACGATGGCAGGCGGGCAGCGTCTGCAGCAGCGGCAAGGCGGTGAGGCTCCGAATCCGTTTCCTGTTCCGGCCTTCACATAGAGGCTTTCGCGGCCTCTGTCATCAAAGGATCACAAAAGGTGCTCGCGCGGCCATGCTGAATAAATCTGGCCTTGGAAATTGGATCACTTGGTTCGCTTGAAACGAAGCTGCAACCATTGCTTTGCGACAACGGACAGCCCGGGGGTACGGCGATGATTGCGCCTGATTTTTCCGGCAAAGACTGTGAAGTCGCCCGGCAAAAGACTGTCCGCAAGGACAGCAAAGGTCAGGATTTTCTGGCGCGAGTGAGCGGACAATCGTCGAGCGCCTTGCCGTTCTCAGTTCTGGCGAAAATTGAAAAAACCAGAGGTGCTGTCCCTGTCGATTGCCCAAAAAAGATAGGCCCGCCTTTCAGCGGGCCCAGGGGGGAGGGAGGAAGTCTTGGAAGGTATTTTTTTAATATTGTTCAGGCTGCCAGGATGCGGTCCAGCAAGTTGTCCAGCGGTCCGGGCAGGCGGGCGTCAATTTCGCCCATACCAGTCTGCGCCAATGCGCGGCCTTCGTCGCTGGCCAGCACCTGACGTGTTTCGGTCAGCGACAGGTGGTGGAAGGCAGAGTCCTCGGCCGCATCACCGGCCGGCAGAAGCATGCCGCTTTCGGCCCAGACCAGCTCTTCTTCTGCAAATTCGAAATGGATGCGGCCCAGGCGCTCCGGCGCTGCCGCTGTGATCCCCTTGTAACCGGTCAGGGCGATCAGCTTGGTGACAACAACCGGCAGGCCGAACAGGCGTTCCGCGGTTTCCATCTCCAGCGCCACTTTCTGATCCGAAGGCAGCATCAGGTCGGTGTCATTGCCCAAAGCGCCGGCCGGGATATGCATCAGGGTGGTCAGGCGCGGCACCGCATGTTTCACCGCCTTCACTTCCTGGGCACCACCGTCAAAGGTGAACACCATGTCGCCGGGCTTGACGTCGCGGGCCTGCTTAAAGCCCTCTTCGGTCTCCACCAATGTATCAGGCAGAAAGCCACCGCTGCGGATGCGGGCAGGTTTCGGCGCCGGCTTCACGGACTGCGGCAGAGGATTGGTCAGCAGCAGCACATCAACCGGCAGGTAGTCGGCGAAATCTGTGGTGTGATCCAGCTGCATTTTATGTCCCTTCTGAGCGTCTTCGTCCCGGCGTTTTGCCGTTGAAGCCATGTGGCCCCTGAATTGGGACCAAATTGGGGCAGGCTTGCGTCGCATTTCCGGATGAAACGCTTTTTTGGGGACAAAAATTGCTTTTTCAGGGGGATTGTTAACCTTTTGGCTGGTCCGGCTGAGGATTTGTTAAGATTTAACTTGGTTTTTGAGACGCCCGAAACGGCCTAGAGAATCCCGATTCTCTTTGGTTAACAAAGTGTTAACGTTAATTTCCACTGTTAACGCTCAGGTTGCTTTCCCTGTGGATAACTGTGTGAACGCAATGATTTAAAAGCAAAACGGGCGCCCAAGGGGCGCCCGATAGCCTATCTTTAGGAGGTAATCCCTAAGAATTACTGGCCGCAAGCACCGATCAGCGCCTCGTATTGGGCAGTGACCCAGCCCAGTGCCTGCTCCGGATTGCGTTCCTCAATCTTGCCAGTCAGCCGCTCAAACACGTCAGCAGACCGGCTTTCGTCAACAATTGTAAAGCTCTGCCCGGTCATCACCACATCATAAAGGAAGAAGGCAATTGCAATCAGTACAATGCCGCGCAGGACACCAAAGAAAAAGCCCGCGCCCTGATCCAGCCCGCCAAGCGCCGAACGCTGCACCAGGGTGGAGAAAAGCGGTGTGAAGAAAGAGACAACGATCAGCGCCAGCGCAAACACCGCAGCAAAGGCGGCGATGATCGACAGCTCGCAGCTGTCAGCAATGAATTCACCGATCACCGGAATTTCCGCCATCAGCGGCTCGACCTGCGGCGCAAAGATGAAGGCCAGCACCCCCGCTGCGATCCAGCCGGCAATTGCCATCGCCTCGCGTACAAAACCGCGCGAATAAGCCAGCAGCGCTGATAGCACGATGACCAGGGCCACGACCCCGTCGATGATTGTGAAACCTTCCATGTCCCTCGCCCGTTTGCCTGCGCACTCAAATTTTTTGCGACTTTAACCGGCCCCGAAGAATTCGCCAACAAAACCTGCCAGATCACCCGACTTTCTGAGATTCAGACCATTTACGGACACGGTTTTGCTGCCGCCAGGGGCGATCGCCGCCGTGAAACCAAGTTTTTGCGCCTCTTTCAACCTGTTTTCGGTCTGCGGTGCCGGACGAAGAGCTCCGGAAAGCGAAATTTCTCCAAAAACCACCGTATCTGCGGGCAGGGCGACGTCTTCGCGCGCGCTCAGCAGTGCGGCGGCCACAGCAAGATCGGCAGCAGGTTCAGAGATTTTCATGCCACCTGCCACATTCAGATAGACGTCCAGCCCGGCAAAGGGGATGCCGCATCGCGCTTCCAGCACCGCAAGGATCATCGCCAGACGCGAAGAATCCCAACCGACCACGGCGCGGCGCGGTTGCGAATGCGGTGAAGGCGCAATCAACGCCTGCATTTCAGTCAGCACCGGCCTTGTGCCCTCGATGCCGGCAAATACCACCGAGCCGGGCGAAGGCTCGCCGCGCTCTGACAAAAACAGGGCAGAGGGGTTGATCACCTCTGCCAGCCCACTGCCGGTCATTTCAAAGACGCCAATTTCGTCCGCTGGGCCAAAGCGGTTTTTGACGGCACGCAGAATACGGAACTGGTGGCCGCGTTCACCTTCGAAATATAGAACCGTATCGACCATATGCTCGACCACGCGGGGGCCAGCGATCTGGCCCTCCTTGGTGACATGGCCGACCATGATCACCGACGTCCCGTGGCGTTTGGCAAATGTGGTCAGCTCATGCGCCGCCGCGCGGACCTGGCTGACAGAGCCTGGCGCGCTGTCGACGTGATCGGCCCACATGGTCTGAATGGAATCGATAATGGCCAGCTGCGGCTTCTCCGCTTCCAGCGTGGTCAGGATGTCGCGCAGGTTGGTCTCTGCGGCCAGCTGCACCGGTGCATCCGCCAGCCCCAACCGCTGGGCGCGCATTCTGACCTGTGCGCTGGCTTCCTCGCCGCTGACATAGACGGTTTTAACGCCCGCCTGGGCAAACCGTGCAGCCGCCTGCAGCAGCAGGGTGGATTTGCCGATCCCCGGGTCCCCGCCGACCAGAATGGCGGATGCCTGCACCAGCCCACCACCCAGCACCCGGTCCAGCTCACCCACGCCGCAACAGGCGCGCGGCGGCGGCGTTTCGCGGGCAGACAGATCCGTCAGCTCGATGGTGCGCCCGCGCTTGACGCCCAGCGATTTCTTCGAGGGGCCAGAGGACAGCCCCTTGTCTTCGGTGATGGTATTCCACTCGCCACAACCCTCGCAGCGCCCGGACCATTTCGAAAAGCTGGCTCCGCAGGCGGAGCAGGAAAAAGATGTTTTAGCCATGGTTCGATCACTGGCAGATGTTTCCCTTTTGTTCAAGAGGGCTGCCAGTGCAGCTGCGGCGGATGCGAGGCTCTGCCTCGCGCTCCGGGGTATTTGTGACCAAAAAGAAGCAGCTTCTTTTTGGTTTTAAGTACCCTGGGGGAGGCCCGTCAGGGCCGGGGGCAAAGCCCCTGTCAGCACAACCGGCGCAGAGAGCGCTCTGTCAGCATCCCCAGGCCAATCGAGGCAAGGATGCAGGCCGAAAACATATAGAGACCCCAGGCAGTTTGAAGTGTTGCCAGCCCGATGCCCTTGGCCAGGGTGATATAGAGCGCAATAAGGAAGACATCTGCCATCGCCAGCTTGCCCAGCACATGCAGCGTCGGCTGCAGTTTTGCATCCAAAAGGCCCCACTGCACCAGCGCAAGGCCGATTGTCTTGAGGTAGGGCGCGAAAATCGCAAAGAAGGTGACAATCAGCGCCAGCACCGCGTCGCTGCCCCAAAGGCTTTGTAATCCGGTGATCACCGATATCTCGCTGAGCCCGAAAATGGGTAGCAGTCCCGCCCGCATCAAGGGCGCAAACCAGGCGACGGGATAAAGGATCAGCAGGGAAATAGTAGCAAAGCGGAGGATCAATTGATAAGCCGAGCTCCAAATTTCATAGTTTCGCTGCTTTTGTAAGGGAATGAAAATTTGAAAGAAACGCTAAATGCGCTCGGCGTTGTGGTTGCTACTGCTGTGGCTTCGGCCGGGGCAGGCTTCTATGTCGGAGACCTTCTGAAATCAAATAATCTGATACTGCTGAAGGTTCAGCTCGAACAAGAGAAGGCAGTGAATGGTGTTGACTTTGAGGAGCTTGCGAGGCGGCAGATTGCGCTAGGTCTTCAGGTTACCCAGCGAGCTGCATTGGAAAAGGAGATCCAGCGAAGCAATGGGATAATCGCCCAACAACAGAGCGCCATTTCTGGATTGGAAACCGAAGTATCGAAGCTATCAGAAAACCTTTTTGAAGCAGAACGCGAAGTAAAGCGCCTAAACGAGTTGATTGCCGAGGAGTTCTCGGCCTTAAGAAATGTATTCGTAGCAGAAGATAGCGCGACAGTGCTGGTGCCAGGTAAAATTGTGGCATCAATCTCAATGATGTCCGATGATACAGTATGGCTGACTGTCACAGATTCGGCCACCGAAGAAAGCATTGCTCTAGGGGAGAGGCTTAACCTCCGCGGCGAATTTGAGGGATGTTCGCTGATACCGCTGAAAATCCGCCGCTATCCGTTTCCAAGTGGAGCCGACGTGCAATTTGTGTGCAAAAAGTGAATTCTCACCGCACCGCCTCGATCGGCCCCTCCGCGCGGCCGTGGATGAATTGCTCCATATAGGGATCGCCCGACTGATCCATCTCTGCCACCGGGCCGGTCCATTGGATCACCCCGCCGTGCAACATCGCCACATTGTCGGCAATGGCGCGCACGGATGTCATGTCGTGGGTGATGGTCATGGCGGTGGCGCCCATTTCCACCACAATCTCGCGGATCAGGTCGTTGATGACACCCGACATGATCGGGTCGAGGCCGGTGGTGGGCTCATCAAAGAAGATGATCTCAGGCTCGGCAGCAATGGCGCGGGCCAGCCCGACGCGTTTCTGCATGCCGCCAGACAGTTCGGCGGGCAGTCGGTCGGCAACATCGGCCTTCAAGCCGACGCGGCGCAGTTTTTCGATGGCGATTTCGCGGGCCTCTTCCGCCGGACGCTTTAGATGGCCGCGCAGCAAGCGAAAGGCGACATTCTGCCAGACCGGCAGCGAGTCAAACAGGGCCGCGCCCTGAAACAGCATGCCAAACCGCGCCAGGAACTTGTCGCGATCGCCAGAGCCGGCGGGCTTGCCATCAACGTAAATCTCGCCGCTGTCAGGGGTGATCAGCCCAAGGATGCTTTTCAAAGCCACCGATTTTCCGGTGCCGGACCCGCCGATGATCACCATTGAGGTGCCCTTGGGGATTTCCAGATTCATGCCGTTCAGCACGCGATTTTCGCCAAAGGCCTTGTGGACGTTTTCCATGCGGATCATAGCGAGAAGAACACCCCAGTAAGGACAAAGTTGGCGGCCAGGATCAAAACGGCGGCGGCCTCGACCGAGCCTTTGGTGGCGCGGCCCACGCCCTGGGCGCCGCGGCCCGACTGCATGCCGTAGTAACAGCCCATCAGTGCTGCGATAGTGCCGAAGACCGCACCTTTGGTGAGGGATGAAATGATGTCCAGCGGCTCCAGGAAATCGACAGTGTTCTTGAGGTAGGCTGCAGCGTTGAAGCCGAGGTTCTGCACCGCCACCGTATAGCCGCCCATGATGCCGATAATGTCGCCGACACCGACCAGCACCGGCACCGTGACCAGTGCCGCCAGCACCCGCGGCGCCACCAGGTATTTCATCGGATGGGTGGAAAGTGTCACCAGCGCGTCGATCTGTTCGGTCACTTTCATGGTGGCAATCTCGGCGGCAATCGAGGAGGTTACGCGCGCGGCAATCATCAGCCCGACCAGCACTGGCCCAAGTTCGCGCACCATGCCAATGGCAACGATCTGCGGCACCACTGCCTCAGCGTTGAAACGGGCGCCGCCCGCGTAGATCTGCAGCGCCAGCGCGCCGCCGGTGAAAACTGCGGTCAGCCCCACCACTGGCAGCGACAACCATCCGACATTCACAAGCGCTTGAAAAAACTCGCGCGGGTAATAGGGCGGGCGCAGCATGTGGCTGAAGGCGCTGAGCGCAAACAGCGCTGCGCGCCCGATGGCGCTCAGCCCGTTCAGGGCCGTGCGGCCCAGCCGGGCCAGGAGAGCAATGGGGGTCATCCCAGGTAGGTCCGTGCGTAGCGGTGTCCGGTGGACGTCAGGATCTCATAGCCGATGGTGCCTGCGGTTTCTGCCAGCATGTCGACGGTCTGCTGCTCGTTCAGGATCGACAGCGCGTCCGGGATCTCTGCCAGATCGGTGACATCCACGGTGATCAGATCCATCGAGACCCGGCCGACCACGGGGCAGGGGGTCTTGCCTGCAAAAACCTGAATGCCGCCATTGCCCATCGCCCGGTGCAAGCCATCGGCATAGCCCGCAGCAACTGTGGCGATGCGGCTGGGGCGTTTGGCAATCCAGGCATTGCCGTAGCCGGCACTTTCGCCCGGCTCCAGATCGCGCAGCTGGATGATGGGCAAATCCAGCTGTACCACCGGCACCGCATCGGAGAATGGCAGGCCGCCATAAAGACCGATACCGGGACGGCAGAGATCAAAATGGTAGTCCTTGCCCAGCAGCATGCCGCCTGTCGCCGCCAGCGAGCGGGGCACTTCCAGCCCGTCGGTCAGTTCACGGAAAGCTTGGAGCTGCCGTGTGTTCATTTCATGCGACGGCTCATCTGCGCAGGCCAGATGCGACATCAGCAGTACAGGGTTCTGCCCCAGAGCGATCTCTGCCACCGCTGCCCATTCAGCGCCTTCCATGCCCAGCCGGTTCATGCCGCTGTCCAGCTGCACGCCAAACGGGTGGCCGGGCAGAGTCTCGAAATGGCGCAGCATCTGGTCCAGCGAGTTCAGCATTGGGGTCAGCTGAAAATCCTTCAGCAGCTTGGTATCCCCCTCCATATGGCCCGAAAACACCGAAATACCGGGGCCTGGCCCCAATGCGCGTCGCAGCGCGCCGCCTTCTTCGGCTGCCGCCACAAAGAAATTGCGCGCACCCGCCTTGGCCAGTGCCTTGCCCACCCGGCCTGCATCCAGGCCGTACCCGTTCGCTTTCACCACGGCTGCGGTTTCGCAGCCGGTCAGCGCATCCAGATTTCGCCAGTTGGTGACCAGCGCATCCAGGTTGATTGTCAGTTTTGCCGTGCTCATGTGGTGTTCTTGACATGCGAGGGGCAGGGGTCAAGTGGGAAAAATCTGTCCGCTGTGAAGGGAGGTGTTTCCTGTAACCACGCGAAGGTTGCATAGCAAGGATTTTGGAGCGTAAGGATTGTAGGGAGGGGAAACCACGAAAGGGACGCTGATGTCAGAAATCTCCGGCATTGAAACGAAGCTTTTGATTGCCATCGTTGGTCCGACACTGGCGTTCTTCCTGTGGTTCGGTAAGCGCTTGTATGACGAGCGTAAGAACAAGAGGCAGGCGGAAAAGGACAAGCAGAACCTAATTCGTGCTTTGTATGCTGAAATTGATTTCAACACGCGGGACATGGAGATTTTCTTGGAGAAGTCGATCCCGCAGGAAGATCTTCGGAAGATTCTACAAGACAAGCCGGCCTTGATCCCGCATATCACAGATGCCCGCCACACGCAGATCTACCAAGCCCGGATTACCGAGGTTCACAATATTGCTGATGGAGCCTTGCACAGTTTGGTCGAGTTCTATGCGTTGCTCGAAAAAATCCGCGTGCAAGTCGACGGCGTAAATCTGCCCAGTTATAAGACCCTGACAACCGACGGACGGGTGAACGCGGTGGAAGTCATCCGCCGCACAGCCGAGAAGTCGCGGGCCCGGGGAGTGGAGCTTCTCGGCATTTTCGAGCGCGACTATGAGGAACTGGGCTTGGCCCGGCGGCATCGGAACTGAGCTGCAAAAGCATCTGATCTGGCATGTTGCAGATGCTGCTTTGAGGCAGGCAGTGGGTCTTGTTTACAGCCGCGCTCTCAACTTTGCTCAAGAAGCGTGTGCCCAGTCCCGTTACAAAGTGGACGGTCGGGCAGAAAGGTGCACAAAATGAAAACCGCCCCGATATGGGGCGGCTAGAAACCTGTTTGCATCAATAATCACGTCTATCAGACAATGATCGGATCGGGTCCAGCCATTTCGTACCTCTCTATGAGCCACGGTTCCTCCGCAGCGAATAAGGTGTTTATCAGATGCATAGCCTAGTGGCAAGGAAACAGCATGTTTCCCGGCGTAGAGGTCAAGCGCCTGAATTACGGACACTCACTATACTAAGCGGTAAATCCTCAAAAACAAGTGAATCCCAAGTGCGCCATCCATATTGTGTGGCGCTGTGATGTCGAAACGCTATATGGGGCGGTGAGTGGTAGAAATTTTCTGTCGATGACAGTGCTATGACTGTGCCGGGGCCGGGACTGCAATGGTGTTGCATCCTTCAGAGTGGTCTGATGCAGAGGTCTCGTCCCAACCTCGGTTTTCGTTGCCTGAGAAAAGGCATCTACACCGGGGCACAAGGCTTTGGCCAAATCAGATAAAACCGAAGAGAATTACCGGCTCAGCGGGTGAGTAGGCCAGGCTGGCAGCAATGCCAGAAGACATCAATTGGCCGGGAGGTCCCGGCCAATTCATTCAATACCCTTCCACCTCCTGCTGCCAGGCCTTGGCGAGGTTGCCGAAGCGGGTGAACTGCGCTTCGAACGACAGTTCCACCGTGCCGATGGGGCCGTGACGCTGCTTGCCGACAATGACCTCGGCCTTGGCGTGCAGCCGCTCCATCGCCTGCTTCCATTCTTCCATCTTTTCCAGCTCGTGGTCGCCGGGCTTTTCCCGTTCCTTATAGTATTCCTCGCGGAACACGAACATCACCACATCGGCGTCTTGTTCGATCGAGCCCGATTCCCGCAGATCCGACAGCTGCGGGCGTTTGTCGTCGCGGTTTTCCACCTGACGCGACAGCTGGGAAAGGGCGATCACCGGAATGTTCAGCTCCTTGGCAATCGCCTTCATCCCCATCGAGATTTCGGCAATCTCGTTCACCCGGTTGTCGGCCATGCCGCGGCAGAGCTGCAGATAGTCGATCACCAGCAGGTCCAGCCCATGGGTCCGCTTCAGGCGGCGCGCCCGTGCGGCCAGCTGGGAAATCGGAATGGCGGGCGTGTCGTCAATGAACAGCGGGCAGCTTTCCAGATCCTTGGCCGCCTGCACAAAGCGGCGGAACTCGCCCTCGGTCATGTCGCCCTGGCGGATCTTATGTGAGGAAATCTCGGAGGCTTCGGCCAGAATACGCCCTGCCAGCTGCTCGGCGCTCATCTCCAGTGAGAAGAACCCAACCACGCCGCCATCCAGCGCGCCTTCGCTGCCGTCGGGTTTCACCCCGCGTTTGTACGCCTTGGCGACGTTGAAGGCGATATTGGTCGCCAGCGATGTCTTCCCCATAGAAGGGCGGCCCGCGAGGATGAGAAGGTCCGAGGGATGCAGGCCGCCAAGTTGCTTGTCGAGGTCCATCAGGCCCGTCGAGATGCCGGCCATGCCGCCACCCCGCTGATACGCCTCGTTGGTCACATTGACCGCTTCTGTGACGGCCTTGAGGAAAGATTTGAAACCGCTTTCCGTCTGGCCCTGCTCGGCCAGCTGGTAAAGCGACTGCTCTGCCTCAACGATCTGCTCTTTTGGTTCCGACGCCACATCCACGCGGCGCGCCTTTTCTGCAATGCTCTGGCCCAGGGCGATCAGCTCACGCCGGATTGCCAGGTCGTAAATCATCTGGGCGTAATCCCGCACCGCAAAGGCAGAGATCGACGCGCCCGCGAGCTTGGCCAGATAGGCCGGCCCGCCCAATTCCTTCAGCCCCTCGTGGTCCTCCAGAAACGCCTTCAGCGTCACCGGCGACGCCAGCGCATTCTTCGAGATGCGCGCAGCGGCCACTTCATAGATCCGGGCATGCACCGGATCATAAAAATGCGACGAGTCGATGATCAGCGCGATCTTGTCATAGACCTCGTTGTTGGTCAGAATCGCTCCCAGCAGCTGCTGTTCAGCCTCAACCGAATGCGGCAGCTCGTTGTCCGGCATTGCCTGTTGCGCCTGAGCGGGCCCCGGCAACTGGTCTGGCATCGGGGCCTGCGGCGGCATATCGCCGTCGAAAGGGGTAATCTCGTTCATCACTGCTCTCGTCGTTAAGCCAGCCTTATACGGTGCCGGGGGCGTTTCTCCTATCTGGGAATCTCTGTGGATTCCCTGTGGATATCTGCGCCGGGCTTGTGGGCTGTTTACCTATAAAGGCCAGCATAGCTGTCCTATGCAGTCTACATACTGCGGGGGTTCCAGGGAAGGCCTCAATATCTGGGCTTTACCCTGGGTGAAATTTGATTCGAGGGCAGATCTTTTCCACAGATCGCCCCCGGTGCCTTACTTTGGGTCAGGCCTTTTTATTGGCTTCCTGCCAGGCCCGCGGATCTTTCAGAAAGTTTTCCACCTCGGCCAGCGTCTCCTTACTGAAGCTCTGCTGCGCTTTGGCTTCGGCCAGAACATCCCACCAGGTGCACAGGTAATGCAGCTCCACCCCGTGGTCGCCCAGGCGTTTGGTGGTTTCGGGGAAGATGTCGTAGTAGAAAATCACCGCTGTATGGCCGCAAGACGCGCCGGTTTCGCGGATCGCGTCCACAAAGGACAATTTCGATCCGCCGTCAGTGGTCATGTCCTCGACCAGCAGCACCCGCTGATCCTCGGTCATCACCCCTTCGATGCGGGCATTGCGACCATAGCCCTTGGGCTTCTTGCGCACATAGGTCATCGGCAGCGCCATGCGTTCGGCCACCAGCGCGCCAAAGGGGATACCCGCGGTTTCGCCGCCAGCAATATTGTCAAACGCCTCGAAACCCGCATTGCGCATCACGGTGACGGTAAGGAAATCCATCAGCGTGGTGCGGATCCGCGGGAATGAAATCAGCTTGCGGCAATCGATATAGCTGGGCGAGGGCAGGCCGGAGGCCAGCGTATAAGGCTCATCCGTGTTGAAATTCACCGCACCGATTTCCAGCAGCATCCGGGCAGACAGGCGGGCGATTTCTTCGCGTGAAGGGTAGGAGGTGGGGATCATGGCGGCAGGCATCCTTTACGGCAGCGGTTTTGCTGTCCTTAAACCGGAAGCGCGCGGGATTGAAGCCCCGGCAGAGCAACGCGATGCTGCCACCCGTGTTCAGCCAAACTGGCCCGCTCCCCGGCTACGGCTGTTTCGTCAGTGAATTCAGAAGAGATGCCGCTCAATTCGACGGTCACGGCGGCAGCAGCCTGAAAAACCGTGTGGCCCTACAGAACGGGTTCCCCGTCAGCATGTCGTCGCCATAGACGCTAAGCATCGCGTCGCTGTCAATCCGGTCATCGCCAGCGCCGTCTGCTTGAAAATCATCGCCCATTCCACCGGAGAGACAGTCGTTGCCACAGCCTCCGAACAGGCTGACACATCATCCGAGCCGGCCAGGCCGTTAACTCACTTTTTTGGTCGTCGACCAAGGGATGACGCTGACCTTGGGCGGGTGGAGCGGTGATGGGCAAGAAATTTCTTCAACGTTGACGTGAATTTTTTGCAGGAATGGTGCGCCAAAGCGCCCGATTGGCCGCTGTGAGCCAAGCCTGGGTTTATGCGCCCAGTGGCCTTGAAAAGCTGGGAAAGACAGGGGAGGCAAAGTTCTGGCTAAGATCAGCGCGCGGCGTTTCGGCCGCGCGCTGAGAAATTGTTACCGGCTGACAGCAGGTTATGCGCCAGCGCGCCAAAATACTTCGAACCCAGGATCAAACACGGTGACAGGACCGTCCTTGGTCTCGATTTTTTCCGGGAATTGCACAGCCGTATCCGACTTGGTCAGGGTCAGGCTCTCATTGCTGACCGGCAGGCGGTAAAAGGCCGGACCGTGTTCCGCGGCAAAGCCTGCCAATTTGTCCAGCGCGCCCTCTTCCTCGAACACATGCGCCAAGAGGGACATGGTGTTGGGGGCGGTGAAACAGCCGGCGCAGCCGCATGCGCTCTGTTTGTTGGGATCGGTATGCGGCGCCGAGTCGGTGCCGAGGAAAAACCGCTTGTCGCCGGAGGTCGCGGCGGCGCGCAAGGCCAGGCGGTGGGCTTCGCGTTTGGGCACCGGCAGGCAGTAGTAATGCGGCTTGATGCCGCCTGCCAGGATATGGTTGCGGTTGATGATCAGGTGGTGCGTGGTGATGGTCGCGCCCAGATCTTGCGCCTGGCTGGCCACGTAATCTGCGGCGTTTTTGGTGGTGATATGCTCCATAACCACCCGAAGGCCGGGGGTTGCCCTGCGGACCGGGTCCAGAACCCGGTCGATGAACAATGCCTCGCGGTCGAAGATGTCGATGTCGTGGTCGGTGACCTCGCCATGGGTGCAGAGCGGCAGGCCGATCTCGGCCATCTTCTCCAGAACCGCACGGACGTTGTCGAAACTGGTCACGCCGGAGGCCGAATTGGTGGTGGCGCCCGCAGGGTAGAGCTTTACTGCCTTGACCAGCCCGCTGGCATGGGCGGCGGCGACATCCGCCGGGTCTGTGTCCTCGGTCAGATAGAGCGTCATCAGCGGCTCAAACGCCATGCCTTCGGGCAGCGCAGCCAGAATGCGGTCGCGGTAGGCTGCGGCCTGGGCTGCGGTCACCACCGGCGGCACCAGGTTCGGCATGATGATCGCACGGCCGAAATGGCGGGCGGTTTCGGGAAGCACGGCCTGCAACATGGCGCCGTCGCGCAGGTGCAGATGCCAGTCATCGGGGCGGGGGATGGTCAGCGTGTCGGTCATGCGCGTGCGTTAGCACATAGCAGCCGGGAAACAAAGCGGCTGAATACCTGCGCGGTTGAAACCCGGCTCAGCCTTTGCTGGGGATGGTGAATTCTCCGTCTTCAGCGCGCTTTTGCATTTCCTCCAAACGGCGGCGGAACCGCGGCGCCCGCATCCGCTCTGTCACGTTGCGGCACAACAGCGCCATCAGCACTCCGCGGTCGTCCCGTTCCAGCCGGCCCAAAATGTTGCGCAGGAAAAAGGAATTGTTGCGGCGGCTTCTGAACAGCTTGTAGAAGGCCGCTTCCGACAGTTTACCGCTGCCTGCCAGCGACAGGATGTGATACAGCATCTCCATCTCGATCAGCCGGGTCTGCACGGCGGCGCCCATGTGGGGGGTCCGCAGGCGGGTGACGTTCGGTCGGGCAAACAGCGCCGCATGCATGGCGTCGAGCCGCTCATAGGGGTCAAAAATGATAAATGCCTGGCCCGCCGCATCCAGCATGTCCGGCGCGTAGCCGTAGCGGTCGGTGAACGACAGCCGCCGGTTTTCGGTAAAGCGATCGTCCCATTCAGTCATCCGCGAATCCAGGGTTGCCTGTGGCTGCACCGCCACCACGGTGGCACCGGGAGAGGCCACGGAATAGGCAGCCGCAGCATAGCCACAGGGGCCTGCGCCATAAAAGATCACATTGTCGAATTCGTCAAAGAAGCCGTCATCAATCAGCTGGTCAAAGAAACTATAGATGGTTTCTTCGCGAAACCAGGTGTCCCCGTCAGAGATGACGCACATATGCGACCAGCCGAGGTTCTTAACCAGATCGAAACCCAGCGGCTGCGCCAGATCCGACAGGTTATGGATGCCCTGCATGGTCTCAAAGGTCACCAAAAGCGTGTTGCCCTGATCGATGAAAGTGGCGAAATGCTTGTTGCCCAGAGGCTGGTACATGCCTTGGGCTTCCGCCAGGGCCGCCAGCCGGGCCTGCCACTGTGGCGGTTTCAGTCCGGAAAGGTCCTCATCCAGGTTTTCAAGTCCGTCGTGCATTACTGCCATCTTTTTACCCCAGTGCGCCCTGCAGCGGTTTTGTTAATTTACGGTTAGGAGACAAATAAGGCCAAATTTGGAAAAACTCAGGCCGGTTTACTGTCTGGGCCGGAATGATCGGCGGGCTTTTGCCCGCGAAAAAGTTGGGCGGCAGTGATGCTGCCCGACACGTGGGCCTGACACACCGGCTCGACACGTGGGCCCGACACACGGGTCCGACACACCGGCTTGACACATCGGCCCGACACATCGGCCTGACACCCGGGACCGGCAGTCAGGCTGGCGGTTTGGCGCCCGCCGCCACCTGACCCAGCATCGCAAAGCGGCGCATCTCTGCACCTTCAGCCGCAGTCAGCACGCGCGCGGGCGGTGTCATCATCAGCCGGGTGAACAGCGCCCGTGTCTGTTCTGCCAGCATCAGCTCCCTGAACCGCGTCTGCCGCCAGGTCACCGCCTGAAGGTGCAGCCGGGCCAGCACCGCATCCGCAATCAGCTCTGCCTGCAGCGCGCTGCGCGGGCCGGCATAGCGGGCAATGCCACGGTCCTCGCAGGCAGTATAGTTGCGCTCCACCCAGTAATCCATGCCCAGGCCAGCCTGCCGGTTGACCCGGCCGCGGTCGGACTTCACCACATAGCTTTCCATCGAACCCAAAGGGTAATGGTTCAGCTGTGCCAGCCGGGTGTTCGACTGGCCATAGTCGGAAAACAGCCGCTTGGTCTTGAAGGCGCCGCCCAGTTCACGCCCTTCGCAATCGAACCAACGGAACGTCTCCAGCCGGGCCTTGTCCCGGACGCTGCGGGGGCGGTGCACACCGCATTTTCCATAGGTCCCGTCATTGCGGTACAGCGTCTTGAACATCACCGCCCGCCAGGGCCAGTGGATCACTTCCGGCGCGCAGCGGGTGAACTGCTCGGTGACCGGGCGGTCCTCGAACTGCACCACGCCGCAATTGCCGAACAGCCGCCAGGTCAGCGGGATAGCATCCGCATCCGGCAGCGCCGCCAGCAGGTCCGCCACCGTGCCATCGCCGGTCTTGATGCAGGGAAACTCGTCGATATCGGCAACCAGCACCCAGTCGGCGGTCTTCATCAGCGGATGCTTGTCCGCCAGTTTCAGCGCCGTGAACTGGATGCCCTCACTGCCATAAGGCCCCTCGTTGCGCACATGCGCCAGCTGCCCCATCTCCTGCAGGCGGTCCAGCATCAGATCCGTGCCGTCCTGGCAATCGTTTGAAAAAACAAGGAAATCAGTAAACCCAGCCGCACGGTAATGGGCCAGCCATTCCAGCAGGAAGGCGCCCTCGTTGCGCACGCACAGAACTGCCAGCACCCGCACCGTCACATCTCCCCGCAGCGCCTTGCTGCCGGTTGGAACCGCTTCTGGGGTGTCTCGCTCATACCTCGGCCTTCTTTGCTATGGCGCCAGTCTTACCCGAAGGCGGCGGCGATACAAACCCTCCGGTGCTGTCGCCGGGCCGCAGCGTCGCAGGGACCCACAGCTTGACCGCTGCCTCGGCCCATGGCCTGTTGGGCGGGCAAGGGGAGGCTTCACGTGCAGACAAAGTCCATTGAACAGATCGCGGCCATCGAACAGGTGCAGGAGCTGCTGTCGCAGCAGGGCTATATCTGTGACCGGGCGCTGGCCACCGTGGTGTTCCTGTCGCTGAAACTAGGCCGCCCGCTGTTCCTGGAGGGGGAGGCCGGCACCGGCAAGACTGAAATCGCCAAGGCGCTGGCCGCCGCCCTGGGCCGCCGACTGATCCGGCTGCAATGCTACGAAGGCCTGGATGCCGCCAGCGCCGTCTACGAATGGAACTTCGCCGCCCAGATGATTGCCATCCGCACCGCCGAGGCTGCAGGCAGCGCCGACCGCAAGGCACTGCAGGCGGAACTGTTTTCCGATGACTACCTGGTCGAACGGCCGCTTCTACAGGCGATGCGCCCTGACGAACACGGCGCCCCGGTGCTGCTGATCGACGAATTGGACCGCACCGACGAACCGTTCGAGGCTTTCCTGTTGGAAGCGCTCAGCGATTTTCAGGTCACCATCCCCGAGCTTGGCACCATCCAGGCGCCGGAGCCGCCGATTGTGGTCCTCACCTCCAACCGCACGCGCGAGGTGCATGATGCCCTGAAGCGCCGCTGCCTTTATCACTGGGTCGATTACCCGGACTTCCAGCGCGAGCTCGACATCCTGCACGCCCGCGCCCCCCAGGCCAGTGAACAGCTCAGCCGCGAGATCGTTGCCTTTGTGCAGTCCCTGCGCACCGAGGATCTGTTCAAAAAACCGGGGGTCGCGGAAACCATCGACTGGGCCAATTGCCTTCTGGCGCTCGACGCCATTGCACTCAGCCCCGCAGTGATCGCCGACACGCTGGGGGCCATCCTCAAATACCAGGACGACATCGCCCGCCTGCATGGCTCCGAGGCCAAACGCATCCTGGATCAGGCCAGGGCCGGCCTGGACACCGCGTGATGTTTCATCTGTCCAGAAATACTCCGGGGGAGGCCCGCAAGGGCCGGGGGCAGCGCCCCCAGGAGGACTGATGCCTGACACCCCGCCGTTCAGCCTTCCGGACAATCCCAAGCTGGTGCAAAACCTCATCCATTTCGCCCGCGCCCTGCGCAAGGCTGGCTTGCCGCTTGGTCCTGGCCGGGTGCTGGACGCCGCCAAAGCGGTCGCGGCTGCGGGCTTCACCAGCCGCGAGGATTTCTATTGGGCCTTGCATGCCTGTTTCGTCAGCAAGCCCGAGCAACGTGCAGTGTTTGCGCAGGTCTTTCGCCTGTTCTGGCGCGATCCCAGATATCTCGAACAGATGATGGCGGCGATGCTGCCCGCCATCCGCGGCGTGCAAGAAGAGCGCAGCGCCAAGCCTGCAGAGAAACGCGCAGCCGAGGCGCTGCTGGACGGGATGCAGACCCCGACAGAGGCGCCGGAAGCGGAGGAGGAGGAGGACGGCAGTGAGATCGAAATCGACTCCACACGCACCATCTCTGCCGAGGAACGGCTCAGAACTCTCGATTTTGAACAGATGAGCACCGCCGAGACCGCCGCGGCCAAACGCATTCTTGCGCAGCTGAAACTGCCCGTGCAGCCGATCCAGTCGCGTCGGCTGATCGCGGCAAGTCGGGGCGAACAGGCGGATTGGCGCCGCACTCTGCGCACAGCAGCGCGCCAGGGCGGTGACCTGCAGGACATGGCCCGCGCGAAACGCCGCATCCGCTGGCCCAATCTGGTGGTGCTCTGCGACATTTCCGGCTCGATGAGCCAGTACAGCCGCGTCATCCTGCATTTTCTGCATGCTGCCGCCAACGCCAAAGGGCGGGGCTGGGCCAAAGTGCACGGCTTCACCTTCGGCACACGGCTGACGAATATCTCCCGCCATCTGGCGCAGCGCGATGTCGATGCCGCCCTGGCCGCGGCAGGGGCCGAGGCGCAGGACTGGGAAGGCGGCACTCGGATCGGTGACTGCCTGCATGCCTTCAACCGCGACTGGTCGCGGCGCGTCATGGGACAGGGGGCGGTGGTCCTGTTGATCACCGACGGGCTGGACCGGGGCGATGCGGATGCACTGGGACGCGAGATGCAGCGGTTGCAGCTGTCATCACGCCGCCTGATCTGGCTGAACCCCTTGCTGCGCTGGGACGGGTTTGCCCCCAGGGCGCAGGGTATTCGCGCCATGCTGCCCTTTGCGGACAGCTTTCGTGCGGGTCATTCCATCGCCTCGCTGCAGGAACTGGCCGATGCCATTTCCTGCCCGCAGGATCAGGGCGACAAAGCCCGGCTGATGGCAATGCTGTGACTGACCTGCTTGCAATCCATGGTCAAAGTGCCGATTTTTAACAGCAATTCCCCAGCCCATGCCCGGAGAGACGCAGATGCCGACCGCCGCAATATTTGAAAACGCCCCGGAAACCGCGCTGGAATGGCATCGGTCCGGCGCGGGTGCTGCGCTTGCGACCGTGGTGCAGACCTGGGGGTCCGCGCCGCGCCGCGCCGGGTCACAGCTGGTGGTCTCGGGCGATGGCAGGATGGAAGGCTCAGTGTCCGGCGGCTGCGTCGAAGGCGCGGTTGTCATGGAGGCGTTGGAAGCACTGCAGGACGGCCAGCACCGGCTGCTGGACTTCGGCGTCAGCGACGAGGACGCCTTTGCCGTGGGTCTTGCCTGCGGTGGCACCATCAAGGTGCTGGTGGAGCCTGTTGGCTCTGCTTTGCCTGTGGCGCTGCTGGAGGAACTTGTCGAAGCCCGTGTCAGCCGTGCGGCTGTCGCTTACGAAGTGAACCTATCCACAGGCACCCGCCGTCTGATGCGCGGAGACTACCCGGACCGGATGCGCATGGACCGCTCCGGGCTGGAGGAGGACGGCGAAACCTTTGTGGCCGTGCATAATCCGCCGCTGCGGCTGGTGTGCGTTGGCGCCGTCCACATCACCCAGGCGCTGGTGCCGATGGCGCGGATTGCCGGTTACGATCCGGTGATCATCGACCCGCGCGCAGCCTTTGCCGCGCCTGAGCGGTTTCCGGGTGAGATCCTGATGGAGGATTGGCCGGATGAGGCGGTCACAAAGCTGGGGCTGGATGCCCGCACTGCGCTGGTCCTGCTGACCCATGACCCAAAACTGGACGACCCGGCGCTGCAGGCCGCACTGGCGGCAGATGTGTTCTATATCGGCGCGCTGGGCAGCACGAAGACCCACGCCGGCCGCATTGCGCGGATGCAGGAGGCCGGTTTCACCGAGGAGCAGATTGCCCGTATCCATGGCCCCGTCGGCCTTGATATCGGGGCGGCGGGACCGGCGGAAATCGCGGTCTCCATCCTGTCAGAGATAACCGCCGTCCTGCGCGGCAAGCAGCCATGAAATTCGGCCCAGTCCCGCTGAACGAGGCATTGGGGGCGATCCTTGCCCATTCCCTGCAAGGCGCCTCCGGCAAGATCGCCAAGGGCACCGAACTGGCCCGGGCGGACCTCGCTGATCTCGCGGCTGCCGGCCACAGCGAACTGACGGTCGCCCGGCTGGAAGCCGGCGACATGCATGAGGATGCCGCTGCCGCAGCCCTGGCAAACGCACTGGTGCCGGATCCAGAGGAGCAGGGCATCCGCATTTCCGGCGCAGGCACGGGGCGGGTGAATCTCTATGCTGTACAGGCCGGTCTGGTGCGGCTGGACCGGGCCAGACTGGACGCCTTCAACGCGGTTGATCCGATGATCACCATCGCCACGGTACCGGACTGTCACCGTGCTGATGCAGGCGGTATGCTGGCGACAATCAAAGTGATTTCCTATGCGGTGCCTGAGGCGGCCGTGCAGCGGGCCTGCACCGGTGCGGCGGGCGCCATCAAGGTGGCTTTGCCTGTCTTTTCCAGTGCCACGCTGATTGAAACCCGGGTAAGCAATGACACACCGTCCGACAAGGGCCGCGCTGCGATGGCGGGACGGCTGCACCGGATGGGTATCCCCCTGTCGGACCGCATTGTGGTGCCGCACCGCGAGGCCGAACTGGCGGCCGCCATCAGCGATGCCGCTGGCGATCTGGTTCTGATCCTCACGGGCTCCGCGACCTCTGACGTGATGGATGTGGCGCCGCAGGCTGTCCGGCTGGCCGGCGGAGAAGTGACCAGCTTTGGCATGCCGGTCGACCCCGGCAATCTGTTGTTTCTGGGCATGCATCAGGGCAGGCCGGTCATCGGCCTGCCGGGCTGTGCCCGCTCGCCGGCGCTCAATGGGGCCGACTGGGTTCTGGAACGGGTGATCTGCGGCATTCCCGTCACCGCGCAGGACATCGCCGCGATGGGAGTCGGCGGCCTTCTGAAAGAAATTCCCACCCGCCCCATGCCACGCCGCGACGCAGAAGGTTGATGCCGCCCTGCAGCGAGCGTTTTGTGACGCAGGGTCACAACCCTAGGGCTGCCCATCTGACGCCGAATTTACCGGTTTTGCCTCGTGGAAATCATTTCACCGATGGCCCGGCCCGTGCTTAACTCCTCTTAGCCAGACAAAAACAAGCTAAGGGAGGGTACTATGGCCAAGGTCTCAATGACCGTGAATGGCAAGGCTGCCAGCGGCGATGTCGAGGGGCGCACGCTTCTATCATCATTCCTGCGCGAGGAACTGGGTCTCACCGGCACCCATGTGGGCTGCGACACCAGCCAGTGCGGCGCCTGCGTGGTGCATGTGGACGGCAAGGCAGTGAAAGCCTGCACCATGCTGGCGCTGGAGGCTGAAGGCACAGAGGTTGCCACCATCGAAGGGCAGGCGGGTGCGGACGGCTCGCTGAACACAATCCAGCAGGCGTTTCAGGACCACCACGGGCTGCAATGCGGTTTTTGCACGCCGGGCATGGTGATGTCGGCGGCAGCTTTGCTGAAGGACAACCCGCAGCCCAGCGAACAGGAAGTCCGCGCGTACCTAGAAGGCAACCTGTGCCGCTGCACCGGCTACCACAATATCGTCAAGGCGATCATGGCGGCCTCGGGACAGGATGTCTCTGGCATCGCAGCCGAGTGAAATCACGACCCCAGGCCGGCACGCGGCCTGAGCTGAACAAGGAGTGATGACCAAGAGGTGCGCCAAAGGCAGCACCCTCCAGGGAGGAAGACCAGACATGCCCAAGGACAATCCAAACAGCGGCGGCATCGGCGCCAGCCCCAAGCGGCGCGAGGACGTGCGGTTCCTGACAGGCGCCGGAAACTATACCGACGACATCAACGTTCACGGCCAGGCCCATGTGCATTTCCTGCGCGCGGATGTGGCCCATGCAACCATCAATTCCATCGATACAAGCGCGGCTGAGGCAATGCCCGGCGTGGTGAAGATCTTCACCGGCGCTGATTTCGCCGAGGTGGGCGGCATCCCTTGCGGCTGGGGTGTCACCGACCGCCATGGCGACCCGCAGCAGGAGCCGCGCCACCCGATCATCGCAGATGGCACCATCCGCCACGTGGGCGAGATCGTCGCCGCCGTGGTTGCCAATACGCTGGAACAGGCCCGCGATGCGGCAGAAGCCATTGACCTGGACCTGGGCGACAAGCCCGCGGTGGTCGATATGGCCGCCGCACTGGCCGAGGGCAGCACCAAGGTGCATGAGGATCTGACGTCAAACCTCTGTTACGACTGGGTGTTCGGCAATGATGACGATACCGCCGTGCAGGCAGCCTTTGACAGTGCCGCCCATGTGACCACGCTGGAGCTGGTCAACAACCGTCTGGTTGCCAACCCGATGGAGCCGCGCGTGGCTATCGGCGAATACAGCCGTGGCACCGATGAATACACGCTGCACACCACCAGTCAGAACCCGCATGTGATCCGCCTGTTGATGTGCGCCTTTGTGCTGGGCCTGCCGGAACACAAGGTGCGGGTGGTGGCCCCGGATGTGGGCGGCGGCTTTGGCTCCAAGATCTTCCACTACGCCGAGGAAGCCTTTTGCACCCATGCCGCCAAGGCCTGCGGGCGGGCAGTGAAATGGACCTCGACCCGGTCCGAGGCCTTCATCTCGGACGCCCATGGCCGCGACCACGTGTCCAAGATCGAACTGGCGCTGGACGCAGACAATAACTTCACCGCGCTGCGCACCAATACAATGGCCAATATGGGCGCCTATCTGTCGACCTTCTCGACCTCGGTGCCCAGCTACCTGCACGGCACGCTGATGGCGGGGAACTACAAGACGCCGATTGTGCAGGTGAATGTGAAAACGGTCTTTACCAACACGGTGCCGGTGGATGCCTACCGCGGTGCCGGTCGGCCCGAGGCGACCTATCAGCTGGAGCGTGTCATCGACAAGGCCGCGCGCGAGCTGGGCGCCGATCCAATTGCCCTGCGCCGTCAGAACTTCATCACCCAGTTCCCCTATGAAACCCCGGTGGCGCTGACCTATGACACCGGCGATTACGTGGCGACCATGGACAAGCTGGAACAGGTTGCCGATGTGGCAGGCTTTGCCGCCCGCCGTGCCGCAAGCGAAGCCAAGGGCAAACTGCGCGGTTTTGGCGTCAACTGCTATATTGAGGCCTGCGGCATCGCGCCCTCCAACATCGTTGGCATGCTGGGCGCGCGGGCGGGCCTGTATGACGCCGCCACCGTCCGGGTGAATGCCACCGGCAGCATCAGCGTTTTTGTCGGCGCGCACTCCCACGGGCAGGGGCATGAGACGTCCTTTCCGCAGGTGGTGGCTGAGATGATCGGCATCGATGAGAGCATGGTCGACATTGTGCATGGCGACACCGGCCGGGTGCCGTTCGGCATGGGCACCTATGGCTCGCGTTCGATTGCGGTCTGCGGTTCGGCCATGGTGCGGGCAACCGAAAAGATCATCGCCAAGGCCAAGAAGATCGCCGCCCATCTGATGGAGGCGTCAGATGCCGATATCGAGCTGAAGGACGGCCAGTTCACTGTTGCGGGCACCGACAAATCGGTCGCCTGGGGCGATGTGACCCTGACCGCCTATGTGCCCCACAACTACCCGCTGGAGGAGCTGGAGCCGGGGCTGGAGGAGACCGCGTTTTATGACCCGGCGAACTTTACCTATCCGGCGGGGGCCTATGCCTGCGAGGTCGAAGTGGACCCCGACACCGGCAAGGTCAGCATCGAGCGTTTCTCGGCCGCCGATGATTTTGGCAATATCATCAACCCGATGATTGTCGACGGCCAGGTCCATGGCGGGCTGGGGCAGGGCATCGGTCAGGCGCTTTTGGAAAACGCGGCCTATGATGCGGATGGCCAGCTGCTGTCGGCGTCCTTTATGGACTACGCCATGCCGCGGGCTGATGATGTGCCGTTCTATCAGGTGGACCATTCCTGCCAGACGCCCTGCACCCACAATCCGCTTGGGGTGAAGGGCTGCGGCGAGGCCGGGGCCATTGGCTCGCCGCCTGCAGTGGTCAATGCGGTGGTCGATGCGCTGCAGTCGGCAGGCCAGGATGTGACCCATATCGACATGCCGCTGAGCCCTGCACGCGTGTGGGCGGCGATGAACGGGTAAGGGTTCATGGGGGCGCTGCCCCCATACCCCCGGAGTATTTTCGGAAAGATGAAAGCCGGCGGGCCGGTTTTCAGAAAGGATACGAAATGTATGAATTCGAGTTCGAGACGCCTGCAACCGTCGCCGAGGCCGTGGCCGCGCTGGCAGAGGAGGAGGCGCAGGCGCTGGGCGGCGGGCAGACGCTGATTCCGACGCTGAAACAGCGGCTGGCGATGCCGTCGAAATTGGTGAGCCTTGCCGGTATTGCGGAGATGAAGGGGGTCAGCATTGCGGACGGCGTGCTGACAATCGGCGGCGGCGCCACCCATGCTGACGTCGCAGCCGAGGCCTGCCCGCCACTGGCGGCGCTGGCCGCGGGCATTGGCGATCCGGCGGTCAGGAACCGTGGTACCATCGGCGGCAGCCTGGCCAACAACGATCCGGCGGCGGATTACCCGGCAGCAATGCTGGCGCTGAAATCCACCATCGTGACGGACAGGCGCGAGATTGCGGGAGATGATTTCTTTCAGGGCCTGTTTGAAACTGCCTTGGACGAGGGGGAAATCATCACTGGGGTGCGCTGCGACATTCCGGAAGCTGCGCATTATCAGAAGTTCGACCAGCCCGCGTCCCGCTTTGCGCTGGTTGGCGTGTTTGTGGCGAAATACGCCGATGGCGTGCGGGTTGGCGTGACCGGTGCCTCGGAAGAGGGCGCCTTCCGCTGGCGCGAAGCCGAAGCTGCGCTGAGCGCCAGTTTTGCGCCGGATGCGCTGGAGGGGCTCAGCCTGGATGCAGGCAGCATGATGGGCGATCTGCATGGCAGCAAGGACTACCGCGCGCATCTGGTGGCGGTGATGACGAAGCGCGCGGTGGCCGCCATCAGCTGAATTCGGGACCACTGTATGACAGCAGAACCACAGCAGGCGCCTGTTTTGCGGCGCCTGTTTTGCGTCAGTGCTTCAGATAGCTGGAAATCTCCTCCAGCAGCGTCTGGGTCTTGCCGGACAGGTCGCGGATTTCTGTGGCGATGACGGCAAAGCCCTTGCCCATGTCGCCGATCCGCGCAGCCTCAATCGAGGCGTTGAAGGAAATGAATTTGATATTGCGGCCAACGCTTTCGGCATTGGCGATGGTCGTGCGCATGTTTTCTTCACGCTGCACCTCGCGCAACTGCTGTGCTTCGCGCAGGTTATGCACCATATCCTTGAGAAAATCGGAAATCACCGGCTCAAGCTGGAAGAGGCACAGGTCGGAAAGCCCCGGAATGGCGCGCAATTGCTGCAGCACGTCCTGTTCAGACTTTGAGATCGCCTTGTGCAGTGGCTGCAGCACCTGCCGACAAGCTTTGCGCTTGGCCTCGAGCGGCTCTGGCAGGCTGTAGCGGCACTCCTCCAGCAGCTCATCGAGGCCGGAGCCGAGCATGGCATAGGCAGCATTCAGTCGCTGCACAGAAAGGTCCAGAACAGCCTTGGGCTCTGTGTCTGCGCTGTCTGATTGCCCCTGCGACAGCGCCAGCAGCGACAGGGCTGCAATACGGCTGGGGCCGATCGCCATGAAAGCGGTGTTTTGAACGTCGGTTAAACTCTGCATGCCTGCCTCTTGGTGCCGTTGGGACGGTTATATCGGGCAGGCGTTAAGGCACCGCTAACTGTAATGGCGGCAGCAAAAGAAAAGCCCCGCGGCCAAGGCTGCGGGGCTGAATTTTGTTTGGCAGATGGGTGGCTTACTTCTTGGCAAGCGGGCCGATCATCATGATCATCTGGCGGCCTTCCATCTTCGGCATGTTTTCGACCTTGCCGATTTCCTTGATGTCTTCGGCTACCCGTTCCAGCAGTTCGCGACCGAGGTTCTGGTGCGCCATCTCGCGGCCGCGGAAGCGCAGGGTGACCTTCACCTTGTCGCCGTTCTCGAGGAACTTGAAGACGTTGCGCATCTTCACTTCATAGTCATGAGTATCCGTGTTGGGACGGAACTTGACCTCTTTGACCTCGATGATCTTCTGCTTCTTGCGGGCTTCGCTCTCGCGCTTTTGCTGTTCGTATTTGAACTTGCCAAAATCCATGATCTTGCACACGGGCGGGTTGGCATTGGGCGAGATTTCAACCAGATCCAATCCGGCCTCTGCCGCCATGTCCATGGCTTTCGCGGGATGCACGACCCCGGCGTTTTCGCCATCGGCACCGATCAGGCGGATTTCGGGGGCACGGATTTTTTCGTTGACGCGCGGGCCGGTGTCGCGTTGCGGCGGCGCGTTATGAGGTCTGCGGGCTATGACTGTGATCCTTCTGTCATTGCAAAAAGTGCGGGAACGCTACTGCCCCCACGCGTGTGATTCAAGCGCTATGGCCGGTATGGCTGCAGGAAAGACGCTTTTCAAGGCCGCATGTTGCAAATGGCCCTGAAAACAAGCACCGAACAGAGCCTGCCGCAGTGTGGGGTGGGTGGTTCTGCCGCCGGAAACTTCGAAGCTGCGGCGGTGTTCTGCCAGTTTCGCAGGAAACGGGCGGCGCCGTGCCGCCCGTGATGCGGGCGCCGGAAACTTCCCCCTTGAGCCGCAACGTCTTCGGCGCCATCTGGCAGGGCATATGCCGCATCAGCTGCGGCCCCGGCCCGGGTGGCCGACAAGAGTGAGGAGAGAGAAATGAAACAGTTGTTGATTTTGCTGGCGCTGGGTGCCGCCGCAGCGGGGGCCTATGTGGTTGTGACGGGCCAGGGCACGCAGGAGCCAGCTCCGGCGGAGGCGCCGGTTGTGCAGGAAGAGCAAAGCAGCACTGCGCCGGAAACTGCTGAAGAGCCGGCCGCAGCCGTTGAAGAGGCCGCTGAGGACGCAGGCGATGCTGTGGAAGAGGCCGCCGGAAGCGCGGTTGAAGCGGCTCAGGATGTGGTGAATGACGCCACCGACGCAGTGACGGAAACAGTGGGTGACGCCGTTGATGGGGCTGTGGAAACGGCCGGCGACGTGGCGGATGCAGCGGCTGACGCAGCCGAAGGCGTTGCAGATGCTGCGGCTGATGCGACGTCTGATGCGGTGGAAACAGCTGTGGATGCTGCCACCGATACCGCCACGAGCGCCGCAGGTGCCGCTGCCGAGGCGCTGAACGATGCGTCTTCCGCGGCCGGAGAACTGCTGAACCAGACCGGCGTGACGGACGCCGCCACGGGCAGCGCTGCAACCGCCAGCGAGTGACCGGGTGACACCGGTTGCCCCGGCAGAAACAGGACATGCGGCCGGGATTTCCCGGCCGCAATTTATTTGAGATTGATTTTCCAGAGCGGTCGCCACAGTTGGTCTGAGCGCCGGATCAGTTCGGCCGCACCTGGGCCTGCTGCGCAAGCCGCGCCACATGGTCCATCGGCGCCTGGGTCACGGTCTGAGCAGGCTGTGGCGCCGACGGCGCCAGGAATGCCAGAAAGCTCTCCCAGCCGCCGCTGGCGCTGCCCTGTTTGCGGGCGCGCTGGATCTGAAGCTGTGCCACTGCAACCAGGTCCAGAGGCTTGCTGCTGTCATAATCCTTGCCTGCCAGTGATGCCAGATGGCTGCGGAATCGTTCGCCCATCGAATTCAGCAGCAGCATCGGTGCGGTCATCGGATGGCCGGTCTGCACCAGCGCATCAAACATCCGGTCGATGTCCTGCGGCGCCATTGCCCGCATGTCGAATTGTGCCTTGATGGCGGCAGTGCGTTCCGCGGCTGATGGCTGCACCTGTTCGGGGCGGTTCTGAAAGCCCGACACGGCGGCACGGACGCGAGCCTTGCCTGCCTCGGTTCTGACGGACTGGAAGAGGGGCGCCTGCCCGGGGGCCGTTTCGTTGTACATCTGCTGCTGCTCCATTCTGGATCTCAGCAACTGGAATACCGATTCATCACCAACAAATGATAAACGGGAGGCGGCAACCTCCCGTCAAAACCATGTCAAAAATCGGGCAGCCTGCGGGGGCTGCCCGGCCGGGATCAGTCCAGGAACGCTTTTTCCACCACGAAATGGGCCGGTTTGGAGTTGGCACCTTCTTCCAGTCCATAGGTGTTTTCGAACAGATCCTTGAGTTCAAGGTTGAACGCCAGATTGCCGCAGATCATCGCGCGGTCGCTTTCCGGGTTCAGCGGCGGCACACCAAGTTCGGCAAACGCCTCGCCCGAGCGCATCAGATCGGTGATGCGGCCCATCTTGGGGCTCTCCTCGCGGGTGGTGGTCGGGTAGTATTTGATCTTCTTCCAGAAGCCTTCGCCGATCACCTCATTGAGCAGCTCGTCTTCCTTCAGGCCTTCGATCAGTTCGCGGCCATAGGTCAGCTCACCAGCAGTGCGGCAGGTGTGGGTGATGATCACCTCGTCGTAATCTTCATAGGTCTGCGGCTCGCGCAGAAGGCTCGCAAAGGGGGCAAAGCCGGTGCCGGTGGCAAAGAACCAGATCCGCTTGCCCGGCAGCAGCGCGTCATGCACCAGAGTGCCGACAGGCTTGGGGCGCAGGATAATCTCGTCGCCCGGCTGGATGTGCTGCAGGCGCGACGTCAGCGGACCGTCCTCGACCTTGATCGAGTAGAATTCCATTTCCTCGTCCCAGCTGGGCGAGGCAATGGAATAGGCACGCAGCAATGGTTTTACCTTGCCGGTTTTGGGATCGGGATCATTCATCAGGCCGATCATCACGAACTCGCCCGAGCGGAAGCGCAGGGAGGCCGGGCGCGTCACCTTGAAGGAGAACAGCTTGTCGGTCCAGTGTTTCACCTCAGTGACGGTCTGGGCATCGGGCAGGGCGGGTTTCGCCTTTTCCGGCGCGGGGGTGGTGGCGGTATCGGTCACGGCGGTCATCTCATTCATCGGTTGCACTGCCGGAGGAGTAGCCGGCACCTTTGATTAATCGTTGATCTGGGTCAGGGAAACCCTCTGTTTTGCGAAACCGGCCCCGCGTCTGACGCAACGGGGCCGGTTTTGCAAAGATGTCTCCCCGGGTTCGGGGCTGGCTTAGCGGGCAGCAGTGCTGCCGCGCAGGCGGGCCTGATAGCTGTGGTCCTGCCAGTTGGCACGGGCAAGCCATTGGTCTTCGGGCTGGCGGGCGGCCAGTTCGTCGCTCAGTTCCACCTCGTCAAAACCGGAACGGCGGGCCATGGCATACTGGTCGGCAATCACATGGCCAAAGGCACGCAGACGGCCCTCAAAACCTTTCAGCCGCAGCTGGCGGGCCAGGGTAAAGCCGCGCCCGTCGGCAAAGCTGGGGAACTCAATCCGCACCAGGTCCACGCCGTCCAATGCTACGTCGTTCAGGTTGGTGTCAGAGGCCAGAACCAGCACGTCTGATCCCTCAAAGCCGGCGGTCCAGTCGTCGGCAGCAAAGCCGGTGTCGGTCACGATAACAGTCATCTCACTCACGCTCCTGTGCGTAGCATTTGGCCGTCCACTATGTGGATGCCGCATTCTTCTTTGTTTTCGCCGCGCCACCGGCCGGCGCGCGGGTCTTCGCCTTCCTTGACCGGGCTGGTGCAGGGCGCGCAGCCGATCGACGGATAGCCCTTGGCCACCAGCGGATGGCGGGGCAGGCGGTTTTCATCCATATAGGCGCGCACATCCTCGGGCGCCCAATGGGCCAGGGGGTTGATCTTCAGCCGCCCGGTGCCCTCTTCGACCTCGAAGAAATCAAGCGCCGCGCGGGTGCCGGACTGGAACCGTTTGCGCCCGGTGATCCAGCCGTCATACCCTGCCAGCGCCTTTTGCAGCGGCACCGTTTTGCGCAGGGTGCAGCAGGCGTCCTTGTCGCTGAATTTGAGAGCCCCATAGGGGTCCTTCTCGGCGATGTCGTCGGCGCGGATGATGCGCAGATTGCGCAGGCCCAGGCGTTCGCTTACCTCCTGCTGATAGATCAGCGTTTCGGTAAACAACAGCTCGGTGTCCACAAACACAACCGGGGTCATCTGGTCGATGATCGCGGCCATGTGTAGCAGCACCACGGATTCCGCGCCGAAAGAGGAGACCAGGGCAATATGCCCTGCGTCCCGCAATGCGCCCTGCATCACCGAGGTGGCCGAATGGTGGCGGAAGCGCGCATTCAGCGCCTCCGCCTTGGCGGCCAGCTCCCGGTCCCGGAGAATATCTGCTTCTCCGGCGGGCTTGTTTCCGGCTGTCTGGAACATCAGATCAGGCGACTTTCTTTGCGGCCTCGGGATAAAGCGCGGCCTTGAAGGGGTCCATGCCGACCCGGCGGTAGGTCTCGATAAAGGTCTCCTCGGCGTGTTCGCGGATGGCCAGATAGGTGTCCACGATCCGCTCCACAGCGGGCACGATCTCGTCATAGGCGAAACCGGGGCCGGTGCGGGTGCCGATGGCGGCATTTTCCGACGCGTCGCCGCCCAGGGTGATCTGGTAATTCTCGACGCCGGCGCGGTCCAAACCCAGAATGCCGATGTGGCCCACATGGTGGTGGCCGCAGGCGTTGATGCAGCCCGAGATCTTGATCTGCAGATGGCCGATGTCATGCTCCAGCTTCAGTTCGTCAAAGCGGGTGGCAATCTCCTGCGCGACCGGGATCGAGCGCGCGGTGGCCAGGTTGCAGTAGTCCATGCCGGGGCAGGCGATGATGTCCGAGATCAGGCCCAGGTTGGCAGTGGCCAGACCGTGCTGTTTCAGCTTGGCGTGGATCGCGGGCAGGTCCGATTTGTGAACATGCGGCAGGATCACGTTCTGCTGGTGGCTGATGCGCAGCTCGCCATAGCCGTATTGTTCGGCCAGGTCCGCCATCACGCGGATCTGCTCCGCCGAGGCGTCGCCCGGGGTTGCGCCATGCGCCTTGATCGAGATGGTGGCGATGGCGTGGCCTTCGGCGCGGTGCTGATCCAGGTTGGTGTCGGCCCAGGCGCGGAACACCGGGTCGTTTTCATAGGCAGTATCGAACGCTTCGGTGGAACCTGAGCGGAACTCCGGCGCCGTGAAATGCGCCTTGATCTCTTCCAGCAGCTCTTGGTCGGTGCCGTCGTACTGGCCGCGGATGGTGAGGAAGGCTTCCTCGGTCATTGCGCGGTAAGTGTCGATGCCGTTTTCCGAGACGGTGATCTTGATACGCGCCTTGTATTTGTTGTCGCGACGGCCCAGCACGTTGTAGACGGTCAGAACCGCTTCCAGATAGGGCAGCAGATCCGCCTGCGGCAGGAACTCGCGCAGGGTCTTGCCGATCATCGGGGTACGGCCGAGACCGCCGCCAACGATGACCTTGAAGCCGATCTGGCCGTCCTGCTCGACCACCTGCAGGCCCACGTCATGCGCCTTGATCACGGCGCGGTCGGTGTCGCTGCCGGTGATGGCGATCTTGAACTTGCGGCCCAGGAACTGGAATTCCGGGTGGTCGGTGGACCACTGGCGGATCAGCTCGGCATAGGGGCGCGGGTCGGTGACTTCTTCCGCGGCGGCACCGGCGAAATGGTCGGCGGTGGTGTTGCGGATGGTGTTGCCCGAGGTCTGGATGGCGTGCAGGCCAACCTCACCCAGCGCGTCCAGCATGTCCGGCAGGTCGCGCAGTTTCGGCCAGTTGTACTGGATGTTCTGGCGGGTGGTGAAATGGCCATAGCCGCGGTCCCATTTCTCGGCCAGCAGCGCCAGCGCGCGCATCTGGTCGGGGTTCAGGGTGCCATAGGGGATCGCAACCCGCAGCATATAGGCGTGCAGCTGCAGATAGACGCCGTTCATCAGGCGCAGCGGGCGGAATTCTTCCTCGGTAAGCGAGCCGTCAATGCGGCGCTCGACCTGGGCGCGGAACTGGGCGTTGCGTTCAGCCAGGAAGGCTTCGTCAAACTCGTTGTACTTATACATTGGCTTCAGCCTCCTGCTTGCCATGGAAGTAGTTCGAGGGCCCGGTGCGGCGGAATTCCTCGCGGAAGTGGGTCGGCTCGGGGCCGTTCGGGCCTGCCTTGGCGTCAGCCAGATAGGCGCCGACGATGCTGATGTTCTGCTTCTCTGCTTCCAGGAGGCGCAGGGGGGCTACGGCTTCGTCGGTGATCAGCTCGGCCTCGGCCATGTGGCGGGTCCAGGTGTCGTCAGCGGTGAAGTAGATCACATCGCCTTCGAGCAGGTCGTTGGCAGTGATGACTTTGGGCGTAAAAGCGCGGGCCATTATGCAAGCTCCGTTTTGAGATCGTTCAGGGCAGACACCGCTTTGCGCGGGGCAAGGCCCAGGAATGTGAGGGCAGGGCCGTCGAACCCGGCCGCATCCAGGTCGGCGGGCAGGCGGTCCAGATTGGTTTCCAGCACCCGTTGATCCGGGCGCGAGGCGTTTTCGATAATGGTCACGGGCGTGGTGCGGTCTGCCCCATGCATGATCAGGCGGCCCTGTACAAAGCGGGCGGATTTCTTGCCCATATAGACTGCCGCAACCTCGCCGGGGCGCGCCAGCGCTGCCCAGTCGTGATCGGCAAAACCGGTCATCGCATGGCCTGTCAGGAACCGCACCGAGGTGTTGCGGCCGCGCTGGGTCAGGCTTTGGCCGATGGCCGCCACGGCAGCCGATGCAGCGGTAATGCCGGGAATGATGCTGTAGGCGATGCCGGCGTCTTCGCAGGCGGTCAGCTCCTCATCCAGACGGGCAAAGATCGCCGGGTCGCCCCCCTTGAGGCGCAGCACCTTCAAGCCTTGCTTGGCCAGCGCCACCAGCCGGGCATTGATGTCCGCCTGGCTGACCTGTGCACCGAAACCTTCCTTGCCGGCGTCTTCCAGCACCGCCTGCGGACCTGCCAGCGCAAGAATATCTGCGCTGACCAGACGGTCATGCAGAACCACATCCGCCTCCTGCAGCGCGCGCAGGGCTTTGATGGTCAGCAGATCCGGGTCGCCGGGGCCGGAGCCCGCAAAGACAACCTGGCCCGCAACCAGACAGCACATACCACCGCGGCCGTAAGCGGTGGCATTGGCGGCATGTGTCGTATCTGCGGACATTCCCGGAACCCTTTCCAAGGTGGTTTGACTTAGGGGTAGATATAGGAAATATTCCCGGTATTGCGCTATATGGGCAGGCAAATAAGAACATTGGTTCCGCACTGGGTCAAAGGCGGTCCGATGATCCTCAGGAACAGGAGAAAACAGGAATGACGGTGCGGATCGATGGCACGGACAGGAAAATTCTGGCTGAACTGCAGCGCGATGCCAGCCAGTCGCTGGACGAAATTGCCCGCCGTGTGGGCTCTTCCAAGACGCCTGTTTGGAATCGCATCCGCAAGCTGAAGGAGGCCGGTGTCATCGGCCAGCAGACGGTGCTTCTGGATGCGGAATCACTGGGGTTCGAGGCCTGTTTCTTTGTGCTGATCCGCACCTCGGAGCATGAAGCGGAATGGCAGGCCAAGTTCCTGAAAGCGCTTCAGGAACGCCCCGAAGTGCAGGAGGCGCACCGGCTGGCAGGCGATATCGACTATATCCTGAAAGTGCGGGTGCAGAACGCCCGTGCCTATGACGTGTTTTATCAGGCGCTGATTTCCGAGGTGAAAGTGCACAATGTGACGGCGCTTTTGTCGATGGAAGAGATCAAATCAACAACCATGCTGCCGCTGGGCTAGGCTCTGGTTGCGGCAGGCCCGGCCATGTGCTGGCCGGACAAAGGCTTCACGGCAAAACTTCAGAGCGGCGGTCGCAGCAGCAGATGCCGCCCGTCCTGCAGCCGCCAGGGCGATGTGCTTTCGTCAGCGGATGCCGACATCACACCGATATCCGCCAGCAGATGCGGGGATGTGCCTTCTAGCCGCGCCAGTTCGCTGCCCGGTATCTTTACCGAATGACAGTTTTGGAAAGCATATGGATCAGTTTTCCTGAAACCAAAGACGCCTGTAATCCACCGTGCTATGCGGCTGGCAGAAGGGGCGGTGCAGTGCCCGTTCGTTACTGCTGTCTTAATATTCATTGATCGCCCTCCATCCAGGTCTTGAGGGATAGGCCCGCAAGGGGCTTGTGCGCAAACCAGTTAAACTGCACGATGGATCAGGAAAACTGATCCATGGGGTGTAATGCGCCTGCCGCCTCTCAATGCTCTGCGCGCCTTCGAGGCCGCAGCCCGCCATCAGGGCTATATCGCCGCTGCGGACGAATTGTTCGTGACCCGTGGCGCCATCAGCCGCCAGATCAAGATCCTGGAGGCGCATATGGGCGTGCAGCTGTTTCACCGCCACGCCCGAGGTGTGGCGCTGACAGCGGCGGGGCAGCGGCTTTTGCCGGTGCTGACCGAAGCTTTTGCGATGATGCAGCACGAGGTGGACCGGATCGCTGCGGATGCCTCTGAGCTGCGGGTGATCTGCCCGCCGACCCTGTCACTGCGCTGGCTGCTGCCCCGAGTAGAGGAGTTCCGGGCCGCACATCCAGAGATCACCCTGCGGCTGGCCACTGACTTCTATGGCAGCAAAGGGTTTGAAAGAGCGGAATACGATCTTGGCATTTCGCTGGAGAAAATCCCGGGGCGGCCTGCGGATATCGAGGTCATGCCGCTGTTCGACATGATCCTTGCCCCGGCCTGCGCGCCCTCTCTGCTGCCTCAGCTGGCAGAGGGGCCGGGGGCGCTGGCTGGTCTCCGGCTGCTGCACGAAACCCCGCGCCGCGAGGATTGGGCGACCTGGGTGCAGCACTTCGGGGTGGAGGATGTGGATCCCGCCAGCGGTGAAGCCTTCCCGAACCTCGACATGGCCACCCGCGCCGCGGTGCTTGGCACCGGCGTGGTGATGGCGGATCTAGTTCTGTGCCGCGATGAGCTGGAACGCGGGGAACTGGTGCTGCCGTTTCCGGACATGACCTGCGGAACACCGGCCGGGTCGTATGCTGTGATCGGTGAGCGGCAGAAGTGGCACACTCCCAAGGTGGCCGCCTTCCGGGACTGGATCCTGGACAGTTCCGCCATGGCTGCGGCTGCGATGCCGCCTGGGCGGCACCCTGCGGCGTCGGGCAAGGGGGCGCTGCCCCCTCGGCGCTAAAGCGCCTCACCCCCGGAGTATTTGGGCAAAGATGAAACGGGGCTGCGCCGCGTCAGCGGCGCCGGGCCCAACGGTGCAAGGGGATCTTTGATCCCTGCAGCGCGGGCGGGAGCCCTCCTTTGGTCAGCCGCGGCTGACCAGCAGCCGGGTCAGCCCGTGGAAGTGGTAGCTGTTGCTGTATTCCGCCTCTGCCGCCAGCTTCAGGTCCGGGCACCGTTCAAACAGAATGGGCAGGGCGATCTGCATTTCCAGCCGCGCCAGCGGTGCGCCGACGCAGAAATGCAGGCCGCCGCCGAAGCTTTTGTTCACTTTGGGCGGACGGGTCGGATCAAAAACATCCGCATCATCCAGCGCCTTGGGGTCGCGGTTGGCGGCCCCCAGAAGCAGCGCCACCTGCTCGCCGCGCTGAAAGATGTGGCCGAAAACCTCTGCCTCCTCATAGGCGTAGCGGGTGAACATGTGCAGAGGCGGGTCATAGCGCAGGATTTCCTCCACCAGCCTTTCTATGCCTTCGGGCGCCAGCCATTCGGGTTTCCAGCCCTGCTGCAGCATTGTCTTCACGCCGTTGCCAAGCGAATGCACGGTGGCTTCGTGGCCGGCGTTCAAAAGCAGGATGCAGGTGCCGATCAGCTCATCGGTTGACAGTTTATCGCCTTCCTCTTCGGCGGTGATCAACCGGGTGATCAGGTCGTCGCGGGGATCCGTGCGGCGCTGAGCGACATAGCGGCGCAGGAAATCCGTGAACTCCTGCGCCGCCTGCGCCGCGGCGTGTTCGGTCTCTTTTGTACGGGACGCCTGATACATCGCCACCATCTTGTGCGACCAACCCAGAAGCTGTGGTGCCATCTCCTCTGGCACGCCCAGCAGGCGGCAGATGGTGATCACCGGCACCTGGGTGCAATAGGTCTCCAAGAGATCAAAGGGCTGGTCCGCAAAGCGGTCGATCAGCTGATGGCACAGGCCGCTGATCACCGGCTCCAGCGCGGCGATTTCACGGGACGTGAAGGCACGCAGCACCAGTTTGCGCAACCGGGTGTGGCGGGGCGGTTCCGCATCCAGCATCGAATGGGCTTCAACGGCCAGAAAGGGGGCAAGATGGGCAGGGCCGGGTTTGCGCAGCTCTTCCGGCATTTCACGGCCGAAGCGGCGGTCGCGCAGCAGCATATGCACGGCAGAATGGCCGAAGGCGGCTGCCATGCCGTAGTCCTGCCAGTAGTGCAGCTGCCCCTGTTCCTGCGCCGCTGCGTAGAAAGGGTAGGGGTTCTGCACAAAGGCGGGATCGGTGGGGGATTGGGTCAAAGTCTTCATACTTGGGTTGTTGCCGTTGCATCTGGTCAATGCAAGGGGCGCTTTGATAACCTGCCGCAATGAAAAATCAGAATGTCCTTCGCTGGAGTCTGCCCGCCGGGTTCCTTGTGGCGGTCGCGGCACTGGCGCTTGCGGCATGGTCATATGGCTACCGCCAGGCGCTGACCGGGCTGGCGGAACGCAGTGCGGCGGATCTTGCGCTGGCGTCTGACCGCGTCAGCACTCAGCTGCAGATCTATCAGGAGCTGGCGGTGCTGACGGCACCGCATCCGGCGCTGGCGGGCCTGACCACGCCAGCTGCACGCGCGGGCGCGGCAGAGCTGCTGCGGACTGTGGCCGACAAGACCGCGGCGCTGGACGTGTTTTTCGCATCTGCTGATGGCCGGGTTCTGGCAGCCGCGGAAGGGGTGGCGGGGGCCAGCGTGGCGCAGGAGGACTATTTCGTCCGCGCAACCCAGGGCGCGCTGGGCACGGGGCACGGGGTATTGGAACCTGAGGGCAAGCGGGCCTATTTCTATGCGGCGCCTGCCTTTGGCAGAGATGGCCGGGTGCGCGGCGCGCTGGTGGTGGTGGCTGATGTGGGGGATGTGGAACAGACCTGGCGGGGGTCGCTGCCGGCGGTGTTCTTTACAGATGAAAGCGGTGAGGTGTTCATCGCCAACCGCTCGGAGCTGTTGTTCTGGCGGCGCGGAGCACAAGGGCAGATACCCGCGGTGACGAGGCGGGATGTTCATGCGGGACATGAGATCTGGTCGCTGCAGGGCAGCTCTTATCTGCCTGGCCGGGCGCTGCATCTGTCGGTTCGGCTGCCGCTGATCGGCATGACCGGTGAAATCCTGGTGGATGTGGCGCCGGCCCGGCGGTTAGCGGCGCTGCAGGCGGCGGCGCTGGCGGCAATATGCCTGGCCTTCGGTGCTTTGTTGTTCATTGTGATGGAGCGTCGGCGTACTCTGGCAGAGGCCAATCAGGTGCTGGAAAGCCGGGTCGAACAGCGTACCCGCGATCTGTCGGCGGCCAACGCCCAATTGCGCCGGGAAGTGCGCGAACGGAAAGAAGCCGAAGCGGCGCTGAAACGCGCGCAGGAGGATCTGGTGCAGGCAGGCAAGCTGTCGGCGCTGGGGCAGATGTCGGCGGGCATCAGCCATGAGCTGAACCAGCCCTTGATGGCGATCCAGCAGTATGCCGAAAACGGCGCCGCCTTTCTGGCACGGGGCAAGGCCGAGCGTACGGGCGAAAATCTGGGCCGGATTGCCGATATGGCGGCGCGGATGGCGCGGATCATCAAGAACCTGCGCGCCTTTGCCCGCAACGAGAGCGAGCCGATGGGGCGGGTGGATCTGGTTCAGGTGATTGACGCCGCGGTGGAGCTGACGGCGCCGCGGTTGAAGGCGGACCAGATTGACCTGCGCTGGACTGCGGCGGACTGCGGCGGGGCGGTGCATGCCTGGGGCGGCGACGTGCGGCTGACGCAGGTCTTTGTCAACCTGATAAACAATGCCGCCGATGCGATGCAGGGGCAGGTGGAGCAGGTGATCTCCATCTCTGTCGATATTGGTCCCCGGTTGCTGGTGCGGGTGCAGGACAGCGGCCCCGGCATCAAGGAGCCGGAAAAGATGTTCGATCCGTTCTATTCGACAAAGGCAGTGGGCAGTTCTGAGGGCATGGGGCTGGGGCTGTCCATTTCATACGGACTGGTGCAGAGCTTTGGCGGCAATATCCGCGGTGCCAACACTGGCGGCGGCGCGGTGTTTACGGTGGAGCTGGAGCCGTGGCGTGAAGCTGCTGAAAAAGGAGACGCCGCATGACTCGCAAGGTGCTGCTGGTGGATGATGATGCGGCGGTGCGTGAAGCCTTGTCGCAGACGCTGGAGCTGAATGATCTGGAGGTGACGGCCTGTGGTTCGTTTGTGGCGGCAAAGGACCATATAACACCCGGATTTGACGGCATCATTGTCTCGGATATCCGGATGCCGGGGCGGGACGGGTTTCACCTGCTGGCGTTTGCGCGCGGCGCCGACGAGGAACTGCCGGTGGTGCTGCTGACCGGCGAGGGCGACATTCCGATGGCGGTGAAAGCGATGTCGCAGGGGGCCTTTGATTTCCTGGAGAAACCCTGCGCGCCCGCGGATTTTCTGCCGGTGCTGGAACGGGCGCTGAAGACCCGGGCGCTGGTGCTGGAGAACCGGCGGCTGAAACATCAGCTGGAGAGCGGCGACCCGGCGGCGCGGCTTTTGTTCGGCACGTCGCCGCAGGCCAGGGAATTGCGCCAGCGCGTGCGTACGGTGGCGCCGACGGGGGCGGAGGTGCTGGTCACCGGCGCGCCCGGCAGCGGTATTTCCAAAGTGGCAGAGGTCATCCATCTGATGTCATCCGCCGCGCAAGGTCCGTTTGTGAAACACCCAGCTGCCGGTTTGGCGGCTGAGGCGATGGCAGAGCTGTGCCGGGAGGCGGCTGGTGGCTCGCTGTTTCTGGACGAGGTGCAGGCGCTGCCGGAGCCTGCGCAATACGCGCTGCTGGCAGAGCTGGAACAGGGCGGCAGCGGGGTGCGGATCATCGCAGGGTCTAGCGCCGGTCTGGAAGAGCTGGCGCAGACGGGCAGGTTCAGTGCTGATCTGTTCTACCGGCTGGATGTCATGCGGGTGCGCATCCCGTCGTTGGCGGAGCGACCGGGCGACATTCCGGTGCTGTTTCGCCATTACGTGGCGCAGGCGGCGGAGCAGGCGGGGATCGGTGAACCGGAGATTTCGCAGGAGCATCTGGCGGCGCTGATGGCACAGGACTGGCCGGGCAATGCGCGGTCGCTGATGTCGGCGGCGATGCGGTTTGTGCTGGGGATGCCAGAGGAGGCAGCTGCGGCGGCGGGGCTGGGGCTGGCAGAACAGATGGCGCAGGTGGAGCGCTCCTTGCTGATTGCGGCCCTGGGCCGGGCCAACGGGCGCGCGGCTGCGGCCGCCGAAGCCCTGAAGCTGCCGCGCAAGACGTTCTATGACAAGCTGGCCCGCTATGGCATCCGGCCCGAGGATTACCGCCGCTGAGGACGCGGGGCCTTGGGGGAGCCGTGCGGTCTGTTCTGTCCGGCGCTGGGGCCGGAACCGTTTAGGAGGCGGCGCCGCCGGAAAGCCCCAATGGGGGCCGCGGGCGGAGAGAGGGTGGGGACCAGAAGCCCCCGTGTCCGCTGAAGCCTTCATTGCGGGACGCCCCTGCACCACATCAAGAGGTGGCTTTGGGGGCCCTGTGATCTCCTGTTGGTGCGGGATGTCAGTCCGCACCGGTGTCGCGACATCAGGGACTATGGCAGAGCGGAGTTAAGGGGGAGCAAGCGGTGCGTACGCTGGTAGCGCAACACCTTGACGGACAGCGTGAGCGGAGCGGTTGGATGCCTCCGGCGGGAGTATTTTTGCAAAGATGAAAAAGCAGCGATTCCCGAATTTTCTATTGCGCTAACATTTGTGCGGATTTTCGCACAAAGCACAAAGCACCCTGTGCGGGATTTCGCACAGGGTGCGACAGACGCAGGTGGAACGTATGAGACCTGCCACGTAAGTCTATGCAAAACCACAGAAAACTCAGATTTTTGGCGATGTTCCAATCAACTGTTGAGCGGCTTTGCGCAACTTGAGATGTTGTTGTCAGGCTTCAGCCGCGCGCTGAGCGTGCCATCGGATTGACCGACATTTTTCTGGGAGGAAACAACAATGAAATTCCTGACAACCGCCGCTACAGCACTGGCGCTGTCCGTGACTGCGGGCGCTGCTGCTGCGTCCTGCGACGACGGCGAAATCGTGGTGAAGTTCAGCCATGTCA
Organism: Rhodobacteraceae bacterium (ex Bugula neritina AB1); assembly: GCA_001730095.1. Classification (GTDB taxonomy): domain Bacteria; phylum Pseudomonadota; class Alphaproteobacteria; order Rhodobacterales; family Rhodobacteraceae; genus Leisingera. The sequence goes on from MDLF01000060.1 coordinate 59,294, forward strand.
CAAATACCGACAAGCACCCCAAAGGGATCGCGGCCTCGCTGCTGGAGCGCCGTGTCAATGACGAGATGAACGGCACCATGTGCATGGAGGTCTATCCGAACTCCACGCTTTACAACGACAATAAGGTGCTGGAAGCGATGCTGCAGGGCGATGTGCAGCTGGCCGCGCCGTCCTTGTCGAAGTTTGAGAAATTCACCAAGCAGTTCCGCCTTTTCGACCTGCCGTTCATGTTCAAGAACATCGAAGCCGTGGATGCGTTTCAGGGATCTGAGACCGGTCAGGAGATGCTGGATTCCATGCAGCGCCGTGGCCTGCAGGGGCTGGCCTATTGGCACAACGGCATGAAGCAGATGTCGGCGAACAAGCCGCTGGTTGCGCCCTCGGATGCGGATGGGCTGAAGTTCCGTGTGCAGTCCTCGGACGTGCTGGTGGCGCAGATGGAAGCGATCGGCGGCAGCCCGCAGAAAATGGCGTTCTCGGAAGTTTACGGCGCGCTGCAGCAGGGTGTTGTGGACGGTCAGGAGAACACCTGGTCCAATATCTACGGCAAGAAGTTCTTTGAGGTGCAGGACGGTGTGACCGAGACCAACCACGGCGCGCTGGATTATCTGGTGGTCACCTCCGTCGACTGGCTGGACAGCCTGGACCCGGCGGTGCGCGACCAGTTCCTGACCATCCTGACTGAGGTGACTGCCACCCGTAACGCGGAATCCACCAAGGTGAACGGCGAAGCGCGCCAGGCGATCATTGATGCCGGCGGTGTGGTGCGTGAACTGAGTGCAGAGCAGCGCGCGGCCTGGGTCGAAGCGATGAAGCCAGTGTGGGCGCAGTTCGCAGATGACGTTGGCCAGGAGAAGATCGACGCCGCGCAAGCGATCAACGCGGGCCTCTAAAGGCCTGATCCGGGGTGTCTTTGCGGGCACCCCGCGACCGCAGGCGGCGCGGGGATCTGCCGCCTGCACCTCTTTCCGAAAAATCTGGGAGGCAGCCATGGCGGGGTCCAGAACCGGCCCGAGCGGGCTTATCAACGCACTCGAAGAAACCCTGATCGCGCTCCTTCTGGGGCTGATGACGGCGATTACCTTTGCCAATGTGATTGCGCGGTTTGTGTTCAATTCCAACATTCTATGGGCGCTGGAGTTGACGGTGTTCCTGTTTGCCTGGCTGGTGCTACTGGGCGCGTCTTATGCGGTGAAGACCCATGCGCATCTAGGGGTGGATGCGATTGTCAACATGCTGGTGCCCGGTGCGCGCCGTTCCGTCGGGCTGTTTGCCGTTGGCTGCGGTCTGGTGTTTTCGCTGCTTCTGCTGAAGGGGGCCTATGATTACTGGGCGGTGTTTGCAGACCTGCCGCCCACCTCGGGGCGCTGGTTCCCGACCGGATTTGACATGAAGGCCCGCAGCCAGAGCTTTTACGAGGTGCAGGATGTGCCGATGGTGGCGGTTTTCAGGTTCCTGGAGGACCTGATCAACTATGGCGACGCCTATGAGAAATTGCCGAAAGTGGTGCCCTATTTGGTGCTGCCGGTGTCGATGCTGCTGCTGGTATTCCGGTTCCTTCAGGCAGCTGTTCAGATCGCCCGCGGCGATGTGGACCGGCTGGTGGCCAGCCACGAGGTTGAAGATGAAATTGCAGACGTGCAGGCGCTGCGCGGGGAGCATGACTGATGGAAGTTGTTATCCTATTCGCGATGGTGATCGGCCTGTTGCTGATCGGGGTGCCGATAGCGGTGTCGCTGGGCCTCAGCTCCACGATCTTTCTGCTGATCTATTCCGACAGCTCGCTGGCAAGCGTCGCAGGCACGCTGTTTGAAGCCTTTGAGGGGCATTTCACCCTGCTGGCGATCCCGTTCTTCATCCTCGCCTCCAGTTTCATGACGACGGGCGGCGTGGCACGGCGGATCATTCGCTTTTCCATCGCCTGCGTCGGCCATCTGCCGGGCGGTCTGGCAATTGCCGGCGTCTTTGCCTGCATGCTGTTTGCCGCGCTGTCCGGGTCGTCGCCCGCGACTGTTGTTGCTATCGGCTCCATCGTGATCGCAGGTATGCGGCAGGTGGGCTATACCAAGGAGTTCGCTGCCGGAGTGATCTGTAACGCAGGCACGCTGGGCATTCTGATCCCGCCATCGATTGTGATGGTGGTCTATGCGGCGGCAGTTGAGGTCTCTGTCGGGCGGATGTTCCTGGCAGGTGTCATTCCGGGCCTGATGGCAGGCCTCATGCTGATGATCACCATCTATGTGATGGCCAAGGTCAAGAACCTGCCTAAGGGCGAGTGGAAGGGCTGGGGCGAGATCATCACGTCGGGTCGTGAAGCGGGCTGGGGGCTGTTCCTGATCGTGATCATCCTGGGCGGTATCTATGGTGGCATATTCACGCCGACTGAGGCGGCAGCAGTGGCGGCGGTCTATGCCTTCTTTATTGCCAGTTTTGTGTATCGGGATATGGGACCGCGCGTCGAATCCCGCGCTTGGGGGGCAGGCGCCGCGGCAGAAGTCGCGACACTGCAAGCCGACAGCACATTTGCAGATTTCCTTGCCAGGTTGCCGAAGCAGCTTTTGTTGCGGGCCAAGGCGTTTGCACTGAACTTTGCGGAAAGCGTGGTGTACTTTGTCCCGTCGCTGGTGCATCGAGACACCAAGCATACGCTGTTCGAGGCGGGCAAGCTGACCGTGACGCTGCTGTTCGTGATCGCCAATGCACTGATCCTGAAGCATGTGCTGACGGACGAACAAGTGCCGCAGCATATCGCCAATGCGATGCTGTCGGCGGGCTTTGGTCCGGTGATGTTCCTGATTGTAGTCAATGTGATCCTGCTGATCGGCGGCCAGTTCATGGAGCCTTCGGGCCTCTTGGTCATCGTGGCGCCTTTGGTGTTTCCGATAGCCATCGAACTGGGCATCGATCCCATCCACCTGGGCATCATCATGGTGGTCAACATGGAGATCGGCATGATCACCCCGCCGGTTGGCCTGAACCTGTTCGTGACCTCAGGTGTGGCGGGCATGCCAATGATGGGCGTGGTGCGCGCGGCTTTGCCGTTCCTGGCGGTGCTGTTCGTCTTCCTGATCCTGATCACCTATGTGCCCTGGCTGTCGACTGTGCTGCCAAATGCGGTGATGGGGCCGGAGATCATAACAAAGTAAGGGTGTGCCAAAAAGAAACGCCCCGGGATGCCGGGGCGTTTTGCGTTTCAGGGCAGGGGCGCTGCCCCTCTTGTCCCTGCGGGCCAATTCACCCCGGGGTATTTCGGACCAGAAAGAAGCGCATGAAACCCGCTGCTTCTTTCTGGTCATAAATACCCAATTTTCTTCAGCTGGCCTCAAGCGCGGCGATAATGGGGGAGAAATCCGCGGCCTTCAGACTGGCACCGCCCACAAGCGCACCGTCGACGTTTGAAACGGCAAAGATCTCGCCTGCGTTGGAAGGTTTGACCGAGCCGCCATAGAGCAAGCGGAAGCTGTCAGCGGTTTCCGCGCCGAAGCGGATGGTGAGTGCGGTGCGCAGGAAGTCATGCACCTCTGCAATCTGTTCCAGCGTCGGCACCTTGCCGGTGCCGATGGCCCAGACCGGCTCATAGGCGATCACGGAGTTGGCGCCTGTGGCAACGGCAGGGACGGAGCCTGCGAGCTGGGTGCCAGCCACTTTCAGAGTATCGCCTGCTTCGCGCTCCGCCAGAGTTTCGCCGATGCAGATCACCGCGGTAAGGCCCTCGCGGATTGCCGCCTCAGCCTTGGCACAGACCTGGGCATCCGTTTCGCCGTGGTCGGCGCGGCGTTCGGAATGGCCGAGGATCACGGCAGCGGCGCCTGCGTCCTTCAGCATGGCAGCCGACAGATCGCCGGTATGGGCGCCGGAGGCATTTGCGTGGCAATCCTGGCCACCGATGGCAACAGCGCTGCCTTTGGCGGTGTCCGCGGCGCGCGACAGCAGGGTTGCGGGCGGGCAGATCAGGATGTCGGCAGCGGGGCTGCCGTGGCTTTCCGCCAGGGCCGCCAATTCAGCGAGGCTTGCGCCGGTGCCGTTCATTTTCCAGTTGCCTGCTGCCAGTTTGCGCCGCATGGGGTGCCTCCGAATGTGCTGTTTGGGCGTGACTGGTAGCACTGGCTGCAGGTTCGCGCAATTCGCTTGAGGGCGGTTCAGCTCAGCAAAAAGGGCGGGAAACCCGCCCCGTGTCATTTGCAGGTCTGGCTGGTGTCAGGCGCCGGGCATTTCCTTGAAGGAGATCGACTCGCCGCAGCCGCAGGCTTCGGAGACATTCGGGTTGTTGAACTTGAAGCCGCTTTCCAACAGCGTCACCTCATAGTCGATTTCAGTGCCGAACAGGAACATCTGCGCCATCGGGGCGATCAGGATGCGGGCGCCGTCCTGTTCTACCACCTCGTCATTGGCGTCGGGCGCGTCGACATATTCCATGGTATATTCCATGCCCGCACAGCCGCCCTTCTTGACGCCGATGCGCAGGCCGGCATGGCCGTCCTTGGCCATCAGTTTGGCGATCTGGGCCGCAGCCTTGGGCGTCATGGTCACGGCCTGTTTGCCGGGAATGCCGAACATGCGTCTCTCCTTACACTTCCCATCTATCTAAGGTGGGCACCCGGGCGGCTCAACCCCGCAAGATGCGGAATCGCGTCGGGGCGCAGAATAACATGTCTATCCTGTTCAGGCGTTAAAGAGGCCGCCCCCTGGGCAGAGAGGCGGCCGGGGATGGGGGTATTGTTTTAGATCGGAGCTTAGAGCCCCATGCAGTTTGCATAGTAGGTGACGGTTGCAGGCCAATCGGAGAAGACGCCGTCAACCCCGACATCCTGGGCCAGCACATCCAGCAATTGGTAATACATGCTGTCATCGGTGGTGGCGTCCTTGATGGACTGAAAGTACCAGCCGCCGCCGAAAGTTAGCGGGCCGGAGCGTTCCAGGGTCCAGGTGATCAGTTTGAGGCCCGCAGTCTTGGCTGCCTTGGCATAAGCCGAAGGGACGACCTGGCCGTTCTCCAGCGTCACCAGCATCCACATCGGCGGCGCGATGTAGTTGACGCCCCTGGCATGTAGCGCTGCAAAGTCATGCGGGAAAGTCGCCGGGTTGTCTGGGTCAAAGCCTTCGCGGTCGTAGCTGGCATCCAGGAACACCGCCTGTTTGCCGAATTCGGGCTCGTGTTCGATCCAGTAGAGCACGTCTTTAAGGTTGAAGCTTTGCGCCCAGACGTCTGCGGGCGGGATGCCGGCGGCCTTGTATTCGTCAATCAGTTTCTGGGCGTAGTCAGCCTGGGTAAAGCCGTCAAAGGGCATCTCTACTGCGGGGGATTTCAGTTCAGGGGTGAACTTGGCGCCAAGTGATTTGAACAGATCAATGGATTCCGCGTGGGTCATTGTGGTGGCGTCGCCGGAAAACAGTGTTGAGCGCCAGTCGGCAGTTCCGCCCAGATAGGCTGCGGCGGTCAGGGCTGTGTTGTCGGCGCTGTCCATCTTGGGCTGCAGGGTGCGGAACTCGGCCAGGGTCAGTTCGGAGGTGCGGCATTCGGCGGTGGCCGGGGTGTCGCCATCGGCGGCGGAGAAAGGGGTGATGCAGGTTTCTGCCAGGTCCGAGGTCAGGATGTCCGTGGTGGTGTGCAGATCGTTCTGCGCATGGCGGCAGACCAGCTCGAGATCCTTGGTGAAGGTGACATCGCATTCCAGAATGCCGGCACCCATCTGCGCGGCTGCCACGTTGGATTCAACGGTATGTTCCGGGAACATCAGCGGCGCGCCGCGGTGGCCGATGGAGAAATCCGAGCGGCTGGGCGTCTGTGCGGCGCAGGACTGCAGTTTGTCCTTCAGGGCACCCTCGGGCAGCTTGGAAATCAGATAGGCCGGACGGGGGCCGTAGCTGAGGCCATAGTCCGGGCTGCCGGTCGCCGGGGGGCCGGCTTCGGCTGCCAGGGGAATGAACGCTGCGGCTGCAGACAGCAGGGCAAAACGCATGAGAAATCTCCGGTTGGTCAATTCTGCCCGTAACAGACGCGGGCGATGTAACAGCCGGAGTGCGCCCGTGTAACGGGCGCATTAAACTCTCATGACAGTTTTAGATTACATGAAGCCCAGTTCGAGGCGCGCCTCGTCGGACATCATCTCCATGCCCCAGGGCGGCTCCCAGGTGAGCTCGACGTCGGCGCTTTTGACGCCGTCCACGGGGGATATCGCATCAATGATCCAGCCGGGCATCTCCCCGGCCACAGGGCAGCCCGGTGCGGTCAGAGTCATTATCACCTTCACATCGTTTTCGGCGTTGATGTCGATCGTGTAGATCAGGCCCAGTTCGTAGATATTCACCGGGATTTCCGGGTCATAGACGGTGCGGCAGGCTTCGACGATGGCCTCGTACAGCGGGTGGCTGACAGAGGAGGGCGCGATCAGCGGGGCGCCTTCGAGCGGTTCGGCAGGGTTGGTCATGAGGATCCCGGTTCTATTTACCGACGATTTATATAGGAAATAAGCTTCCCGGCGTCCAGAGGCGGCAGGCCGGACCGTTGCAATGATATGTTAACCACTTTGCGGACAGAATTTGATTAGGCCCTGCGGGCGCGCTAAGTTGTGGTTCCCCCGCGATGTTTTTGTGATTGCTGTCCTGTCGCAGCAGACCGGTATCCTTTTGCCGTTCGAGCTGTGGATTGGGTGTGCCTGGAGAGGAGCGATGCCTAAGCTGTCTGCACTTTGCCGCCTTTTTGCCCGCCTATTGCTGGCGGCAGGCGCGGTTTTGGCGGCGGCACCGGCCTATTCCGGGGGCAGTTGGCAATGGCATCTGACGCCCTTTGTCCTGGCGCCCTCTATCGAAAGCACTACGGAACTGGGCCGGACGGGGGGCGATGTCGAGATCGACGCCGGTGATGCTTTTGGCCAGTTGCAGGCTGGTGGGATGTTGCAGTTCGAAGGCTTCCACAGCAGCAATTTCGGGTTTCGCTTGCGGTATTCGATACTGGACGCAGATGCGGATGGGGCAGGGTCTGGCGGCGCGGCGGTGGTGCGCTTTGATCAGAATCTTGGCGAAGCGGTGGTGGCTTACCGGTTTGACCGGGGGGGGGCCCAGCTTGAGGTGTTCGGCGGTGTCCGCCATTGGGATGTGGATGTAGCCGCCAGCCTGCCGGGCGGCACGTTGCACCGGGGCGCCGACTGGAGTGACGTGATTGCCGGAATGCGCTGGGAGCGTCGGTTATCAGAGGATCTTAGCCTGGCGCTGGAGGGGGATATCAGCCTGGCCGGTGGGGCCGAGGACAGCTGGTCGGCCATGGGCGGGGTGATCTATGACCGCTGGGAACAGGCGTCTGTCTATGTCATGTGCCGCGGGCTGGGGGTGGAGTTTCAGGAAGGTACGCCCGGCACTGCCGGTTTCTTTCGCCATGATGCGGTGACCTATAGCCTGCTGGCCGGGGTCGGGTTCCGGTTCTGAACGGCCAGCGATGTTGTGTGTCGGTGACAAGAACTGTCATGTAATCGGTGACAAGAACTGTCATGTAAGAGGACGGGCCAATCCATGTGACCCGCGCAGATATTGGGGCCGCGCGCAAAGACTCTGGAACGGCTCACTCCACACGGGATGGGACAAAGCGGTTTGTCGCGGCCTTCGCGCCTGCGGTTGCAGTCATGCGTTTTGCAGATCTTCGCGCGGCGTTGCGCGGCGTTGAGTGGGGCGCTCCTGTTTCTTTTGCTGCGACCGGGCGGCAAGGGGCGGCACAGGTCGTTTTGCTTTCAGAAGGGCCCGTTGAAGCCAGCGCTAGCTCAGCGGCTTTGGCGCCGGTGCGCTGGCGGAGCGGCTTAGGTCCAGCAGCCAGTCGTGAAACTTGCGGACCGATGGCGACATCTCGGCAGCCAGCGGCACGATCAGGTGATAGGCAAAGGAGGTTGCAAAGGTGGCTCCGAACGGGTTCACCAGCGAGCCGCTGTCGAGTTCGGGGCGAACCGCCCAATCGGCAAACAGCGAAACACCCAGGCCGTTTATCGTCGAGCTGAGCTGGAAATGCCGATCTTCAAGCATCATCCGCGACGGGGCTACGGGATTTGCGACATTGTTGTCGACAAACCATTCCTCCCACATCCGCGTGTCATCGACGTGCAGCAAGGTGCATTTGGTCAAGTCCGACGGGTGCCGGATCGGATGCGCTGCCAGGTAGTCAGGGCTGCAGGCCACGACGAGCCGCTCTGGCCACAGCTTGGTGACCTTGAATGCGCTCCAGTTGCCACGGCCCCACTGGATGCCGAGATCGGCAAATCGCTCGGGCTTGTCGATATGCGCGTAGTTGTTGTTGTGATTCTTGATCGACAATTGAAGGCTGGGGTTGGCTTCGAGCAGGCCGCCGAGCCTTGAGGACAGCCAGCGGCTCGCAAACATCGGCAGCAGCGCCAGTTCGATCGTCCCCGCGCGGCTGGTCGATTGCGCGATCCCGGTGCGAATCGCTTCGAGCCCGCGCGCCACATGCGCCGCAAGGATGACGCCCGTCTCGGTCAGCTCAAGCCCGGCGGCGCTGCGGCGAAACAGGGCCGCATCCATCTCGGCTTCCAATTTTTTGATATGGTAACTAACCGCACTTTGACTGGTGCCCAAGAGCTGCGCTGCGCGTGTGACGTTCTGAACTTCGGCAACAGTATTAAAGACCTGAATTGATTTGATATTTTTGATTTCCACACCAGCACACGGATTTGTTTTCAAAACAGATGTCTAACTGTGGGTATCTAAAAATTAGAACGCAAGAGAAAATCATTATATTTTTGCGCGACCTGCTTTGCGGGCTAGGCTCAGAATAGCTGCTGGAAAAGCAGTTGGGAGGACAAAGTGACAACGGCCATTTTACAGGTGGAACGACTTTGCAAGTCTTTCGGTGGCGTCCATGCGGTGCGCGATTTGTCTTTTCGCGTCGAGCCGGGACAAATCCTAGGTCTGATTGGCCCGAACGGTTCGGGGAAATCTACCACGGTGAACGCGCTGGCGGGGATCTTTCCGGTAACATCAGGTGAAATCCTGCTGGCGGGCGGCCATATTCAGACCCTGCCGGAATACGAACGTGTCGCAATGGGTCTGTCGCGCAGCTTTCAGACGGCCAGTATTTTTCCCGAATTCACCGTGCGTGAACAAATCCAATTGGGCTGCAACGTCACTCTGCGGTCGCATCCGCTGTCTTCGGTATTTGGCCTTGGCCGACATCCCGGTGAAACCGAAGCCACGAACCGGCATATCGAAGACATACTGGAATTGACGGGGCTGAAGGCCGTGGCAGATGCGACCGTGGGTACGATCACAGCGGCGGAGCAGCGCTTTTTGATGATCGCCACCGCGCTGGCGGCCCGGCCCAAGGTGATCCTGCTGGATGAACCGGCCGCCGGCCTGGTCAGCCACGAACGCCAGACCCTGTCACATCTGATCCGCAGCATACGGGATACCGGTGTATCGGTCCTGGTCATCGAACATCACATGGCGCTGATCATGGATGTCTGCGACCGCATCGTTGTTCTGAACTTCGGCTCCAAGATTGCAGAGGGCACACCGGATGAAATTCGCGGTGATCAGGCTGTCATTGACGCTTATCTCGGGGAGGCCGTGTAATGCTGACAGTGTCGGACCTGCGGGTCAGCTATGGGCAGATCGAAGTGATCCACGGCGTCAGCATCGAGGTGCAGGAAGGCGAGTGCGTGGCTCTGATCGGCGCAAATGGCGCAGGGAAATCCTCAACCCTGAAGGCAATCTGCGGGCTGGTTACTGCCACTTCCGGCACCATTACGTTCGAGGGGCAGGACATCACCAATCAAAGCGGGCACAACATCGTGCGCGCAGGCATCACGATGTGCCCTGAAGGTCGGCAGGTCTTTCCGCAGATGACCACGCTCCAGAATCTGCGCATGGGTGCTTATGCCCGGCGCGACGATGAACAGGCTATCGATCTTGAGGAGATGATGAACATGTTTCCGATCCTGCGGGAACGGAAACATCAGGCCGCCGGAACCCTATCCGGCGGCGAACAGGAGATGCTGGCCATCGCGCGCGCGCTCATGGCGCGGCCCCGGCTGTGCATCTTCGACGAACCGTCGCTTGGGCTGGCGCCCAAAATCGTGGCGGAGGTGGGCGCAACCATCAAGCGGATCAAGAAGATGGGCAAGACCATCCTGCTGGTTGAACAGAATTCATTGATGGCGCTGCGCCTGGCAGACCGGGCCTACCTGTTCGAGGCTGGGGAAATCGTGCTGTCCGGCACAGGAGAGGAACTGCAATCACATCCGGAAGTGGTCAAGGCCTACCTCGGCCACTGACCGGTCAACGACGACAACTTGGGAGGAACGTTCTATGAAGATGAAGGCGCTTACTGCAGCACTCGCGATGTTTGGCACCGCCGGTTTCGCCGCAGAAAAACAACTCGATATCGGCGTAAGCGACGCTCTCACGGGGGGGGCAGCGGTCTATGGGCTGCCTCAGTCCAATGCCGTGCAGATGGCTGCAGAAGAAATCAACGCGGCGGGCGGTATCAAGGTTGGCGACGACACCTATATGCTCAACGTCATTGCATATGACGACAAGGCCAATCCGACCGAGGCGTCAAACGCGGTGCGTAAACTGATCGACCGGGATAGTGTGAAATTCATCCTCGGCTTCTGCTGCTCGGGGGCAACCGGGGCCGTTGCCTCGTTCATCGAGAATGAAGATGCGGTGATGTTGGTGGGCAATGCCGCCGAGCGCTCGATCACCACGCGCGAGATCCCCAATCTGGTCCGCACCCGCCCACCGGCCGATTACACTGGCGCGGCGGCCGGAACCTTTGTCGCCGAGAAGGGACACAAGAAGGTCGCGGTTCTCGGGGCTCTCGATGTTGGCTTTTACGCCAGCTATGTTGATGCGTTCGAGAAAGAGCTCAACAAGGCCGGCGGTGCGATCGTCACCCGTGAAAGCTTTGGTCTCAAAGACCGGGACATGAGCCCGCAGCTGACCAAGATCCGCGAAATGCAGCCGGACGCGATTCTTGTGGTTGGGTATGTGGAACCGGCGGCATTCATCTATCGCCAGGCCGTCGAACTTGGCATCGATGTCCCTCGTTATGGTTTCACCTCGGGATCTGAGGAACAATTTCTGCGCGTTGCCAGCTCTGAGCAGATGGAAGGCGTCTGGGATTTGCGCCCGACCGAACTGACACTGCTTTCGGCTAGTGACAACGGTATCGCCTATCACAAGAACTACTCGGAAAAGTTCGGCATCGCGCCATCGCCCAGCTCGCCATATGCCTATGATCAAACCTATGCGCTGAAGGACGCGATCGAGGCCGCAGGCACCGTCGATGATACCGAAGCGGTGGCAGCCGCATTGCGCGCATTGGCCGTCCCGGATGAGGTGGTGATGCAATACCTGCCGGTGGACAAAAAGATGTTCGATGTGAATGGGCAGGCCTACACCTCGAACGGTGCATTCCAATGGCAGAGCGGCAACTGGGTCTTTGTCCAGGATCTGCCGTCGGATGCGGCGGCCTATTCGGCCTTCCTGAGCACAATCGACTAACGGAACCCGGCAGTGCGGAGCGATCCGCGCTGCCTTACAGGGGCTGCCTTTGAGGGACGGTGTGTATGATCGAGATCCTGCAACAGATTATCAACGGGATGGCCATCGGCGGGGTCTACGTGTTGATCGCGCTTGGGTTGACCACAGTGTTCGGCATTCTTGGGATTGCTCATTTCGCCCATGGATCCGTCTCGATGTTCGGCGGCTATCTCACCTTTTTCTTTGTGGTGACGTGGGGGTTGCCGCTGATAGCTGCCATTGTCATCGCGTTGTTGGTCGGTCTGATCCTGGGGATTCTGATCGAGCTTCTGGCCTATAGGCCGGTGCGTAACGCAAATCACATTAACGCCTTCATCGTAGCGCTTGGCCTGACGATGATGGTCGAGGGGCTGAACCTGGAATTCTTTGGCCATGAGCAGGTTGTGATCCCGACAGATTTCTCCTGGGTGTTCAAAATCGGTGGGGTGACGATCCCGGAGCTGCGGCTCTACACAATACTGGCGGCTGCTCTGCTCATTGCGGCCATGACGATCTTTGTCGAAAAGACCAAGACCGGTCAGGCAATCCGGGCCGTGGCCGAAAACCGCGATGCAGCCATTCTGATGGGCGTCAACGTGAACACGATCCCCTTGGTGGTATTCTCTATTTCCACAGCGCTGGGCGTTTGCGCGGGCGTCATGGTGGGCGCATTGTTTGCCATCGCTCCCGGCATCGGCGAAGGGCTGGTGGTCAAAGGATTTGCGGTTCTGATCCTTGGGGGGCTGGGTTCGATCCCAGGTGCCGTTGTCGGTGGGCTGGTCGATGGGGGACCAGCCCGACCCGGATCTGTTCCGCATGGCGGCCGCAATCGGCCTGACGGGCGTAACGACCCCAAAGGAATTCGGCGGGCAGGGCCACAGCTTTGCAACGCTTGTGGTGGTCTGCGAGATCTTGGCGGCGGTGGACTTCGGGTTCGCCATGTCTTTGGTCAATACCCAGAATGTGGGTGTGCGCTTGTGTAGGTCGGCAAGCGATGCCGAGCAAAGCCGCTATCTTCCCCGCATCCTCGCGGCTGAGATCAGCGCCTGCACCGCCCTGACCGAACCCGGAACGGGATCGGATGTGGCCGCCATTGCGACACGCGCAACCCAAACAGCCCGGGGCTGGCGACTGACCGGCGAGAAGACCTGGATCGTGAACGGGCGCCATGCGGGCCTTGCGGTGGTCTTTGCCCAGAGTTCCAACGCCGGGGACGCCGATGGGATCGGCGGCTTTCTTGTTGATCTCGATCGCGCTGGGGTCCGGCGCTACCCTGTGGATTCAGGTTTTGCGCAGACCTCGATGGGCACGGGCGGGTTTGTGCTGGAGGATGTCGCGGCGGAAGCATTGGTATTGCCGCCTGGCACGGCCTTCAAAAGCATCCTGACCGAAATCAACGCTGCCCGCACCTATGTCGCGGCGATGTGCAACGCGATGTTGGGCGCGGCCATTGCGCAGGCGGCTGGCTATGGTGCCAAGCGGCGCAGCTTTGGCAATCCTTTGGCACATTACGCCGCATGGCGGCATCCCTTTGGTGCAGCAGAAACCGATCTTGCCGCCTCTCGCGCGCTGACCGCCCGGGCGGTGGACATGATCGTGGAGGGCGCGGATGCCCAACTGGCAGCTGCAGAGGCCAAGATTGCCGCCGTGCAGGCTGCGCAGCTGCATATTCCGCAGATGTTGCACGCGATGGGGGCTGCCGGGCTAAAGCCTGAATACTGCTTTGCCCGGCACCTTGCAGCGGCGCAGGTTGCCGGGTTCACCGATGGCGCAACCAGCATTCTGCGCGACCGGGTGGCCCGCCTCACCCGTTCCAAAACCGACACTCCCAAGAGGTGATCCATGCGTGTTTTCCAGATTGAAGGTGATTGGGGTTTTGACAACCTGAACCTCTCGGAACGGCCAGAGCCGAAACCGGGCCCGGGGGATGTCGTCATCCGTATGCGGATGGCGTCGCTGAATGCACGGGATCTTATTGTTCCAGAACGGGGCTATGGTCGCGCCACCGGCGAATTGCCTCTGATCCCGATCTCGGACGGAGTGGGTGAAATCGTCGAAATCGGTGCGGGGGTGACCCGCGTGGCGGTCGGAGATCGTGTCTGCCCGACCTATTTTCAGAACTGGACCAGTGGGGAGCCTTCACCTGAACGTTTTGCTTCAGCACTTGGCGGGCCGAATGACGGTGTGATGGCAGAATTGGTCTGCCTGTCCCAGGAAGGGGTCGTAAAGGTCCCGGAGTATCTCAGCGATGCGGAGGCCGCGACCCTTCCCTGTGCTGCGCTGACCGCGTGGAGTGCCGTGGTCACCCATGGCCAGACGCGCGCCGGCGACCGCATTCTGGTTCAGGGCACCGGCGGTGTGGCGCTTTTTGCGGTCGCATTCGCCAAGATGCACGGTGCGCATGTCACCGTGATTTCGTCCAGCGATGACAAGCTGGAAAAGGTCCGTTCCATGGGGGCCGATCAGACGATCAACTACCGCGAGACCGAAGATTGGGCCCGCGCCAGCCGCCCGATCACCTTTGATCGCGGTGGGTTCGACAACATCATCGAATTGGGCGGGGCCAAGACGCTGCCCCTGTCGCTGCGCGCAGTCAGACCCGGCGGCACGCTGTCTATGATCGGTGTTTTGTCGGGCCTGAATATCGAGGCCTCACTGGGTCTGATCGTGGCGCGACAGGTACGCCTGCAAGGCGTCACAGTTGGCCATCGAGATGGGTTCGAAGCCATGCTTGCCGCGATGGCGCTGCATGGCACACGCCCGGTGCTGGGCAAGACATTCGCGTTCGAAGACCTTAGGCCCGCGCTCGAGCATGTGCGCAAGGGCGGGCATTTCGGCAAGACCCTGATCAAGTTCTGAGAGCCGAGCACATGCCCACGCATGCCTTTCAGCCCCGCTGCCATCCACCGGACAAGCCGGCTTTTGTGATGTGTGAAACCGGTGAGACGGTGAGCTTCGCGGCGCTGGAAGCTCGGGCCAACCGGGGCGCTCATCTGCTGCGGTCGCACGGCATCCGCGAGGGGGACCATATCGCGATCCTGATGGAAAACCGCCGCGAATTCATTGAGGTCTGCTTCGCGGCCGACCGCGCGGGCGTCTACTACACAACCATCAGCACCCATCTGTCCAAAGCCGAGATCGCCTTTATCCTTGAGGATTGTGATGCACGGCTGCTGATCGTGTCAGACAGTTTTGGTGATCTGGCGACGTCGCTGTTTCAATCCTGCGCCTGTGACATGCTGGTCGTCGGCAAGGATACCGCAGGTTTTGCAGATTGGTCGCAAAGCCTTGCCTCCATGCCTGAAACGCCAATCAGGGATGAATGGCAGGGGCTGGACATGCTCTATTCTTCAGGCACCACCGGGCGCCCGAAGGGGATCAAATGGCCGTTGCCGCACGAGAAACCAGGCACGCGCGGCATGTTGATCGATCTGCTGTCGGGGCTGTTTGGCTACGACCGGGACACCCGCTATCTCAGCCCGGCGCCGCTTTATCATGCTGCGCCGCTCAGGCATTCGATGGTCACGATCAAGATGGGCGGCACCGCCTATATCATGCGCCGGTTCGACGCGGCCACGGCATTGCATCTCATCGAACGCCACCGCATCACCCATAGCCAATGGGTGCCAACGATGTTCGTGCGGCTGCTGAAACTGCCTGCGAAGATCCGGCGGGAGTTTGATCTCTCTTCGATGAAAATGGCCGTGCATGCGGCCGCACCATGCCCGCCCGACATCAAGAAACAGATGATCGACTGGTGGGGCGAGATTGTGCACGAGTATTACGCCGGGACCGAAAACAATGGCTTCACCGCCATCACCAGCGCCGAATGGTTGACCCATCCCGGATCGGTCGGGCGCGCCAAGCTGGGAACACTGCATATCTGCGACGAACAGGGCACCGAACTTCCTGTGGGGCAGACGGGCGAAGTGTATTTCGAGAACGGCCATCAATTTGCCTATCACAAAGACCCGGTCAAGACTGCCTCCTGTACCAATGCGCAAGGATGGACCACGCTGGGTGACATCGGCCATGTCGACGACGAAGGGTATCTCTATCTCACCGACCGCAAGTTCTTTGTTATCATTTCCGGCGGCGTCAACATCTACCCGCAGGAAACCGAAGACGTGCTGCTGTCACATCCGGCGGTGCTGGATACGGCGGTGATCGGTGTGCCCAACGCGGAATTCGGCGAGGAGGTGAAGGCCATTGTTCAATTGATGCCTGCCATCGCCGGATCCGAAACGCTGGCTCAGTCATTGATCGAATATTGCCGTCAGCATTTGTCGCCGATCAAATGTCCGCAAAGCATTGATTTTGAAGATCAGCTGCCACGCTCCGCGACAGGTAAGCTGTATAAGCGTCAGCTTCGCGATCTCTACTGGAACAAATGACGCATGTCTTGGTTTGACCGGGTCTTTTCTCCGGCCATCGCAACAAGCCGCAGAACCAGAGGTGAAGCCCAATTGCGTAAAGCAAACCGGAACCCGCGAGGGTTCCGGCAGTAGGATCAATCGTTGATGTCGTGGTTGAAAGTCTTCACCTGGCCTTTGGGCAGGGCGAAAAATTTGCGCATCACCAACCAGGCTGCCAGCGACAGTGCGGCAAAGATCAGCAGCAGTGGCGGCAGGGTGAAGCCTGCGCCCGCCAGCAGCAGCAGGGCGACTATGGCGGCACCGATGGCAAAGCCCAGGAAGACAAAGCCGGGCAACAGAATCTCGACGATGGCAAGTGTCAGGGCGGCTGCGCCCCAAACCCACCATATCGCCCAGAAAGACGCGTCCATCATTTGCCTCCCTTCAGCAGATTGAAGGCGTTTCCGAAGGCTTCCAGCGCATGGGCCGGGACCAGGATTGTCTGCTTGCCATCGCCATTGCCAAGCGCATTCAGCGACTCCACCTGTTTCAGCGCCACCTGATACTGCGCTGCCTCGATGCCGTGGTCAGCGATCGCCTTGGCCACGACTTCGGTGGCGTAAGCTTCGGCTTCGGCCTGAATGCGGCGGGCCTTGGCGGTCTGCTCGGCTGCATAAAGCTCGGCGTCGGCGTTCAGTTCGACTGCGCGTTTCTGACCCTCGGCCTCGGTCACCTGGGCACGGCGGGCGCGTTCGGCGTTCAGCTGCTGCAGCATCGCGTCGCGGGTGGCCTGATCGAGGTTCACATCCAGGATCTCGGCGCGAGTGACTTCGATGCCCCAATCATCCACGGCGGTTTCGACCGAATGCTGGATCTGGCCAATCAGCTGGGCGCGGTTCGACTGCACCTCATCAAGGTCCATCTTGCCGATCTCGGCCCGCACGATGCCTGCCACGGTGGTGGCGATGGCGCCATCCACGTCGCGAATCCGGTAAACCGTCTTTTCCGGCTCAAGAATGCGGTAGAAAACCGAGGTGTCGATCTGCACCAGCACGTTGTCCTTGGTGATGGCGTCCTGGGTGGCATTGGGCAGCTGGCGTTCCAGGATCGAGATCTTGTGGCGGGCCACGTCGAGGAAGGGCACGATAAAGTTGATGCCGGGGCCAAGCACCGAGTGCAGGCGGCCAAAACGTTCAACCACATATTTTTCTGATTGCGGCACGATCTTGACCCCTTTGAGGATCACAATGACCAGGAATACCGCACCCAGAAGGTACAGCAGGTTGCCGGTCACAAGTTCGGCCAAGATGTCTTCGATCATGGAAAAGTCCTTTGTCGTTTCAATTGAGGCAGGCGTTTCCGGGAGGTCGTGCCTGGATACAGAAGGTTCGGGCGCGTCACTTTGCGACAGCCCGTCTTCAGCAGGCCGGTTGCCCGGAGCCTTTGATTTGTTTACGTCGGGTTTCATTGTGTGCAATGGTATACATTTGGGTGCTGCCGCGCCGGATTTCAAGCCATGTATGGTGCCAAGAAGGCCGGGGTGGCAAGCCCCGGCGGGGTTGAATTGCCCGCAAATATCGGGCAAACGCTCCGGGTTTGCGGCACTGGACCCGCCTTTGGCCGGAATGTAAGGACAGACCATGACAGCCCCGTTCTCTTTTGACCTGAAGGCCACCGATGGCAAGGCGCGCACCGGCGTGATCCATACCCCGCGGGGTGAAATCCGCACGCCGGCCTTCATGCCGGTTGGGACGGCTGCGACAGTGAAGGCGATGATGCCGGAAAGCGTGCGCGCGACCGGGGCCGATATCCTGCTGGGCAACACCTATCACCTGATGCTGCGTCCCACGGCGGAGCGGATCGACCGGCTGGGCGGTTTGCACAAGTTCATGAACTGGGAACGCCCGATCCTGACCGACTCGGGCGGGTTTCAGGTGATGTCACTGGCGGGGTTGCGCAAGCTGACCGAAAAGGGCGTGACCTTCAAATCCCATGTGGATGGCTCCAAGCATGAGCTGACGCCGGAACGGTCAATGGAAATCCAGCGGCTTTTGGGCAGTGACATTGTCATGTGCTTTGATGAATGCCCGGCACTGCCTGCCGACCGGGACCGGATTGCCGAATCCATGCGCCTGTCGATGCGCTGGGCGGAACGGTCGCGCGAGGCCTTTGGCGACCGCCCAGGCCATGCGCTGTTTGGCATTATGCAGGGCGGGCTGGAGCAGGACCTGCGCGAAGAAAGTGCTGAGGCGCTGAAGAAGATCGGTTTTGAAGGTTATGCGGTTGGCGGGCTGGCAGTGGGCGAGGGGCAGGAGGCGATGTTCGGCTGCCTGGAATATGCGCCGGGTTTCCTGCCTGAGGACAAGCCGCGCTATCTGATGGGGGTGGGCAAGCCGGACGATATCGTCGGCGCCGTTGCCCGCGGTATCGACATGATGGATTGCGTGTTGCCGTCGCGGTCGGGCCGTACCGGCCAGGCCTTTACCCGCTATGGCGTCGTGAACATCAAGAATGCGCGCCATCAGGACGACCCGCGCCCCTTGGATGAGAATTGCAGCTGCCCGGCGTGTTCAAACTACTCCCGCGCCTATCTGCACCATGTGTTCCGCAGCAACGAGATGATTTCGGGTATGCTGCTGACCTGGCACAATCTGCATTACTTCCAGGAAATTATGGGCGGAATGCGGGATGCGATTGCGGCGGGCACGTTCGAGGCCTGGCAGAAGAATTTCCATGAAATGCGCGCGCAGGGCGATATCGAACGGCTGTAAGCTGTCTGCTTGTGTCGGTTCGAATCAAGTTTGACGATGTTTTCATGGCTGCGGCAGAGGCGGGACACGCTTCTGCCTCAAATCCCCCGTCAGATCAGGCTGAAGCTTGATGTTCGAAGCGGAGGCACCTTATGCAAAACGCAAATTCTGCCGGCGTGGGTCAAATTATTCTGCTGTCTGTTCTGGCCGTTGGCGTCGCGCTTTTTGCGGTTTTGGATGACGGCCGGTTGCACGCCGGTCAAGAGCATGAACGGACCCATCAGGCTGTCATGCCTGCAAAATAGCCGCTCCTGCGTCGTTTTCTGGGCTCTGCGGGTAGCTGAAACCGTCCCTTGTTCACATGTTATGAAGACCTGATCCGCTATCTTTGCGTCAACGCATGGAGGGTGGCGATGATTTTACGCGGTGTGTTTGCAGTTGCGGTCCTGCTGGCCGGATCTGTGTCGGCACAGGCGCAGACTGATCAAGCGCAGACCGCGCCGGGATCGCTGGCGGAGGCCTCAAGCTTTTTCAAGGCGCCGCGCCTGGATGGCTGCACAATTTCTTTGGAAGACCTTGTAAATGGCGGCTCTGAGGCGCTGCGCGGGCAGTGGACCGTGCTGAAAGGGCCGGGGGAGATCGGGCTGTCGGTGGGCGGGCGCATCACGATGGAGCCGCTGCTGCAGCGCAGCGGCGAGGTGCTGCGGCTGGGGTTCCGCAATCGTCGGCTGGTGGCGGATTCTCCGGTGCTTGGGGTTCTGCCCATCGGCGTGCTGGATCGGGCACCCGTCAAACCTGGAACCGGCCTGAGAGCGGAAAGCGTGGGGCGCGGCGACCTTGCCGAAGGCACGGAGGTGTTTCTGGATGAGTTGACGCTTGGTGTGCTGCCGTGCGGCACGGATCAGCTGCTGCGGCTGAATTTGCTGGCGGAGCGTGAGACCGGCACCGGAGAACTGCAACGGCAGGACATCCGCCTGTTTCTGATTGATCAGTCACGGCTGAGCGGCACCTACCGCGAAACCGGGCCAGGCGGGCAACTGGAGCGCGGTTTGATTACGCTCAGGCGGCGCTGATGCCACCTCTGCAGTTATCCACAGGGCCATGCCGGGATGGCCTTCATTATTTGCTCACCGTTCCTGCATTTGCGCCCTTGTGGTCCCGGCGCGCAGCGGGCAAGGTGAGCCCCAGCCTTGAGGTGTCGCGGTTGAAAACAGTGAACCGCCCCACCAAGTAAAGACCTCCAATGAGGAGACGGGCCAAAGCTGCCGGATGCCGGGGCCGGGCCGTCTTGCCTAACCAAAGGACCGAGTATGCAAGAGCCACTCAATTCCTCCTACCCAGTGCTGCCTCTGCGCGACATCGTGGTCTTCCCCCACATGATCGTGCCGCTGTTCGTGGGCCGGGAAAAATCGGTGCGCGCCCTGGAAGAGGTGATGGCCGACGACAAGCAGATCCTGCTGTCGAGCCAGATCGACCCCTCCGAGGATGACCCCGAAACCGATAGCATCTATACCACCGGCGTGCTGGCCAATGTGCTGCAGCTGCTGAAACTGCCCGATGGCACCGTCAAGGTGCTGGTCGAAGGGCAGAGCCGGGTACAGATAACCGAATTCCTGGAAAATGACGTATTTTTCGAAGCCAAAGCCGAAGAATTGAGTGAAATTCCCGGCGATATCACCACGACCGAAGCGCTGGTGCGCACTGTGGGCGACGAATTCGAGCGCTATGCCAAGGTGCGCAAGAACATCCCCGAAGAGGCGCTGTCTGCGGTTGGAGAAACCACGGAGCCGGCCAAGCTGGCGGACCTGGTGGCGGGGCATCTGGGCATTGAAGTCGACCGCAAACAGGAGCTCTTGGAGACGCTTTCCGTCAGCGAACGGCTGGAGAAAGTCTATGGCCTGATGCAGGGGGAAATGTCGGTCCTGCAGGTCGAGAAAAAGATCAAGACCCGCGTCAAGTCCCAGATGGAAAAGACCCAGCGCGAATACTACCTGAATGAGCAGATGAAGGCCATTCAGAAGGAGCTGGGCGACGGCGAAGAGGGCGCCGGCGAGATTGCCGAGCTGGAAGAGAAGATCGCCGCAACCAAACTCTCTAAAGAGGCGCGCGAGAAGGCCGATGCGGAGCTGAAGAAGCTCAAGAGCATGTCGCCGATGTCCGCCGAGGCGACTGTTGTGCGCAACTACCTCGACTGGATGCTGTCGATCCCGTGGGGCAACAAGTCCCGCGTCAAGAAGGACCTGAACCGCGCGCAGGAGATCCTGGATGCGGATCATTATGGCCTGGAAAAGGTCAAGGAGCGCATCGTCGAGTATCTGGCGGTGCAGCAGCGCTCGGCCAAGCTGAAGGGGCCGATCCTCTGCCTCGTCGGTCCTCCGGGCGTGGGTAAAACCTCGCTGGGCAAATCCGTGGCCAAGGCAACGGGCCGCGAGTTCATCCGCATTTCGCTGGGTGGCGTGCGCGACGAGTCCGAGATCCGCGGCCACCGCCGCACCTACATTGGTTCAATGCCCGGCAAGATCATTCAGGCGCTGAAGAAGGCCAAGACCACCAACCCTCTGATCTTGCTGGATGAGATCGACAAGATGGGCCAGGATTTCCGCGGCGACCCGGCCTCGGCGATGCTAGAGGTGCTGGACCCGGAGCAGAACAGTACCTTTATGGATCACTATCTGGAGGTCGAATATGATCTCTCGAACGTGATGTTCCTGACCACTTCGAACAGCTACAACATGCCGGGCCCGCTGTTGGACCGGATGGAGATCATTCCGCTTTCGGGATACACCGAAGATGAAAAGCGCGAGATCGCCAAGCAGCATCTGATTTCCAAACAGGTGAAGAACCACGGCCTGAAAGCCAAGGAGTTCGAGCTGACCGAGGACGCGGTGACCGAGATGATCCGCACCTATACCCGCGAAGCCGGGGTGCGGAACCTGGAGCGTGAGATCGCCAAGGTTGCCCGCAAGTCGCTGACGAAGATCGTCAAGAAAGAAGCCGACAGCGTGACTGTCACGGCGGACAATCTGGATGATTTCCTGGGCGTCAAGAAGTTCCGCTATGGCCTGGCCGAGCTGGAGGATCAGGTGGGTGTTGTCACCGGGCTGGCCTATACTTCGGTTGGCGGTGAGCTGTTGTCGATTGAGGCGCTGCGCCTGCCGGGCAAGGGTCGGATGAAGACCACCGGCAAGCTGGGCGATGTTATGAAGGAGTCGATTGAGGCGGCCTCCAGCTATGTGCGTTCGGTCAGCCCGCAGATCGGGGTCAAGCCGCCGCAGTTCGACAAGCTGGACATCCATGTGCACGTGCCAGACGGGGCGACCCCCAAGGATGGCCCAAGCGCAGGCCTGGCGATGGTGACAGCGATCGTGTCGGTGCTGACCGGTATCCCTGTGCGCAAGGACATTGCCATGACCGGCGAAGTCACCCTGCGCGGCAATGCAAGCGCCATTGGCGGGCTCAAGGAAAAACTGCTGGCCGCATTGCGCGGAGGTATCAAGACAGTGCTGATCCCGCAGGAGAACGAAAAGGACCTGCCGGAGATCCCGGACAACGTGAAGGAGGGGCTGGAAATCATCCCGGTCAGTCATGTGTCCGAGGTTCTGGAACACGCGCTGGTCTCCAAGCCTGAAGCCATCGAGTGGGATGAGGAAGCGGAGGAAGCAGCAGCAGCCAAAGCGGCGCTGCAAGGCTCCGGCGAGGGCGCAGGCGCCACAGCGCATTGATCCGCTGATCAAATTGGTAGACAAAAGAAAAGGGCGGCTCGAGAGAGCGCGCCCTTTTTTGCTTGCTTACGTGTCGGCCCGTCTTGCCGGGGCATATGGTCCTTGGCATCTGCGTGACATCGCAAAGGAAGGCTCCCGCCCGCAGTCGGCTGCGCATTTTGCGCCGCCGCTGCGGTTGGGCATAGCGCCGCACCTGTGGTGCGGCGCACGGCCTGCCCCGGATGGGGCAGGCCGCCGGGCCCAAAATCCGGATGGCGGCTGGCCGCAGGCCGGGCGCCGTCCGGGTGCGGGAGTGCGCCCGCAGGTGGGTATGAACACAGGGATCAGGCGGCCCTGCTGGCCTGGTCTATCTTAGCCTTTACGGTGGCGATTGCCATCTGTGCTGGACTGACATCTGCGGCCTTGGCCTGAGTCAGGATCGTCGCCATGGTCTCGTCCAGCGCCTGCAGCTTTTCGGCGACAAAGCCCTCGCGGTCCTTGATCCGCCGGATCTCGCTCGCAACGTTGATAATGCCGCCGCCGTTGGCGACAAAATCGGGCGCATAGAGAATACCGCGGTCATGCAGGGTTGCGGCATCCGCAGCAGTCGCCAGTTGGTTGTTGGCGCCGCCTGCGACGATTTCTGTTTTAAGTTGGGGAATGGTTTGGGCGTTCAGGATGCCGCCGATGGCGCAGGGGGCAAAGACGTCTGCCTCAGTGCTGTAGATATCTGCCAGCGGCACAGCCTTGGTGCCGAATTCGGCAATCGCCATTTTGACACGGGTCTCGTCGATGTCTGTGACGATCAGCTTCGCGCCGGCCTTTGTCAGGAACTTGCAAAGGTGCCAGCCAACGTGGCCCAGGCCCTGTACCGCCACGGTGACGCCATCCAGATCGCGGCTGCCGTGCTTATGGGCGCGGGCGGTGCGGATTGCATTGAAAATGCCGCGGGCGGTGATTGGCGAGGGGTCGCCGCTGGCGAAGGCGCCGTCGGCAAGGCCAGCCGCAAAGCGGGTTTCTTCCGCCAGGACCGCCATGTCTGCCGGGCTCATACCCATGTCTTCGGCGGTGATGTAACGGCCCTCTAGCCCTTCGATGGCGCGGGCGAAGGCGCGCAGCAGCTCTGGCGACTTGTCCTTGGCCGGATCGCCGATGATCACCGCCTTGCCGCCGCCGAGTGGCAGGCCTGCCGCGGCGTTCTTATAGGTCATGCCTTCGCTGAGGCGCATGACGTCAGTCAGTGCCTCATCCTCGCTGGTATAGGGGCGCATGCGCAGCCCGCCCGCCGCCGGGCCGAGCCGGGTGGAATGTATGGCAATGAAACCCAGAAGGCCCACAGAGGTCTCCTCGACGCGGTAAATCTCTTCGTGGCTGCTGGACGCAACGGCGGTCACTGTCATCTGGATGGCTCCTCCAAGGATTTTTCCGGATGGTAACAGCGGCTGAGCGCCGGTTTTCACCAAAAGAAGCTCCTGCTTTGCCCGATTTTGGTGGTATGC
The DNA here is from genome assembly GCA_001730095.1 of Rhodobacteraceae bacterium (ex Bugula neritina AB1). Classification (GTDB taxonomy): domain Bacteria; phylum Pseudomonadota; class Alphaproteobacteria; order Rhodobacterales; family Rhodobacteraceae; genus Leisingera. The sequence goes on from MDLF01000060.1 coordinate 83,122, forward strand.
TCTGCGCGAAGCTCTAATTTTAGAGGGAAGCTCCATGGATTCGATTGATCGCAAGATTGTTGCCGCGCTTCAGCGCAACGGCCGGCTGAAGATTTCCGAACTGTCTGAGATGGTAGGTCTTTCCCCAACGCCTTGCGCGCGTCGGCTTGCCCATCTGGAAGAAAGCGGCGTGATCAGCGGCTATTCGGCGCGGGTGGATCAGGCTAGGATGGGCCTTCCGGTGACGATCTTTGTGACGGTGGAGCTGGAACGGCAGTCCACCGATGCGCTGCAGGCATTTGAAGCGGACGTGCGCAAGTTCGATCAGGTGATGGAGTGCTACCTGATGACCGGCACCCGTGATATCCTGCTTCGGGTGGTGGCAGAGGACCTGCCGGATTTTGACCGGTTCCTGGAGGGCCAGCTGATGCGGGTTCCGGGCATCCGCAACACCCGTTCCAGCTTTACTCTGCGTACAATGATCCGGCGTGATGCGCTGCCGTCCTGCTGACCGCTTCACCAAAGCGGGCAGGGCGCATTCTTTCCCGAACCCCTTTGGCATGCGGCCCATAGGCCTGTGTGGGAAACGCTGCGCCGCACCGGCGAGGGCATAAAATGCGGGCCATGTCCTTGCCCTAGGGACACGCCAGGAAATTGCCACTGTAGAAAATTCCGGGGAAGCAGCGAAATTCTTCCATTGGACCTCTTGCGGTGCCCGCACCGGACCGTTAAAAGCCTGCCTCACGGGTGATTAGCTCAGTGGTAGAGCGCTTCGTTCACATCGAAGATGTCAGGAGTTCAAATCTCTTATCACCCACCATCTTTCTGAAAGGCGCTCCCGGATTTGGTTGAGCGCCTTTTGTTGTTTCCGGGGTTCCGCCTGCCGCCGTGTCCCGCTACCAATTTGCCCAAGAACGGGCTGGGAGCACATCATGGAATTTCCGAAGATCTGGCTGTTGCGGCACGGGCAGACAGAATGGAACGCGCAAAAACGCATACAGGGGCAGCTGGAATCACCGCTGTCACCTCTGGGAGTGGAGCACGCGCGCCGTCAGGCCGCTCTGATGGTGCCGGTGATGGCGCAGAAACCTGCCTGTTATGCATCTCCTCTTGGGCGGGCGCAGCAGACGGCTGATATTGCCTTGGGCGGGGCGCCCTTTAAGACAGACCCACGGCTGGCCGAAGCTTATGCCGGCGCCTTTCAGGGGATGACCCTGGGAGAAGTTGCCGCGCAGTATCCGCAGATCCATGGCGCCAATCCACGTAACCTGGATCTGTTCTGCGAAGCCCCAGGCGGCGAGGGCTATGAGCGTTTCCACGCTCGTATCCTTGATTTCATGCACGCCCTGACCGAACCGTCGGTGGTGGTTGCGCACGGGCTGCTGGGGCAGGTGATGCGCGGCATTGTCTGCGGTCTGCCACGTGACGGGATGGCGTCTCTGCCCAACGGTCAGGGCTGCGTCTATGTGCTGGAAGACGGCGCGGAAACCGTGCTGGAATAAGGTGCCGGTTTCGGTAAAAAAACTGAAATCCCCCCTTGCGCTGCCCAGCGGCATTGTCTAAATCCCCGCTCATCGGGTCGTTAGCTCAGTTGGTAGAGCGCTTCGTTTACACCGAAGATGTCGGGAGTTCGAGCCTCTCACGACCCACCATCCTTCTTCTTTCTTGAATGTTTTCATGTATGATATGATATCTGCACGCGATGTTCGGGTATTTTTGTTTATTTTCAGGTGCTTGTGCGGCGCGGCGGAATTTTTTTCGGGAAAGTTCTGAAAAAGGCAAAACACCGCTTGACGGTGCGGGGGGCGGGGAATATTACAGCCCAACATTCGGCAGCGATGCTGAAAGTGCAGCGGGCGGTTGTAGCTCAGTTGGTTAGAGTACCGGCCTGTCACGCCGGGGGTCGCGGGTTCGAGCCCCGTCAACCGCGCCACTTTCCTATCTTGGATATTCAGCCGTCCGGAAACATGACACAGATGTCAGCCGTGCATTGTGCAGCCTGTTTCCGGGGTGTCCTGGCTGAAGGTGTTCAGCCACGTCCCGCCTTCCTTTTCCCAAAGTGAAGAGATCAGCATTACTTTCCAGTCCGCTGAGCCGGATGACCGGAAGGATGCGCGGTAGGAGAGCAGCGCTGCGGTATTGCCGATACAGCGTAAGCAGGCGCTGCTCAGCTCGTACTCGGCGATCGCCGGCCCCTCTTGCAACTGGCCGCAATGATCGGCCTTGCTTGCAAAGCCACTGGGGTAGACGCCGAGAAAGCTGTCAGAAAGCATGTGCTCATCCGCCTGACGGTCGCCAAGGACCATGGCGTCCCATACGCGGGTCTCCAGAGCTAGGAATTTTTCCAGCAGCGCGCCGTTTGTCAGAATCGCTTGGGTCATGGCGCCAGCCTGACGGCCGGCGCGCTGAGGGGCAAGCATCCTGCCACAGCCACAGGCGGACGTCACAGGGCAGGCGGGTTCGGCTCTGCCTCCGTGTCATGGCGCCAGCCGGTCAGCTCCGAGTCGACCCAGGTCTTGAGGCGGCCAAGGTCCGGGGACGGGTGGGATTCCAGGTAGCGCAGCAGCACCCGTGTGCCGTGCTGGTAACCGGCGCGGTAGCTCTCTTCCGGGTCGGTTTGAGTGCCCTCGAATCCTGGCGGGCGCTTGTAGCTGCTTTGCGTCATCTTTGCCTCCGTCTGCAATGCGTTCACGTGTTTGTGCAAGGCTATCGCAAGAGCGATAAGCAAGTCTTAATACCGTGGGCAAAACAAACAGCAGACGCCGGTTTGCCGTCTTTGATCCGGCTTTGAGACGGCGCCTGGTCTGTGAAAATGGTCTTTGAAACTGGGCTGTGGAGCCAGGACGGAGGGGGAATGCTCGCGCCGCCATCGGCGGCGCCACGCCCAACGGGAAGAGGGGCTCCCTGGGGCCCTGATGACGGGCGGGAGGAGCCCCCTGTGGCGGCGTTGCGCGCAGGGTGCACAGCAGGCGGCGGCTTTGCAGGGCGGATTGCCCGGCTGGCGGCCTGCTGAACGGGCGATTTCCCAAAAGGAGATTTGGCCCGCCCGTTTGCCTGAAGTTACTTGCTGGTCAGTGCGTCCAGAATGCGGGCCCAGGACCGGATGCCCTTGTGGAAGCTTTTCAGGTCGTATTTCTCATTCGGGGAATGGATGGCGTCGTCGTCATTGGCAAAACCTGCCAGCATCGATTCCATGCCCAGGATCGATTTGAAGAAGCCCGCGATCGGGATCGAGCCGCCCATGCCGCAGAACACGGCTTCACGCTGCCATTCGTCGGACAGCGCCGCGCGGGCAGCAGTGAATTCAGGGCGGGTGATGTCCATGACAGAGGCGCGGGAGCCCTCCAGCTCGTTGTTCCAGACCACTTTGCAGTCGGGTTTCAGCTGTGCCTCCACATGGTTGCGGACCTTCACCCGCAACGCGTCCGGGTCCATGTCGCCGACCAGGCGGCAGGTGATCTTGCAATGCGCCTCTGACGGGATCACGGTCTTGGAGCCCGCGCCGTTGTAGCCGCCCCAGAGACCGTTCACCTCCAGCGTCGGGCGGGCCCATTGCTGTTCCAGCACCGAGCGGTCCTTTTCGCCATGCGCCTGGGTGTAGCCGGCGTTGTCGAGGTAGTCTTTCTCGTCAAAGCCGCAGCCTTCCCACTGGCGCAGCTGGTCTGCGGGGACCTCGCGCACGCCTTCATAGAAGCCTTCAACGGCGACTTTTCCGGTCTCCTCGTCATAGAAGGAGGCGACAATGCGGCTGAGTTCGCGCAGCGGGTTCAGGCCGGGGCCGCCGTAGTGGCCGGAATGCAGGTCGATGCGTGGGCCGACCACGGTGAATTCATCTTTCAGCATGCCGCGCAGCTGTGAGGAGATCGACGGAACCCCGCGCGACACCATGGAGGTGTCACAGATCAGTGCGATATCGGCCTTCAGCTCCTCGGCGTTGGCTTCCATGAAGGGAATCAGCGAGGGCGAGCCCGATTCCTCTTCGCCTTCGAAGAAGAATGTGATGCGACACGGCAGCGAGCCGTTCACCGCTTTCCACGCGCGGCAGGCCTCGACAAAGGTCATCAGCTGGCCCTTGTCGTCCGACGAACCGCGGCCACGGATCACGGTGCCGTTCGGGGTCTCTTCCAGTTGCGGTTCAAACGGCGGCGTGTTCCAAAGATTCAGCGGATCGACAGGCTGCACATCATAGTGGCCGTAGAACAGCACATGTGGCGCGTCCGTGTTTTCCTCACCTACATGGCCAACAACCATCGGGTGGCCGGGAGTCTCACGCTTCTCTGCCTTGATGCCGATGGAGTTGAGGTCTGCAACCAGCCAGTCTGCGGCCTTGTCGCAATCTGCCTTGTAGGCCGGATCGGTGGAAATCGACTGAATGCGCAGCAGATCCATCAGCCGCCCGGTGGCGGCGTCCAGCTCTGCGTCGATCCGGTCCAGAACATCATTCAAAGCCATCTCTTGCTCTCCTGCATTTCTTGGCGGCCCGGGGCGGGCCAATTTGCCGCGGACCCTAGCAGCGCGGCTATGGAGGGGCCAGAGGGCTCAGCCACGGATTTCCCCGGTAAAACGTCGGAGCGGGGTTTCCGATGGTGCACATCTTGCACGGGAAACGAGGATAAATTCGCCGCAAACAGAGTTTGAGTTGGCGCAGGCGTTCTTGTAGGGCAACTGTTTAAGTTCTATTTGACCTGCATCAATGTTGCGCACCCAAAGCGGCGCGTATTCAGTTGATAGAAGGGACCGCCTAGGGTAACCAATCCAGAAGTGATTGTGGCCTAATCGTCAGAAGACCCGTGCCCTTTACACAGCCCGCGTGTTCCGCAGGAGCACAATTAGCTATGGAGATGCCGGTGGATTATACCGCGAAACTGGACGCTGCGATTGCCAGCCTGCACGAGGAAGGCCGTTACCGGACTTTCATCGACATCGAGCGCAAGAAGGGCCAGTTCCCGCATGCGGTCTGGACCCGTCCGGACGGCAGCCAGCAGGATATCACCGTCTGGTGCGGCAATGACTACCTTGGCATGGGCCAGAACCCGGTTGTGCTGGATGCGATGCATGATGCCATCGATGCAACCGGCGCAGGCTCCGGCGGCACCCGCAACATCTCCGGCACCACGGTCTATCACAAGCTGCTGGAAGCTGAGCTGGCTGACCTGCACGGCAAGGAAGCCTCGCTGCTGTTCACCTCGGCCTATATCGCCAATGATGCAACGCTGAGCACGCTGCCGAAACTGTTCCCCGGGCTGATCATCTATTCGGATGCGCTGAACCATGCCTCGATGATCGAAGGCGTGCGCCGCAATGGCGGTGCCAAGCGCATCTTCCGCCACAACGACGTGGCCCATCTGCGTGAGCTTCTGGAGGCTGATGATCCGAAAGCCCCCAAGCTGATCGCCTTTGAGTCCGTCTATTCGATGGACGGTGATTTTGGCCCGATTGAGGAACTGTGCGATCTGGCTGATGAATTTGGCGCGCTGACCTATATCGACGAGGTGCATGCGGTCGGCATGTACGGCCCTCGTGGCGGCGGTGTCACGGAACGAGACCGGCTGGCCCATCGCATCGACATCATCAACGGCACGCTGGCCAAGGCATATGGCGTGATGGGGGGCTATATCGCGGCCTCGGCCAAGATGTGTGATGCGATCCGTTCCTATGCGCCGGGCTTCATCTTTACCACTTCGCTGGCGCCAACGGTTGCGGCAGGGGCGGCGGCCTCGGTTGCCTATCTGAAATCTGCGCAGGAGCTGCGGGACAAGCATCAGGACCAGGCCAGGGTGCTGAAACTGCGCCTGAAAGGGCTGGGCCTGCCGATCATTGATCACGGCAGCCATATTGTCCCGGTGATCGTTGGCAACCCGGTGCACACCAAGGTGCTGTCCGACCACCTGCTGGAGGACCACGGCATTTACGTGCAGCCGATCAATTTCCCGACAGTGCCGCGCGGAACTGAGCGGCTGCGCTTTACCCCGTCGCCGGTGCACGGACCCAAGGAAATCGATGCGCTTGTCGGTGCAATGGACGCATTGTGGTCGCATTGTGCGCTGAATCGTGCCGAACTCGCCGGATAACATACTGAACAGTGCAAATTAAGACTGAGTATGTTACGCTTTCGCTAATCAATCGGCGGATCTGAGTCGCACATGTGATTCTTTCACCGTTCAGAAACGATGGCGGCAGGCATTTATGGGACGGCAGGCATGATCGGGCGCTTCACTCAGCGCAAGCAAAAAGAGCATGACGAAAACGCAGAGCCGAAGGGTTTTGACGATTTCGAGCTGAGGCTTGGCGACGTTATGCGTGGTGAGCGGGCGACGATGGGCAAGTCACTGCTCGACGTCCAGCGCGAGTTGCGCATTAAGGCTTCCTATATCGCTGCCATCGAAAACTCCGACCCTTCCGCCTTTGATACACCCGGTTTTATTGCAGGCTACGTGCGGTCCTACGCCCGCTATCTGAATATGGATGCCGAGCAGGCGTTTCAGGATTTCTGCAGCGAAAGCGGATTTTCCGTCGCTCATGGCATGTCGTCGGAGGCGTCCAGCCGCAGCAAATCAGACAAAGCGTCGGCGCCTGTGTCCAAAGGGTTGGGCAGCGATGCCTTCTCATCGCCGAACACGCCATTTGTTCCGTCGCCCAGCAGTGTTTTCAGCCAGATCGAATTGCGGGCCGTCGGTTCGCTGATGGTTCTGGTCGGCTTGATTGGTGGCATCACCTATGGCGGCTGGGCGGTTCTGAAAGAAGTGCAGCAAGTGCAGTTTGCGCCGGTTGATCAGACGCCCGCGGTGCTGGCCGATCTTGACCCGCTCAACAGCGCGGTTCTGGAAATTGTGGAAGGCTCTCAGGACCCGGCCGCTGAGGCGCTGGATCGTCTTTACCGTCCGCAGGCGCTGGATGTGCCGGTGCTGGTGGCACGAGATGCGCCGATCTCCACTCTGGATCCAACGATGCTGGGCAACTTTGCGGCGCCGGATGTCTCCATGGTCAGCCTGGCCGAAGCCAGCCTGCCGCTTGGCGGCGCAGAGCGGCTGCAGGCAGAAGGGCTGCAGGTGCCTCAGGTCCTGGCCGAGGCCTCGCCAGGTGTTGAAATGGTTGCGGTGCGCCCCTCCTGGGTGCAGGTCACCGCTGCTGATGGCAGCGTGATTCTGGAAACCATCATGGATGCGGGCCAGCGGTTCCAGGTGCCGGTGACCGAAGATGCGCCGAAATTGCGCACCGGTGAAAGCAGCGCCATTTATTTTGCCGTCAATGGTGCGCATTTCGGGCCGGTGGGCGCACGTGGCCAGGTTACCAAGAATGTTGAACTGTCTACGGATGCAATCACCGGCCGCTTTGAACTGGCTGATCTGCAGGACGGCAGAAATCAGGCGTTGGCAACACTTGTGGCGGAACTTCAGACGGAGCAATCGCCGCAGGAGTAACGCTGGCGCAGGAATTTGCGTAGGACGCCCGGTGTCGCCATTGCAGCGCCGGGCGTCTGCACGTATCTAGACGGCAACAGGATCCAGCCGGGACACCAGCCGCAATGTCTTTGAACCATATCCGCCCCTGGCGCCATATCGAGCGCCGCAAAAGCCGCCAGATCCATGTGGGCAATGTGCCCGTTGGCGGTGACGCCCCGATTGCGGTGCAGACCATGACCAACACGCTGACCACAGATGTGGCTGCGACAGTGGCGCAGGTTCAGGCCGCGGCAGAGGCAGGCGCCGATCTGGTGCGGGTCTCGGTGCCGGATGAGGCGTCTTCCAAAGCACTGAAGGAAATCGTGCGCGAAAGCCCGGTGCCAATCGTGGCCGACATCCATTTCCACTACAAACGCGGCATCGAGGCTGCTGAGGCAGGTGCGGCCTGCCTGCGCATCAATCCGGGCAATATCGGCGATGAAAAACGCGTGGCCGAGGTGATCAATGCCGCAAAAGATCACAATTGCTCAATCCGCATCGGGGTAAATGCGGGGTCGCTGGAGAAACATCTGCTGGACAAATACGGCGAGCCCTGCCCGGAAGCGATGGTCGAGTCCGGCCTCGACCATATCCGCATCCTGCAGGATCATGATTTCCACGAATTCAAGATTTCGGTGAAAGCCTCGGATGTCTTCATGTCCGCTGCCGCCTACCAGCAGCTGGCAGAGGCGACCGACGCGCCGATCCACCTGGGCATAACCGAGGCGGGCGGCTTTGTTTCCGGTACCATCAAATCGGCAATCGGCCTCGGCCAGCTGCTGTGGATGGGCATCGGCGACACCCTGCGCGTTAGCCTGTCTGCTGACCCGGTAGAGGAGGTGAAGGTGGGTTTTGAAATCCTCAAGTCCCTCGGCCTGCGCCACCGCGGCGTCAACATCATCTCCTGTCCCAGCTGCGCGCGGCAGGGCTTCGATGTGATCAGGACAGTGGAGACGCTGGAACAGCGGCTGGAACATGTGAAAACTCCGATGAGCCTCAGCATCATCGGCTGCGTTGTGAATGGTCCCGGCGAGGCGCTGATGACTGACGTGGGCTTCACCGGCGGCGGGGCGGGCTCCGGCATGGTCTACCTGGCCGGCAAGGCCAGCCACAAGATGTCGAACGAGCAGATGGTCGACCACATTGTCGAAGAGGTCGAAAAAAAGGCCGCCCAGATCGAGGCGGCCCAGGACGCGGCAGAGTAAGCCTCCCGCCCTTTCATCTTTCTGAAAATACTCCGGGCTCCGGGGCAGAGCCCCGGTTCTGTCGGAGAAGCTTGCAGCTCAGCTTTGCTGTTCGCGGATCTCCGCCACAATCTGCTCCATCTGATCAGCCGGCAGATAGCCGCGCAGCAGCTCATTGCCCAGGACAAAGGTCGGGGTGCCGGAAATCGCCATTTTCTGCGCCAGCGCACGGGTTTGGCGCAGCTCGGCTGTCACGTCTTCGCTCTCCATCCTGGCAAAAATCGCCTCCGCATCCAGCGACAGCCCATCGGCCAGCCGACGCAGGGCTACCTCGTTTGGCTCGCCGCCGAACTCGATCATGGCGTCATGCACATCCTTATAGGCGTCATCGCCGGCAACCAGCTTGGTTGCGACCGCAAACCGCGCCGACAGGACTGAAGCATCGCCCAGGATCGGAAACTCCTTGATCACCAGGCGGATATTGCCGTCGCTTTCCAAAAGCTTTGCGACTTCAGGCGCCGCGCGCCGACAATAGCCGCAGCGGTAGTCCATGAACTCCACCAAGGTGATGTCCCCGTCCGGGTTACCCCCGACCCAGGAATAGCCGTCGTTCTGCAGCTCCGCCAGGTTCTCTTCCACCAGCACATCGTCGCGGGCGACCTCAGCCTGCTGCTGGCGCTGCTCCAAAAGGTCAACAGCTTCCAGAATCAGCTCCGGGTTGGCCAGAATATATTCGCGCACTTCCTGGCCAAACGCCTCGCGCTCGGCATCCGACATTGCACCGATGTCAAAAGCCTGTGCCGGGGCGCCCAGGAGGGCGAGGGCGGTTGCCGCGGCAGTGGCGGAGCGGATCAAAAGGGTCATTTACGTCTCTTTCTCTTCTGAGCTTGTTCATAGGCCACCAGCACATCCTGCGCCCGTCGGGCGGCTGGGGACCCTGTCGGCAGCAGGGCAACAGCCCGTTTGGCGTGAATGCCGGCGTCATTCAGGCGCCCTTGCAGGGCGTAACGTTCAGCAGTGACCAGCGAGGCCATGCCGCGCTGGCCGGTTTTGGCATAGGCTAGCGACATGTCCCGCAGCAGCACCGTGTTGCGAAAGTCGATGGCGCGGGCGCGTTCCATGGATTTGAGCGCAACTTTGGGCTGGCCCGCCGCCAGTTGCGCACGGCCATAGCCGGTCAGGATCAGCGGATTTTTGGGCGCGAGGCTGACGGCCTTGCCATAGGCACCCAGGGCTGCGCTCCACTGGCGGTTCTCGAACAGGATCTGCCCCTTCAGTTCATGATAGAAGGGATCGGAAGGGCGAACCGCCAGCGCGCCGTTTACGGCCTGCAGCGCCTTCTTCAGGTTTCGCTGCCGGTGATAGGCCGCGGCTTCGCGCATCAATCGGACGTCTTTGTACTGTTCCTCGCGGACCCGGCGCAGGGTCCATTTCGGAGCCCGGGTAAATCCCGACAGCTTGCCACGTACCCGGGCGAACCAATAATCGGCCTCGGGGCTGGCCTGGCCCTTGTCGCCATGTGCTGCCAGATAGGCCTGGGCAGCGCGGATCCGGTCGCGGCTCAATGGATGCGAACGGGTATAGGGGTCCTGGCTGCCTGCGCTCAGCACTTCCTGGCCGGCAAAGGCGCGATGCAGATCCACTAGCCCCTGGGGGCTGATGCCGGCACGGTTCAGATATTCGGCCGCAGAGCGGTCGGCGCTGCTTTCTTCGGCCCGGGTATGCGCCAGGAAGCTGCGGAAGGCCGAGCTTTGGGTGCCGATGGCAATGCCTGCCGCCGCATCCCCGCCGCCGGCTGCAGCCGCCAGGGCTGCCAGCGCCAAGCCAAGCCCGGCAGCACTGCCGGCGGACCGCAGGTTCTGCATGCGCCGCGACAGGTGGCCATTGGTGATGTGAGCGGCCTCATGGGCCAGCACTGCTTGCAGCATCTCTGGGGACGTGACCTTTAGGATCAGTCCGTAATTCACGAAAATCGTTCGGGAATCCAGAACGAAGGCGTTGAAGGATGAATCGTTGACCAGCAGAATGCGCACCCGTTTCGCGTTCAGCCCGGCGGCGCGCAGCACCGGGGCGGCCAGCCGGTTCAGCCCATGTTCAACATCCGGATCGCGCAGCAGCGAGATAGATGCCGCCTGCGCTGTCGATGAAAACTGAACCAGCGCGCAAAGCAGAAGAGCCGGGATTGACGCCAGCCGGAAGAAACGGTCAAAACTCATGCGCGCACCATGGGAGATCAGCATGCGAAACTCAACCCGGTCAGAGGTCGATCCCTTCATTGTGATGGATGTGATGGAGGCCGCCCGAAGGGCCGAAGAAGCCGGACGCCATGTCATCCATATGGAGGTCGGGCAACCCTCGACCGGAGCGCCTTTGGGCGCGCTGAAGGCGCTGGCGTCGTCGCTGGAAGACAATGCGCTGGGGTATACGGTGGCCCTGGGTCTGCCAGGCTTGCGCAAGCGCATCGCGCAGATGTACGGCGAGTGGTACAATGTCGATCTGAACCCGGAGCGGGTGATTGTGACGCCCGGCTCGTCCGGCGCTTTCCTGCTGAGCTTCACAGCCCTTTTCGACAGCGGCGACCGGGTTGGGATCGGCGCGCCAGGCTATCCGTCCTACCGGCAGATCCTGAAGGCGCTGGGGCTGACGCCGGTGGATATCCAGACAGCGCCGGAGAACCGGCTGCAGCCCGTTGCGGCGGATCTGCAGGGGCTGGATCTGGCCGGTCTGATGGTGGCCTCGCCCGCCAACCCGACCGGCACCATGTTGGACCAGGCAGCGATGGGCGCACTGATTGACGCCGCCCGGGGCGAGGGCGCCAGCTTTATCTCGGACGAGATCTATCACGGGCTTGAGTATGAGGCGAAGGCGGTCACCGCGCTGGAGCTGACCGACGAGTGTTACGTGATCAATTCCTTCTCCAAGTATTTCTCCATGACCGGCTGGCGGGTTGGCTGGATGGTTGTGCCCGAGGATCATGTGCGGGTGGTCGAACGCATCGCCCAGAACATGTTCATCTGTGCGCCGCATGCCAGCCAGGTGGCAGCACTGGCTGCGATGGATTGCGAGGAGGAGTTGCGCGGGAATTTGGCGGTCTACGCAAAGAACCGCCAGTTGATGCTGGATGGTCTGCCCAAAGCCGGGTTTTCCAGGATCGCACCGCCGGACGGGGCGTTTTATGTCTATGCCGACGTTTCGGATTTGACCAATGACAGCCGCAGTTTTGCGGCGGAAATCCTTGAGAAAGCAGGGGTTGCAGTGACACCGGGCCTGGACTTTGATCCAGTGCGCGGCGCCACGACATTGCGGTTTTCCTATGCGCGCTCCACTGCGGACATCGAGGAAGGCCTGGCGCGGCTTGCGCGTTTTATGGCGGAACGCGGCTAAGCGCAGAAGGCGCATTTTCAATCAGGCTGGAATTGCATAGTCTGCCCGCCAAAAGACCAAGAGGCGTGGCATGGGCAGACTGTTTAAACTTACCGCACTTATCTGGATGCTGGCCGCAGGCGCCTGGGCGCAGGGCTTCAGCGGCCTGGCCCGTGTTTACCCGGAGACCAGCGGTGCTGCGGACAGTCGCTCAGGGGCCGGGGTCACGCTGAGCCTCAGCCAGGGAGTGCCGTACCGGCTGTTCACATTGGACAATCCGCCCCGGCTGGTTCTTGATTTTCAGGAGGTCGATTGGACCGGACTGAAACGTGACGCGTTTTTGGAAGGCGGGCAGTTCACCAATGTGCAATTTGGCACCTATGTCCCCGGCTGGTCGCGGCTGGTGTTGGAGTTGCGGAAACCAATGGCGGTGGACACTGCAGCAATGCGCATTGATCAATTTACTGCGGCGACGCGGCTGTATGTGTTGCTGAAACCGGTTTCGGCGAAAGAGTTTGCTGCCCAAGCCGGCGCTCCCAAGGATCCGCGCTGGGACTTGCCTGCACCGGAAGCCGTGCAGGGCCGCGGGGAGCGGGACGAGAACGCACCCTTGCTGGTGATGCTGGACCCCGGCCATGGCGGCATTGATCCGGGCGCCGAACGGGACCACCACAGCGGCCATGTGGTCGAGAAACACCTGATGCTGCAGTTTGCGCGGGAGCTGGGCGAGGTACTGATCCGATCTGGCCAGTTCACCGTGCAGATGACCCGCGATGATGACTATTTCGTCTCGCTGGAACGCCGCATCGCGCTGGCGCATCAGGCGGGGGCAGATGTGTTTATCTCGCTCCATGCAGATACGATTTCCGAGGGCCGGGCGCATGGCTCGACCGTTTACACGCTCTCCAAGGAGGCCTCGGATGTCGCCTCTGAGAAACTGGCGGAGCGGCATCTGCGCGGCGACCTGCTGTCGGGCACCGACCTGAGCGAAGCGGATGACCGGGTGACCGGCGTGATGCTGGATCTGGCCAGGCAGGAAACCCAGCCGCGAACTGATGCGCTGGCGGCGGCTTTGATAGAAGCCCTGCGCAAACAGGGCGGGCCGGTCAACAACCGACCGCTGAGGTCCGCTGGATTCTCGGTGCTGAAGTCGGCGGATATTCCGTCAGTGCTGGTGGAGATCGGGTTTCTGTCCAGCAAGCGTGATCTAGAGAACCTGATTGACCCTGAATGGCGGGCCCAGGCGGCGCGTGGCATTCTGAACGGTCTGATTGCCTGGCGCATCAAGGATGATGCCCGCCGTGCGCTGGTGCGGCAATAGGGGGCTGCAATGAAACTGATCTGGCTATCCGATCTGCATTTCGAGGCGGCGGGGGCGGTGCTGGGCCATGATCCACGGCTGCGGCTGCAAGCAGCGGTCGACTATGTTGTTGCGCACCATAGCGATGCCGTGGCCTGCCTGATCACTGGTGATCTTGTGGAAACTGGAACTGTTAGCAATTACAAGGCACTGAAAGGGTTTCTTAACGGTCTGCCGATGCCGGTGCTGCCGATGCCAGGCAACCATGATGACCGGGACGCCTTACGTGACGTGCTGCCCTTGCCGGATGATGCAATGCCCGGCTTTGTGCAGTATCAATCGGATTTTGAGGATCTTGCAGTGCTCTGCCTGGACACATTGATTCCGGGCCGCGATGCGGGTTTCCTGTGCCCGGACCGGCTGAACTGGCTGAAGGCGAAACTGGACGCATTGGAGCGGCGGCCTGCAATCGTGGCGATGCATCACCCGCCTATGCCCTTGGGGTTGCCGATGCTGGATCCGGACAACTTGCAGAACTGTAGTGAATTGCTAGCCCTGCTGTCAGACTATTCCAATATCCTTCACCTGCTGGCAGGCCATGTGCACCGCCCATGCTCTGGCACGGCGTTCGGTATTCCCTTTACCACTGCAAAATCCGTGCTGTATCAGGCGCCTCCGGCGATCCCGGAATGGGACTGGAACAGCTTCCAGCCTGCCGCTGAAGCACCCGCGCTGACTGTTCTGGAGTATGACGACACCGGTCTCACCCTTCAGCAATGCCAGTTTTGCGACTATGCCCATGGTGCTCCCGCTGCGTAAGACGTGCCAGGCCGCGGGGAAATGTGCTAGAATTCTCCCGCCGCTCCCGGCATATTTTCGCTGTTTCCAGTTTTGACCCCGGGGGCTGCCGCCCCTATATAGGCGGCACCCCGCGTGAAAGGCCAAACTCCGTGCTCAGGTTCATATTTTCTTTCTTCGGCTCCATTTTCAGCACCATCACCCTTGGCGTGGCGATGGTTGCGCTGACCATCGGCGCGGTGTTCTGGATCTACGGGCGCGACCTGCCAAGCCATGAATCGCTGGCCCAGTATCAGCCGCCCACGATCAGCCGGATCTATTCAGGCGAAGGGCATCTGATTGATGAGTTCGCAAAGGAACGCCGCCTGTTCACGCCGTCGTCAGAGATCCCGGACCTGGTGAAACAGGCGTTCATTTCGGCAGAAGACAAGAATTTCTATAGCCACGGCGGCTACGACGCCCGTGGTATTGCTGCGGCGGCGGTCGAGGCGGTGCGCTCACGCGGGCAGAACGTGCGCGGCGCCTCTACCATTACCCAGCAGGTGATGAAGAACTTCCTGTTGTCCGGCGACCGCCGCGCCGAGCGCAAGATCAAGGAGATCATCCTTGCCACCCGGCTGGAGGAGACGCTCGACAAGGAACGGATTCTGGAACTGTATCTGAATGAGATTTTCCTGGGCCAGAACTCCTATGGTGTGACAGCGGCGGCGCAGACCTATTTCAACAAGACGCTGGGTGAATTGGAACCGCATGAGGCGGCAACACTGGCTTCTATGCCCAAGGCACCGTCAGACTATCACCCGGTGCGCCAGAAAGATCGGCTGCTGGCACGGCGCAATTACGTCCTGCGGGAAATGCGTGAAAATGGCTTTATCTCCAGGGATGTCTTTGAGGTCGAGGTGGCGCAGCCGCTGCGATCCGTGCAGAACGGCGATTTCGAGGGCTTCCGCACCACGTTGCCGCCGCGCGACTATTTTACCGATGAAATCCGCCGCCAGCTGACCGAGGATTTTGGCGAGGGCGAGTTTTTTACCGGCGGCTTTACCGTGCGGGCAACCATTGACCATGAAATGCAGGCTGAGGCGGCGCTGGCAATGCGCGCGGGCTTGGAGAAATACGACCGCTCCCGCGGGATCTGGCGCGGCACCGGCGTCTCGCTGGAACAAGACCAGTTGAAGGACGAAGCCGTCTGGCGTGAAGCGCTGGCAAACGCCGAGGTTTCCCGCGACATCGTTCTGGGCGGTCGCTGGTATCCGGCGGTGGTGCTGGAGGTTGGTGACAAATCCCTGACCATTGGCGTTGAACAGAGCGAAGGCACGGGATCGGTGCCGCGGTCTGACATCAAGTGGATGAAAGGCAGTTTTACCGACAATTTCACCCGTGGCGATGTGGTGCTGGTCCGGGCACAGACCAAGGACGATGCCTTTAGCCATTGGTCGCTGCGGCAGGTGCCGGAAGTGCAGGGCGGCTTTGTCGCGATGGACGTGAACTCTGGCCGTGTGCTGGCAATGCAGGGCGGCTTCTCCTATCAGCATTCGGTGTTCAACCGTGCCACCCAGGCGATGCGTCAGCCGGGCTCCAGCTTTAAACCCTTTGTCTATGCGGCGGCGCTGGACAGCGGCTACAGCCCTGCAACAATCGTGGTCGACGCTCCGATCGAGATCAACACCCCGCAAGGGCTGTGGCGGCCCAAGAACTCCTCCAACAAATTCTACGGTCCGACCCCCTTACGCACCGGTATCGAGATGAGCCGGAACCTGATGACGATCCGCCTGGCGCAGGAGGTTGGGATGCCGGTTGTGGCGGGCTATGCCGAACGCTTTGGTGTTTATGACAATATGGGGGCTTTTCTGGCCAATTCTCTGGGGGCGGAGGAAACCACGCTATATAAGATGGTGGCGTCTTATGCGATGTTCGCTAACGGTGGTGAGCGGGTGCAGCCAACACTGGTGGACCGTGTGCAGGACCGCTTTGGCAAGACGATCTATCGTCATGATGACCGTGACTGTGTGGACTGCACAGAGCCGAACCTTGTTCCGGGACAGGCACCGCGTATCGTCACCGACCGGGAGCAGGTGATGGACCCGATCACTGCCTATCAGCTGACCTCAATGATGAAGGGTGTGGTGGACCGCGGTACCGCGTCCAGTGTGATCAACCTGCCGGTGCCCACAGCGGGCAAGACCGGCACCACCAATGATTCCCGCGATGTCTGGTTTGTCGGGTTTACCTCGAACATCGTGGCCGGCTGCTATATGGGCTTTGACCAGCCCCGTCCGATGGGCCGCGGTGCCTATGGCGGCACCATGTGCGGCCCGGTGTTTCAGCAGTTCATGAAGAAGGCGACTGAGAAATTCGGCGGCGGCCCCTTTGACGTGCCGGAAGGCGGACATTTCATCAAGATTGACCGCTACACCGGCGCGCGGCTGCCTAACAATGCCTCAGGCGCCTATGTGGTGGCAGAATATTTCCGCGACGGGGCTGAGCCGATTTTCGGGCTGACCTATGACGGTGGCTTTGCAATAGGATCGAATCTGCCTCTGATCGAGGAAGTGCAGCAATCCGGGCGCCAGGTCATCACATCCAGCGGCGGCACCGCGGTGCTGGGGCCCAAGGCGACTTTTGGGACCGTCAGCTCAGGCGGGCTTTACTGATCCGGCACAGGGGGCGGCTGCAGCAGTGCGGCCTCATGGCGCGAGGCGCAAAGGCGGGCAGTTCGTCCGCCTTCACCGCTGTGCCAGCGCAGGTCCGGCATGATGCGGAACAGTTCCTCGCGCACGGGTTCCTCCAACGCAGAGACGGCCTGCACACCGGGGTGGAAGCTCTCGGAGGCTGCACCTTCCGCATAGATGATTTCATGCTGGTCAAACAGCACATGTACATATGTCACCGTGCCGCCAGGTTCACGCCGGATGGACCGATCGTTGAGCATATGGACGGCAGAAACCAGTACCTCGCTCTCACCGAACAAGAGGCTGGCCTGAGAGCCGCTGAACAGCATCCGGTGCTGAGGCGAGACCAGCAGGTCGCGCTCTGCCCCCAAATGGCCGGCCTTGACGCGGATCGGGGCCAGATTGCCGGTTGCTGGCACCGTTGACTGGCTGATCCAGCGCACCGGCTGCATGCCATTGTCGCGGGTCAACACCAGATCGCCGGGCCTCAGGGTTTCGATGGCGCGCAGGCCCGCATGAGTGGCAATACCGGTGCCTGCAACAAAGCAGATGATGGCTTCAATGCCGGAGAAGCTGACTATGCTGCCATCCAGCAACTGTGCCGTGCCGGTTAGACTTCCGCCGGTGTTATCGGTGATATTGACAGAGCCCTGCACCACCTGACCGTTTAAATCCAGCGTGTCTCCGGTTGTTTGGCCTGTGTCGCCGCCGGTAATGGTGATGTTGCTGCTGCCACTGTCGCCTGTGTCTACAACCTTAAAGTAGTCGTCGCCGTCCCCGCCGGACGCGGTGTCGCCCTCACCAAAGATTAAGCTGTCGTCGCCCGCGCCGCCTGTGAGACTGTCACCGCCGCTGCCGCCTGCAAGATAGTCATCGCCGCCGCCGCCCTCAATTGTGTCGGCTCCCGCACCGCCTGTTACGGTGTCATCACCCGTACCGGCATCGACGTAATCTGCGCCCGAACCGCCGGTCACAGAGTCTGCACCAGCATTGGAATATACATCCATTCCGGAACTGTCTGATGCGAGATCGATCGTATCAGCGCCGTCACCTGTTGTGATGATCTCAATTTCCGAAAAATTCAGGTCGGTATCCGAACCGGTGACCGTACCAGCCTCGTCACCAGTCATCGAGACGGTATAGTTGTCGGTGACGTTTGCCCCTGTTCCATCCCAGTCGAGCCGCAGATTGTCGCCGGAGCCGCCATTTGTGGCATCAGTCAGATCTTCGTCGCCCTCACCGCCGACAACTGTGGCGGTGCCGCCGGTGCCTTCTGAATCATAAGCGAAGAAACGGTCGTCACCGGTTCCGCCCTGTGCCAGATCGCCAGAGCCGAAGACAAGATCGTCATCGCCGTCGCCGCCATCAAGCGTATCCGCATCACCGCCTGGACCACCGAACAGAGTATCGCTGCCTGAGCCGCCTGAAATACTGTCGTTGTCTTCTCCGCCGCTCAGGTGGTCATCTCCGTCCTGCCCATAAATGACGTCGTCGCCCAGGCCGCCACTGATGGTGTCATCCCCGGCAGAGGGGTCTTCGGGCGGGATGTTGAAGGTGATGTTTGAGACAGTGTAGTCCGACCCGTCAGTCAGGTCTGTTTGTATGTTTGCTGACAGAACCAGCTTATCAAAGTCGCCATACCCGTTGATGTTGACCGTGCCGGCACCCGTTCCCGCTGTATCTTCTGTGAAGTCGCCCTGTGCCACCAGAACACCGTCATTGTAGACGGCCCAATGGCCTTCTTCAGCGTGCTGACTGGTGAACAGATGCTTGAACGTGAAACTGGCATCTGTGGTGGCCTGATCAAACTCAATGATCAGTTCTTCGGAGACACCCGAAGCCTTGTCGTAGCCGATTTGGGCCGTGACCCCGCTGTCAGTGTCAGAGATGGCACCGGCGACGCCGAAAGCGCCGTCATAGTAATCGATGTTAGCGGCGCTGATGGTTCCGGACACATCCTTGGCCGTAACTTTGAACCCGCTGCTGGTGTCGGTGACGTTGGCGTTGGTGATGGACTGCTGAAAGCTGCCAAGCCCGGCTTCGGTGCTGCTGTCGCCATAGATCGTGTCATCGCCTGCGGCGCCATCCATGGTGTCATCGCCTGCGCCGCCCAGCAGCAGGTCGTCGTCAGCGCCGGCTCTCACAGTGTCGTTGCCCGCTCCGGCTTCTACCGTGTCCTGATTGCCTGAACTGCCGCCTCCGTTGCCGTTGTCGATCTGGTCGCCGTCCGCATCGGTATAACTGTTGTCGATCAGTTCCCCGGCTGCGGTGCCTTCGATGTTGCCGTCGCTTTGCGTATAGGACGGGGGGCTGGCTGCAGTCGCCGAGTCCAGGGTGTCGACAGACCCAAGATCGGGCACGAAGTAGACATTGCCGTCAGCCGCCAGATAATATGCGCCAGTTTCAACTTCGTTGGAATAGTAGCTGCCGCCGACCCAGCCGGTCCAGCTCCAGCTGCCTGCGCCCAGGCTGCTGTCAGTTGTGAAACTGGAATAGGTAGAGGTAATGGTATCGCCATGATCCAGCGATCCATTTCCAAGCTGGACAAGATATCCGCTGGGCATTGTTCTGTTTCCCCTCCTTCGCGCCCGGCTGCTTGCCCACGCGATTCAGATGACAGAATTCGTCGGGCTGCGTTAAAAAACCGTGTTCTTCCGGGCAGAACTTGCATTGTATTTTAGACGCCGTTCCAGCACTTCCTGCGGCGCGACTTGCACCGCCTGGCTGCTTGCCCGCGGCGCAAGGGTGGTTTATCACGCAAGCCTGATCTCAGATTGCAAGGACCTCCCATGCGCGCGGAAACCCAGACCATCGTGGCAGACATCGAAAAATCGCTGGAGCTGCTGGCCCAGCGTTTGAACTGGGAAACCGCCGAATACCGGCTGGAGGAGTTCAACGCGCGTGTGGAGGACCCGAACCTTTGGGACGATCCCGAGGCCGCCCAGAAACTGATGCGCGAACGCCAAGGGCTGGTCGATGCGATTGATACCTATAAAGGCATCAAACAGGACCTTTCCGACAATATCGAGCTGATCGAACTGGGCGAGATGGAAGAGGACGCCGATGTCGTCAAGGATGCCGAAGAGGCGTTGGCGGCACTGAAGGCCAAGGCCGCCGAGAAAGAGCTGGAAGCCCTGCTGGACGGCGAGGCAGACGCCAATGATACCTTCCTGGAAATCAACGCAGGCGCCGGCGGCACCGAGAGCTGCGACTGGGCTTCGATGCTGGCGCGGATGTACGTGCGCTGGGCCGAGAAAAAGGGCTACAAGGTTGAACTTCAGTCCGAAAGCGCAGGCGACGAGGCGGGCATCAAATCCGCTGCCTACAAAATTTCCGGCCACAACGCTTATGGCTGGCTGAAGTCCGAAAGCGGTGTGCACCGGCTGGTGCGGATATCGCCCTATGATTCGGCGGCCAAGCGGCACACCTCTTTCAGTTCTGTCTGGGTTTATCCGGTGGTCGACGACAATATCGAGATCGATGTGAACCCGTCCGACATCCGAGTCGATACTTACCGCTCCTCAGGCGCGGGTGGACAGCACGTGAACACCACCGACTCGGCTGTGCGGATCACCCACATCCCGACCGGCATTGTGGTGACTTCATCCGAGAAATCGCAGCACCAGAACCGCGATATCGCCATGAAGGCGCTGAAGTCGCGCCTGTACCAGCAGGAGCTGGACCGTCGCAACGCAGAAATCAACGCGGCGCACGAATCCAAGGGCGATGCCGGCTGGGGCAACCAGATCCGGTCCTACGTGCTGCAACCCTACCAGATGGTGAAGGACCTGCGCACCAGCCACGAGACCTCTGACACAAAGGGGGTGCTGGACGGCGACCTGGACGGGTTCATGGGGGCGACCCTGGCGATGAACGTCTCCGGCAAGAGCCGCGCCGACGCCCAGGCCGAGGAATAACTCCGCAGCTGCGACATTGCGGCAGGCCGGGACCTCTGTCCATTCATGACCAAGCAAAAGGCAGCCAGGAGTGGCTGCCTTTTGCTTGGTAAGCCACCGTCGCAGCTGGTTGGCAGCCAATTCATGTATCTGCAAAGCATTTTAAAAACCCGTTTTCGCGACTAGGCTCAATTGAAGCATTATTGATGCTGCTTTCGGGAAAGGTGCAGGACCATCCCAAACCCGACGGTAAAACGGGCTTGCCATTGGAGAGACGTGACAAGATGACAGCTGAAAAGCCTTTTGGTGTGCCGCCGCTGCAGCCGGTTACGACGCAGATGCTGTTTGAGGCGCTGCGCCTGGGCTGGGGCGACTTCCGGAGAAAGCCGCTGTATGGGCTCTTTTTTGCTGCGGTCTATGTGCTGGCAGGCTGGGCAATGGCCTGGATCACCGTGCGCACCGGCACCACGTACTGGCTGGTGCTGGCAGCCATTGGGTTTCCGCTGATCGGTCCCTTTGCCGCGGTGGGTCTTTACGAAGTGTCGCACCGGCTGGAACAGGGCAGAGGCATTGCGGTCGGCCGCATTCTGGGCGTGGTGCTGCAGCAAAGCCGCCGCCAGCTGCCGTCAATCTGTGCCATCATCGTTGTGGTGTTTCTGTTCTGGTTCTTTCTGGGCCATATGATCTTTGCCTTGTTTCTCGGGCATTCCACGATGACCAATATTTCCACCTCTGCAGAAGTCCTTCTGACAGCCAACGGGCTGGCCATGCTGGCGGCCGGAACTGTGGTGGGCGCGCTTTTTGCGCTGCTGCTGTACATGATCACCGTGATCTCTCTGCCGCTGCTGCTGGACCGAGAGGTGGACTTTGTCACCGCAATGATCTCCAGCTTTCAGTACGTGCAGCAGAATTTCACGGTGATGATGATATGGGCCGGCATGATCGCGGCTCTGACCTTTGCGGCGCTGCTGCCGTGGTTCCTGGGATTGTTCCTGGTGCTGCCGTTACTGGGTCACGCCACCTGGCACATCTACCGGCTAATTGACGCTAGTTAGCGTCAGCGAAAGGGGTGCTCTGTGTTCAAAAGGCGCCGGTGGAACGGCAAGAGGTCGGCTTCATCGGCAAAGCCCGCACTGCGGGCAGCTGCCAGCACTGTGCCCGTGTCACGACCCAGATGTTCATAGACCATCCGTGTTACCCGCTCTCCGGCACCGTTTTCGCGTACGGTGCGGGCGACATATCCTGACCAGAAGTTGTTCTCCAGCGAGGCAACCCGCGCCAGATAATTGAAGGAGTAGGTCATGGCTTTTCTGCGGGCGATGACAAAGGCAACGCCGTCTTCGTGGCTGCTGACATAGCCGCGGAATTCGCGGGCGTCGGGACTGGCGGGGAGACCCTGGCTGAGCATGGCCTCCCTGGCTTCAAACCCCTTGATATAGGTGACATCTGCGGCGCGGAACACATACACGAGGCCAATAACAAACTTGTCTTCGTTAATGAAACTGCGGCGGGTGAAGCGGTAAAACCCCGAAGGGAAAAATTCTTCCGTCAATTTCTGCACACCATGGCCCAGGAAATCAGCGAGAAAGGGGCCATTTAGCACTTTGCCAGCCGTGGAAAGCGTATCCGCGGGTTCCAGAAGAATTCGCGCGTCGACGTCAAAGAACCGGCAGATGCGGTCAAGAACATCCGGGCGCGGAAAACTCTCTCCTGACAGGTAGCGGTTGAATTGGGTGCGGTTGACACCCAGTTGGCGCGACAGTTCCGAGATCGACGGATATTGCCGCGACAATTGACGCAGATTGGCGCCAAACATGTTCCTAAGATCGGCAGGAGAGCGGTTCTGATTGGTCATTCGGTATCCTGGCAGGTCGGCTTTTACGCAGAAATTACCCCTTTTCCCGGTGACTTATGCCAGTCTGCAGCATCAGTCAGCCAACATGTGAAGCCTTTCTGCGTCATAGCTGTCGCTAATTCACGTCAGAAGGCTAGTCAAGCTGACACAAAATGCAATAGTCCGACCCGTTTTTTGTCATGTTGGCGCCATCGTATTTGCTTCAGAATTGGAAGGCGGCAAAATGAGGAATGGTATGATTGGAGTCATTTTATGGAGTGACGCCCCCCTGACCAAAGCCGTGATCTGGTGCGATGACCAGGGGGACCTTGCTTTTTACGCAAACAAGACTGGTGCTGATTTTCAGGGATTGAGCCCGGGAGACTGGGTTGAGTTCGACTTAACCCTGAGTGGCAATGTACGAACTGCGGAAAATCTCGCAATTGTCATGGAGCAAGGCAGCCCGGGCCTTGCGGACCGCTTGTGCGCTGCGGCGTGCTGCGGGGAGGAGACGGCAAACAACGGCCAGGAGCGGAAGATTGTTCCCTTCCCGCTGCAGGCCGTTGAGAAACAGCGCGCTGTCGCGCCGCTGCAGGTCGTTCAAGTGTAGAACCGGCCCTGCAGGGCCGGTTCCGGGGGTCAGTTACCGCGCAACAGGGCAGCAACCCCAGTGCGGGCTATTTCTACCAGGCCCAGAGGGCGCATCAGATCTGCAAAGGCATCGATCTTTTCCGGTGCGCCGGTGATTTCAAACACAAAACTGTTCAGGGTGCTGTCAACTACGTTGGCGCGAAAGATGTCTGCCAGCCGCAGCGCCTCGACCCGTTTTTCACCGTCGCCGGCGACTTTCATTATCGCCAGCTCGCGCTCCACGGCTGTGCCTTCGACTGTCAGGTCGTGCACATCACGGACCGAAACAATGCGGCCCAGCTGTGTCTTGATCTGTTCGATCACCTGCGGGGTGCCGGTGGTCACGATGGTGATACGGCTGAGGTGGCCGGTGTGGTCGACTTCGGCCACGGTCAGGCTTTCAATGTTGTAGCCGCGACCTGAAAACAACCCGATCACGCGGGCCAGGACGCCGGGTTCGTTTTCCACCAGAACTGCGATGGTATGTCGTTCCTGAACGTCCGAAAAGGTCGGGCGCAGGTTGTAGGCAGAGTGGCGGGTGGAGCCTTTTTTGATGTGTAGGGCAGACATTAAAGTCCCTTTCCTGAAATCGGGGCAGGGCGGGTCCGCCCTGCAGTATCCTGTTGCTGCTCCGGCTTACACCAGCACGGCGCCGCCGGCCTGGATGACGCCCTGCGTTTCGGCCTCGCCCAGCAGCATCTCGTTGTGCGCCTTGCCTGACGGGATCATCGGGAAGCAGTTTTCATGCTTCTCGACCAGGCAGTCAAAGATCACCGGCCCATCATATTCGATCATTTCCATGATCGCGTCATCCAGATCCTTGGGGTCGCTGATGCAAATGCCCTTGGCGCCGAAGGCTTCGGCGAGCTTGACGAAATCAGGCAGTGCTTCGGACCAGGAGTGGCTGTAGCGTTCGCCGTGCAGCAGTTCCTGCCACTGGCGCACCATGCCCAGGCGTTCGTTGTTGAGGATGAACTGCTTCACCGGCAGGCGGTACTGCACCGCGGTGCCCATCTCCTGCATGTTCATCAGCCAGGACGCTTCACCTGCGACGTTGATCACCAGCGCATCCGGATGCGCCATCTGAGCACCGATCGACGCAGGGAAGCCGTAACCCATTGTGCCCAGTCCGCCGGAGGTCATCCAGCGGTTGGGGTCCTCAAAACCCAGATACTGGGCCGCCCACATCTGGTGCTGGCCAACCTCAGTTGTGATATAGCGGTCGTGGCCCTTGGTCAGCTCTTCCAGACGCTGCAGCGCGTATTGCGGCTTGATGGTCTGTTCCGAGTTTTCAAACGACAGGCAGTTGACGGCGCGCCACTCGTCGATCTGCTTGTGCCATTTGGTCAGCGCCTCGCGGTTCACCTTGCGACCGCGGGCTTTCCAGACATTCAGCAGATCCTCCAGAACATGAGCCACGTCGCCGACGATCGGAATGTCGACCGGGATCACCTTGTTGATCGAGGAAGGGTCGATGTCGATATGGGCTTTCTTCGAATGCGGGCTGAAGGCGTCCAGACGGCCGGTGATCCGGTCATCAAAACGGGCGCCGATGTTGATCATCAAATCGCAGCCGTGCATCGCGAGGTTGGCCTCGTAAAGGCCATGCATGCCCAGCATGCCGATCCAGTTCTTGCCAGACGCGGGATATGCGCCCAGACCCATCAGAGTCGAGGTGACAGGGATGCCGGTGGCATCCACCAGTTCGCGCAGCAGCTGGCTGGCGGCATTGCCGGAGTTGATCACGCCACCGCCGGTGTAGAACACCGGACGCTCGGCGGCCTCGATGGCGGCGACCAGTTCGGTGATCTCCTCCATATCGCCCTTGACCTGCGGCTGGTAATGCGAGGCGGCCGGTTTCGGGCCGTTGTAGCTGCCGGTTGCAAACTGCACATCTTTGGGGATGTCGATCAGCACCGGGCCAGGGCGGCCGGATGTGGCGACATGAAAGGCTTCATGCAGGGTGCTTGCCAGGGCGTCAGTCTCTTTGACAAGCCAGTTGTGTTTGGTGCAGGGGCGGGTGATGCCAACGGTATCAGCCTCCTGAAACGCATCCGAGCCGATCATGAAGGTCGGAACCTGGCCGGTCAGAACCACCAGCGGGATCGAATCCAGCAGCGCATCGGTCAGGCCGGTCACGGCATTGGTGGCACCGGGGCCGGAAGTCACCAGTACAACGCCGGGCTTGCCGGTAGAGCGGGCATAGCCTTCAGCCGCATGCACCGCGCCCTGTTCGTGGCGCACCAGTACATGGCGGATGTCATTTTGCAGAAAGATCTCGTCATAAATCGGCAGCACGGCGCCGCCTGGATATCCGAAGACTACCTCCACACCCTGATCCTTCAGGGCTTGGACAACCATTTTTGCGCCGGTCATTTCACGTGTCATCTGCTTTTTGCTCCAATTGGCGGCATCGTGCGTTACGCATAAAAAAAGCCCCCGATCTTATTCGGAGGCGCATGGGTTCGATTATGGTCTACCGTCACCGGCCCATGCGCTTGGTTCCTACGATTACGACTAGTGCGTTCACGTCACTGGCTCCTTTTGCGTTGCAGCGAACATTATGAGGGCTGGACAGGAGCGTCAACAGGGAAAACTGTCGAAAAAGCCCTGTTTGGCGACATTTTCTTGCTCAGCCCTGGGGTGTTTCGAAATTTCCGCGAATTTGGCGCCTGGGTGCGGGGTGGAATCGTTCAAAACCGGCACCTTCATGTCCGAATTGCACCAGATCTGCTCTCCCGCTGCGGGCATGCTCATCTGAAATGAGGCAACCGGGAAGGACACGAAAATGACTGCACTTGCGGAACTGGTGGACCTTGGGCGTTACCCGATCGACAGACCGGGCTCTCCCGCCTATGCGCAGATGATGGCGGATCTGCAAAGTGAATTGGCAGCTGACGGCTGCGCAGTGCTGAAGGGGTTTGTGCATACAGACGGTATCGCGAAACTGGCGGCAGAGGCAGAGACCGTGGCGGACCAGGGGCACAAGTCGTTCAGCCGCACCAATGCCTATTTCTCCAAGGATGATCCGGCGCTGCCGGAAGGCCACCCGGTGCGCCAGTTTTACAACCGTTCCAATGCGTTTATCCCGGCTGACAATTTTGGTGCCGCCAGCCCGTTGCGGAGAATTTACGAATTTTCCGGTTTCATGCCCTTCATCCGCGAGGCCTTGGGAGAACAGAAAGACCGTTTCTTCCGGTATGACGATCCGCTGGCGGATGTGATTATCAATATGGTGGAGGGGGGCGACGGCTTTCCCTGGCATTTTGACACCAACAATTACACGGTGACACTGGCGATCCAGAATGGCGAGGCGGGCGGCGAATTTGAATATGCGCCCATGCTGCGCACCTCCACAGACGAAAACTACGACGGCGTGGCGCGGGTGCTGGCGGGCGGCTCGCCTCTGGTGCGCAGGCTGGTATTGCAGCCGGGCGACCTGCAGATCTTCCGCGGCCGCTACTCCTTGCACCGGGTGGCCCCGGTTGAAGGTTCGCGCAAACGCTATGTCGGCATCTTTTCCTTCGTCGACACTGAGGGCATGTGCGGCGGGGTAGAGCGCACGAAACAGCTGTATGGCCGTGTTCTGCCGCGTCACTATGAGCGCGAAGGCCTGCGCGCTGACGCGCTGCGGGACTGACCAAAAAATTGGGCGTCCAAACTAGGACGCCCTAAGTATTGGGCACAGCCCGGCGGGGGCTGCGGGGCTACGTTGTCAGCGCGTTGTGCCCGAAGTACAGGAACTCTTTATCCATGCCTTGAACATCGGCGGACGCAAGCGAGAGCGACGCGCCATCCAGCATTTTGAAGCTCTTCTGTGCCTTCACCCAATCATCTGCGGGCTGCAGGGTCGACAGCGTATAAGTCGTGGTTTCAGATAAATAGTGTGTAGGGATCACAACTTTCGGATTGATGCGCTCTACCAAAGCATTGGCTTGGCTATACGAAAGGATATGTTCGGAACCGTCCACCGGCAGGGTCAGAACGTCAATGCGCCCGATTGCATCCCAGAACCCGTCCGCCGGGTCTGGCCGGTTGTCGCCCCAGATCAGGGTGCGGATGCCGCCGGTTTCCACCACATATGTGACCATATCCATATGGCCCGGATTGTTGGGTGGGCAGGCTTCAACGCCGAATTCAGCCAGTGCATTGGTCCAAGGATACCAGCCCGGCGCGACGCAGGCATGTTTATCGGCAAAGCCGGTGATCTTGAGGTCCGCAAACTCGAAATTGCCGACCATCCGGTCCAGAACCATGGTCGATTGTGGCCGGTCGATGGCATCATGGTCGAAATGGGTGTGCGTGGACATGGTGATGTCGACCAATGTTTCCGGGAACTTCTGCTTGTACCACAAGCCCCAGGCGCCCGAGGGATCGTCCCGCCAGGGGTCGAACAGGATTGAGGCGCCGCCGGGCGAAGTAATCTTAATGGCGCAATGGCCGTAGAAATCGATCTTCACTTCGCCATCTGCAAAGGCGGACATGTTTTGCAGGTCAATCACATGGTTGTTGTTGCCTGGCTGCAGCCAGTCGGTGGATTGTGCCTGTGCGCTGGAACTGCCCAGCAAACTGGCCGCGGTTCCGACACCTGCGGCACCTGCTGCTGCAAAGAAACTGCGCCGGGACAGCCCCGGTGCCAGATCGTCCTTGCGCCCGTCCAGCCGGGCCGGTTCCAGGTCCTTCTTTTGTTTATCCATTGCTTGCGTCTCCCTGATGTGTTCTGGCCGCTGCAGTGGCGCAGCGGTGCAAACAGGCTAGGCATCAACGGCAGCAAGGGGTTCCCCGGAAGATTATGGGGGGAATATGGGGGGATTCCCCATAATACGGCTTTGGGTTGCAACGGCGGGTCTTCGCTGCGGCGGAATTCCGGGCCTTGGCGCTCTCTCCGGTTTCTGGCAGCCTGTTGTCAATCGATCCGGCCAAATCCGGGCAGCACATCTAAACAGCAGAGCGGGCAGCAACATGAACATCACACGGCGTCATTTCGGTTTAGGCCTCGCAGCCCTGGGGCTGAGCGCCTGCAGCAGCACAGTGCCGGCGGGCAGCGGCCCCAGCGGTACAACCGGCCTGCCTGCGGATCTGCGGCCTGTGCCGAATGCAGCCTATGATGCCTGGGTCGCGTCTTTCCGCACCCGCGCAGAGGCTCGTGGAATTTCCCAGTCCACTCTGCGCGCTGCTTTCCGCGGGGCCGGATATTTGCCGGGTGTTGTCAAACGCGACCGCAACCAGACCGAATTCAAGCGCACGCTGGAGGACTACCTGTCCATCGCCGTATCGGATGAGCGTCTTGCCAAGGGCCGTGCTGCCTTTGCGCGCCATCAGAGCACCCTGCGCACGTTGGAGCGCACCTATGGCGTCGATGCAGAAATCATCTGCGCGGTCTGGGGGCTGGAGAGTTTTTATGGCGAGCGGCGCGGCAATGTGCCCGTGATCTCGGCCACATCGACGCTGGCCTATGACGGGCGGCGCGGCGCGTTTTTTGAAAAACAGCTGCTGGCGGCACTGAAAATCCTGCAGAACGGTGACATCACGCCTGCGCGCATGACCGGAAGCTGGGCGGGCGCCATGGGACATACGCAGTTTATTCCGACCTCCTATCAGGCGTTTGCGGTGGATTTCACCGGCGATGGCCGCCGCGATATCTGGTCCGAAGATCCGACGGATGCGCTGGCCTCCACTGCGGCCTATCTGCAGCGCAACGGCTGGACCCGCGGTGTGAAATGGGGTGGCGAAGCCGGGGCGCCCGGCACCCCCTCCGGACGCAGCCTGCAGCCTCAGGCGGGCGGGCCTGTGTTCTCTGTCACCAGCAACTTCAACGTGATCAAGCGATACAACAACTCGGATTCCTATGCGATCGGGGTGGGCCATCTGGCGGATCGCATTGCCGGCGGCGGCCCTCTGCGCGCCAGCTTCCCGCCGGATAAATACGGGCTGACCAAGGATGACCGGATCCTGCTGCAGAAACGCCTGACTGGGCGTGGTTTTGATACCGGCGGTGCCGATGGGGTACTGGGGCCCAAAAGCCGCGCTGCGATCAGCGCCTATCAGTCCAGCCGCGGCCTGCCGGCAACCGGTGATCCGTCGCAGTCGCTGCTCAGCAGCCTCAAGTAGGGGCTATTCTGCCGAGCTGAGGGCAATCAGATGCTGGCGCAGGTTCTCGCGCCGACTCAGCCCCAGTTTCTGGCGGATGTTGTTGCGGTGAAAGTCGATGGTGCTGGTCTCGCGGCCCAGAGTGGCTGCGATTTCCTTGGTTGTGCGCCCCATCATGATCAGCTGCATGATCTCTGTCTCAGCGGGGGTCAGCTGCTCCAGTGTTTCCGCCAGCTTGGACGACAGGGTCGAGGTGATGTTCTTGAGGTTGTCCTCGATCATCAACAGATAGGCGCTCTGCAAATCCCGGTCCGCATCCAGATGGCGCAGCTTGGCCACATAGGGCAGCACCATGCCCTTGATTTGCTGCACAATCTGCTGCTCGCTCTCGTGGCGCGAGGCCTCGATGTTGTCGATCAGCACCCGCAAGGCTGTATTTGCCTCTTCCAGCGCCTTGGTGCGGCGTTTGATGGTGTCTTCGCGGGCGCGCACGGTTTCGCGCAGTTCGGCCTGGGTCTGTTTGCGCTGGGCTACTTCCAGAAGCAGAGCCAGATCGCCCTCGACCACCCGGCAGAACTCCTGCAATCCCTTGCGGAACATCAGCGCGCGTTTATTGCGCCGGGTGTCCAGCACGCAGATGGTGCCATAGACCTCACCATCCGGCCATTTGATCGGGTAGCCGATGTAGAAGGACATGGCGTGTTCCATGTCCTCATTGTCCTGCCAGCGCGGGTCGCATTGGGCGTCCTCGACCAGCAGCTCGCCGTCGTTTTCGAACACGCCGAAGCAATAAAGCTTTTCGTTCAGATGGTATTTGCGGCCAGGGTAAAAGGGATTGTTGTCTGCGGTATTGGAGACCTTCACCCGGTGATCCAGATCCACCGTTGCCATGATCAGTGCAGCAGGCACATCCGTCAGCTCAGCCACCAGATCGACAACCCGCTGCCATTTGGCCTGGGTCTCTGGTGGGATCGGGGGTTTTTCTGTGATCATGGCGCAGCTCCTTGACATGCAAGGCTAGGGCAGGGGCCGCCAATCGCAAAGAAAATTCCGGGGGCTGGTCAGAAAGTGGCGCCGGTCCCCTGCAGCACGCCATGCTCCAGCGCATAGCGAGTCAGGCCCGCAGTGGAGGAAATGCCCAGCTTGCGTTTGATGTTCTTGCGGTGCGTCTCAACTGTTCTGACCGATATATCAAGCGCCTGGGCGACTTCCTTGTTGGACTTTCCCTGTGCCAGTTCCAGCAGAATGGTTTGCTCGCGCCCGGTCAGCGCCTCGCGGCTGTTGCCATCCTTGGGTTCCAGCGAGCCCGCCGCACCGGTGCACAGGTAGGTCTTGCCCTGCATCACCGCGTCGATCGCCTGTTTGATTTCGTCCGTTGGAACATCTTTCAGCACATAGCCCATGGCACCATGGCTGAGCGCAGAGGAGATGTATTCGGCGCTGTCATGCATCGACAGGATCAGAATGCGGGTGCCGGGGTGCTGTTCCAGGATGATTTCGGTGGCGCTAAGACCGCCGAGCCTGGGCATGTTCAGATCCATCAGCACCACGTCAGGGCGCAGCGTGCCGATCTGATTCACCGCCTCGCGCCCGTCGGTCAACGAGCCGACCACCGCAATATCGCCATAGCTTTCCAGGATCGACTGGATGCCTTCGGCCACCATCGGGTGGTCATCCACAATCAGAACTTTTACCGGATCCGCCATCATCCCCCCAACGCCCATTATCGATCAATCCGAAGACGCCGCTGCCTCTGCCTGCGCACGGCTATGTCGCAGGCTTGCCATCCTCACCAGGCGGCAGCAGGTGGCTCAGCGGCAGGCTGGCCTCGATCACGGTGCCGCTCTGGGTGCCCCGTGATGACAGAATGCGCAAGGTTCCGTCAAGCTGCTCGATCCGCTCCTGCATATTGCGCAACCCGATCCCTTGCCCCATCCCCGGCCCGGTGCGAGCATCCCGTGGCGGCAGGCCACGGCCGTTATCGGTGATCCGCATGGTGGCGCCGCGGGTGTGGCCGCGCAGATCGATGCTGACCTTGGTTGCATCTGCATGGCGCTCTATATTGGTCAGCGCCTCCTGGGCGATACGGTAAAGCGCAATCTTGGCATCCTGGTCCAGACGGTTGCGGAAGACCACGGTAGAGAACTCGGTCTTGATACCGGTCCGGGCGGCAAAATCATCGGTCAGCGCCTTCAGCGCCGGACCCAGGCCAAGATCGTCCAGCACCCCCGGGCGCAAGTCGCGGCTGATCCGGCGCACTTCTGTGATGGCCGTCAGCAGGCTTTCGGTGCCTTTTTCCAAAGGGGCCGTCGCGCCGTCGCCATCGCCGCGCGACAGGCGGCGGCGGGTGTTGTCCAGCGCATAGCGCACCCCGACCAGAAGCTGGCTGATACCATCATGCAGTTCGCGGGCCACCCTGCCGCGCTCTTCCTCCTGGGCGTCAAACACCCTCTGGGTCAGCTCTTTCAGTTTGGCGTCAGCCAGCCGCCGTTCGCGGATATTCAGGAACATGCCAGAGGCAAAGACCAGTACCAGCGACACCAAAGTAATGCCGCCGATGTAAAGGAATGTTTGCTGCACCCGTGCCTCCACTTCGGCGCGTGACGCAGCAACCGAGGCCAGCACGTCGTCGATGAAAACACCCGTTCCAATTGCCCATTGCCAGTCCTGCAGGCCGAGCACATAGGCGATCATTTGCGCCTCTTCACCGGTCGAGGGCTTTTCCCAGGTGAAACTGTGCCATCCCGCGCCGTCGCGGGCGAGCCGGATAAACTCATCGACCACCGGCACATTTTCACTGTCCCGCAGCCCCGCCCAGTTGCGGTTGATGTACTTGGTCTGTCGCGGGCTCACCAGATTGGTGCCGGCATAGTCATAGACAAAGAAAAACCCGTCCTTGCCATAGATCATCGCACTGAGGATCTGCGTCACCTGCTCTTTGGCGGCGGCATCATCGGGGGCCGCGAGGCCATAAATATGGGCAAATCCGTTTCGCGCTTGGGTCACATAGTTTCGCAGCTCAGCCTTCTTGGCTTCCAAGAGCTGCATTTCCAGTGCCTGTATTTCGCGCTCTGCCAGCGCACGCGACTGATATCCGACCAGAACAGCAATCGCTGTGCCGGCCACGATCAGCGGCAGGGTCATCAGCAGCGAGAGTTTCTGCGCATAGTTGGGGCGCAGAAGGATCTGGAACAGGCGCATCGGCAAAGCCCCACAATAGGTCTGATGCTTCTAGCGAATCGTAGTCAGCCCGCCCAGCAGAATCAGGCGGGCGGTGAATTGTTGCAACTTGGGAAAGAGTAACGGAAACTGCGTTCGTGGCGAAAATGGGGAACATTTGACGGGAAAGCAGGTAAAAACGTCCTCTTCTACGCAGTAGTAGGTATTCACATAAAGTTCATCACCGCTAGGCTGGCCGCACTCGAACCGATCCGCCTTGGGGGGACCTGGGGCAATCCGAAATGATAATGGGAGGAATAATAAATGGATCGCCGTTCTTTCTTGAAAACATCCGCGCTGGGCGGGTCCGCAGCTGCAGCCACGACCCTGGCAGCACCGGCCTATGCCCAGGGCAAACGCACCCTGACCATGGTTACCACCTGGGGCCGCGGTCTGGCGGGCGTGCATGACTCCGCACAGTTTGTCGCTGACACCATCACCACCATGTCCGATGGCAGCCTGACCATCGACCTGAAAGCCGCAGGCGAGCTGGTTGGCGCGTTTGAAGTGTTCGACGCCGTGACTGCCGGCCAGGCAGACATGTACCACGCTGCGGATTATTACTTCGTCAGCCAGCACCCGGGCTATGCCTATTTCACCGCTGTTCCTTTTGGCATGACGCCGCAGGAACTGGTGAACTGGTACTATCACGGCGAAGGCCACGCGCTGCATGATGAACTGGGCCAGATCTTTGGTCTGAAGTCCTTTATTGGCGGCAACACCGGCCCGCAGGCGGGCGGCTGGTTCAACAAGGAAATCAACGGTCCCGAGGACTTCAACGGTCTGAAGTTCCGGATGCCGGGTCTGGGTGGCAAGGCACTGGGCAAACTGGGCGCATCCGTGCAGAACATCCCGGGCGCTGAAGTGTATCAGGCGCTGTCCTCCGGTGCGATCGACGGCACTGAGTGGATCGGCCCCTGGGCGGACGAAAAGGCCGGCTTCCAGGAAATCACCAAGACCTACTACACTGCGGGCTTCCATGAGCCGGGCGCAGCACTGTCGGTTGCCACCAACCGCGACGTCTTTGACAGCCTGTCGCCGGCGCATCAGAAGATCATCGAAACCGCAGCCGGTGCCGGCCATCAGTGGAGCCTGGCCCAGTTCATGAACAACAACGGTGCAGCGCTGCAGCGCCTGCAGTCCGGCGGTGTGAAGACACTGGAATTCCCCGACAGCGTCTGGGATGCCTTTGGCTCTGCGACCAAGGAAACCCTGGACGAGTTCATGGGCGACGAACTGTTCGCGAAAATCCGCAACAGCGTCGAAGCATCGATGAAGGCGTCCTCGGGCTGGATCACCAAGTCCGAAGGCGCCTATCGCACCCAGCGCGACCGCGTCCTGGGCTAATCTGCCTGACCGGTATCAACCGGATCCTCCGCCGCAGGGTGGGGGATCCTTTTCCAGTTGCGTGACGCGGGGCCAAAGGCCGGCCGGAAGGCCGCGCGCCTGACCCGCCGCAGCAAAGACCCCCGGGGGAAACATGCAGGAAGAGAGTGGTCTCACCTTCTTCGGCGCCATAGCGGGCGGAGTGCTCTGGCTGGTCCAGAACCTCGCCGGCGCCTTTTACAATTTCGGCTATGCCGTCACCCATCCGCAGCTCTGGCTCGACTGGTCTGACAAAGCCTCGGTCATGCGCTTTGTCTACTACGGCGGCTCGGTCGAGTTCTTCTTTGTCGTCTTCACCGCTTTTCTGGTGCTGACCGCTATCGGTATCTACGCCCGCAGTTTCATGTGGGGCATGGTGCGGGGCCTCGAAGGGCTGGCCAACACCGTTGGACGCTTCTTTGCCTGGGCAGGGCTTCTGATGGTGCTGCAGCAGATCATCATCGTTTTTATGCAACGGGTGTTCGCGCGGCCTGACATCAGCTTTGGTTTTGGCATTCCGTTTTCGCAGGACATCAGCTGGTTTGCCGAAGAGCTGAAGTTTTACAATGCCTTGGTGGTCTGTCTTTGTGTGACATACACCTTTGTGCAGGGCGGCCATGTGCGCGTTGACCTGATCTACTCCGGCATCAGCTTTCGCGCCAAGAAGGTGGTGGACATGCTTGGTTCTCTGCTGTTCATGATGCCTGCGGCGGTGCTGACCTGGATGTATGGCTGGTTCTTCCTGTGGCGGCATCTGATCGTGCCGAAACCCTCGGCATCGGACAGCCTGGACCGTTTGGTGATGAAATCCCGCGCCCTGCGCTGGAACGTGGAGACCATCGGCTTCAGCCCCAACGGGTTCAACGCCTATTTCCTGTTCAAGATCCTGCTGGTGCTGTTTGCGAGCCTCGTGTTCCTGCACGCCATTGCGTTTTTCTACCGCTCGTTTCTCGAGTTCGTCGAAGGCCAGGGCAGTGAAAACAAATACCTCGACAAGGACAGTCTTGGAGAGGGTGAAGAAGCCTTTGAGGGCACGCATTAAGGGACGTCGGAAATATGCTATTTGGACTTGATGGCGTCGAGATCGGCCTGCTCATCGTATTCTTCTGCCTCTTCGGGGGCATCCTCTCTGGCTTTCCGGTGGCTTTCGCCATCGGCGGTGCCGGGATCATCTCCTTCGGGATTATCGCGGCACTGGACAGCTCCGGCATCCTGATCCATCAGGCCATCGACACCTCCTCGCAGGCCTACCGCGATCTGGTGAACTCTGGGGTCCGGCCGGATAAGGTCTCCGTTTTCCGCTACCCGGATCTGCCTAGACTGGCAGAACCTGTGTTTGTGCAGGGATGGGAAGTCGCGCTGGACCGCAACATCTCCTTTATTGTCAACCGGATGAATGAGCGGGTGCTGGCGGGGGCCTCGATCGAGACTCTGCTGGCGGTGTTGATGTTTGTTCTGATGGGGATCACCCTGGAGCGTTCCAAGATCGCCAATGACCTGCTGACCACAATGGCGCGTGTTTTCGGCCCGTTGCCTGGCGGTCTGGCGGTGTCGATTGTGGTTGTGGGCGCCTTCCTGGCAGCCTCCACCGGTATCGTCGGCGCAACCGTGGTGACCATGGGTCTGCTGGCCCTGCCGACCATGCTGCGCAACAATTATTCGCCAGAGCTGGCGACCGGCGTGATTGCGGCGAGCGGAACGCTGGGCCAGATCATCCCGCCGTCTATCGTCATCGTTCTTCTGGGGACACTGGCGGGCGACCTTTACTCCACCGCGCAGGAAACCCGGGCGATGGAGGCAGGCTGCTCTGATGCGCTGACCTTTCTGGGTGAACCGGCGGTTGTTTCGGTTGGCACATTGTTCCAGGCGGCGCTGCTGCCAGGCATCATGCTGGCACTGCTCTATGCGCTTTATGCCTTTGGCTATGCGCTGCTGAACCCGGAAAAGGCGCCAGCGGTTGCGCTGGAGGGCGGCACCGGCGAGGTGATCACCCGCAACGAAGGCCTGATTTGGTTCCTGGGCGTTCCGGCGGCGCTGGTGGGCGGTGCGATCCTGCTGTCGAGCTTCAATGTGATCGGCAGCCAGAACATCACCGTTTCCACCTTCTCGGATGCCGGTGAAACCGCGTCCTTGCGCACCAATGTGGGCGCTGAATGCAAGGCTGCGATGATCGACCTGCACGGCCAGGAGGCCTGGGACGCTGCAGTTGCAGAACAGGACGTGATTGATGCAGCAGGCGGTGTGACGCTGTCGGCAAGACTGAGCGAAGAGGAAATTGCAGCAGCCCGCGTGGCCAAGATCGCTGCCGCTGCCCCGATCGGCACCGGTATCTCTGTGATCATGGTTCTGCTGGCTCTGGTGCTGGCCTTTGGCCGTGGCGTGGCGCCATCGCGCGATACCAAGCCGCTGGTTCTGGGCGCGATTGGCATTCTGCTGATTGCGCTGGTGGATCTGGTGGCCGTTGCGCCGACAACCTCTGCCGGGGTGACAGTGCTGTGGATTGCGCTGCCGCTTCTGCTGGCGCTTTATGGCTGCCGCGAGGCTGCGGCCCGCTGCGCCAGGAACGATCTGATCCGGGTGGTGTTCCCACCGCTGGTGCTGATCGTTGCGGTGCTGGGCTCGATTCTGGGCGGCATCACCAACCCGACACCAGCTGCAGCGCTGGGGGCAGGCGGTGCCATCATGCTGGCGGCCTACCGCAAGCTGCAGGATGAAGGCAAATCAGGCAAGATCATCATCTGGTCCACCTTTGCCGTGATGATCAGTATCCTGATCGGCATGAATTTTGACCTGCGTGTGAACCAGGGCGGGGTCAGCGTGGAAAGCTGGATTGCGTTTTTTGCTGCCTATGGCGCCTATCTCTATGCGCTGTTCGGGCTGCTTTATGGCTGCTGGGTGCTGTTCCGTTCCGGCGTGCTGACGCCGGTGGTGCGGGAAACCGCCAAGGTGACCTCTATGGTCTTCACGATCCTGATCGGCTCGCAGCTGCTCAATCTGGTGGTGATCTCCTTTGGCGGCGAGCACTATATCCAGCAGTTCCTGAAGAGCTTTGACAATGAGATGACGGTCTTCCTGATCGTGATGCTGGTCTTGTTCTTCCTGGGCTTTGTGTTGGACTTCCTGGAGATCATCTACATCGTGATCCCGATCGTCGGGCCGGTGATCTACGGCGGATCGTTTGATCCGAAATGGGTGACGATCATGGTGGCGGTGAACCTGCAGACGTCGTTCCTGACACCGCCCTTTGGTTTTGCGCTGTTCTATCTGCGCGGGGTTGCGCCGAAGGAAGTGACGACAGCCCATATTTACCGCGGGATTGTGCCCTTTGTGCTGATCCAGGTGGTGGGCATCGCCATCCTGTGGGCATTCCCGTCGATTGTGACCATCGTGCCGGCGCTGATCCCGAACTGACCGGTGCAATTTCATTGGTATGAAACGGAAAAAAGGGGCCCGAAGCGGGCCCCTTTTGCATGTCCTGAGCGGGCAGGGGCGCTGCCCCTCTGCGCCGCTGGCGCATTCACCCCGGAGTATTTGAGGAAAGATGAAAGATATTGGCGCGGACTTCAGGTGAACTGGATCAGGTCCCAGCGGTTGCCGAAAGGATCGCGCCAGATCGCAACCGTGCCATAGGGTTCATGCCGCGGTTCTTCCTCGAAGGTCACGCCGGTGGCCAGCATTTTCGCATGATCGCGGGCGAAATCGTCTGTGGCCAGAAACAAGCCGACGCGGCCGCCGAACTGATCGCCAATGACGGCCTTTTGCACGGGCCCATCAGCGCGGGCCAGGATCAGGCTGCCCTGTTCAGCACCGGGCGGCAGGATCCGCACCCAGCGTTTGCGGCCCTGATCCACGTCTTCTGCCAGCTGCCAGCCCAGCTGACCGCAGTAAAAGGCGATGGCAGCGTCATAGTCCGGCACCACCAGTGACACGGCGTGAAGGAATTGCATCAGCGTTTTTTGTGAATCGGCTGTTCGGGCAGCTGGATATTGGCAACCTGTTCGGCAATCGGATCTGTCGACAGCGGGTGGCCGGCGGTTTCGAATTGCGCGGGGTCGGCCATCTTCTTCCATGCGCTCTGGTAATAGATTTCCAGACCGGAGAATTTGGCCTTGTAGCCCATTTTCTGGCTGCCCGGTACCCAATAGCCGAGGTAGACATAGGGCAGCCCGGCTTCCTGTGCGATCTTGATATGATCCAGGATCATGAAGGTGCCGAGCGAGTCCTGGGGGCGATCCGGGGCGTAGAAGGAATAGACCATGCTGAGGCCGTCCTCCAGCACATCGGTCAGCGACACCGCCGTCAGCTCACTGCTGCCGGGCACCGCATATTCCACCACCCGGCTGCGCACGGGTGTTTCCTCGATCATCGCGGCATATTCAAAGACGTCCATGTCGGCCATGCCGCCATCGGCGTGGCGGCTGTCCAGGTATTTGCGAAACAGGGCGAACTGATCCTCGGTCGCCCAGGGCGAAGTCGCCCGCCGTTCCAGATGCGCGTTGCGTTTCAGGGTGCGTTTCTGGCTGCGGCTGGGGCTGAAAGCCGCCACGTCAATCCGTGCCGACAGGCAGGCAGAACAGTCCGAGCAGGACGGGCGGTACAGCACATTCTGCGAGCGGCGGAACCCTTGCTGGCTGAGGCTATTGTTCAGCTGGTCGACCCCGTCGCCCTGCAGCGCGGTAAACAGCTTCCGCTCCATCCGGCCCTCCAGATAGGGGCAGGGTTGCGGCGCAGTCACATAGAACTGCGGGGCAATGGGAAGAGTATGGCGCATCAGAACCCGTCAGCAATTTCGCGGAGCAGGCGGAACGGATCGCCTGCGGTTGCAAGGATGATAGCAACGCGGTTCCAATGCGCCAAGCGGTCTTGTGGAAAATGGTTTAGCGGTGGTTTGCAGGTTTCCTTAAACACGCCGGTTCAGCATCACCGTGCCCAGGAAATGGTCCGTCAGGCCCTGGCCGCGCGATGAGGTGAGCATCAGGATCACAGAGATCACCTGCAGCACCGGCAGTGCCAGCGACAGGGTGTAACCGGCGGTGTGCAGGGCGGCCATGCCGCTGTCCATCCGCTGTCCCGCGCTGTCACGTAGTTCGATCCCGGCAAATCGCATGCCCCAGGTGGCGGATCCGTTTGCGATGGTCACGGTCCGGTAGGCAAAGCCAACTGCCAGATACAGAAGCGGCCAGATGAACAGGCCGGTAAAGGCGGTCAGCACCACCGTGCCGGCGCTGAGAGCGAAGATCAGCAGGCTGTCGATCATCCAGGCGATCAGACGCTTGGTGGGAACGGACGCATAGAATTCTGCCTGGTAATCGGGATCGGGCAGGGCGGTCATGAAGCAATGTCCTTTGCAGCAAAGAATATGGGAAAGCCCCGCCCGGATGGTTGGGCGGGGCAGCTGGAGGATGCAGGATCAGTGGCGCTTGGGGTCGCGCTGATCTTCTCCGTCGTCCTCCATGTCTTCACTGGACGCGGTGCGGGCACGTTCATCCATGAACTCGTCAAACTCTGCCTTGTCCTTGGCTTCGCGCAGGCGCTGCAGGAAGGCATCAAAGTCATGCTGTTCCTGCTCCAGGCGGTGCAGAGTATCGGCTTTATAGGCGTCAAAGGCGCTGTTGCCCGAGGGTTTCATCGCCGAAAAGCCATAGCGCGACCAGGGCTTGCGGTGGCGGCAGGAGGATTTGCTGAACATGCGTTTGCTCCAGATCATGTAGAAGAGAAGGGCCAGGCCAACCGGCCAGAAAAACACGAAACCCAGAACCATGGCGGCAATCCAGGCGCCTTTGCCTTTGCTGTCCAGCCAGGCTTCGCTGCGGGAAAACCAGCCCTGTACCGGGGTGGCAGGGGCGGTCGGGGTGAAACTCGTCATCGGGGTCCTCCAGGTTACGGGTGAATGTAAATCCCTTTCACATGAATGCATATCGGAAGCCGTCCGGATGCTTTCAAGCCCTCATGTAAATCTTTTTCACATCTTTGGCGGTTTGATCGCGGAACGCTTGCATCTGCTGCTGTAGCGGGACTGTAGCGGGTGTAGCTGTAGCGGGACACTTCGCGTTGCAGTGCGGGACACTTCCCGTTGCAGCAACTCATTTTCGTGAATTCCCTGATTTTTAGAGTGTTTCCGGGGGGATTTCCAGCCCCGGTGCGGCGCGTCTGGCAATTGCCTGCGCTCTGGCCTTGGGACACTTCAAATTGCAGTAACCGGAAATCTGCCGCCCGAAGTGTCTAAATCCGGCGGGCGGCAGGGGTCTTTAAACGGTCTTTAAAAAAACGTTGAAGGAATTGGCCCCGACAGCGACCAATATCAGCTCCGCCCCCAGGGGTGCCAAAGCGCGCTTCCAAAGTTGCAGGGCGCTTTCCCCCGGCAGGATCTGCACGGCCCCCTGCAAGCGTCGGCCACCTGCCGCAACAACCGGCCCGCCATCAATCTCCGCGCTGAGCCAATAGACTGAGTCGCCGGTTATCCGCTGGCCGTCGGCCAGACAGTCGCGGATTGCGTGCCGCCCTTTGCATTCGGGAAGAGACTTGCTCCCCTATTCTTCTGCGGATGCTGGAAGAGTTTTTATGCAGCCGCAGGTATTTTGATTTTTTTGTGGGGTAATATTTCCCTGTTTCTGATGTTTACCGCCATTCACCATCAGTATCTGGATCATGTGCCCGTGCGCGAATAATAACGGCGTCGGTGAGCTTGTCGCGACGCTCTTTCGCATTGATTTGGAGGTGCACAGGAAGTTTTTTCCATTCCGCTTCTTGTATGATGTATCGATCTTCTGCGGTGGTCATTACTTCAGCAACATCTCCGACCAATTCTTTTCCTTCCGCATCAATCAGGTGGACCCGAAACCCAGTTGCCATCGTTGTGTCAACTTTTCGAATCTTGTAAAGGCCATCGAGACGCACTTCTGTCGACATTATTCGGGTGCGTGAAGTTACGGCTTGCCCTGCAGCTGCGCTAACGGG
>MDLF01000060.1:123950-265934 GCA_001730095.1 Rhodobacteraceae bacterium (ex Bugula neritina AB1)
GACCCTAACCTTGGCAAGGTTATGCTCTACCCCTGAGCTACGCCCGCGCTGCCATTCGATGAGCCGGTGTTTAGGGCTTTCGCAAATCACCTGCAAGAGAAAAAACGTACGCGCGTGCAAGTACCTGTGGATAATCGTTATTCTGGTTGTTTCAATAAGGCGGACAGCCGGTTCTGCAAGGTCTCGCAGTCCTTGATCTCGCAGTCCCAGACGGTCAGCAGCCGCCATCCGGCGGCCTGCAATGCACCAGCATTGCAGGCTTGGCATGCCGGGCACGGGTGTGGGCCTTATTGGTGCTGTGCTGCTTCGATGGTCAGGGGGACGGCCAATCCACGTGATGCCTGGATTGTTCCACCATGCGGGCATGGTAGGCGCTTTCGATCCGGCAGGAAACAAAAGCGCTGGCAGGGCAGGGTGGCAATTCAAGTGCCTTGATCAGCTGAGCATCCTTCTGGCCTTCCAGCAGCACGATCTGTTCTCGCGCCAGAATGTCGCGGGTGCCATGGCCGCCATCGGCACGGATGCGGCGCATGAAATCTTTTTGCTGTGCAACCGCCTCGACCACGTCACGCGGCACAGGGCGGCGCTGGATCAGCCGGAACAACCGTGCCATCCGCTCGTTGCCGGTATCGCCGGCAAAGATCTTTTCCACTGCCGCCTCATCTGCCGTGCGCCAGAAATTCGCTGGATAGGGCTGATCCTTGAACAGCCACAGGATATGGCGGAACCCCTCGGCGGAAACGGTGCGTTTGGCGTCCTTGTTCTGGCCCGCTGTCAGATATTCGGGTCGAGCCATGATCAGGCCCAGATAGCAGCGCGCCCGCACCTCATCCGCTGCCACCAGAAGGCAGGCGCAATTCAGCGCCTCGGTCGGGATCATCCAGTTGCTGCCCATGGTGTGCTTGATGTCCACATCCTGGCCCAGAATTTCGGTATCCAGCCGCCCTTTGCGCAAGCGCAACAGCGCCCGCAGCTCAATTTCGACCCGCGTCCCGATATAGGTCTTTTCGGTCTTCTCCAGCTCTTCATACGCGCGCCGCCCGGTCTTGGGCGTCATGATCACGTCATCGATGCATTGACGCAGCATTTGCGGAACATCGTATTCCAGCGCCAAGGCGCCGCCTGCACGGGTGCGGATGTCTTCGGCCAGCGGAGAAAGGGTGCCGAAATCCGGATGACCCGGAACAACAAGACTGTCAGGAAGTTTCTGTTTCATGACTGATCCAGCCCCGTCGATAGACTGGGTTGCGCCCAGCCCTCACCACAAGGGCGCGTTGCGCACCCGCTTGGGGTCTGGCGCTTCCCCAGGTTCACAATTGAAGGGGAGGCTTTAGGCCCGCACAGCATGCAGTTTAGGCTTGGCAATCGCCGCCTTCAACTCACGCGCCACCGCCTCG
This sequence comes from Rhodobacteraceae bacterium (ex Bugula neritina AB1), assembly GCA_001730095.1. GTDB lineage: Bacteria > Pseudomonadota > Alphaproteobacteria > Rhodobacterales > Rhodobacteraceae > Leisingera. Next base: position 125,348 of record MDLF01000060.1, read on the forward strand.
GCCACCGGCGGCGGGAAGGCATTGCCGACCTGACGGTACGCATTGGTCTTGGCGCCGGTGAAATGCCATTCATCCGGAAACCCCTGAATGCGTGCCACCATCCGCACCGTGAGGCGCGGCATGTCATTGTGGAACGGATCCGGCGCCTCATAGGCAATGGTCCGTCCTTCCACGCCCAGGGCAGCCCAGGCGCGCCGCGCCCGGGTCGGCCCCAGATCAGGCCCGCCGTGTTTCTTGGAGCCGCCCACGATGGTCGGTGCGATTTCGTCGGCCTTGGCAGCCCAGTCATCGGCCCCGCGCCAGCCGCGTTCTTTCATCAGGTCGACCAGCGTCGCCCCCACTGTGGGTGGGTTGTGCGGCAGCGGCTCAGGCCAGTTGAACTGTCCCGCAAACTCCTTGCGTAGTGCAACAATCGCCACCCGCGGCCGCAGCTGCGGCACGCCGTAGTCGGACGCGTTCAGCAGCCGCCAGTCGGTTTCATAGCCCAGCTTTGACAGTTGCTTCTTCAGCTTCTCGCGGTAGTCATGGAACACCGCATCCAGGAAACCGCGCACGTTTTCGATCATCACCGCGCGGGGCCGTGTGGCATCCACGATCTCGATCGCATCATCGAACAGGTTGCGCTCATCCTTTTCGCCCAGCTGCTTGCCGGCAACGGAAAACGGCGGGCAGGGCAGGCCGCCGGCCAGCAGATCGATGCCTTTGTAATCGCTCGCTACATCCTTGAATTTGCGCACGTCTTCTTCCAGCACGTTCCACTGGGGGCGGTTGTGGCGCAGCGTGGCACAGCAATGCTTGTCGATCTCGACCAGCGCCGTGTGGTCAAAGCCCGCCGCCTCGAGACCGAGGGCCTGGCCGCCCGCACCTGCGCATAGTTCTACCGATGTCAGCATTCTGCTCTGCCTGTGTGTTCGCGTTCTTGCTCTGTTCCTAGGCGGAAAGGTGATTCCGCACAAGGCCCCTGCCCGGGGGCAGGGTATGCGGAAATCCCCAAAAGCGAAAGGCCGCCCCGAAGGACGGCCTGTTCGTTTCCTGATGGAGCGGGCGAGGCGATTCGAACGCCCGACCCTAACCTTGGCAAGGTTATGCTCTACCCCTGAGCTACGCCCGCGCTGCCATCCGGTGAACGGTGATTTAGGGCGTCCGCCTGCTGCCTGCAAGAGGAAATCCGGCGCCGGGTGAAAAAAATCTTCGGGGCCTGCGACGGAAAGCCAAAGGCCGCGCGTTTCAATTCCGAACAACAAGATATTCCAAGGGAGATTGAAGCAATGCCTTGCAAGGATTACCTGCGGATCGCCAGCCTGGTCGCTGCGATAACCCTGGGAGCACTGGCGCACGGCGGTCAGCACGCCAGCGCACCGCTTGCCGACAGCTGGGCCGGAGCGGTTGAACAGTTGAGGCCGGTTCCGGTTGAAACTGCAATCTTGCCGGGCAAGGCGCTCCGCAGCGCCTGACGCCAGGAGGCCCCGTTTTACAGTGCTGGAAACGGCCAAAATTCTGCGAAAAATCCTGTCACCGACCCGGCGCTGCCCAAGTCCCCCTCCCAAGCCGGAAAGCTGGCAGGAGTTCCAGCAGAAAAGACGCCCGCTTCGGCACAAAGAAAAGGGCGCCCTCCAGCTGGCAGGGCGCCCTTTTTTGTTCGTTTTGGCGTTTGCCTTTTATTCCAGTTCTACAAGCAGATCCTTGGCGTCAATCTGGGCGCCTGCTGTGACGTGCACGGCTTTCACCACCGCATCGCGCTCGGCGTGGATGCCAGTCTCCATCTTCATCGCTTCGATGGTCAGCAGCATGTCGCCTTCGTGAACCTGCTGGCCCACTTGCACGGCGACGCTTGCCACAACACCCGGCATCGGCGCGCCGATGTGGTTTGCGTTGCCAGCTTCCGCCTTCGCGCGCTGCTCGGTCGAGGCTTTGACCAGGCGGTTCGGCACCCGGATCACCCGAGGCTGGCCGTTCAGCTCAAAGAAGACCTTCACTTCGCCCTTTTCGTCGGTTTCGGAAATCGCCTGCAGGCGGATCTCCAGGGTCTTGCCCGGATCGATCTCGGCTGTGATTTCTTCACCCGGCTCCATGCCATAAAAGAATGTGCGGGTCGGCAGGCTGCGTACCGGTCCGTACTGGCGATGGCGGCCCATGTAGTCTAGGAACACCTTGGGGTACATCAGGTAGCCGTTCAGGTCCTCATCATCGACGGTGAAGCCTTCCAGCTCTTTTGACAGCTCAGCCCGAACTGCTTCCAGATCCACCGGCTCCAGATGCGCACCGGGGCGCTCCAGGTTCGGGGCTTCGCCTTTCAGCACCTTGGAGACGATCCCTTCCGGGAAGCCGCCCGGAGGCTGGCCCAGGTTGCCGCGCATCATGTCGACCACCGAGTCCGGGAAGGCCACGTCTGTCTCCGGGCTTTCCACCTCATCGCGGGTCAGGCCCTGGCTCACCATCATCAGCGCCATGTCGCCGACAACTTTCGACGACGGGGTCACTTTGACGATATCGCCGAACATCTGGTTCACATCGGCATAGGTCTGCGCCACGTCGGCCCATTTCTCTTCCAGACCCAGCGAGCGCGCCTGCGCCTTCAGGTTGGTGAACTGGCCGCCCGGCATTTCGTGCAGGTAAACCTCGGAAGCCGGCGCCGCGAGACCCGATTCAAAGGCCGCATACTGGCTGCGCACCTGCTCCCAATAGCCGGAGATTTCGCGCACGGCCGCAATGTCGATACCGGTGTCGCGGTCGGTGTTGCGCAAACCCTCGACGATGGAGCCCAGGCAGGGCTGCGACGTGCCCCCCGAGAAGGCGTCCATCGCTGCATCCACCGCATCTACGCCCGCATCCGCTGCGGCCAGAATGGTGGCGCCCGCAATGCCCGAGGTGTCATGAGTGTGGAAGTGGACCGGCAGGCCGACCTCTTCCTTCAGTGCCTTGATCAGCACCCGCGCCGAGGCCGGCTTCAAGAGGCCAGCCATGTCCTTCAGGCCCAGAATATGGGCGCCTGCGGCCTCCATCTCCTTGGCCATACCGACATAGTATTTCAGGTCGTATTTGGAGCGGTTCGGGTCCAGGATATCGCCGGTATAGCAGACGGTGCCTTCGCAGACCTTGCCGGATTCAACAACCGCGTCCATGGCGACACGCATGTTCTCAACCCAGTTCAGCGAGTCAAAGACACGGAACACGTCAACACCGGTCTCTGCTGCCTGGCGCACGAATTCCTGCACCACATTGTCCGGATAATTGGTGTAGCCGACGCCGTTAGAGGCGCGCAGCAGCATCTGGGTCATCAGGTTCGGCATCCGCTCGCGCAGGTCGCGCAGGCGCTGCCAGGGGCATTCCTGCAGGAACCGGTAGGCCACGTCGAATGTCGCGCCGCCCCAGCATTCAACCGAGAACAGCTGGTTCAGGTTCTGCGCATAGGCCGGAGCCACCTTGATCATGTCGATCGAGCGCATGCGGGTCGCCAGCAGGGACTGGTGGCCGTCGCGCATGGTGGTGTCGGTCAGCAGAAGCTGGCGCTGCGCCTTCATCCAGTCGGCCACGGCCTGGGCGCCCTTCTGCTCCAAGAGGTTGCGGGTGCCGTAGGGCAGGTTGCCCGGCTCCGCCAGCGGTGCCCGTGGCTCTTTGAGATCGGCGGCAGGGGCCGCGCGACCCTCGGTCTCCGGATGGCCGTTCACTGAGATGTCGGCGATATAGGTCAGCACCTTGGTGCCGCGGTCGCGACGGCGCTTGAACTGGAACAGCTCCGGTGTCTCGTCGATGAATTTGGTGGTGTATTCATTCGACAGGAAGGTTGGGTGCTTCAGCAGGTTCTCGACAAAGGCGATGTTGGTAGAAACGCCGCGCACCCGGAATTCACGCAGCGCGCGGTCCATGCGGGCAATTGCCTTTTCAGGGGTCTGCGCCGAGGCGGTGACTTTGGTCAGCAGCGAGTCATAATACCGGGTGATCACACCGCCCGCATATGCGGTGCCGCCATCCAGACGGATGCCCATGCCGGTTGCGGAACGATAGGCGGTGATGCGGCCGTAGTCGGGGATGAAATTATTGAGCGGATCTTCGGTGGTCACGCGGGTCTGCAGCGCGTGGCCATTAAGGCGGATGTCGCCCTGGCTGGCCTTGCCGGTGGCTTCGGCAATGGTCTTGCCTTCTGCAATCAGGATCTGCGCCTGCACGATGTCGATGCCGGTAACCTCTTCGGTCACGGTGTGTTCCACCTGCACCCGCGGGTTCACCTCGATGAAGTAGAACTTGCCGTCGTTCATATCCATCAGGAATTCGACAGTGCCTGCGCATTCATAATTCACATGCTGGCAGATCTTGCGGCCCAGATCGCAGATCTCGGCGCGCTGTTCTTCGCTCAGATAGGGGGCAGGGGCGCGCTCAACCACTTTCTGGTTACGGCGCTGTACTGAGCAGTCACGTTCATACAGGTGATAAATCTCGCCGTGCTTGTCGCCCAGGATCTGCACCTCGACGTGGCGGGCGCGGGTGATCATCTTCTCCAGATAACCTTCACCGTTGCCGAATGCGGCTTCCGCCTCGCGGCGGCCCTCCAGCACTTTCTCTTCCAGCTCGGCTTCGCCGTGGATCGGCCGCATGCCGCGGCCGCCGCCGCCCCAGGAGGCCTTAAGCATCAAGGGATAGCCGACCTCACCCGCTTCCTTGCGGATCGCGTCCATATTGTCGCCCAGCACTTCGGTTGCCGGAATAACCGGCACCCCGGCCTCGATCGCAACCCGGCGGGCACTGGCCTTGTCGCCAAGTGCGCGCATGGTTTCCGCTTTGGGGCCGATAAAGGTGATGCCATTGCGCGCGCAGGCGTCCACAAAGTCCGGATTCTCCGACAAAAGGCCGTAACCGGGGTGGATCGCATCAGCGCCGCTTTCTTTGGCGACACGGATGATTTCCTCAATCGACAGATAGGCCGCGACCGGGCCCATGCCTTCGCCGATCCGGTAGGCTTCGTCTGCCTTGAAACGATGCAGGCCGAGCTTATCTTCCTCGGCATAGACGGCGACGGTGCGCTTGCCCATTTCGTTGGCAGCGCGCATCACGCGGATCGCGATCTCGCCACGGTTGGCAATCAGGATTTTCTTGAAGTCGGTCATTTCACCCTCGGGGTCCGTGCAAGTTGGTGCAGTGTTAGGCGGATATTAGCGGTACGTACAGACGTAGTTCGGGGTATTTCCGGCATGATGGCGCTCGCATGCGGCCTGTTTTTCCTTCCGGCTCCGTTGTTTTCCTATCGCGGCCACTGATGCCGCCGGCAGCAGGGCAAAAGGCAGAGGCTTGAGAATCCGCTGAAATGTGCACTCGCAGCACGTTTTTGTAACTATTTTTTCCGCACTGCAGCGAAGGGCGCAGTTTTAAGCGCGTCATTTCGGCGCATTTCAGGGCGTTGTGCCCGAAATGCTCCGGTTTGCCGGGCAATCAGGAGGTTGTGTGCAGTTGCAGGTTTCGGGCTTCCCCGAGCGTCGAAAGACCCAGCTGCCCCATGTTGGCTTCCAGATCCCTGGACAGGATGCTGATCAGATGCTCCGGACCAGCCGTGCCAAGGGCTGCCAGCGCATAATGGAAAGCGCGGCCCAGCATGACAAAGTCTGCCCCAAGCGCCAATGCCCGCAGAATATCAAGGCCGCCCTCGATGCCGCTGTCAAAGATCACCGGGATATCCACAGCCGCGCGGATTTCCGGCAGCAGGCTGATGGCAGGCGGGCAGCCGTCAAACTGGCGGCCGCCATGGTTGGACAGCCAGATCGCGTCGGCGCCAGCCTCCTGCAGTCGCCGCGCATCTTCCGCTCTCTGCACGCCTTTGACGACAAACGGTCCGTCCCAGTTTTGCCGTAGCCATTGCACATAGGTCCAGTCCGGCGAGATGCGCAGCAAATAGCCGATATGCGCAGTTGGCGGCAGATTGGCCTGTGCGCCGCTGATGTATTTGTCCAGGGTCCGCATATGCGGCAGGCCGCGGCGCGCCATGCCCAGAGCCCAGGCGGGGCGCCGGGCGATTTGCGCCGCGATCCGCGGCGTCAGGCGTGGCGGCTGTGTCAGCCCGGACCGCACCTGTCGCTCCCGGCGCGAGGCCACCGGCACGTCCACCGTCAGGATCAGGGTTTTGAACCCGGCATCCCGCGCCCGCGCCAGCAGATTGGTGCGGATGCCCGCATCCTTTGGCGGGTAGAGCTGGAACCAGGCGTCCTCACCCAGATGCGGCGCCAGATCCTCAGGCGACTGGCTGGCTACAGTGGACAGGCAATAGGGAATTCTCGCCGCAGCGGCGGTACGGGCCAGAATGCCCTCGGCATCGGGCCAGATCAGCCCGGACATGCCGACCGGCGCCACACCAAACGGCCGGGAATAAAGGGTTCCCAGCAAGTTGGCTGACAAGTCCGGCTCCAGCGGGCCATGCAGCACCGATGGCAGCATGGCGACACTGTCCAACCCGCTGCGGTTTCGCGCCTTGGCAACCTCTGCGCCGGTGCCGCTGTCCAGATACTCCCAGACAAAATGCGGCAGCCGCGCTTTGGCGCGGCGTTTCAGGTCTTTCAGTCCGGGGTAGAGCTGATGCAGATCCATGTTTGCATTGGTACCGGGACGGGAAAAAACCGCAAGCGGGAACAGGCTGCGCCGCCGCAGCCCATCTGGGAGGGCAGGCGGTCAGCCTGCCGCACGCTGGTCTTGCGGCCCCTGCATCTCGGGCAGGGCGGCTGGATTGCGTGGTGCCGGGTCAGCGCTTGCGGCGACGCAGACCTGGTTGCGCCCTTTGGCCTTGGCGTCATACAGCGCTTCGTCCGATGCGCGCAGCAGATCCTGCGGCATCGTGCCGTGCGCCGGATAATGTGCCACACCCAATGAAATGGTAATCCGCGGCAACGCTTTTTCGCCGTAGCGCACGACCACATCTTCGACGGCCTGGCGCACCAGTTCCGCCTTGGTCATCACGTCTTCCTGGCTGGCGTTGGGCACAATCAGGGTGAATTCCTCTCCGCCGGGGCGGCAGGCAACCTGATCTCCGTCGCAGGCCTGTTCCAGCACCGAGCCGACCGCGCGCAGCACCATGTCGCCGGCATCATGGCCGTGATTGTCGTTGAACTTCTTGAAGTGATCCACATCGATGGAAATAAGGCTCAGTTTGCAGCCCTTGTCCTGGCTGGCATTGATGAATTTGCGCAGGGATTCTGTCATGTGGCGGCGGTTGAACAGCCCGGTCAGCGGATCGCGCACCGACTGGTCGTGCAGCTGGTCGCGCATCCGTACATTGGCAATCGCCATCGAGATCTGCTCGGCGCACATCTGAGCCAGCTTCTTGCTGCCGATGAACTCCGGGCAGTCTTCGGTGATGGCGCGAAGGTGCATCAGCCCGACAGTCTCGCCATGGGCCAGAATGGGAAAGCAGTAGTAGCTGCGCCCGTCATGCGGTTCCGCATGTTCGCAGACAAAGTCGATTTCGGACGCGCCGTATTCGTAGCTCCGGCCGCGTCGCAGCCCCCAGCATTCTTCCGGATGAATGTGATCCCGGTGGCTGCCGCCGTTCCAGCTGGAGCAGCCGTCCAGCACATCGCGCGAGTTGGAATAGACATACACACTGCCTTCTGCGGTCGGCAGGATATGGGTCATAAAACGGGCAACCATCTCAAAAAGCTCTTCCAGCGAGCGGCTGGACTGCAGCCATTCGTTCAGCTCCCCCAGCAGCTGCACTTCCCGTGCCAGCCGCAGCTGTTCATCCAGGATCTGACGTTCGTGTTCATTGCGCTGCCGCAGCTGGTTCATGTTGGACCGGTTGGTCTTGAACACAACGTAGACTGCGACGGTCATGGCAAACAGCGCAATCGATGTCAGAACAATCAGCGACAGCTGTGCCCGGCGAATGAAAGTGGCCCGCAGTTCGGTAATGTCGGTATAGAAATCGATGGCCCCGTCGAATTGGCCATTGTGCATGAGGGGCACATATACCTGTGCCACTTCCCGCGTGATGCTGCTGTCATAGCCATTGCTTTGCAAAGGGAAGCCATCGACATCATAGGCGGGAATTGCCGTATGCATGTAATAGACTTCGCCGCGTGCAACATGGGTTGAGAAAAACGCATTGGATTCATACTCGCCGATTTCATCGCTGCGGGAGGACCAGAAGATTTCACCGCCGCTGGTCAACAGCCGGTAGCGGAACACGTCGGTTTCCTCCGGCAGCAAAGTCAGCACGCGGGCATCATGCGGATCAATGCTGCCCTCCTCAAAGGATTCCTCGACATGCGCCATATGCAGAACAACCCGCCGCTGCCAGTGCTGCGCCTGTTTGCGGATATCATCCTCCAGCATCCGGTCAACAATCGGGGCCGGGACCGCAAAGACAGCCCAGGCCGATGCGGCGGCTGCCACTATCAGAACAAAGATCAGCGACATGCTGCGGATTCTTTCCGCCAGGTTTGATCTGAAATCATTTTTCATACGTGAGTGCCCGCAAAATTGCATGCTGCTGAAGTGGTGCAGCCTTCCGATTGTGTCAGGCATTGCTTTCTGCACAGTTAATCTGGCGTTCAATCCGGCTTAAGAAACGCGAAAAATGTTAATGTTTCTGCCATTTCCCGCACGTCAGATTGCAACCTGCGCCGTGCGGTAGTTTTGGCTGGAACAGAGTGTGAACGTCCCCTTTCCGCCGCGTATGAATCACGCTAGGATCACGCCCATGAGCAGTTTTGACGAAATGGACGCCTTTGAGGGCGCATCGCTGTCATCCCGCGCCATGGCGGCGCGGCCGATGCCGTATATGGACTCGCTGAACCCGGCGCAGCGTGAGGCTGTGGAATGTCTTGATGGCCCGGTGCTGATGCTGGCGGGCGCTGGAACCGGCAAAACCAAGGCGTTGACCACCCGCATCGTGCATCTTCTCAGCACCGGCAGGGCGCGCCCGAATGAGATCCTGTCGGTCACCTTCACCAACAAGGCCGCACGCGAGATGAAGGAACGTGTCGGTGGCATGCTCGGCCAGGCGGTGGAAGGCATGCCGTGGCTCGGCACCTTCCATTCGATCTGCGTCAAGCTGCTGCGCCGCCATGCGGAGCTGGCTGGGCTGAAGTCGAACTTCACCATTCTGGATACGGATGACCAGATCCGGCTTTTGAAACAGCTGATCAAGGCGGCAGGCATTGATGACAAGCGTTGGCCCGCGCGAATGCTGGCCAATATCATCGACGACTGGAAAAACCGCGCGCTGGCGCCGGACAAGGTGCCGGTTGCCGATGCCGGTGCCTATAACAGCCGCGGCGCTGAATTCTATGCCCAGTACCAGACCCGCCTGCGCGAGCTGAACGCGGTCGATTTCGGTGATCTCCTCTTGCATATGGTCACGATTTTCCAGAACCACCCGGATGTGCTGGAGCAGTACCAGCGTTGGTTCCGCTATATCATGGTGGACGAATATCAGGATACCAATGTCGCCCAGTACCTCTGGCTGCGGCTCCTGGCGGGCGCCCATAAGAATGTCTGCTGCGTCGGCGATGATGACCAGTCGATCTATGGCTGGCGCGGCGCCGAGGTTGGCAATATCCTGCGGTTTGAAAAGGATTTTCCCGGCGCCATGGTGGTGCGGCTGGAGCAGAACTACCGCTCTACCGGCCATATTCTGGCGGCGGCTTCCAATGTCATCCGCGGCAATGCCGGCCGTCTGGGCAAGGAGCTTTGGACTGATGCCGGAGACGGCGAAAAACTCCGGCTGATCGGCCACTGGGACGGCGAGGAAGAAGCGCGCTGGATCGGTGAAGAAATTGAAATGATGCAACGCGGCACGCGCGGCCAGGCGCCCATCGGCCTCAACAGCATGGCTATTCTTGTGCGTGCCTCGCATCAGATGCGCGCGTTTGAGGACCGTTTCCTGACCATCGGCCTGCCGTACCGGGTGATCGGCGGCCCACGTTTCTATGAGCGGCTCGAGATCCGCGATGCGATGGCCTATTTCCGCGTCGTGGTCTCGCCGGATGACGATCTGGCGTTCGAACGCATCGTCAACACCCCCAAACGCGGCCTTGGCGACAAGGCGCAGCAGACCATCCAGGGTATCGCTCGTGAACATGGTATTTCACTGGTCGAAGGCGCCCGGCTGGCGGTGGAAAGCGGCCAAATCAAAGGCAAGGGCGGCGGCGCCCTGCGCCAGTTGGTCGAAGGCATTGCCCGTTGGGGCCATATGGCAGGCGACGCGGACATCACCCATATGGAGCTGGCAGAAATCATTCTGGACGAGTCGGGCTACACAACGATGTGGCAGAACGACAAGAATCCGGATTCGCCGGGCCGCCTGGAAAACCTCAAGGAACTGGTAAAGGCGCTGGAGTCTTTTGAAAACCTGCAGGGCTTCCTCGAACACGTCAGTCTGGTGATGGACAACGACAAACAGGACGCGGACGAGAAGGTCTCAATCATGACTCTGCACGCCGCCAAAGGGCTGGAGTTTCCCGCCGTCTTCCTGCCGGGCTGGGAGGACGGGCTGTTTCCCTCGCAGCGCTCGATGGATGAAAGTGGTCAGAAGGGGCTCGAGGAGGAGCGCCGCCTGGCCTATGTCGGTATCACAAGGGCCGAGGAAATCTGTACCATCTCCTTTGCGGGCAACCGCCGGGTGTTCGGCCAATGGCAATCACAGCTGCCCTCGCGTTTCATTGATGAACTGCCAGAGGAGCATGTCGAGGTGCTGACGCCACCAGGGCTCTATGGCGGCGGCTACGGCGCGGCTGCGCCGGGGGCAGGGCAGGTGAAATCCACCATAGATGAACGAGTGGCGCAGGCCGACGGCTATAACTCGCCGGGCTGGAAACGGATGCAGGCCCGGGCCGGCCAATTCGGGCTTTCCCAGCCGAAAGAAAGCAAGAACACGGTGATCGATCTCACCGCCACGTCCAGTTTCACCTTGGGGGAGCGGGTGTTTCACCAGAAATTCGGCTATGGCGCTATCACAGGCATTGAGGGCGACAAGCTGGAAGTGGATTTTGAGAAAGCGGGGCTAAAGAAGGTGGTAGCCCGGTTTGTCTCAGCACCGGACGACGTTCCTTTCTGAACAGGTCAGTTGCACCGGCAAGGCCGGCGGATCGGATCGCGCAGCGATCCGATCCGGGCGCAGGCGCGGCGGGCAGCAAAGGGCCGCGCGGCTCTTTCAGCACCAGTGCCGCCAGGATCACCGAGACCGGGATCGACACCTGTCGCACTGCGCTGACCGCAGCGGCCTCGGCGCCCAATTGGAACACCCGCAGGATCAGCAGATACGACAGGTAGGAAGACAATCCTGCAAACAGGATGCGCCAGGGGTGCTGCGTCCAGCCCCGCACCACGCCCAGCAAAGGTGCTGATTGCCCCCTGTCCTCCCAGGCCCGCAAGGCCCCCATGGCCAGCGTCACCAGAAAATAGCTCCAGAACAGGAACGGCGCGCTGCTGGTGCCTTGCATCGCAGTCGCATCTGAAATCGAATAGGCCGCCGATCCCAGCATCGCCATCCCGGCCATGGCAAAGGCGCGCGGGTCATCCAGCAGTCGCCCCTTGCCCTTTTGGATCATCAGCCCGGCCCAGATGATCAGCCCCATGCCCAAGAGGGCTGCGACTGAGTAACTCTGCCCCAACATCAGCCAGCTGAAGCCCGCAATGGCCAAAGGCGAAGAGCGTACAATCGGATAATAGGCCGAGACATTGCCCCGCCGCAGCGCCGACAGCGTGCCGTAGTAATACACCGTCAGCCCCAGAGCCGAGGCCAGAACCAGCGGCCAGACGTCGGCAGGAAGGGCCGGGTTCTGCCCTGTCAGCGCCATATGAAAGGAGGCAAACACGACCCAGCTGAGGCACACCCCGGTGTAACAGGACACCGGATGCGCCACGCCCTTTAGCGTCAGGTCTCGCAGCGGATGGGTGGCCGCCGACAGAAGGACCAGCAGGATCCAGGAAAACTCCACTTAACGGCCCGCGTCCCGGCCAGGGCGGTCCAGATAGGCGTCGAAATGAACAGTGAGCTGATCATCGCCCACCTGCACCACGCCATAGGCCATGGGTTCAATGCTGTATTCCGACCCAGCCCGTTCCGGCACCAGTGGGATCTGGTGGTTGGTGCTGGGCAGCGAGGTGAAACTGTAACCGCGCCAGTTCACATAGGTCATCCGGTGGATGTGGCCAAAGAAGATGTGGCGGATGTTCCGCCCCTTCCTGAGCGCCGTGTGAAACGCCTCTGGATTGCGCAGTTTGATGTCGTCCACATAGGGCAGGTCGATGTCAAACGGCGGATGATGCAGGAACAGGAACACCGGCGCATTCCCTGCGGCCTCCAGCTCCGTCTCCAGCCAGGCCAGCCGTTCTGTGCACAGTTCTCCATCATGCACATCCGGCCCGCCGGTCAGCGTATCCAGGAACAGGAACTTCGCGCCGCCCGCCGCATGGCTGTGCTGCACATAGCTGCCGCTGCTGCGCGGATGATCCGAAAAGACCTGCAGAAAATTCTCCCGCACGTCGTGATTTCCCAACATCAGGAAGGTCGGCAGCGGAAAGGCTGCCAATTGCTCCTGCAACCAGCCATAGGCTGCCGGATCGCCCTCATCTGCCAGATCGCCGGAAATCACGCAGAATTCCGCATCCCGGTGCCATGCCGCAATATCGGCCAGTACCCGCGTCAGGTTCGCCGCCGGATCGCCGCCGTTCAGTGGCACGCCCGGTGCCATCAGGTGAATATCTGTAAGGTGGATGAATTTCATGGCGCGGCCCCGCAAATCACTGCTGTTTTTGTCGGTAATCAAACCAGCAGAAGCCGCCGAGCGATAGCAGGAAAACGTCAGCCTCCGGGTCCTTGCACGGCAATATGCAGCGCCAAAACAAGAAACGGCGGCGCCCAGGGAGGAGGAGGGGCGCCGCCGTTCTGTCAAACACCGGGACTAAGGGAGGAGGAGACCCGGTGAGTCAAACCCGGCTTTTGGCCGGTATAGGGTGCGGCGGCATCAGGGAGGAGGAGGATGCCGCCGCAGAAGACAGGCTCTTCTAAGGGAGGAGGAGAAGGAGCCTGATCTCTATTCAGTTGTTCTCATATGCCGCCTGATAGGCGACGCGCTTGATTTCGGACCGGTTCAGGCCCAGGTCGGCCAGGTCGCGGGCGGTCAGTGCAGACAGCTCGTTGACGGTCTGGCGGTACAGCCGGTAGCGGACGAATTTGACCAGCAGCGCATCCAGGAAGCCCACCGGGGATGCAATGTTCACCGCGGAGATCTGTTGTGCTGCAGCCATTTGTCTATTCCTTCGTCTTGCCGTCTCGTCCTGCGCCGCTTTGGCGCTTGCTTGAGGAGTAATTTAGGCGAATGCTGCAGATGCACAATCCCGGTCTTCGTCATTGCCGCTATGCAGCATTTGCATGGGTGCGTATCTTGTATCTGTTTGGAAAGGGGCGATATTTTCGGCGTTCTCTTAAGTATCTGTAAACCTGTTGCGGGTGCCGCTGCGTCAAGTGCGCGGCGTGAGGCTTCAGGGTTGGGCGCCGGGCAAACGGTCTGACCCGCGCACCATGCGCAGCAATCGCGCTTGGCGGGTTCCAAGCCGGCGGAATGACACATATATATCGGCCGGAATTCACGCAGGAGAGCAGCCATGGGTGTCACCCCGGAACAGATACATACAGTGCTGGAGCGGCTGGCGCTGCCGGACGGCGGCACTCTGGTGTCGCGCGACATGCTGCGGGCGCTGCGCATCGAAGGCAGCAAGGTGAGCTTTGTGATCGAAGCGCCAAGCCCTGAAATTGCCAAGCTGATGGAGCCGCTGCGCAAAGCCGCCGAAGCCGCCGTCCTGTCGCTGGAGGGCGTTGAAACTGTCTCTGCTGCGCTGACTGCCCATGCCGCCCAGCAGCCGGCCCCCAGCCTCAAGGTGGGCGGCCATCCGAAACCGCAGGCGGAGCCGCTGAAACCTGCAGGCGTCAAGCGCATTCTGGCCGTTGGTTCGGGCAAGGGCGGGGTGGGCAAGTCCACTGTGTCGTCAAACCTCGCAGTGGCGCTGGCGAAACAGGGGCGCAAGGTCGGCCTGCTGGACGCCGACATCTACGGCCCGTCCCAGCCTCGCATGATGGGCGCCAAGGGCCGCCCTGCCAGCCCGGACGGCAAGATCATCGAACCGTTGCATGCCCATGGCGTTACCCTGATGTCGATCGGTTTTATGGTCGATGATGCCAAGGCCGTGGTCTGGCGCGGCCCGATGCTGATGGGGGCGCTGCAGCAGATGCTGGGGCAGGTGAGCTGGGGGGAGCTGGATGTGCTGATCGTCGACCTGCCGCCCGGCACCGGTGATGTGCAATTGACGCTTTGCACCAAGGCGGAGCTTTCCGGCGCTATCGTCGTCTCCACTCCGCAGGACGTGGCGCTGCTGGATGCCCGCAAGGCGCTGGACATGTTCAACACGCTGAAAACCCCGGTGCTGGGATTGATCGAGAACATGTCCTTCTTCACCTGCCCGGACTGCGGCGGGGAGCATCACATTTTCGGCCATGGCGGCGTCGCGGCTGAGGCTGAAACATTGGGCCTGCCGCTATTGGGGGCGCTGCCGATTGATCTGGACACCCGGCTGGCCGGCGACAGCGGCACACCCATTGCGGCGGGGGAGGGGCCGATGGCCCGGGCCTATGCCCGTATCGCAGAGGGGCTGATTGGCGGCGGCATGGCCTGAGGCAGTCAGCTGCCCGCCAGCCCGGATGTTTGAAAAGGCCCGCTGCCACGGCGGGCCTTTTGTTTTCGGTTTGGGCGCAGACGGGATTGCCCGGCCGGAATGGGAACACATGGCACATGCTATGCCGTATGGGATTTGGCGGGACGGCTGGGACTGCATGGGTCGGCTGGGAATTCGCGGGACCGGTGGGAAATCATGGGCGCCATGGGATTTTATGGCCTGCCTCCCGAAATTCACCCCTTGCAGTTGCGAATCGCAGTGTGCTGAAACGCTGAAGTGCGAGGTTTTCGCATTTCCGGATGCAGTTGAGGGGGAACGTAAGGGGAACTTGATTGAGGTCTACTGTCAGGCAGATGGAATCGCGGGAAAATATGGGAAAAAAATCTCCCCTGCAACCTGTGTCTATATCTGGTGTGTAGCTGCAGTTTCTCCGCTAATTGTTCTGATTTTGCCTTCTTTTGGTCACGAATCTCAGGCCGATCTGTGGAATCTCTGTCAAGGATTCGACTGTGTCTCGCAGAAAACTGTTGCGTGCCCATCAATTCCCATAGTATCCCTTCTACATCGAATGAGACGAGGGACGGGGCACCAAACGACCCCAAGCCAAACTAAAAGAGCAGGTTTCATACAGGCCTTCGCTTTCATCGAACAAAGAGATCCGGCGCGCGGGCGAGCAGACATCCCCCCAGGTGGCGCGCGCAGTCGGACATCCCGCAAAGCGGGTCAAGGTGGCGGGTTGATCAGTGGCAGCAGATCAGCCCGCCCCTTTACATTCTGGGGGACGGTTTAACGCGAGGGACGCGCGGAAAAGGGACGGTAACTTGGGCCGCAGGTTCAGAGGTGAAAGCCACCACAAGGTGGACAGCAAGGGGCGGGTGTCGATACCGGCCTCCTTTCGCCGTGTGCTGGAGGCCGCTGATCCCAACTGGCAGTCCGGTCAGAACCCCGAACTGGTGATCGTCTATGGCGACCAGCGCCGCAATTTCCTGGAATGCTATACGATCGAGGCGATCGAAGAGGTCGACGCCAAGATCGACCAGCTCCCGCGCGGCTCGATGCAGCGCAAGATGCTGCAGCGGATGTTCCACGGTCAGTCCTTTCCGACCAATGTCGACGAGACCGGCCGTCTGGTGCTGCCCGCCAAGCTGCGCCAGAAAATCGACCTCGATGCCGAAGCCTTCTTTATTGCCGCGGGCGACACCTTCCAGATATGGAAGCCGGAAACCTACGAGGAAGAGGAGCTGGCCAAGGCCGAAGAGTGGCTGGACGACCTGCCCGACGACTTCGATCCAATGGAATTCCTAGACGGCGCCGGGGGCGCTTAAGACATGACCCAGGACCAAACAGCTGCCAATGGTCCCCATATTCCCGTTCTTCTCCGTCCGTTGCTTGCGGCCGTGGCCCCGGTCGCGGGGTGCTGGCTGGATGGCACCTTCGGCGCCGGTGGTTACACCCGCGGCTTGCTGGAAGCGGGCGCAGATCAGGTCACCGGCGTTGACCGCGACCCGCTGGCCTTTGAGCTCGCCAAACCCTGGGCAGGGGCGTTCGGCGACCGCCTGATCCTGCAGCCTGGCGTGTTTTCCCGCATGGATGAATATGCGCAAGACCTCGATGGCGTGGTTCTGGACCTTGGCGTTTCCTCGATGCAGCTGGATCTGGCCGAACGCGGCTTTTCCTTCATGAGGGATGGCCCGCTGGACATGCGGATGTCCCAGTCCGGCCCGTCGGCTGCCGACCTGATTGCTGAACTGACAGAAGCGCAGATCGCCGACATTCTGTTCCACTACGGTGAAGAACGCGCCAGCCGCCGCATTGCCAAGGCAATCGTCAAGGAACGTGCGCTGGAGCCGATCAGCACCACCCTGCGCCTGGCCAAAATCATTGAAAGCTGCCTGCCACGTCCCAAGCCCGGTCAGTCGCACCCGGCGACCCGCAGCTTTCAGGGGCTGCGCATTGCCGTAAATGCCGAATATGATGAATTGTTCGAGGGGCTCTTGGCTGCCGAGCGCGCGCTGAAACCGGGCGGTCTGCTGGCTGTTGTGACCTTCCATTCGGTCGAGGACCGCATGGTCAAACGCTTCTTCCAGCACCGTGCGGGCAAGACTGGTCGCGCCAACCGCTATGCGCCCGAACAGGTTGAAACCCCGTCGCAATTCGAACTGGTCACCCGCAAGGCTGTTGGCCCGGATGATCAGGAACTGGCTGAAAACCCGCGCTCCCGCTCCGCCCGTCTGCGGGTCGGGCGCCGCACCGATGCGGAGCCGGGGCCGATTTCAGCCAAGGACCTTGGAATGCCGCAGCTGCAAGAGGCGCGCAAGTGAAGACACTGCTGTATATCGCAACATGCCTTGCCGTTTTTGGTCTGGCGTTCTGGGCCTACCGTGAAAACTATGCCACCCAGCAGGTGCTGAAGGAAACCCGCCAGCTGCAGCGCGAAATCGGCGCTGCGCAGGTGCGACTTAGCGTGCTGCGCGCCGAATGGGCCTATCTTAACCGCCCGCAGCGCCTGCGCGAACTGGCCGAGATCAACTTTGACAGCCTGGGTCTCCTGCCGCTGCGCCCGGATCAGTTCGGGCGGGTGGATGAGGTCTCTTATCCCGCCCCCCCCGAACTGGAAATCACCAACGACGTTGAGGTTTCCGGACTGAACGTGAGGACACAGCCATGATCCGCACGCCGCTTCGCCCGCTGGCCCGTATCCTGCATGCCCGTGCTACCGGTGAAAACCCGGATGTGATCGAAGAGGAAAACATCAGCCTGCGCCATCAGGAAATGCAGGTGCAGGCCCGTCAACGCTCCGAGGGGCGGCTTTTGGTGCTGGGTGTGTTCTTTGTCTGCGCTTTTGGTGCGATTACCGCCCGAATGGGCATGACGGCGGTTTCCGAGCCTGCCGAACCCGTGGCCAGCGCTGCGGGCAGCATCATCGCCGCACAGCGTGCCGATATCGTCGACCGCAACGGCAGCCTGCTGGCAACCAACTTTGAAACCCACTCCCTTTATGCCCAGCCGCCGCAGATGATCGACCCCGTAGGGGCCGCCGGGAAGCTGGTGGAGATTTTTCCGGACCTGGAGCTTGAACAGCTCATCAAGGATTTCACCGGCAAGCGCAAGTTTCTGTGGGTAAAGAAGAAAATCAGTCCTGAGCAGCTCCAGGCCGTGCATGACATCGGCGATCCCGGACTGTTGTTCGGCCCCCGTGAAATGCGTCTTTATCCCAATGGCAGCCTTGCGGCGCATGTGCTGGGTGGTGCCGGTTTCGGCAAAGAGGGCGTGAATGCAGCCGAAGTGATCGGCGTTGCCGGCGTTGAGCGCCAGTTCGACGATTACCTGCGCGACCCGGCCAACGCAGGCAAACCGCTGCAGTTGTCGCTGGACCTGACCGTGCAGGCCGCCGCCGAGCAGGTGCTTTACGGCGGCATGAAGCTGATGAACGCCAAGGGCGCCACCTCGATCCTGATGGATGCCCACACGGGCGAGGTGATTTCGGTGGTGTCTTTCCCGGACTTCGATCCCAACGACCGGCCGCGCCCGCCGACCTCGGGCTTTGATCCGTCGGCCAGCCCGCTGTTCAACCGCGCGGTGCAGGGGGTCTATGAGCTCGGCTCCACCTTCAAGATCTTTACCGCGGCGCAGGCCATGGATCTGGGGCTGGTCACCGCCGATACCGTGATCGACACCCGCGGGCCGTTGCGCTGGGGCCGCTTTGCGATCCGCGATTTCCGCAACTACGGCAACGAAATGTCGGTAACTAAAATTATCGTCAAATCTTCCAACATCGGCACCGCGCGGCTGGCGCAGCAGATCGGGGTGGAACGGCAGAAAAGCTTCCTGGACACCATGGGCATGCTGGAGCCGACACCGTTTGAAATCTCCGAAGCTGCGGGCGGCAAGCCGCTGCTGCCGCCGAACTGGTCAGAGTTGTCAGCGATGACCATCTCTTATGGTCACGGTATTTCCACCACGCCGATGCATCTGGCGGCAGGCTATGCTGCGGTTGCAAATGGCGGTCGCTACGTTGCGCCGACGATTCTGAAACAGAAAGGCCCGCAGCTGGGCGAGCGGGTGATGAGCGAGGCCTCTGCCGCCGCCGCGCGCACCATGCTGCGCAAGGTGGTCAGCGAAGGCACCGCATCCTTTGCTGAGGTCGAGGGCTATCAGGTGGGCGGCAAGACCGGCACCGCAGATAAACCCAAACCCCGTGGCGGCTACTATGATGACAAGGTGATCGCCACTTTTGCCTCTATTTTCCCGGCACATGACCCGAAATACGTGCTGATTGTGACGCTGGATGAACCTTCCATCATCGCCCACGGCGAGGAACGCCGGACCGCAGGCTGGACAGCCACTCCGGTGGCGGCTGAAATGATCGGGCGCGTGGCCCCATTGCTGGGGCTGCGGCCGCAAGTTGAACCCGCAGAGGTGACTGGTATAACCCTCACCTCGAACTGACACAGGTAAAGGGCCGCCATGAGCAGCAGCAGCAGATCAGACCAGCCCCAGAACCAATTGAGACTGGGCCAATTGGGGCTGACGGCCCGTGGCGGTGCCGACCCGCAGATCAGCGGTCTGGCGGTGGACAGCCGCGAGGTGCGCGAGGGCTTCCTGTTTGCCGCCTTGCCGGGCAGCCAGGTCCATGGCGCCAAATTCGTTCCCGGTGCGTTGGAGAAAGGCGCCTCTGCCATTCTGACAGATGCTGCCGGGGCCGACATCGCTGCAACGGTTCTTGGCGAAAGCCATGCGGCGCTGGTGGTGGTCGAGGACCCGCGCCAGGCGCTGGCCTATGCCGCTGCGCTGTGGTTTGGCGGCCAGCCGCAGACCGTGGTGGCGGTCACCGGCACCAACGGCAAGACCTCAGTTGCGACCTTCGTGCGCCAGATCTGGGCTGAGCTGGGCTATGAAGCCGTGAACATGGGCACAACCGGCATCGAAGGCGCCTGGGCCTATCCGCTGGCGCATACCACGCCGGAACCCATCACCCTGCATCGCGCCCTGGCTGCTGCGGCACATGCGGGTGTCACCCATGCGGCGATGGAGGCTTCCTCGCATGGGCTGGACCAGCGCCGTCTGGACGGGGTGCAGCTGGCGGCGGCAGGCTTCACCAATTTCACTCAGGATCATCTGGATTACCACGAAACGTTTGAGGCCTATTTCGCGGCCAAGGCAGGTCTGTTCCGCCGGGTGCTGCCGGATGAAGGCGTCGCTGTCATCAACATGAACGACCCGCGCGGTGCCGAGATGCGGGCGGTCGCCGCTGCCCGCGGGCAGGAGGTGATTTCCGTGGGCCGGGGTCTTGGCGACCTGAACCTTCAGGGGATGCGTTATGATGGTACCGGTCAGGATGTGCGGTTCTCCTGGCATGACAAGCCATATCAGCTGCGTCTCAATCTGATCGGCGGCTTTCAGGCGGAAAATGTTCTGCTGGCCTGTGGGCTGGTGATTGCCGGCGGAGAGGATCCGGAACGGGTGTTCGAAACCCTGCCGCATCTGACCACCGTGCGCGGCCGGATGCAGCTGGCGGCGTCGCGTGACAATGGGTCTGCCGTATTTGTCGACTACGCGCACACCCCCGACGCCGTGGCCAGCGCCATCAAGGCACTGCGCCCGCATGTGCTGGGGCGGCTGATTGCCATTGTCGGTGCGGGCGGCGACCGCGACACTACCAAGCGGCCTCTGATGGGGCAGGCGGCGCATGACAATGCCGATGTGGTGATCGTCACCGACGACAACCCCCGTAGTGAAGACCCTGCCATCATCCGCGCGGCGGTCAAGGGTGGCGCGCCGGATTGTATCGAGATTGGCGACCGCGCCGAGGCGATCCTGCGCGGTGCTGACATGCTGCAGGCGGGCGATGCGCTGATTGTCTGCGGCAAGGGGCATGAAACCGGCCAGACCGTGGGTGATCAGATCTTGCCCTTTGATGATGTGGAACAGGCCAGCATCGCCGTGGCAGCATTGGACGGGAGGCTCGCATGACCCTTTGGACTGCGGCAGAGGCCGCCGCCGCAACTGGCGGCAGGGTGCAGGGAAACTGGGCTGTCACCGGCATGTCCATCGACACCCGCACGATTGAAACGGGTGACATGTTTGTGGCGCTGAAGGCTGCCCGCGACGGTCATGACTTTGTGGCGCAGGCCTTGGAGAAGGGCGCAGGCGCGGCGCTGGTCTCCCGCATTCCGGATGGGATGCCTGCGGATGCGCCGCTTTTGGTCGTCGATGATGTGCAGGCGGGGCTGGAGGCTTTGGCCTGGGAATCGCGGGCACGCAGCCAGGCCAGGGTCGTTGCGGTTACTGGCTCGGTCGGCAAGACCTCGACCAAGGAAATGCTGGCGCGGATGTTGTCGGACCAGGGCCGCACCCATGCAGCTGTTGCCAGCTACAACAACCATTGGGGTGTGCCGCTGACATTGGCGCGGATGCCGCGCGATGCGGAATTTGCGGTGATCGAGATCGGCATGAACCACCCCGGCGAAATCGCCCCGCTGGCAAAACAGGCACGCCCGCATGTGGCGATGGTGACGACGGTTGCCGCGGTTCACCTGGAGGCGTTTGACAACGTCGAAGGCATTGCCCGAGAAAAAGCCGCGATCATGGAGGGGCTGGAGCCGGGCGGCGTCGCGGTGCTGAACGCCGATATTGCGGAGGCTCATGTGCTGCGGGATGTGGCTGCAGAGCTGGGCGCAACCACCCGCTGGTTTGGCGAGACCGCAGCGGATTACAAACTGCATTCCGCCGGCATCGAGGGCGAAGAAACCGTTGCCCGCGCCACCGCCAATGGCGGCGAGATAGAACTGCATATTCAATCCCTTGGCGCGCATTTTGCAATGAATGCCTTGGGCGCTCTGGCCTGTATCGAGGCCTTGGGCGCTGACCCGGTCAAGGCAGCCCAAAGCCTTGCGCTGTGGTCGCCGGTCAAGGGGCGTGGAGTGCGCGAAACGATCCGGCTGGAGAGCGGGGAGCTCACCCTGCTGGACGACAGCTACAACGCCAATCCGACCTCGATGGCTGCGGCGCTGGCAGTGCTGGCGGCAACGCCTGGGCAGGGGCGGCGGATTGCCTATGTCGGCGACATGAAGGAGCTTGGCCCGCAGGAGGTCCAGCTGCACGCCGGACTTGCGACGTTGGACGCGGTGCAGGGCATCGATAAAATCCACTGTATCGGCCCGCTGATGCAGGCGCTGCATGAGGCTTTGCCGGAGGCAAAACGCGGCGGCTGGTATGCAACCAGCGCGGAGGCAGTGCCGGGGCTGGCGGGCGAAATCTGGGGTGGCGACATCGTGCTGGCCAAGGGCTCGCTCAGCATGGCTTTGGCCAAGATCGTTGACGGCATCCGCGAAATGGGTCAATCCGGCTCCAAATCAGAAAACACCTAGAAGATCGGGGGAAGAGCAAAATGCTCTATTGGCTGACCGCTTTGTCGGACGGAGGGGACTTTTTCAACCTCTTCCGCTATATCACCTTCCGCGCAGGCGGCGCCTTCATGACCGCGCTGATCTTTGGCTTCCTGTTCGGCAGACCGCTGATCAACGTGCTGCGCAAACGCCAGGGCAAAGGCCAGCCGATCCGCGATGACGGGCCAGAGGGGCATTTCTCCAAGGCGGGCACGCCCACCATGGGGGGCTTGCTGATCGTCGGGGCGCTGCTGACCGCGACACTGATGTGGGCGCGTTGGGACAATCCCTTTGTCTGGCTGGTGCTGTTTGTGACCATGGCTTACGGGCTCATCGGTTTTGCCGATGACTATGCCAAGGTCTCCAAGCAGAACACCAAAGGCGTGCCGGGCAAGGTGCGGCTGGCGCTGGGCGTGCTGATTGCGGTCATCGCCTCGGTCTGGGCCGCAGCCTACCACCCGGAACCGCTGCAGCACCAGCTGGCGCTGCCGGTGTTCAAGGATACTCTGATCAACCTCGGCCTGTTCTACGTGCCGTTCTCGATCTGCGTCATCGTCGGTGCGGCCAATGCGGTCAACCTAACGGACGGGCTGGATGGTCTTGCCATTATGCCGTCGATGATTGCGGCAGGCACCCTGGGCGTGATTGCCTATGCAGTGGGTCGGGTCGACTTTACCGAATATCTGGATGTGCATTATGTGCCCGGCACGGGTGAGATCCTGATTTTCTGCGCCGCATTGTTCGGCGCAGGGCTGGGGTTCCTGTGGTATAACGCGCCACCCGCGGCGGTGTTCATGGGCGACACCGGCTCGCTCGCCCTTGGCGGCGCACTGGGCGCCATTGCGGTGGCCACCAAGCACGAGCTGGTGCTGGCCATTGTCGGCGGGCTTTTTGTGGTTGAGGCATTGTCGGTGATCATCCAGGTTCTATATTTCAAACGCACCGGGCGGCGGGTGTTCCTGATGGCGCCGATCCATCACCACTATGAGAAAAAAGGCTGGGCCGAGCCGCAGATCGTGATCCGGTTCTGGATCATCTCGCTGATCCTGGCGATGATTGGTCTGGCGACTTTGAAAGTGCGGTAAGACACGCCGCTGTGCCGCCGCGCCGTCTTTGCGGCGGGGTGGTTTGAGGTCTTCTTTTATGGAACCGCCCGGGGCTGCAGCTGCGGGCGGTTTGTCTTTGAAAGAAGAAGGCGGCGCCGCCGGAGGGGCGGAGCGTCGGATGACCCTTGCCAAGGGGGCATGCCCGTCTGTCGGCCTATGCGGGCCCGCCCTGCACCTGCTGAAGAGGTGGTCCGAGGGGGCCGGTCTCCTGGTATTTTCGTTGCAACGGTTGGACCGTAACCCGGCGGGATGAAGATGTGATGAGGGCGGCGTTCGCAGGGTGCGCAACAGGCGCGATGAGGGGGTGGCTCCCGCCAATTTCGGCAGGCTAAGCCTGCCTGTAAATTGTTGGGCGCGGCACGGGCCCTGCGGCCCGTGCGGGCGGCGCTTGAAGGCGGGGGGGCTCCTGTGCAAAGTGCCTCTGGAACTGGTTTTGAAAGATGAGGGCAGGCAATGATCCCGGTCAAAGGATATGAGAGCGCGAAGGTCGCTGTGCTGGGGCTGGGGCGCTCAGGCTTGACGACGGCGCGCAGCCTTCGTGAAGGCGGGGCCGAGGCCCTTTGCTGGGATGACAATCCGGCGGCGCGGGAGGCGGCAGAGGCGGAAGGCTTTGCCTGCCGCGATCTGCATAAGGGCGGCGCCTTTGACGATGTGGCTGCCCTGATCACTTCGCCCGGCATTCCGCATCTTTACCCGAAACCCAATCCGGTGATCCGGGCAGCAATGGAGGCGGGCGTGCCGGTGGACAACGACATCGGGCTGTTTTTCCGCTCCTTTGCCGATGCTGAATGGCAGATGCATGACCAACCGCCGCGGGTGGTGGCGGTGACGGGCTCCAACGGCAAATCGACCACGGTGGCGCTGCTGCACCACATCCTGCAGGAGGCAGGCCGCGAGAGCCAGCTGGCGGGCAACATCGGTCGCGGGGTGCTGGGCATTGATCCGCCGGGCAATGGCGGCGTGGTGGTGCTGGAGCTGTCGAGCTATCAGACCGAACTTGCCCGCGCGCTGACCCCGGATGTGGCGGTGTTCACCAACCTGTCGTCCGATCATTTGGACCGGCATGGCGGCATGGGCGGCTATTTTGCGGCCAAGCGGCGGCTGTTTGCCGAGGGCGGGCCGGACCGGGCGGTCATTGGCATCGACGAGGACGAGGGGCTGTTCCTGGCGGGCCAGCTGTCCGAAGGGCAGGGTGACGACCGGGTGATCCGGATTTCCGCTGCGCGTAAATTGACCGGGCCGGGCTGGCAGGTGTTTGCCAAGAAAGGGTTTCTGAGCGAGTACCGCAAGGGGCGGCAGGCGGCCTCAATCGATCTGCGCGAAATGATGGGCCTGCCCGGCGCACACAACCACCAGAACGCTTGCGCGGCCTATGCGGCGGCGCGCACGCTGGGGCTGGCGCCGCGGCTGATCGGCGAGGCGATGGCCACATTCCCCGGCCTGCCGCACCGCAGCCAGACCATCGCCGAGGCGAATGGGGTGCGCTATGTGAATGACAGCAAGGCCACCAATCTGGACAGTGCGGTGAAAGCGCTGAGCGCCTTCAAAAACATCCGCTGGATCTGCGGCGGACTGGAGAAGGACGGCGGGCTGGACGCGCTGCAGGGGCAGACTGGCAATGTCGCCAAAGCCTATGTGATTGGCCGCGAGGCAGCGGGCTTTGCGCTGCAGCTGGATGTCGAGGCAGAGGTTTGCACCACCATGGCCGCAGCGGTGGAACGGGCCATGGCAGAGGCAGGGGCTGGCGACACTGTGCTGCTGGCGCCGGCGGCGGCAAGCTTTGACCAATATGACAATTTCGAACAGCGCGGCGATGATTTCACGGCGGAGGTGAAAAAGCGGCTGGGACAGGCCGGCAGGGTGGATTGAAGCAATGAGCACGGCAGCCCAGGGAAAAAACACGGTGATGCTGGCCTTTCAGGTCATTCCACGGCTACGTGAAGGCAATAATTTCGAAGTGGTGGATCAGGCGATTGCGGTCGTGAAAGCCTCTGGCGTGCCGTTTCAGGTGGGAGCGATGGAAACCACCATGAAGGGAGAACTGGACCAGCTGCTGGAGATTGTGAAGCAGGCCGAGAAGGCCTGTTTGGACGCCGGTTCAGTGGAGGTGATCACCAATATCAAGATCCACACCACCACGCCGGACGCGCATGACACCTTCTGCACCTATACCCGTGGGATGACGCCGAACAACAAAGTCTTCGTTGAGGGTTAGGGGGAGGAGGGGCTTCTGGGCCCACCCAAGCGGAAAACCCGCCTCTGATCCGCCTGCGCATGATCCGTGCCTGCCAGAGCTGCCAGCCGCGCCCAAGTGAAACAGCGGTATCCGCCCTTGCGGGCGGAGCCTCCGCGATTTCCCTTGACCCCGCCCGCCATCCCCGGCTGTCTCTCCTCAGGCGAAGGCGGCTCCGAAGCGGAACGTTCCCGGGAAATCAGCCCGTGGCGGCGATGGCGGTGCCTGCGGCGTGGCCGGAGGCCCAGGCCCATTGGAAATTGTAACCGCCAAGCCAGCCGGTCACATCCACTGCTTCGCCGATGGCGTAAAGGCCGGGGGCGGCCTTGGCTTCCATGGTTTTGGAGGACAGGCTGTCAGTGCTGATGCCGCCAAGGGTGACCTCGGCGGTGCGGTAGCCCTCGGTGCCGGCGGGCAGCAGGCGCCAGGTTTGCAGGGCATCGCATAAGCCTTGCAGCGCGGCGTCGGACTGATCGGCCAGGCGGCCCTTGAGGTCGAGCTGGGGTTTCAGGAAGTCCACCAGCTTGGCAGGCAGGTGGCGCGCCAGCTCGGTGGTCAGGTCGCGGCGGCCTTCGGCCTGGCGCTGATCCCGCAAGAGATCAAAAAGCGGCGTGTCCGGGATCAGGTTCACCGTGATCTCTTCGCCTTCCCGCCAATAGGAGGACAGCTGCAGAACGGATGGGCCGGAGAGGCCGCGATGAGTGAACAGCAGTGCCTCGTCGAATGTGGCGCGTTCGTTCCTGAGACGCGCGGGCAGAGCGGTTCCGGCCAGCGGCTGAAACCGACCATCGGGGAAGGTGAAAGGCACGAGAGCTGCGCGGGTTTCTGTTACATCCAGGCCGAACTGGCGGGCAAGGTCATAAGCGATGCCGGTGGCGCCCATCTTGGGGATGGATTTGCCGCCGGTCGCCAGCACCAGGTTGCGACAGGAGACGGTCTGCGGCTTGCCTTCTCGCAAAAGCTGGACGATGAAACCGTCGGCGGTCTGCTCAACACGTTCCAGAGAACTGTGCAGCCAGAGGTCCGCCCCGGCCTGCTGCATCTCCTGTACCAGCATGGCGATGATCTGCTTGGACGAGCCGTCGCAGAACAGCTGGCCCAGGGTTTTTTCGTGCCAGGCGATGCCGTGGCGGTCCACCAGTTCGATGAAATCCCACTGGGTGTAGCGCGCCAGCGCCGATTTGCAGAAATGCGGATTGGCCGACAGGTAGTTCTTGGCCTCTGTATACATGTTGGTGAAGTTGCAGCGGCCGCCGCCGGAGATGCGGATCTTCTCGCCCGGCGCCTTGGCGTGGTCGATCACCAAAGTGCTGCCGCCCGCATGGCGCGCGCACATCATGCCGGCCGCGCCGGCGCCGAGAATCAGAGTGTTTACCTGCATAGGCGCATCGACCACGGAACGGATGGTGGCGCAAGAGGAAGTGCCGGTGATGGGGGCCGAAGTAACGTCTGTGGCTGCTTGGATGGGTGTGTCGGGTGGGGGCTTTGCTGGAGTGGAGGTGATGGCATGCTTTGAGGCCGACTTGTACCTTGGCTTCTTTCGCTGCCAGAGATCGCAGCCCCAGAGAGGCCGCGCGGGCATCAGCTTTGCTGCCGCGGGGCAGCGGAAAGTGCAGTTGTTCGCCGCCAGGTCAATGCGAGAATAGCGTTGCAACCCTGTCCCAATGCGCCGCGCAGGCCACCGCCGCGCAAGCGAGGCCCAGCAGGGTGAAACCAATGTCCTGAACAGGATCGAAGACGCTGAAT
Organism: Rhodobacteraceae bacterium (ex Bugula neritina AB1); assembly: GCA_001730095.1. GTDB lineage: Bacteria > Pseudomonadota > Alphaproteobacteria > Rhodobacterales > Rhodobacteraceae > Leisingera. Next base: position 152,473 of record MDLF01000060.1, read on the forward strand.
TTCAGGGAAAAATATAGCCGTAGCGGATAGCTGAGCAAGGCCGCCAGACCCAAGGACAAAATGGCACCCGAGATACCCAGGGCTGGGATGCCGACAAATAGCAGGCCGGTTTGGAATAGGGCTGTTGTGCCGGCGATGAAGAACATGCCCCTTGTCTCACCCGCCCCCATAAGAGCAACGTTGATGGTGTTGAGGGTCACCAGGGGGACCAGGGACAGACTATAGAGCGTGATGATCGGTCCGGCGGCAGAATACCGAGAATCGTAGAGCAGGTCGACAAGGGTTGGGCCCGCAAAGGCAAGCAGGATCACAAGCATCAGCAGGCTTGCGGCGATAAGGCGGCGCGCGCGGAACAGGGTGATGCGATTGGCGGCGCTCTCGGTTGGGGGCTTCATTCTGTAGAGAGGGAAGACGACCTTTTGTTGCAGGGCGTTGGACAGAAGGACGGGGATGCTCCCGAGGAAGTAGCCGATACTGTAGACCCCCAGCGCTTCCAGCGGCAGAAAGATGCCAAGGATCGCGCGATCCCCCTGCAAGAGTACAGCGCCTGCGGCGGTGCTGAGGAAAATCCATTTGCCAAAATGGAAAATCTGCCAGAAGGCGTCGCGTTCCAGCAAAAACCGGTTTCTCAGGCCAGGCAAGAAGACGTGGTATGCGATGGTCTGCAGCGTGCTTGAGAACACGTTGCTGATGACCAGGGCCCAGACGGACTGCAGTTGCCAGGCCAGGAACGCGGTAAAGGTCAGTGAGATGATCTGAGAGCCGAGTGTGATCTGGGTAAACCGGCCCATAGCGAGGTAACGGTTCGCGGTGTGGATGGCGGTTGGCTCGAAGCCCTGGATCACCAGGGTCAGGCCCACCACCGGGAGGATATCCGCAAGCAAGGGCGCATCGTACAGGGCAGCAATGGGCTGGGCCAAGGCCAGCGTCAACAGCCACAGGAGCAATCCTCTGACCACCTGAACCGTCCATGCGGTGTTGAGGAACGCAGGATCATTGCCGCGCGCATTCTGGATGATCGACGGTCGCACACCAGTGTCGGAAAACAGCATCAGGCAGGTGGTGACAACGGTCACCAGCGCCATCAAGCCAAAGGCCTCGGGGAAGAGCAGGCGCGTCAGGACCAGATTGGACAGGAGGCGCAACGCCTGGCTGCCACCAAATTCGGCAAAGCTCCAGATTGCGCTGCGGCCAGCACGAGCACCAACACCATCACCGGTCAATATCGAGCGAATTTTATTCATGCACCTCAGGGTCTCGCAGGGCTGCGCGTTAATGGCATGATCTACCAAGCAACGTCAAACGCGCGCATCCCCTCGACCCGCAAAGTCAGCTTGACCGCTGCAAGTCTCACGCCAGCCGCAGTTGATGGTGCTGACCGCACCTGACATCAGAGCGAACAGCACCGCCATCATGGCGCAAGATCCTACCGGTCTTCAGAATAGAAACCGTTACCTCCTGTCGGCTGAGAGGAGAGTGGGAATGTCATCTGCGCCTTGTGGGAAAGGGAAAGTCGCGGGTTCGTTTCTGTCTACCAGGAGAGGCGCAAAGTTCAGCCGGGACGCAGCAGAGAAGCCTGGCAATTGGCAGGGCCGACTGGGCCGTGGCTTTACTTTCAAAGGGCAAGAGTTCACAAGAAACAAGAACTTCAGGTCAAACCGCCGAGGCGTTGGTCGTGCGCAAAAACTACTTGATTATGCTGGGTGCCCCCAAATGCGGCACAAGCAGTTTGTCCGCTTGGTTGGGTCTGCAGCCCTATGCCGCCTTGGCCCGGCAAAAGGAAACACTGTACTTCACCGATTTTGCTGATCTCGATTGGAGTGGCCCAGGAGCGGATTTCCTGGAAGGTAGACCACAGAGTGTCGGGGCATTTTTTGACGAGTACAGTGAAAATCCAGAAGCTGAGTTGAGAATTGAAGCATCTACCGACAATTTGTCCTGTCCGGCTGCGGTGGAAAACATTGCCCGATTTGTTGACCGAGACGATGTGGGTGAGTTTTGGTTGGTCGCGGTTTTGCGAGACCCAATTGAAAGAATAGTTTCAGAATACGAACACACCCTGCGCTTGGGGTGGCAGACCGATAGTCTGCTTGACTCATTGAAGCTTGAAAAGGAGCGGAAAGACAAAGGCTATCATCCGCTTTTTCGACATATTGAGCGGTCTCACTATTTCACGCAGATCGGAAGATACAAAGAGATATTCGGGGATCGTCTGACCGTATTGGATTTCCACCGTATCCGAGAGGATGCCGAGCGCAAAAAGCTACTGGGCTGGATGGGATATGCCGATGAGGTTGAAGGGGAATTGCAACATGACAATAAGCGGCATGTCGTGAAACGACCTCAGGCCGTACAATTTCTCAAGAATGAGCGGTTGTTGGATTTGGGGCGAAGAGTTTTTCCCAAAAGAATGCGCCCTGCTCTCAGAAATTTGTTAACGGGACGGGAAGTCGGACGATATCAGGCGCGCGAGAGCGAGATCGATTTTATCCTGGCTGCAATGAGAGATGAAATTGCCGCATGTGTCGAGGCACATGAAATACCAACTGACAATTGGACTGTACCCATGAGGTGCTCATAGGGTCAGGCCGCATAGCCCGTAAATGATGAGGGCGATCTTTAAGATTACTGCGAAGAAGACCTATGGGCATCTGTCGTTTCGGGTGGCGACACGCTGCCAATCTTTCAATCGACCGAACATGATCTCGCGCCACTGCCTGCCAGTGCATTGCACAGCAATGTCACAAGAGGCACGGTAACGCCGTTTGTGTCTGCGCTTGTCGTATCTTGCGAAACTTTGGCGTTGTTTCCGGTCGGGTGGGCATTGTTGCAGACACCTCCCGTTAGCGCTTCAGAACAAATTTCATAGGGTTGGACAGATGGTATGGGCAAGCCAAACCTGCCCGCTCCTGCACGACAATCCGGTCCACCTACCACGTTGCGCTTTGCAAGTGCGGGTCATTGCTGATCTGACTGGACAAGGAGACGGCCTGGTATGCGCCGTATGTGGGCCGCCCTGGGCACCGGCCGGTGTTCTCGAATGCGGCGATCCAGTTTTACCCATCGATCAGGGTGCTGTTCAGGCCGCCGCTCAGACAGGTCGGCGGGATGCAGTGTGGCCGGAACCTGAAGGGAAGGGCAGAGTCCGCCTCAAGACGCCTTTCAGCGACAAGGGCAGGTGTGGTGCCAATCAGAGAGCTGTCTGCTGCCCGGCCAGATGTTCTGGCGGTCGCGGCGGTTTGCTGTTTGTACTGCTGGCGGGAAAGCCTGTCAGCGGGCTCCAACAGCAGCAGCTTCCTGCCTGTCAAGCCAGCCGGGTGGCCCAGCGGTGGTTTTCCGCCGAACTGTGTTCTTTTTCTGGCGCCGCAGCTCACGTTTCGTTACAGTTTCCGGGAGACCCCAAAAATGGGGCGGAGCGAGGCATATAGTGGCGGTATTCCCATGACTGAGATGGTCTATGGCGCGGTTCCCGTGCAGGCTGGTGAACCGATTCTTCCTAAGTGGTGGCGGACGCTGGATAAATGGACGATGTCCTGTATCCTGATGCTGTTTGTGATCGGGCTTTTGCTGGGGCTTGCGGCCTCGGTGCCGCTGGCGGAGAGGAACGGGTTTGGCAATTTTCACTATGTGCAGCGGCAGGCGGTTTTTGGCCTGACGGCGCTGGCGGCGATGCTGGTGACCTCTGTCATGTCGCCGACCCTGGTGCGGCGGCTGGCGGTTTTGGGCTTTGCCTTGGCCTTTGTTGCGCTGGCGTTCCTGCCGATTTTCGGCACCGATTTCGGCAAGGGGGCTGTGCGCTGGTATTCCCTGGGGTTTGCCTCGCTGCAGCCGTCTGAATTCCTGAAGCCAGGCTTTGTCATTGTGGCGGCCTGGATGATTGCCGCCAGCCAGCAGATCAATGGCCCGCCGGGCACGCTGATGTCTTTTGCGCTGTGCATGATGGTCGTGATGATGCTGGTTTTGCAGCCGGACTTCGGCCAGGCGAGCCTGATCCTGTTCGGCTGGGGGGTGATGTATTTTGTGGCCGGTGCACCGATGCTGTTGCTGGTGTGCATGGCCGCGGTGGTCGTGATGGGTGGGGTCTTTGCCTACAACAGTTCAGAGCATTTTGCCCGCCGCATTGACGGTTTTCTGAGCCCGGATGTCGATCCGACCACGCAGTTGGGATATGCCACCAACGCGATCCGCGAGGGCGGATTGTTTGGCGTCGGTGTCGGTGAGGGGCAGGTGAAATGGTCGCTGCCGGATGCCCATACGGACTTTATCGTCGCTGTTGCCGCAGAGGAATACGGGCTGGTTCTGGTGGCGGTTTTGATTGCGCTTTATGCGCTGATTGTTGTGCGCTCGCTGTTCCGGCTGATGCGCGAACGAGACACTTTCATTCGCCTGGCAGGCACCGGCCTTGTGTGCATGTTTGGCGTTCAGGCGATGATCAACATGGGGGTTGCGGTGCGGCTTTTGCCGGCCAAAGGCATGACTTTGCCGTTTGTCAGCTATGGCGGATCCTCGCTGATTGCCACGGGCATCGCAGTGGGTATGCTGCTGGCCTTTACCCGGACGCGCCCGCAGGGCGGGATTGCCGATTACCTGAACGGCCGCGGCCGCTGACGAGAATAGAGAAGAGGCCAGCTGCGATGGCACAGAAAATGCTCTTGATGGCTGCCGGGGGAACCGGCGGCCATATGTTTCCTGCACAAGCCTTGGCAGAGATGATGCTGGCCCGCGGCTGGCGGGTGAAGCTGTCGACTGACGCACGCGGGGCGCGCTATACGGCGTCTTTTCCGAGCGCAGTCGAGATTTCGCAGGTTTCCTCTGCCACTTTTGCCCGCGGCGGGCTGCTGGCCAAGGCGCTGGTGGCACCGAAGATCGCAGGCGGCGTTTTGTCGATGATGATGCAGATGCGCCGTGACCGCCCCGATGCGGTGATCGGCTTTGGCGGCTACCCGTCGATCCCGGCGCTGGGGGCGGCGATGCTGCTGAAGCTGCCGCGGATGATCCATGAGCAGAACGGGGTGCTGGGCCGGGTGAACCAGATCTTTGCCGCCCGCGTCGCTGGCGTGGCCTGCGGCACCTGGCCAACCGCGCTGCCAGAAGGTGTTGCGCATGAACATGTGGGCAACCCGGTGCGCAGCGCCGTGATGGAGCGGGCCGGAGCCGGCTATATTCCGCCGGGCGATTATCCGATGTCACTGCTGGTGATGGGCGGCAGCCAGGGCGCGCGCATCCTGTCGGATGTGGTTCCCGCCGCCGTGGCTGCACTGCCGGAAGAGATCCGCAAGCATCTGCGGGTGTCGCATCAGGCACGGGCCGAGGATCTGGACCGGGTCAATGCCTTTTACGCTGAACATGGCATCAATGCAGATGTGCAGACCTTCTTTACCGACGTACCAAGCCGCATGTCGGAGGCGCAGCTGGTGATCTCGCGGTCCGGGGCTTCGTCGGTGGCAGATATCTCGGTGATCGGGCGGCCGTCGATCCTGATCCCCTATGCTGCTGCTGCGGGTGATCACCAGACCGCCAACGCCCGCGGGCTGGTTGATGCCAATGCCACTGTGATGATCCCGGAAAGCGCCCTTGATATCCCGGCGCTGACAGAGCATATGGGCGCAATTCTGAGTAACCCGCAGGCTGCCACGCAGATGTCAGCTGCTGCGCTGAGCGCCGGGGTTCCCGATGCCGCCGAACGTCTGGCAGCACTGGTGGAACAGCTGGCCGAGGAAGGATAACGTCATGAACCCTGCAACCAAACTGCCCGGTGATGTCGGCCCGATCCATTTTGTGGGTATCGGAGGCATCGGCATGTCGGGCATCGCCGAGGTGCTTTTGAACCTTGGCTATGTGGTGCAGGGGTCGGACCTGAAATCCTCAAAGATCACCCAGCGTCTGGAAGAGCTGGGCGCGCGCATCTTTGTGGGTCATAAGGCGGAAAACCTGGAAGAGGCCGCGGTTGTGGTGATCTCCTCGGCGATCAAACCGGGCAATCCGGAACTGGATGAGGCCCGTTTGCGTGGCCTGCCGGTGGTACGCCGCGCTGATATGCTGGCTGAACTCATGCGGCTGAAATCCAACGTCGCCATTGCCGGCACCCACGGCAAGACCACCACCACCACCATGATGGCAGAGCTGATGGTGGCCGGCGGCTTTGACCCGACCATCATCAATGGCGGTATCATTCACGCCTATGGCTCCAATGCGCGGATGGGGCAGGGCGAATGGATGGTGGTCGAGGCGGACGAAAGCGACGGCTCCTTCAACCGGCTGCCCGCGACCATTGCCGTTGTCACCAATATTGACCCTGAGCATATGGAACACTGGGGCGACTTCGACACGCTGCGCGACGGTTTTTTGGAGTTTGTCTCTAATATCCCCTTCTATGGCATCGCGGTCTGCTGCACTGATCACCCCGAGGTTCAGGCGCTGATCGGGCGGATCTCTGATCGCCGTGTCGTGACCTATGGGTTCAACGCCCAGGCTGACGTGCGGGCGGTGAACCTGACATACAAAGCGGGCGTTGCCCATTTCGATGTACATCTGCAGGCCGAGGACCGGGTGATCGAGGGGTGCACCCTGCCGATGCCGGGGGATCACAATGTTTCAAACGCGCTGTCGGCAGTCGCCGTGGCGCGGCATTTGGGCATGAACAGCACAGAAATTCGCACTGCCCTGGCGGCCTTCGGCGGGGTGAACCGCCGCTTCACCAAAGTGGGCGAAGTGGACGGCATCACCATCATTGACGATTACGGCCACCACCCGGTGGAAATTGCTGCGGTGCTAAAGGCAGCCCGCCAGGCCAGCGAAGGCCGGGTCATTGCGGTGCATCAGCCGCACCGATACTCGCGCCTGTCAAATCTGTTCGAGGATTTCTGCGCCTGTTTCAACGAGGCCGACGTGGTGGCAATTGCCGAGGTTTTTGCCGCCGGCGAAGACCCGATTGAGGGCGCCAGCCGTGATGATCTGGTCGAGGGGCTCATCCGCCACGGCCACCGCCACGCCCGCGCCATCCTGAATGAAGATGATCTAGAGCGCCTGGTGCGCGAGCAGGCGCGGCCCGGCGACATGGTGGTCTGCCTTGGTGCCGGCACCATCAGCACCTGGGCCAACGGCCTGCCGGACCGGCTGCGTGGCTAGATGTTGATCCTCGCGCCAGTTGACTTGCTATTTGTTGGCGCCTGTTTCGGCGTTTTGCCGGGGTGGCTGTCGGCTGTGTTGCTGCTGTTTTCTGGCAGTCTGATGTGCCGATACCGGGGTTCAAATTCGGTGGATTGGGCGACCTTCCGGTCTTCTGTGGTCTTTGGGGCGCCTCTGGGCATGCTGACACGGTTGGCTGATTGCTTTCCTGGGGCTTGGGCCAAGGGCGGAAAGGTGGAGCAATGACGCTGTCGCTGACCCTTGCGGCTGTCTGGGCGCTGGCAGCCAATATGTTGGCGATCATACCCAGCCGCGACAATCACTGGCGGCGGGCCTATGTGCTGATTGCGCTGGGTATTCCGCTCTTGGGATATGTCACCTATGAGAACGGGCCGTGGTGGGGGCTGGCGGTGCTGTTGGCGGGCCTGTCGGTGCTGCGCTGGCCGGTCATATATCTGGGCCGCTGGATCCGCCGCAGCGTCCGGCGGTGAAAGCAACAATTGCAGCTAAAGTGTTAACGGGATGTTCCGAAAGGCAGGCTATGGTGGCTGCCTGACTTTTGTGTAACCTGTTTGATGTCGGTAAGTTTTCCCGACAGTGGAGGTCGGCAATGTTCGCCGTTTCTGCAGTATGGCTGGCCTTTGGCCTGATGTGGCTGTTTGGCTTTTACGCTCTCGCCCGTTTCCGTCGGCATAGGCTGGCGGCGGTGGCGGCAGCGGGATGGCTGGCCGCGATGATCTGGCTAGAGCAGAAGCAATGTTATACGGGGCATATGCATGATTTCCGAGAAGTCGCGTTGTCCCTTTATTTCCGCGGCCATCTTGTTTACGGACTATTCGCGTTCATTGGATGGAACTTGGGGCGGAAGCGGCGATGGCGGCGCAAGATCAAGCTATACTTCCGGCGGTGCGTGGCCGCCTTGTCAGGCAGAAGCCGCTTGCGGAACTGACCTGGCTGCGGGTCGGCGGCCCGGCTGACTATCTGTTCCAGCCGGCGGATATTCATGACTTGGCAGATTTCCTGCGCCAGTTGGACCCGGCTGTGCCGGTGTTCCCGATGGGGGTTGGTTCCAATCTGATCGTGCGCGATGGTGGCATGCGGGCCGTGGTGATCCGCCTGGGCCGTGGGTTCAACAGCATCGAAACAGATGGCGAAACTGTCACTGCCGGCGCTGCGGCGCTGGATGCGCATGTGGCAAGGAAAGCAGCAGATGCGGGGATCGACCTCACGTTTCTGCGCACCATTCCCGGCTCCATCGGCGGTGCCGTGCGGATGAACGCGGGCTGCTATGGCAGCTACACTGCCGATGTGTTCGTGTCGGCCACGATCGTCACCCGCGATGGCAAGATCCGGGAGATCACCGCAGAAGAGCTTCAGTTCCAGTATCGTCAGACCGCGTTTCCCGCAGGGGCAGTGCTGGTTTCTGCCACTCTGCGAGGGCCCATGGGCGATCCGGCAGAGCTGCACGCGCGGATGGAGGCGCAGCTGAAAAAGCGGGATGAAACCCAGCCGGTGCGCGACCGCTCAGCCGGATCCACGTTCCGAAACCCGGCCGGGTTCTCTTCGACGGGGCGCGCTGATGATGTGCATGATCTCAAGGCTTGGAAAGTGATCGACAACGCCGGCATGCGCGGCGCACAGCGCGGCGGCGCCCAGATGAGCGGAAAACATTCCAACTTCCTGATCAATACGGGTGGCGCAACTGCCGCAGATTTGGAGGGGCTGGGTGAAGACGTGCGGAAAAAGGTTTACGAAGATTCCGGCATAACGCTAGAGTGGGAAATCATGCGGATAGGTGATCCGCTTCCCGAATAGCTGGAAAATCTGAATGCTGACAATGGCTTTTGTGCCGCAGCCTGAGGTGATTCCATGGCCTTTTCGAGAGGCGGGCAGCGGCTCTAGGTAAACATGGTAAAGGCATCATTAACGGCCCGGTAAGAATTTGGGCGTTAGGGTGCCGAAGAGGCGGCAAGGATTTGCCGATGCAAAGGGCGCAAAGCCTGCAGTAACAAGCCAGGGCAGCCTGGCACATATAGATAAAGCGGGTCTGTTGCAGGCTCCAAAAATCAGGGGCGCAAAGCCCCGTGCATATTGAGGCGTTTTGTGGTGAGTAAGTCGAGCAGGGCACTCCCGAAAGTCGCGGTGCTGATGGGCGGACCGTCAGCCGAACGCGAAGTATCGCTGTCCAGCGGCCGTGAATGCGCGGCGGCGCTGCGCGGTGAGGGGTTTGAAGTCGTTGAGGTGGATGCGGGCGCTGACCTGCACGCACGGCTTTTGGACATCAAGCCGGATGTGGCGTTCAACGCGCTGCATGGGCGCTGGGGTGAGGATGGCTGCGTTCAGGGCGTGCTGGAATGGCTGCAGCTTCCCTATACCCATTCCGGGGTTCTGGCCTCGGCGCTGGCAATGGACAAACAGCGCTCCAAGGAGGTTTACCGCTCTGCTGGGCTGCCGGTGGCCAAGAGCGGCCTGTTTGCCAGGGACGACGTAAGTACAGGCCACGTGATGGCGCCGCCCTATGTGGTGAAGCCCAACAACGAAGGCTCCAGCGTTGGTATCTACATCGTGCAGGAGGCGGCCAACGGTCCACCGCAGCTGGCACAGGAAATGCCTGCGGAAGTGATGGTCGAGGCCTATGCGCCGGGCCGCGAACTGACCACCACGGTTGTTGGGGACAAGGCGCTGACGGTGACAGAAATCCTGACTGACGGCTGGTATGACTATGATGCAAAATACAAACCCGGCGGTTCGCGACATGTGCTGCCCGCGGATCTGCCGCAAGAGATCTTCAACCTGTGTCTGGAGTATGCGCTGACGGCGCATGACGCGCTTGGCTGCCGCGGTGTCAGCCGCACAGATTTCCGCTGGGACGAGGCGCGCGGCGCCCACGGGCTGGTGCTGCTGGAGACCAACACCCAGCCTGGCATGACGCCGACATCGCTGGTGCCGGAGCAGGCTGAATACTGCGGCATGTCGTTTGGGCAGCTCTGTGCCTGGATGGTGGAGGACGCGTCATGCATCCGCTGACGGGCTGGTTTCGCAAGCCACAGGAGGAGCGCTTTGACCCTGCGCCCTCGCGGCTGAAGTACAGGTTGCAGCGCTGGATGCTGACGCCGGGCATTCGTTTCGGCCTGCGTTTTGGGGTTCCGTTCTGTCTGGTCTTTGCAGCCGGCAGCGCCTATTTGGCCGATGAGGCGCGGCGCGGCGCACTGGTGGGGCTGTATTTGGAGGCCCGAGCGGCGATCCAGGAACGGCCGGAGTTCATGGTCAAGGTGATGGCAGTGGACGGCGCTGGCACCAGCGTGGCGCAGGATATCCGCGAAGTGGTGCCGCTGGAATTTCCGGTCAGCTCTTTTGATCTGGATCTGGAGCAGATCCGGGATGTGATCACCGGATTGGATCCGGTCAAGACCGCTAGCGTCAGAATTCGTCCCGGCGGTATCCTGCAGGTGGATGTCGAGGAGCGCCAGCCGGCGTTGATATGGCGCAGCCGCGAAGGTTTGGCGCTGCTGGACGAAAATGGCATTCACGTTGCCGAACTGGGGCGCCGCAGCCTGCACCCGGACCTGCCACTGATCGCCGGCAAGGGAGCAGAGGCACATGCGGCTGAAGCACTGCGGCTGTTTGCGGCGGCCAAGCCGCTGGGGCCGCGGCTGCGCGGGCTGGTTCGGATCGGCGAACGGCGCTGGGACGTGGTGCTGGACCGCGAGCAGCGGATCCTGCTGCCTGTAGGTAATCCGGTGCGGGCACTGGAGCGTGTTCTGGCAGTCAGTGAAGTGCAGGATTTGCTGGAACGTGATGTGACGGCGGTGGATATGCGCCTGGCTGGGCGCCCCACCGTTCGGATGACCGAAAACTCAGTGGAAAACTGGTGGCGGATCCGGCAGTTGAACGGGGGCGGGCAGTAATATGACAGATCTTTATCAATCGCAGCGGGCGATGCGGCAGATGCGGCGTCAGGCAATGCAGCGCGGCGTGGTCGCCATTCTGGACGTGGGCAGTTCCAAGATTGCCTGCCTTGTGCTGCGGTTCGACGGCACCGGGCGTCTCAGCGAGGATGGCTCCATCGGCGCACTTGCAGGCCAGTCGGGTTTTCGGGTGATCGGTGCCGCCACCACCCGTTCGCGCGGGGTGCAGTTCGGCGAAATCAACGCCATGCAGGAGACTGAGCGCGCCATCCGTACTGCGGTGCAGGCGGCGCAAAAGATGGCAGAGGTGCGGGTGGACCATGTGATCGCCTGTTTCTCCGGTGCCAATCCGCGTTCTTATGGGCTGGATGCAAAGCTGGACCTTGAGGGGCAGGTGGTCTCCGAGCATGAGGTGGCGCAGGTGTTGGCCTCCTGCGAAGTGCCGGAATATGGCGCGGGGCGCGAGGTGCTGCATGCGCAGCCGGTGAATTTTGCACTCGACAACCGTTCCGGCCTGGGCGATCCGCGTGGCCAGATGGGGCAGACGCTGGCGGTGGATATGCACATGCTGACAGTGGATGCCATCGCGGTGCAAAACCTGGTGCGTTGCATACAGCGCTGCGACCTGGAGCTGGCGGGGATTGCGTCTTCGGCCTATGCGTCCGGCTTCTCGGCGCTGGTTGAAGATGAACAGGAACTGGGCGCGGCCTGTATCGACATGGGCGGTGGCTCCACCTCTATCTCGGTCTTCATGAAGAAACACATGATCTATGCTGACGCGGTGCGTCTGGGCGGCGATCACATCACCAGCGACATTTCGATGGGGCTGGGCATTCCCATGGCCAACGCTGAGCGGATCAAGACATTTAATGGCGGGGTGCATGCCACTGGCGCCGATGACCGCGAGATCATCGATATTGGCGGCGATACCGGCGACTGGGAGCATGACCGGCGCACTGTCAGCCGGGCTGAGCTGATCGGTATCATGCGCCCCCGGGTCGAGGAGATTCTGGAAGAGGTGCGGGCGCGGCTGGATGCGGCCGGGTTCGAATATCTGCCAAGTCAGCAGATCGTGCTGACCGGCGGGTCGAGCCAGATCATGGGGCTGGACGGGCTGGCAAGCCGCATTCTGGGGCAGCAAGTGCGCCTGGGCCGCCCGTTGCGGGTCCATGGCCTGCCGCAGTCGGCAACTGGGCCAGGCTTTGCGTCGGCTGTCGGGCTGTGCCTGTTTGCCGCCCATCCGCAGGATGAGTGGTGGGATTTTGAGATGCCCGCAGGCCGCCATCCAGCTGGCACACTGGGTCGTGCCGTGCGCTGGTTCCGCGACAACTGGTAGGCGCCCGTACCCCTGCAGATCGGTTCAGCCGGAACGGGCAAAGAAGGCGTGACAGTGCCCCTTTGACCCGTTAGGTTGTCATTAACGTCCGCGGCAAACGCGGCGATTCAGCAGGCCGAGCAGTGGCCAGCCAGACCTTGGAAACGACCTCCTCCGCAAAGCGTTTTTGCGGCTGGAGAGGTTTTGTTGTGTGTGGCTTGTGCTCTTTCCCCAATATCTGCTAGGGACGGCGAAATACCGCGGTTTTAGCCTTAGAATGAGGCCTTATTTTGTGGAGCCTCGTGCTTTTTAGGATGACGGAGCCCACACTGCGCGGTAGATTATGGTGAATAAGACAGGAAAAAGCCCTTTGCGGGAAGGGCCGGTAACACAGGCGGTATGAGCATGACGTTGAACCTTTCAATGCCCGGTAATGAAGAGTTGAAACCAAAGATCACCGTGTTTGGTGTCGGCGGTGCCGGCGGCAATGCCGTCAACAACATGATCGCCAAGGAACTGGATGGCGTCGAGTTTGTCGTGGCCAATACCGACGCGCAGGCGCTGCAGCAGAGCGCTGCCAAAAGCCGGGTTCAGCTGGGCATCAAAGTGACCGAAGGCCTGGGCGCCGGCGCCCGCCCGCAGGTGGGTTCCGCTGCCGCTGAGGAAAGCATCGAGCAGATTGTCGATCACCTGGCGGGCGCGCATATGTGCTTTATCACCGCAGGCATGGGCGGTGGCACCGGCACCGGCGCCGCGCCGATCATCGCGCAGGCAGCACGTGAACTTGGCGTGCTGACCGTTGGCGTTGTTACCAAGCCGTTCCAGTTTGAAGGTCTGAAGCGGATGCGTCAGGCTGAGGCTGGTGTCGAAAGCCTGCAAAAGGTGGTCGACACGCTGATCATCATCCCGAACCAGAACCTGTTCCGCCTCGCCAATGAGAAAACCACCTTCTCCGAGGCGTTCTCGATGGCGGATGACGTGCTGTATCAGGGCGTCAAAGGTGTGACCGATCTGATGGTCCGCCCCGGCCTGATCAACCTCGACTTTGCCGACGTCCGTGCCGTCATGGACGAGATGGGCAAGGCGATGATGGGGACTGGCGAGGGCGAAGGCGAGGACCGCGCGGTCCAGGCTGCCGAGAAGGCGATCGCCAACCCGCTGCTGGACGAAATCAGCCTCAAGGGTGCCAAAGGTGTGCTGATCAACATCACCGGCAGCCACGATCTGACATTGTTCGAACTGGACGAGGCCGCCAACCGCATCCGCGAGGAAGTGGACCCGGATGCGAATATCATTGTCGGCTCGACCCTGGATACCGGCATGGAAGGCAAGATGCGCGTGTCTGTTGTGGCCACCGGTATCGACGCAACCGATGTGAACACCGATATGCCGGTGCCGCGCCGCCCGATGTCCGCCCCGCTGCGCCAGACCGTCAGTGTTGAGGAAAGCCGTGCAGTGCCGCTGGAGCTGAATACTCCTGTTCAGCAGCCCGCAGCGGCTGAAGCGGCCCCGGCCCCGACGCCAGCTCTGGCCGAAGAAGCACCGGCTGCATTGGAAGAGCCGTCGCTGTTTGCTGAAATGAATGTGCAGCAGGTCGCTGAGCAGGATCTGATGGAAGATGTTGTCGAAGCCGTGGAGCCAGCGGCCGACGACGGCTTGCCGCCCCCTGCCTATCAGCCGCAAGTGCCGGAATTCCGCCCGCAAATGGATGCCGAAGAGACCCCGCAAGCGGCTTTTGTTGCACCCAAGGCTCCGGCGCCGGGCACGCCGTCACCGCAGGCCTTGGAGCGTCTGCAAGCAGCGGCCCAGCGGGTGCAGCAGCCACAGCAGCAGGCCTCGCATGCCGTGCGCCCGGCAGCCTCGGCCGCACAGGCGCAACAGCAGCAGCAGGCGCAGCAGCAACCCGAAGGGCAGCGCCGTTTCGGTCTCAACTCGCTGATCCACCGGATGACCGGCAGCAATGACGCCCCGGCCGCTCGTCAGCAGCCGCAGGCAGTTCGCCAGCAGCCCGCGATGCAGGCTCAGGCGCCCGCGGCCCAGCCGCAGCAAGCAGAACAGCAGGCGGATCCGGATCAGGAACGTATCGAAATTCCGGCATTTCTGCGCCGCCAGGCCAACTGACGCTTCACATCTAACCTTTCAAAAGCCGCCCTTGGGGCGGCTTTTTCTATTTCAAAATCAGTTTGTTACCTGCATCTGAGCGGTGATTTGCCGACTTGTTACATCCATGTTTCAATCCGTTACAAAGATTGAGTTGTGCCTTTTTCAGCAAAACCTTAACTCTCGTCCACAACACGGCCCCGAGTAGCCGGAAACAGTGGAATGAGGCGCAACGTGCAGAATACGCTCAAGGCATCGGTGGCTTTCGAAGGGGTCGGCCTGCATTCCGGCAAGCCCGCACGCATGGTTCTGCTTCCGGCACCAGCCGGGCATGGCATTGTGTTCAAGCGCACCGATATCGCCCTGGGCAACACTCTGGTTCCGGCGCAGTGGGATCTGGTCGACCGCAGCCCGCTTTGCACCCGCCTGTTCAACGCCTCTGGCGTGAGCGTTTCTACAGTTGAGCACATCATGGCAGCCCTGGCAGGCTGCGGCGTTCATAATGCGCTGATCGAGATTGACGGCCCGGAAGTGCCGATTGTGGACGGTTCCTCGGCGCCGTTCGTGCGCGGCATCATGCAACATGGCGTGCAGCGTCAGGGCGTGCCGATCACGGCGTTCCAAGTGCTGAAGCCTGTCACGGTTGAACGGGACGGCGCCCGCGCCACCCTGCTGCCCAGCGACCGGCTGACCATCGAATTCCATATCGACTTTGCCGAGGCCGCCATTGGCCGGCAGAGCAAGGTTCTGGACATGCGCAATGGCAGCTTCGCGC
Source organism: Rhodobacteraceae bacterium (ex Bugula neritina AB1) (assembly GCA_001730095.1). GTDB lineage: Bacteria > Pseudomonadota > Alphaproteobacteria > Rhodobacterales > Rhodobacteraceae > Leisingera. The sequence continues at coordinate 167,699 of MDLF01000060.1, forward strand.
GTGAATTGTGCGACAGTCGCACCTTCTGCCGTCAGGCGGATGTCGAAACCATGCAGGCCAACGGCCTCGCACTGGGTGGCAAACCCGGCGAGAACGCTGTTGTGTTTGACGGGGAACGGGTGGAGAGCGGCGCTGGACTGCGCCACTCGGATGAGCCTGTGCGCCACAAGATGTTGGATGCGCTGGGGGATCTGGCGCTGGCCGGGGGGCCGGTCTTGGGGCGTTATGTTGGCGAGCGCGCGGGGCATGCGCTGACCAACACACTGCTGCGCGCCCTGTTTGCGCAGCCGGATGCGGTCCGGGCCGTTGCCTGCGATGCAGCGATGACCGCACAGCTGCCGGGGCAAGGGCTGATCTGGTCGGAGATCCCGGCCGAGCAGCGCCGCGTGGCATAAGGCAGAAGACCTGAAACGAGGGGCAGACCGGCCCGGGGCGTGACTATGCCCCGGGTCTTTTCACATGGCCGCGCGTCCAGAAGCAAAGGGCGGACTTGACCACCGCCGGCTTTCTCTGCCATGTGAACGGTGAAGTGGCAAAAGGCGTTTTGTGCGCCATTTTAATATGCTAGAGACGGCATAACCGGGGCGCACACCCGTAAGGCAATGACGGTGAGGTTAGGCATTATGAACGGCATCAGGGCGGGAGCCAAAACCCTCGGCGCAGTTCTTTTGATGGCGGCTCTTGCGGGCTGCGGCGGCGACGGCGGCGCGGTAAAGCGCGGCGAGTCGGTTGAGGCCTTTTCCCCGGATCATATCTATGAGCGCGGTGAGTTCGAACTGGCCAACCGGCGCCCCAAGGACGCAATTTACTATTTCTCTGAAATCGAACGTCTGTACCCATATTCCGAATGGGCCAAACAGTCGGTGATTATGCAGGCCTTTGCCTACCACCAGTCCAAAGACTACGAAAACAGCCGGGCGGCGGCGCAGCGGTTCATCGATTTCTATCCGGCGGATGAAGATGCCGCCTATGCCCAGTATCTGCTGGCGCTGAGCTATTACGATCAGATCGACGAAGTGGGCCGCGACCAGGGGCTGACCTTCCAGGCGCTGCAGGCGCTGCGCACCGTGATCGAGGTCTACCCGGACAGCGAATACGCCAACTCTGCGATCCTGAAGTTCGACCTGGCCTTTAACCATCTGGCTGGCAAAGAGATGGAGATCGGCCGCTACTATCTGCGCCGTGGCCATTATACGTCAGCGATCAACCGGTTCCGGGTGGTGGTGGAGGATTTCCAGACCACCAGCCACACGCCAGAGGCGCTGCATCGTCTGGTCGAGTCTTATCTGTCACTGGGTCTGTCAGCTGAGGCGCAAACCGCGGCAGCCATTCTGGGCCACAACTTCCAATCCACCGAATGGTATGAAGACAGCTACAAGCTTCTGACCGCAAACGGGCTCAAACCCAAGGACCGCGGCAATAACTGGCTGAGCCAGATCTACCGCCAGACCATCAAAGGGCGGTGGCTGTAAGGGCCGCCGCAGCACGGGGGCGGGGCAATGCTGCGCGCGCTTGATATCCGGGATATCCTGATCATTGATCATCTGGAGCTGAATTTTCAGCCCGGACTGAATGTGCTGACTGGTGAAACCGGGGCTGGTAAATCCATTCTGCTGGACTCTCTGGGATTTGTGCTGGGCTGGCGCGGACGTGCGGAACTGGTGCGTCAGGGGGCCAAACAGGGCGAGGTTCTGGCGGAGTTCGAACTGGATGCAGATCACCCCGCCCATGCAGTTCTGGAAGAGGCCGGCCTGCCAGGCGGCGAGGAGTTGATCCTGCGGCGGGTGAACACCGCCGAGGGGCGCAAGACCGCCTGGGTCAATGACCGACGCTGTTCGGGCGAGGTATTGCGGGCGCTTTCGGAGACGCTGGTGGAACTGCATGGGCAGCATGACGACCGTGGACTGCTTAACCCGCGGGGCCACATGGCGCTGCTGGATCAATATGCCGGTGTCCAGGGCTTGCAGACAGAGGTGCGCGCGGCCTGGGCTGCCACTGCCAAGGCCCGCAAGCAGGTTCAAGCCTCCCGGTTAGCGCTTGATGCTGTCCGGGCCGAGGAGGAATTCCTGCGCCACGCCGTGGGCGAGCTGGACAAGCTGGACCCGCAGCCGGGTGAGGATGAGGCGCTGGACACCCGCCGCCGCCAGATGCAAGCGGCTGAGCGTATTCGCGGTGATGTTGCCCGTGCTCTGGCCCTGCTGAGCGAAGGTGCCGAAGGTGCCATGGGAGAGGCGCAGCGCTGGCTGGAGGGCGTTGCGGGCCAGGAGGACGATACCGGGCTGGACGAGCCGCTGGCGGCCTTGTCCCGCGCGATGATTGAACTGGGAGATGCCCAGGACGGTGTCGAGCGGGTGCTGGGCACATTGGAATTCAACCCGGGCGAGCTGGAAGACTGCGAGGAGCGCCTCTTTGCCATCCGTGCCCTGGCGCGCAAGCACGATGTCCTGCCGGATGAGCTGGGAGAATATGCCGAAACCCTGCGCAGCAAGCTAGCTGACCTGGATGCAGGGGACAAGAACCTTGCGGAGCAGGAGGCAGTGCTGAAAGCGGCCGAGGCTGCCTATTCCGAGGCCGCCAAGCAGCTGGGAGCTGTGCGGCGGCAGGCAGCGGCGGCACTGGACAAAGCCGTGATGGCAGAGCTTGCACCGCTCAAGATGGAGCGGGCGGTGTTTGAAACCCGCATCACCACAGCAGAGCCGGGGCCAGACGGCACCGATGCGGTCGCCTTTACGGTGGCCACAAACCCCGGAGCACCTGCGGGTGCGCTGAACAAGATTGCTTCGGGCGGCGAGCTGAGCCGGTTCCTGCTGGCGCTCAAGGTTTGTTTGCGGGGCGAGGATTCCAGCAAGACGCTGATATTCGATGAGATTGACCGTGGGGTTGGCGGTGCAACAGCGGACGCTGTTGGACGCCGGCTGCGTAGCCTTGCGGGCAGCGGCCAGGTGCTGGTGGTGACCCATTCGCCGCAGGTGGCAGCCCTTGGCGGTCACCACTGGCAGGTGCGCAAGCAAGTTGTGGATGGTATGACACTGTCGCAGGTGGTGCCGCTGGCCGCGTCCGAGAGGGTGGACGAGCTTGCCCGGATGGTTTCGGGTGATACGATCACGGAAGAGGCCCGGGCTGCTGCCCGTGCGCTGCTGGCTGGCTGACCTGCTGGACATTTAGTCAGGGTGCGGGTGAGGGTTCTTTAACCAGGCTGTGGCAGCAAGGGGTTGCAGAATAAAGAAAGACCCGCTGACAGGTTATGGTGCAAGAAATACGTTCGTCCCTTTCCACAATGTTCCTGCAATGGCTAGCTGGCCTGAAAGATATCTGGCGGGTACTGCGTCATCGTGGCCCCAGCCAGTTTCAATTCTGGCTGATTGCGCTGCTGATCGGTATCGCCGCGGGCTTTGCCGCATTGTTTTTCCGCAAGGGGATTGCCGCACTGCAGGCCTGGATCTATGGCACGCCGGACCTCGATTACCTGCACTCCCACGTGCAAGCGTTGCCATGGTACGTGCTGGTGGCCATTGCGGCTGGGGGCGGTCTGGTGGTGGGGCTGATCCTTGACCGGTTTACTTCCGACGCCCGTGTGCGTTCTGTTGCCGATGTGATCGAAGGTGCTGCGCTGCATGACGGCAGGGTCGAGCACAAGGAAGGGCTGGCCTCGGCACTGGCATCATTTATCACCCTGTCCACTGGCGGCTCTACCGGGCGGGAGGGGCCTGTGGTGCATCTGGCAGGGGTGATTTCAACCTGGGTCAGCAACCGGATCAATGCCGATGGCATAACCGGGCGTGACCTGCTGGGCTGCGCTGTGGCAGCCGGCGTTTCAGCCAGCTTTAACGCGCCGATCGCAGGCGCGCTGTTTGCGATGGAAGTGGTGCTGCGGCACTTCTCGGTCAATGCCTTTGCGCCGATTGTAGTGGCCTCAGTTGCGGGTACGGTGATCAACCGGCTGGAATATGGTGACGTGACAGAATTTACTCTGAACACGCCCGGCGCGCTGCAATTTTATGTGGAACTGCCGGCATTCCTGATCCTCGGCCTGATTTGCGGGCTGGTGGCGGTGGCGCAGATGCGGGCAATCTTTTTGGCCGACAAGATTGGCAACGCTGTGCAGCAGCGCCTGTCCCTGCCGCGCTGGCTACGTCCGGCGGTGTCCGGGGCCATGCTGGGTGTGATCGCCGTTTGGTTCCCGCATATAATCGGCGTGGGCTATGAAACCACTGTACTGGCGCTCACGGGAGGGCTGCTGCTGGGGCAAGCGGTGGTGTTCACCGCCGTCAAGACGGCTGCTGTTGCCATCACCATGGGCGGCCGTATGGGGGGCGGGGTGTTCTCGCCTTCGCTGATGATCGGTGCGCTGACCGGTCTGGCGTTCGGGCTGATAGCCACATCGGTGCTGCCGGATGTGTCAGGCACCCATACGCTTTATGCTTTTGCGGGCATGGGCGCAGTCGCTGCGGCGGTGCTTGGGGCGCCGATCTCAACCACGTTGATCGTGTTTGAACTGACTGGCGATTGGCAGATTGGTCTGGCGGTGATGGTGTCGGTCTCCATGTCCACTGCACTGGCGTCGCGGCTGGTGGACCGGTCTTTTTTCCTGACCCAGCTGGAAAACCGCGGCATTCATTGCGCGGCAGGCCCGCAGGCCTATCTGCTGGGAATGATCCGGGCAGGTGCGGTTATGCGGCCGATGGGCGACAGCCGCTGCGCCAGTCTGAAAGACTGCGAAGCACTGGTGGAAGAGGGGCTATGCATCCGTGCCGCCGCCTCTCTGGAGGCTGCAATGCCGGTGTTTGACCGGGCGGATGCCGCCTTTTTGCCTGTGCTGATGGAAGAGGGCGGCAAGGAGCAGGTCATTGGTGCATTGTATCATGTGGATGCGTTGAAGGCCTACAATCGCGCGCTGGCAGCCACCGCAGCAGAAGAGCACAGGTAAGGCATAACCGCCGTATACGGCTGCCCCTTTTGGAACCGGAGCGTGCTTAGGGGGAAAATCCGCAAACTTTCCCCGGATATGTGAGATTTTGGATACAGGTTAAGGTTTATTTAATCTGTGGATTGTTCTGCAGTAAAGTCTGACTCACCATGGCGTGAGGGTAGCGCAAAAAACTCTCACTCGGCAGGCAGCAACGATAGGCGGCAAAATGCGAAACTTCGAAACTGGTCCGAAAGAGGCTGGTACGAAACATACGGCGGACGAGCAGGAAAACGAACGGGCAGCGCTGGAAGCGGCAATCAATTACGCAATCCAATGTGCTCGTGAAGCGGACTTTCTGGGCGCAGGTGACTCTCTGGAGCAGGCCAGGCTGAATCTCAGCCGGGTCGTACTACCCTGAAGTCCCCGGTTCTTGTCCTTGGCCAGAAACGGATAGAAGTCAGTTACAAAACCACGCTGCTGTTCTGAGCCTGCTCTGCAGAAACACCGGCGCCAGGGCGCCGATGGGTGTAATTTCGGTTTAACTTCAGCCCTGCTGGGCGTTTATGCACTTGCAGACATCGATCTTTGTCAGCGCGCAGCTTTGGGTCAGACCTGTTCCACTTTGACTGAATCGCTCAGCACAAAGGCCAAATGCCCCTTGATCTCGGCAACTGCATCTATCGGGGCCTCATAGCTCCAGGCGGCATTTTCAGTCACCGAGGATTTATTGGCGATCGAATAATAGGTGGCGTCGCCCTTGTGGGGGCAATGGCTGGTCTTGTCGGTTTTGTCAAAGAACGCCATGGCCAGATCTGCGCGCGGGAAATAGATAACCGGATCAAGATCGCCCTCCGACAGCTCCAATGCATTGGCGGTTTCTCCCAATACAGCGCCGCCCGAGCGGACGGTCCAGGTGCCTTCGGCTTTGCGGATACGGATCGTGGTCATGCGTGTTTTTCCCATTCTCTTCGTTCGTGTCGTCTTTGCTTCTGTCTATGTACCAGCCTAAGTAACAGTGGCGTGTCACAAGGGGGTGGTTGCGGCATCAAGCCACGCTTTTGCGGCGGGGCTGAGCAGCGGAGCGATCTTGTCGGATACTTCCTGATGATAGCTGTTGAGCCAGTCTCTCTCATCAGCTGTCAGCATGGAGGTCTTCACCAGCCGCCGGTCAACCGGGGCAAAGGTGAGCGTGCGCCAGCACAACATGTCGCGCTCCGGGTCGCTGCTGTCAAGGGCAGGGGCTGGTTCAACAACCAGCAGGTTCTCGATCCGGATACCGAATGCGCCTTCGCGGTAGTATCCGGGTTCATTGGACAGGATCATGCCGGGTTCCAGCGGCACATGGCTGGTGCGGGCCAGCCGCTGCGGACCTTCATGCACGCTGAGATAGGCACCGACGCCGTGACCCAGGCCGTGGTTGAAGTCCTGACCTGCCAGCCACAGGGGCATGCGGCCGATGCATTCGATGTCGCGGCCTGCCAGCCCCTTGGGCCAGCGCAGGCGGGACATGGCGATCATACCCTGCAGCACGCGGGTAAAAGCGGCGCGCTCCTCTTCGCCGGGGGTGCCGATGGCAATGGTGCGGGTGATGTCGGTGGTGCCATCCAGATATTGGCCGCCGCTGTCCATCACCAGAAGATGGCCGTCGTCCAGCTGGGTGTCTGTTTCTTCGGTCACACGGTAGTGCATGACCGCGCCGTTTTCGCCGGTGCCCGCAATGGTTTCAAAGCTGATGTCGCGCAGAGCGGGATCGGCGCGGCGCAAGGCCTCCAGCTTCTTCACCACATCGATCTCTGAAATGGTGCCGGGCGCCTGGGCATCCAGCCATGCCAGCATTTCCACAATGGCGGCACCGTCGCGCAGGTGTGCAGCAGCGCTGCCTTTGATCTCGGCTGGGTTCTTGCGGGCCTTGGGAAGGGCGCAGGGGTCGCCTGCAGGCACCATCCGCTCACCCAGCCTGTCTGCCACGATCTGCGGCACGGTGCCGGAATCCGCTGCAACAGAACCGTTCAGGGCTGCGGTGGCCTGGAGAAAGTCGCCGGGCGCATGGACAGTGACAGAGGCGTCAAAGTGATCCTGCAGCCCTGCAAGCTTTTCCGCTGCCATGAACAGGTCCACCCGCGCATCGTCGTGCAGGATGGCAAACCCATGCGCCACCGGGTTACGGGCGACGTCGCTGCCGCGAATGTTCAGCAGCCACATGATGCTGTCGGGCAGGGTGATGACGGCTGTGGCCTGGCCTGCATCGCGCAGGCCTTTGGCCAGCCGCGCGCATTTGTCTGCAGCACTTTCGCCAGCGTAGTCCAGCGGATGTGCGGCAACAGGCTGCATCGGCGGTGCGGGCTGGTCCTGCCAGATCCGGTCCACCAGGTTTTCGCATTGCACCAAGGTGATGCCGCTGCCCTCAAGTGCCCGGTTCAGGGAGGTGATCTGTCCGGCCGCATGCAGCCAGGGATCAAACCCCACCTTGCCGCCGTTCGGGAGCTGTTCTTTCAGCCAATCTGCCAGCTGGACTTCAGGCCAGGGGACTGGTGTGAAGTCTGGGGCAACCTGCCGCTTTACCTGGGTGCGATAGCGACCATCGATGAAGACGCCGGCAATATCTTGCAAAACCGCACAGAAACCGGCTGAACCGGTAAAGCCGGTCAGCCAGCTGAGGCGCTCGTCATGCGGCGCCACATATTCGCCCTGATGGGCATCGGCGCGCGGCACCAGGAAGCCGTCGAGAGAGACTGCCGCCAATTCCTTGCGCAGAGCCGCCAGCCGGGGCGGCCCCTGTTCCGGGCGGGCAGTCACATCGAAGGTCTGATACATCGGCGTCTCTCCAGCTGAAAGTCAGGGCGGCGGCAGGGAAATCCTATAGGCCACGGCAAGGAAAAGGCGCAGCCCGGGGCGCGCGCCCCTTCTTGTCCCAAATCACCCTGCCGCTGGCAAGGGCGGCGGGCAAAGGAAACCGCTGGACCTGACGGAACAAGCGGGAAGGCGTGAAGCGGGGAGGCTCCCGCCCGGCCTTGCCGCATCCATGATGCGTCAAGCCCCGTTGGGCCAAGCGCCGGATGCATTGCATCCGGCGCCGCCGCGCGCATCAGCGCGCGGCCATGCCCAAGGCAGAGGGCGGCATCTTTGATGCAGACCGAAGGCGCGGGAGCCTTCCTCTGGTGCTATGGGCGGCGGTAGCCTGTCAGCTGGCGCGTTTTATGCCCATGACGCGGGCGCGGGCACGGGGATCGCTGTCAAACAGCGCGGCCAGTTGCTCGGTCATTGCGCCGGCCAGCTGTTCCACATCCGTGATTGTCACGGCGCGCTCGTAGTAGCGGGTCACATCGTGGCCGATGCCGATCGCCAGCAGCTCCACCTGCTTGCGCTTCTCGACCATGGCAATCACATCGCGCAGGTGTTTCTCCAGGTAGTTCGCCGGGTTTACCGACAGCGTGGAATCATCCACTGGCGCGCCATCAGAGATCACCATCAGGATCTTGCGGGCCTCGCGCCGTGCCACCATCCGGCGGTGCGCCCATTCCAGCGCCTCGCCGTCGATGTTCTCTTTCAGCAGGCCCTCTTTCATCATCAGGCCAAGGTTGGCACGGGTGCGGCGCATCGGGGCATCGGCACCTTTGTAGATGATGTGGCGCAGGTCGTTGAGTCGGCCGGGCTGCTGCGGGCGGCCCTCGTTCAGCCAGGCTTCACGTGCGATGCCGCCTTTCCAGGCGCGGGTGGTGAAGCCGAGGATTTCGACCTTCACGTTGCAGCGCTCCAGCGTGCGGGCCAGAACATCGGCGCAGATTGCGGCGATGGAAATCGGACGGCCGCGCATCGAGCCGGAGTTGTCCAAGAGCAGCGTCACCACGGTGTCGCGAAATTCGGTGTCCTTCTCGACTTTGAACGACAGCGGCGTGGTCGGATTGGCGACAACACGGGCGAGGCGGCCAGCGTCCAGAATGCCTTCCTCGCGGTCGAACTCCCAGGACCGGTTCTGCTGCGCCTGCAGGCGGCGCTGCAGTTTGTTGGCCAGCCGCGATACTGCGCCTTTCAACGGCTCCAGCTGCTGATCAAGATAGGCGCGCAAACGCTCCAGCTCGGCAGGTTCGGCCAGCTCCTCGGCGTTGATTTCTTCGTCATGGGAATCCTGGAACACCTTGTAGTCCGGATCGGCGTCCGAGACCGGCGGCGGCGCGGGGGGCTCCTGCGGCGCCTCGCCGTCGGGCATTTCCATGTCTTCGGACAGCTCATCATCGGCCATCTCGTCCATCGAGACCTGGGCCTGGCTTTCGTCCTGCTGCTGTTCCTGGCTCTGCTCAGGCGAGGCGTCGGCCTGTTCCTCTTCGCTATCGTCCTGGCCGGTGCTGTCCGGATCGTCCTGTTCTTCGGCGTTGTCTTCGGCCTCATCGCCCGCATCGTCGTCCAGATCGTCCGGGTCATCACCCAGCTGGTCGCCGTAGCCAAGGTCGGAGATCACCTGCCGTGCCAGTTTGGCAAATGCGGCCTGATCGGCAATCGTCTCGTCCAGATTTTCCAGCGTGCCGCCGGCCTGGGATTCGATAAAGCCGCGCCACAGCTCCATGATATTGCCTGCACCTTCGGGCAGTTCGCGCCCGGTCGCCAGATGGCGCACCAGGAAGCCCGCGGCAGCGGCCAGCGGCGCCTCGGAGGAGGATTTCATCTGGTCATAGCCGCGGCGGATCGACTCGTTGCGGATCTTCACGTCGATGTTCGAGGCCGTGCCGGGCATTTGGCGTGCGCCCATCGCCTCGCAGCGGGCGGATTCCATCGCCTCATAAAGATCGCGGGCCATCTCACCCTGCGGAACATATTTCGCGTGGGTGGCGTCATCGTGGAACTTGTGGCGCAGCGCCAGCGCATCCGCGGTGCCACGGGCCAGCAGCACTTCGTCGCGGGTCATCCGTCGGGAGACCTGCGGCAGCCGCATGGTGTCGCCCGACAGGCCGGAGGGGTCGACCGTGTAGCTGACCGTCAGCTCCGGGTCGTTGGCCATCACCTTGGTGGCCTCAGAGAGGGCCTTTTTGAACGGATCGGCTGGGTTGTCGTTCTGCTTTTTCATGATCGCACCTGGTCCCTTGTGAGCATCCCCCCTCGTTTCGGGAAAGTCCAGTGGGACAGCTGCGGATAGGGCAGCGCCCGGCCCGGCGGGGTGGGAAGCGAAGCGCCCGCCCCGTGGGGGGCGGGACGGGCGCTGCCCGGCCTTCCGGCCGGGCGGCACGTCTCAGATTAGCCCAGCGAAACGCTCGCAGCGCTTTCTGGCAGCTCTTCGTCAAAGCAGCGCTGGTAGAACTCGGCCACGGTCTGGCGCTCCAGCTCGTCGCATTTGTTCAGGAACGACAGGCGGAAGGCATAGCCGACGTTGCGGAAGATCTCGGCGTTCTGGGCCCAGTTGATCACGGTCCGCGGCGACATCACGGTCGACAGATCGCCGTTCATAAACGCGGTGCGCGTCAGGTCGGCAACGGTGACCATCTGGCTGATGGTCTTGCGGCCCTCGGCGGTGTTATAATGCGGCGCCTTGGACAGCACAATCGCGGCCTCAGCGTCGTGGCTCAGGTAGTTCAGGGTCGAGACCAGCGACCAGCGGTCCATCTGGGCCTGGTTGATCTGCTGGGTGCCATGATAAAGGCCGGTGGTGTCGCCGAGGCCCACGGTGTTGGCGGTGGCAAACAGGCGGAAGAACGGGTTCGGCGTGATGATCTCATTCTGGTCCAGAAGGGTCAGCTTGCCGTCATGCTCCAGCACCCGCTGGATCACGAACATCACATCGGCGCGGCCCGCGTCATATTCGTCGAACACAATCGCAACCGGGTTGCGCAGCGCCCAGGGCAGGATGCCTTCGTGGAATTCGGTGACCTGCTTGCCGTCGCGCAGTTTGATCGCGTCTTTGCCAATGAGGTCGATCCGGGAAATGTGGCTGTCGAGGTTCACCCGCACCGAAGGCCAGTTCAGACGCGCCGCGACCTGTTCGATATGGGTCGATTTGCCGGTGCCGTGGTAGCCCTGGATCATCACCCGGCGGTTGTGGCTGAAGCCTGCCAGAATGGCCAGCGTGGTTTCCGGATCGAATTTGTAGGTCGGGTCCGTGGCGGGCACCCGGTCAGAGCTCTCAGCGAAGCCCTTGACCGTCATATCGGTGTCGATCCCGAACACATCGCGCACCGAAATCGTTTCGGTCGGTTTCGCATTCATGTCTACAAAGCCGTCGGTCATCGCAGTCGATCCTTATCCCTCATTCCCTGCTGTCAGGGGTCAATTCGCGGGATTGGTGCCTGATCTGGCGGCCAAGGGCAAGGGAAAGTCGCGCCGGAATCCAGCTGAAGGGGTGAATGATCTGCAACTGGACGGGCGAGAGCCTGCCTGTCGGGCAGTTCAGTGCTGTGGGGAGAATTCAAAGCGCCCCCAGCCGGGCAGCAGGGGGCGCGTTTTGCCGGTGATGTCTAGCTTTTGGGGGGACAGCTGCATCCGGCATGTCTTTGCGTAACCGGTCAGAGCGGCGCCCGTCAAAGAAATAAAAATTCTATCATAAGCGTTCGGCAAAAGACCGCTTAGAGAGATTTGATGCCTGACTGGCGCATCCAGAAGCCTGTTCCTATTTCCCAGATTCTGCCTGATGGGCTTTCAGCCTGTCTTTGCAGGAGATGAGGGCGTTGGGTCATGTATAGATGTCGCGCAGGATTTCAGACAGATGCGGGTGCTGAACGAAAGAAGGCAGCAGTCTTGTCTTCAGGCGTCACTTGCGCGGCTGGTGCCTTAGTTATGGTTGTACCGGCTACGTCATGATTTGCCGTCATGCGGTCGGCAGACCCGCTGATCTGGCCGGAATGATTGTTCGCTGCTGAACCTGGGCCGGTGCCTGTCCATGGGGCTGCAGGCGCGTCCTTCGTTGGTCTTCAAGGGTAGAATAGCCGTGCAATCCTGGGGCGATCCTGATGAACCGCAAATTCACAGGTAACAGTCAGGGGCGAGACCGATAGCCGGTGCCGCAAAGAGAAAGGGCGGCCATTGCCGCCCATCCTTCCGAAAATCCGCGCTTGGTTCACTTGAAGCTGCGGCTGTCCTTGATCTGATCCCAGGCCCAGCGGACCTCTTGCAGCTGTTCTTCCTGGCTGCGGTCGCCGCCGTTCATGTCCGGGTGCAGCACCTTGATCAGCTTTTTGTAGGACTTGCGGATATCCGCCTTGGACCAATCGTCCTTGGCCTCCAGAATCTCGATGGCGCGGCGTTCGGTGGGCGGCAGGCGGCGGCCTGTCTTGGCAGCACGGCCCGGATTCTGGGTGGCATTGGCGCCCAGAACCTGATGCGGATCCTCGATGCCCAGCCGGGCCCATGCGCGCGCTTCGGGGTCGCCCATCGGCTTGGTCTCGCGCTCCCACACTTTGTCCTTGGAGCGCTGCGCGTTCAGTTCGGCCTCGGTTGTGCCTTCGAAGAAATTCCACTGGTTGTTGTACTCGCGCACATGCTCCTGGCAGAACCAGTAGAAATCATCCAACACATCCGGCGCCTTGGGGGCACGGAATTTGCCGGCTTCCTCGCAGCCGTCCTTGTCGCACACGCGTTGGGACGTCTCGGAGGCTCCGCTGGCGGCGCGCCGCCCGCGCGGGTTCTTCTTTTTGGCAGAGCGGATAGACATATCGAAGCCAAAGGGATCGGATTTGCTCATGGGGCGCACCTTCTAGACGCATCTGTTCGACTCGGAGGCAGCAGTTTAGTCTAAGGGGCGCCAGATTGAAGGGGGCGCAGATAAAAAATATGGGGATGAGCGGAAAATGAGCGTGAAGCAGGAAATGGAAGCAGCGTTGCAGGCGGCCTTTGCCCCCTCGGCGCTGGAGGTGGTGAACGAAAGCTACAAACACGCAGGCCACGCCGGCGATGACGGCTCGGGAGAGAGCCATTTTGCGGTGATGATCCGTGCAGGCGCCTTTCAGGGCATGAACCGGGTGCAGCAGCACCGTGCCGTGCACAAGGCGCTGGGGGACATCGTGCCGCGAATCCATGCACTGGCGCTGGATATCGGCGCCTGAAATTGATTGGGGAGGCTCAGTCCCCCCCGTCACCTTTTTGCGCAGCCCGCTGTTTCAGTGCAGCCGTAATGCCGGAAACCGGGCTCAGTTCCTCGACCCCGTCATCGGCCTGCATCTTGGCTGCGCCGGGGCCGGGCACCTGCTCCGCTTCCGGCGGCGCTTCCGGATCGCCAGCCGCTGCCGTCAGCCGCGGTGTTTGCGGTTCGCTGTGGCGGAAATCGGGGGACGGCGCGGCAGGCTCTTTGCGGCTGGTTTCAGGTTCCGATATGGGCTGGTCCTCGGCAAGTGAACGGCGGAACACCATCACGTTGCGCCAGTTGGTGGCAGATCCCATCATGCCGGAGCGTTCCTCGCTCGGCAGCAGCTCAGCGCGCTGAAACTCCCAGCCCTCTGCGGCCATCTCATTGAGCAGGATCTCAATTGAATTGGCAAAGCGCGCTTCGGGCGTCTTCACCCCTTTGGCCTTGGTGCCTTTGGCCGGGGCGGGGACAACTTTGTATTCATAGGCTGGCATGCGGCTCTCCTGTCTTGACGCGCAGGTTTAGCGGAATAGGGGGGACGGTCAAGGCTGGGGTTCCTGCGAACAGATCCGCGAGTTGCAGGAGATGGGCGGGCGACCGCCTAATGTCCGCAACAAACCAGTCGAGCAGGTCTTGTGCGGGTCATCGCAATCTGACGGTATCTTGTGGCGGGTCCTGGTGTTGGCCTTGCGCAACGTATTGAAATCTATTGCGGGTTGCCCGGCAGGCCATATGCTTTTTGACAATGTCACATGGCGCTGGCAGCGCAATCACCTGTCTTGTGTCAACAAGAGCGCAGACCGCGAGGGTGGGGATTTTGATCCCATGTGTTGGATAGCGTGCAACCACGCCGGTCAGTGCCTACATTGATTTGCAAGACGCCAGAGGCATTCTTGGTCCAAGCTCTTGGCATGTATCGCCAAGCGGCGTCCCGCAGGGGATTTCCATCCCGGCGGTTTCCGTGTGGCCGGAAGATATGGCTAAAGACGCATAGTGAACCAGCAGGCTCAAGGCGGGCAATGCCGGTGCGTGCATCGCCTTCCGAGACTGGTCATGAATAAAGGGCGCCCGGGTTCTTCCCTTGAGGCGCCCTTTCAAATTCCATTTCCAGGCAGATCAGTCGCCCAGTTTCTTGGCGACCAGCTCGTTCACCGCCTTGGGGTTGGCCTTGCCGCCGGTGGCCTTCATCACCTGGCCGACAAACCAGCCTGCCAGCTTCGGGTTCACTTTGGCTTTTTCCACCTGTGCCGGGTTGGCGGCGATGATCTCGTCCAGGGCGGTTTCAATCGCGCCGGTGTCGGTCACCTGCTTCATGCCGCGCTCTTCGACGATCTGGGCCGGGTCGCCGCCTGTCGTGTAGACGATTTCAAACAGGTCCTTGGCGATCTTGCCGGAAATCGCGTCGGATCTAATTAGCTTAATGATGCCAGCGAGTTGTTTAGGCGTCACTGAGCTGTCGGAAATACCTTTGTCATCTTTCTTGAGACGGCCGAACAGTTCGTTGATGACCCAGTTTGCGGCGGTTTTCCCAACATCTCTGGATTGGACTTTGTCGAACGAACCAACAGGTTTGGATGAGGATGTGGCGTAAACAATAAACTCACCGCTGTCATCAAGCGCGTCAATTGCGTTCATTACGACGGTCTCGAAATAGCTCGCGGCTTCCACTTCAGCGGTAAGCACCGATGCGTCATAGTCGCTGAGACCGAAGTCGCTGATAAAGCGCGCTTTTTTCTGGTCCGGAAGTTCCGGCAGATTGGCGGCGATATCGTCCACCCAGGCCTGCTCGATTTCCAGCGGCAGCAGATCGGGGTCGGGGAAATAGCGGTAGTCATGCGCTTCTTCCTTGGAGCGCATGGAGCGGGTTTCGCCCTTGTCCGGATCATACAGACGGGTTTCCTGATCAATCTTGCCGCCAGCTTCGATGATAGCGATCTGGCGGCGGGCCTCGACCTCGATGGCCTGCTGGATGAAGCGCATGGAGTTCATGTTCTTGATCTCGCAGCGGGTGCCCAAGTGGGAGAAGTCCTGGGTTTCCTGGTATTTCTCATATTGGCCCGGCAGGCAGACCGAGACATTGACGTCGGCGCGCAGGTTGCCGTTTTGCATGTTGCCGTCGCAGGTGCCCAGATACTGCATGATCTGGCGCAGCTTGGCGATATAGGCTGCCGCTTCTTCTGGCCCACGGATATCGGGGCGCGAGACGATCTCCATCAGGCAGACGCCGGTGCGGTTCAGGTCGACAAAAGACATGTTTGGGTCCATGTCGTGGATCGATTTGCCTGCGTCCTGCTCCATGTGGATGCGTTCCACGCGCACGTTGCGCGCAGTGCCGTCGCCCAGCTCCACCAGCACTTCGCCTTCGCCCACGATAGGGTGGTACAGCTGGGAAATCTGGTAACCCTGCGGCAGGTCGGGGTAGAAGTAATTCTTACGGTCAAAGGCAGACCACAGGTTGATATCAGCCTTCAGGCCCAGGCCAGTGCGCACGGCCTGTTCAACGCAGTAATCGTTGATCACCGGCAGCATGCCGGGCATCGCCGCGTCCACGAAAGCCACGTTGGAGTTCGGCTCGGCGCCGAAGCGCGTGGAGGCGCCGGAGAACAGCTTGGCATTGGAACTGACCTGGGCATGCACTTCCATGCCGATGACCAGTTCCCAGTCATGCTTGGCGCCCGCGATCACCTTGGGCTTGGGGAGTTCATATGTCAGGTCGAGCATGGTTTTCCGCCGTATCCGAATGTCTGTATCTGGCAAGCGTTCTAGGCCCGTGCGGGCAGAGGGGCAAGGGGGCAATGAGGCTTGCACCCGGTTGCAAAAGGCAATCTGGCACAGGCTGCAGGCCCTGGTCGCGCCCGAGCTTCCCCACAGAAGAGGGCATTCGCCCCATTCCAGGTCCGGGCGCGGTCCGCCGCCGGCAGTGAAACATTTCCTTGGCGGGGTCTTCCGGCAGGGCTAAGAAAGACATCCGAAATCAAGAAGGAGCAGCCGCCTTGGACACATCCGCCCGTATCAGTCAGACTATTGCCGGTGAAATCAGCGCCAGCGCACAACAGGTGGGCGCCGCCGTTGCACTGCTGGATGAAGGCGCCACGGTGCCCTTTGTTGCGCGCTACCGGAAAGAAGCGACCGGGGGGCTGGATGACAGCCAGTTGCGGACACTAGCGGAGCGGCTGGAATACCTGCGCGAGCTGGAAAAGCGGCGGGCGGCGATCCTGGAATCGGTGAAGTCCCAGGACAAGCTGACTGATAAATTGGCCGCGTCAATTGCCAAGGCAGAGACCAAGGCGCAGCTGGAGGATATCTATCTGCCCTATAAGCCCAAGCGGCGCACCAAGGCGATGATTGCGCGTGAAAACGGGCTGGAGCCGCTGGCAGAGGCGATTCTGGGCAACCGCGGTGCCGATCCGGAGAAACTGGCCGAAAGCTATGTCACCGGGGCAGTCGAGACGGCGAAGGATGCGCTGAACGGCGCGCGGGATATTCTGACCGAGCGTTTGACCGAAAATGCTGAGCTGCTTGGTCGGCTGCGGGAATTTCTGCAGCGCGAGGCGGTGGTCACCGCCAAAGTGATCGAGGGCAAGGAGCAGGAGGGCGCTAAATTCTCGGATTACTTTGCCCATAATGAACGCTGGGCGGACGTGCCTTCGCACCGGGCGCTGGCGATGCTGCGCGGCTCTAACGAAGGCGTTCTGACGCTGGACGTTGGCCCCGAGCCGGAAGAAGGCGCGGCACGGGCTGAGGCGATGGTCGCCGCCGTGCTGGGTGCTGGCGGCAATGGGCCGGGGGATACCTGGCTGCGCAAAGTGGCGGGCTGGGCCTGGCGGGTAAAGCTGAGCCTCTCGATGATGCTGGAACTGATGGGGGATCTGCGCGGCCGTGCGCAGGAGGATGCCATTCAGGTCTTTGCCCGTAACCTAAAAGACCTGCTCTTTGCAGCGCCAGCCGGTGCGCGGCCGACTCTCGGGCTGGACCCGGGCATTCGCACCGGCGTTAAGGCGGCAGTGGTTGATGCAACCGGGAAACTGGTGGCCACCGAGACCCTGTACCCGTTTCAGCCCAAGAATGATCTGCGCGGCGCGCAGGTGTCGATTGTGAAACTGATCGCCGAACACGGGGTGGAACTGATTGCCATCGGCAACGGCACCGCCAGCCGTGAGACCGAACGGATGGTGGCGGAGGTGTTGAAACATCTGCCGGCCAAGGTGAAGGCGCCGACCAAGGTTGTGGTGAGCGAGGCGGGTGCCTCGGTTTATTCCGCGTCAGAGCTGGCCGCACGGGAGTTTCCGGATCTGGATGTCAGTTTGCGCGGAGCGGTGTCGATTGCCCGGCGCCTGCAGGATCCGCTGGCGGAGCTGGTGAAGATCGAACCCAAAAGCATTGGCGTCGGCCAGTATCAGCATGATGTAGACCAACACAAACTGTCGAAATCTCTGGAGGCGGTGATCGAGGATGTGGTGAACGCGGTGGGGGTTGATCTGAATATGGCGTCCGCCCCGCTGCTGAGCCATGTTTCGGGCCTTGGCCCCGGTTTGGCAGAGGCGATTGTGGCGCACCGCGACGTGAATGGTGCGTTCAAGTCGCGCAAGGAGCTGCTGAAAGTGGCGCGGCTGGGGCCGAAAGCCTTTGAGCAATGTGCTGGCTTCCTGCGGATTCGGGATGGCAAAGAGCCGCTGGATGCCTCATCGGTGCATCCCGAGGCCTATGATGTGGCGCGCAGGGTGGTGGCAGCCTGTGGCCGGGATATCCGCCAGATCATGGGGGATGAAAGCGCTTTGAAGCTCCTGCGGGCAGAGGATTTCGTGAGCGACAGTTTCGGCCTGCCCACCGTGCGCGATATCTTTCAGGAACTGGACAAACCGGGCCGCGACCCGCGCCCGTCATTTGTGACCGCGTCTTTCAAAGACGGGGTGGAGGCGATCACCGACCTGAAACCTGGTATGGTGCTGGAAGGCACGGTGACCAATGTGGCGGCCTTTGGTGCCTTTGTGGACATCGGCGTGCATCAGGACGGGCTGGTGCATGTGAGCCAGCTGGCTGACCGCTTTGTGAAAGACCCGCATGAGGTGGTGAAAACCGGCCAGGTCGTGAAGGTCACCGTCACCGAGGTGGACGTGCCGCGCAAGCGGATCGGCCTGACCATGAAGAAGGACGGTGGAGCCTCGGCCAAGGAAGACCGCAACGCGCGTGGGGCATTAAAGGGCGGGGAGCAGCGTCGCGGCGGCAAGCCCGGCGGGCATCATGGCGGCCAGAAAGGCGGCCACAAAGGCGGTATGAGCAGGATGTCCGCGGGGCCCAAGGGCGGGCAGGGCCGGGACCAGGGAGCTGGCGCGCTGGGTGCTGCCCTGATGGACGCGTTCAAGAAAAAGTAAAGGAGCGGGGCCAACGGCCCCGTTACCGTTTTCAGGCCGGGCTGAACTGCAGACCTTGCTTGGTGAAGGCAATCCGTTGGCCGCTTTGGATTTCATCGCGGAATTGGGCGGCGATGGCTTGCAGCGCCCCTGCGTGACCCCGTGCGGCAAAGCGGCTGACGCAGCGGATGCGGGCACTGTTGTCAAATCCTTCGGCAGCATGCGCCCAGATCAGCGGGTGCAGTTCGCTGAGATGGCTGCGGATCAGCCAGTCAGCGGCGCCGGCGATTTTCAGCCGTGGCACGTCAACCTGCAGATCCCGACCCAGCCCCTTGGGCAGGGCAATGGTGCAATAGGCGGCCAGCAGATTGATCATCTCCTGCGAGGGATTGGCCTGCACGATGTCGCGGAGCCCGTCCAGGAAGAACCGGGTATCGACACGGGCACAGGCCTGATCATCAATGGTGATGGCATCGAAATAGACCCAGGTGTAGCCGCCAGCACCCCAGGTGGCTTCGGTGCGCGCAGCAGTGCGGCGGGCCTCCAGTTCCAGTGCCTCATAAGAGCCGGAGGCGCGGGGCAGCATCTGGGTCCCAAGGGTGCGCATGTGACGGTGGTTGTCGGGAGCCAGGTCAATCAAAGCGCTGTAAGCGTCTGCAACCTGCATAGTGCCGCCTTTGCGGCCGGCATGGAGAGCGCATTGCGCGGCCAGAAGAAACGCGCTGTGCCGGCTGGCCTCTGCAATCGGGTCCAGCAGGGCTGCGGCGCGGTCGAAATGGGCGGCACAGCGCCGCTGGCTGGACTGCAGGGTTTTCTCGCTGGCGGCACTGCGCCAGGCCCAGCCGATGTCGATATGGGCCAGCGCCACAAGGGCTGTCAGATACGGATCGTGCCGGTTTTCCGCCCGCAGCGCCTCAAAGGCCATCAGGCCGCGGATCAGGGCGCGACTGCGGGCGTTTTGGTCTTCGGAAAGCGCATGCTCGGTTGCGGTAACCACATCGGCACGGGCGCCATAGGCGATGAGATCAGCCAGCGGCAGGCCGCAAGGGGCAGTGGCGCGGGTTTCATCGGCCTCGCGGATTTGCGAGGAGAGGTCGGACCAGAGCTCCTGCCGGGCCAGGAACTGGCCGCAGTCCTGGGCGTCGATGCACTCTGGATCACCCTGCGCGCTGCGTATTGGAATTGACAGGCTGTCTTCCAGGTGTCGGGGTAAGGGCTGGTCGGCAGGCACCGGAGCCGGGACTGGTTTCCAGAACGCGGCGGGCCTGGGCCAGCTGGAGGTCAGGCCGGAAAACCGGGAGAGAAAATCCCGCGCCTGTCGTGACTGTGTGAGCATTTATGCTTCCTGATACGTGGCAGCTAATCATTGTTCACAGTCTTGTCAGGCAATGGGGCGCAAAGATGGCGGCACTGAGGAAGTTAACGCACGCTGGCGGGGAATTGCGCCTGGCGGCCTAAATCTGAACAGGTTCCGGCGGATGCTTGCCGGAAGGGTGTCAGAAAGCAGTAAAATGGTGGCGATCAGTGCGGATTTTACGGGTTTGAAACGCGGCATTGACCTCTGCGTAAGGTGGAGTGGCCTCCTGCGGTAAGCGGATGCGCTTGCCGCTGTGCAGGATCAGCGTAGTCCGCACAGAAAAGTCCCAGCGGGTGTCGAACCGGACCCGCTCGATTTCGCGCAGTTCTGCGGAAGCCGTCAGGCCGCCGGAAAACCATTCAATTCGATCGCCGGAAATCTTCAGTCCGGAGAAAGGGTTGCGGATCAGGTCAAAAAGCGCAGGAAGGACTGGCAGGGCCAGCAGGACAACAATCCAGAGCACGGCGCCGAGCCCCAGCCACAGCACCAGCAGTCCCGCCAGCCAGCCGCCTGTTGCCAGTATGGTTGCAAGGGAGCGACCCTGGCGGGAGAAGCTGTAGTCCTCCGCCGGAGGTTGAGTTTCAGGCGTTTCAGGCATCGAGAATCCGGGTGACCATTTCGTTGGTGTCGCGGCTGAGACCGTCTGTACCGGCGATCCGCGTCAGCTGTGCGCGGATCAGCGCCTGGCGGTCGCTGTCATAGCGTTTCCAGGTCTGGAAGGCGGCGCACATGCGGGCGGTGGTCTGGGGGTTCAGCTTGTCCAGCGCGATCAGCTTGTCGGCCAGCAGCTGGTAGCCTTCGCCGCTGGCTTGGTGAAAGCCTGCGTGATTGCCCGCCAGCGCACCCATGACGGCGCGGAAACGGTTGGGGTTCTTCATGTCAAACAGCGCATGCCGGGTCAGATCCGCTGCGATGCCCGCGGTTTTGTCCGGTGTGGCGCAGGCGATCTGCAGGGCAAACCATTTGTCCATCACCAGCCGGTCGTCTTTCCACTGATCGAAGAACGCCTGGGATTGGGTCGCACCGTTTTCGGCCTTCAACAGCGCCGCCAGTGCTGCGTATTGCTGGGTCATGTTGTCCGCGGCTTCATACTGGCGCGCGGCCTGCTCGCCGCCGTCCAGCCGGGTCAGCAGCGACAGAATGCGACCGTTGAGGGCGCGTTTGCCGGCACCGTCGGCATCCGGAGAGTAGCGGCCTTCGACCGTGGTGGCCGCATAAAGCCGGGGCAGGCTGGTTTCCAGTTGCTGCGCCAGCGTTTGGGTGAAAGTCTCTGCCGCGTCGTAGATTTTCTGCGGATCAGGTGTGAAACCACGCTCAAACAGGGTTTGGGCAATGTCGGCCTGGCTGGGCGGCGACAGCACCAAGGCACGAAAGGCGGCATCCTGTTCGTCGTCGCGCACCAGTTTCTCCAGCGCGTCCAGATAGGCGGCATCCGGTGCGGCGCCGTCCAGAACCATTGCCACGCGGGTTTCCTTGGCCAATGCGTTGCCGGCCTCCCAGCGGTTGAACGGGTCGGTGTCATGAGCCAGCAAAAAGGCGCGCTCAGCGTTGGTGGTGTCGCGCTCTAGGATCACCGGCGCAGAGAATTCGCGCAGGATCGAAGGCACGGGTTTGGAAGCGAGACCGTCGAAGGTGAAGCTCTGCTTGGCTTCGGTCAGCTCCAGCACCTGCGTGCCACGCAGTTCGTCACCGTTGGGCGATAGCAGGCCGACGGCAATCGGGATCACCCGCGGCGCTTTGTCGGGCTGGCCCGGCGTTGGCGGTGTCGACTGCTCAAATGTCAGAGTATAGGTGCCATCTGCATAGTCTTCGCTGACCTTCACCCGCGGCGTGCCGGCCTGGCTGTACCACAGCTTGAACTGGCTCAGATCGCGGCCGGTGGCGTTCTCAAACACTTTCAACCAGTCCTCGATGGTGCAGGCCTGGCCGTCGTGGCGTTCAAAGTACAGCTTCAGCGCCCTGTAATAATCCTCATCCCCGACCAGCCGTTTCAGCATGCCGATCACCTCGGCGCCTTTTTCATAGACGGTGGCGGTGTAGAAGTTGTTGATCTCCTGGAATTCCTCGGGCCGTGGCGGATGGGCCAGCGGGCCGTTGTCTTCCGGGAACTGGCGGGCGCGCAGAGTGATTACATCGTCGATCCGCTTGACCGGTTCCGAGCGCATATCAGAGGTGAACTGGGCATCACGGAAGACGGTCAGACCTTCCTTCAGGCACAGCTGAAACCAGTCGCGGCAGGTGATGCGATTCCCGGTCCAGTTGTGGAAGTACTCATGCGCAATAATAGCTTCAATTCGTTCGAAATTTGCATCTGTTGAGGTCTCTGGCGATGCTAAAACGCAGGAGGAGTTGAAAATGTTCAAGCCCTTGTTTTCCATCGCCCCCATGTTGAAGTCGTCAACGGCGACGATATTGAACAGCTCCAGGTCGTATTCGAGACCGTAGACGTCCTCGTCCCATTTCATCGACTTTTTCAGCGCCTCCATGCCGAAGGCGCATTTGTTCTCATCCCCCGGGCGGACCCAAATGTTCAGTTCTACCTCTTTGCCAGAGCGCGTGGTGAAACTGCCCGGATGATTGACCAGATCACCTGCAACCAGCGCAAACAGATAGGCCGGTTTCGGCCAGGGATCATGCCACTCGGCCCAGCCTTCGCCTGCGCCCATCGGGTTGCCGTTGGACAGCATCACCGGTTCGTCGCCTTCGATCCGCACAGTGAAGGTGGACATCACGTCGGGGCGGTCGGGGTAATAGGTGATCTTGCGGAAACCCTCGGCTTCGCATTGGGTGCAATACATGCGGTTGGACATGTAGAGTCCCTCCAGCGCGGTATTGCCGGCCGGGTTGACTTCCACTTCGGCCTCCCAGGTGAAAGGGGCTCCGGGCACATCGCATTTGAGACCGCCATCGACCAGCTGGGGTGTGACGGCGGTGCCGTCAATACTGGCCGAGATCAGCCGCAGCTCTTCACCGTGCAGAAAGAACGTCTTATCCACCGCGTCCACCTTGGGCACAAAGCGGATCTTGCTGAGGACCCGGGTTGTTTCCGGCGTCAGGCGGAACGTCAGCTGGACGCTTTCAACGTCGAACCCAAAAGGGGTGTAGTCTTTCAGGTAGAAGGTCTGGGGCGTGTCTTTGGCCATTCTCGTTCTCCTCTGCTCTGCTTCCTTTCAGGTGTAGCGGACAGGCGCGGGACTGCAAGCGGATTGGCAGCAGAATTGCGGGTTCAGAAAAATCCGCAGCACTTTCTTGAAAATCAAGAAATTGAGTTCGGTTTCACAAGGCGCCAGTTTTGTTGCCGATCGGAAACCTCTGTCCTACACAGGTGTTAGCATACAGTGGTGTACCGCCAAAAGGAGCAGAACATGAGCCGGATCGGGAAACAGGGAATTCAGGTGGCGCCGGAGCTGGCGGAGTTCATTGAAAAGCAGGCGCTGCCGGGCACCGGGATCGAGGCTGAGACGTTCTGGACGGGTCTGGCGGAGCTGGTGAATACATTCGGGCCGGAAAACCAGGCGTTGCTGGCCAGGCGGGAAGAGATACAGGCCAAGATCGATGCCTGGCATATCGCCAACCGGGACAAGCCACATGACCACGAAGGCTATAAGGCGTTCCTGACGGAGATCGGCTACCTGTTGCCGGAGGGCGGGGATTTCGAGATTGAGACCCAGAACGTCGACCCTGAGATCGCATCGGTTCCCGGGCCGCAGCTGGTGGTGCCGATCACCAATGCCCGCTATGCGCTGAACGCGGCCAACGCGCGCTGGGGCAGCCTGTATGACGGGTTCTATGGCACCGATGCCATGGGAACAGCGGCGCCCCGGGGTGGTTATGACAAAGGCCGCGGCGCGCGGGTTGTGGCGCGGGCGCGGGTGTTTCTGGATGAAGCCTTTCCGATTGTTGGCACCAGCCATGCCGACGTGCGCCGCTATCATGTGCAGGACGGCCAGCTGCTGATCGACGACCTGCCGCTGGCACAGCCGGAGAAATTTGCAGGCTATCGCGGCAACCCCAAGGCACCTGAGGCCGTGCTGCTGCGCAACAACGGCCTGCATGTGGAGCTGGTGTTTAACCGCGCCCACGCGATTGGCGCCCGCGATCAGGCCGGTCTGGCCGACGTGCGGCTGGAAAGCGCGATGTCGGCGATCATGGATTGTGAGGATTCGGTCGCCTGCGTCGATGCCGAGGACAAGGTGCAGGCCTATGCGAACTGGCTGGGCCTGATGCGCGGTGATCTGGAGGCGGTGCTGGACAAGGGCGGCCAGACCATCACCCGCCGTCTGAACCCGGACTTTGGGTTCCTTGCACCGAACGGCTCGGCAATGACCGTCAAGGGCCGCGCGCTATTGTGGGTGCGCAATGTGGGGCATCTGATGACCAATCCGGCGGTGCTGGATCAGGACGGCAACGAAGCCTATGAGGGCCTGCTGGACGCGATGATCACCGTCACCATTGCCATGCATGACCTGAAACGCGACGGCGGCAACTCGGCCCATGGGTCGGTCTATGTGGTGAAGCCCAAGATGCACGGGCCGGAAGAGGTCGCCTTCTCTGACCGGATCTTCGCCAAGGTCGAGGACATCCTGGGTCTGCCACGCCATACGGTGAAAATCGGCATCATGGACGAGGAACGCCGCACCTCGGTGAACCTCAAGGAATGCATCCGGGCGGCCAAGCACCGGGTGGCCTTTATCAACACCGGGTTCCTGGACCGCACCGGCGACGAGATCCACGCCTCGATGGAGGCGGGGCCGTTCAGCCGCAAGGATTTCATCAAGCGCAAGGGCTGGATCGGTGCCTATGAAAACCTGAATGTAGACATTGGTCTGGAATGCGGCCTGTCCGGTAGGGCGCAGATCGGCAAGGGCATGTGGGCGATGCCCGACATGATGGCGGCAATGATCGAACAGAAGATTGAGCATCCGAAATCCGGCGCCAGCTGCGCCTGGGTGCCAAGTCCGACCGCCGCCACCCTGCACGCGCTGCATTATCACAAGGTCGATGTGCTGGCAGTGCAGGAACGGCTCAAGGCGGGCGGCCGCCGCGCCCATGTGGATGGCATTCTGGAAATCCCGCTGGCCACCTACCGCAAATGGACCCCGCGCCAGATCTCCCGCGAGGTGGACAACAACGCCCAGGGCATCCTGGGCTATGTGGTGCGCTGGGTGGATCAGGGCGTCGGCTGTTCCAAGGTGCCGGACATCAACGACGTCGGCCTGATGGAGGACCGCGCCACCTGCCGGATCTCCGCCCAGCATATCGCCAACTGGTTGCACCACGGCGTTGTCAGCGAAGACGAGGTGATGGGCAGCTTACGCAAGATGGCCAAGGTCGTGGATGAACAAAACCGCGGCGACAACAGCTACCGCGCGATGGCGCCGGGTTATGACACCATCGCCTTTCAGGCCGCCTGCGATCTGGTATTCAAGGGGCGGGTGCAGCCTTCTGGCTATACTGAGCCGGTGCTGCACGCCCGGCGGCTGGAGCTGAAGGCGCAGGAAACCAAGGTTTGAGCGCGGCAAACTGACCGGATGAAACAGTTTCCCTGGCAATAGGGGTAGTCAAAGGGGGCCATTTGGCCTCCTTTTCTATCTTGTAATGTCATTCAAACAAAAGGAACCACGCCCATGGCAAGGATTTCACTGGATCAGGCCCGCACGATTATCCGGGTGGCGCTGGAGAAGGGGCGAGAGCTGAACCTGAAGCCGCTGTCCGTAGTGGTGCTTGACGCGGGCGGTCATGTGCAGGCGTTTGAGCGCGAGGACGGTGCCGCGCCGGGCAGGTTCCCGATTGCACATGGCAAGGCCTATGGCTCGGTCATGCTGGGCATGGCGGGATCTGCGCAGATGGCGCGGGCTGAGGCGCAAGGATATTTCATGGCAGCGGTGAACGGCGTTTACGGCGGCCAGGTGGTGCCGGTGCCGGGCGGTGTGCTGGTGCGTGGGGCAGATGGCGCGGTGATCGGAGCGGTAGGCGTCACCGGCGACACCTCTGACAATGATGCGCTCGCCGCCGTGGCAGGGATCGAAGCTGCTGGCCTGCAAGGTGAAATCTGACCCACCCGTGCACCTGTGAACACTGCATTGCGCCGTCACAGCGGTTGAACACGGTCCCTGGCGGGGCTAGGTTTTCTGTCAGGGAACGGAGATAAGCAGAACATGGCGCGTCCAAAGGTTGGCATTATCGGAAACTCATACCTGGTCAATGATCAGTACCCGGTGCATGCAGGCGGCACGATGAATTCTGAAGCAATTGCCGAGGTCGCAGGCTGCATGCCGCTGATGATCCCGTCGGATCCACGGTTTGTGACTGTCGCGGAGTTGCTCAATACGTTTGACGGCTTTTTGCTGACTGGCGGGCGGCCGAATGTGCACCCCAATGAATATGGTGAGGCCGAGACAGAGGCGCATGGCGCCTTTGACCGGGCGCGCGATGCCATCACCTTGCCGCTGGTGCGTGCCTGTGTCGAGCGCGGCCAACCGTTCCTGGGCATCTGTCGCGGCTTTCAGGAGGTGAACGTGGCGATGGGCGGCACTTTGCATCCGGAAATCCGTGACCTGCCGGGCCGTATGAACCACCGGATGCCGCCGGACGGTACGCTGGAGGAGAAGTTCGCCCTGCGCCATATGGTCAGGTTTTGCGAAGGCGGCGTGTTTCATGGGCTGATGGGCGCCAAAGAAGTGATGACCAACACGCTGCATGGTCAGGGCATCAAACGTGCAGGCGCGCGGGTGGTGATCGATGGCCATGCGCCGGACGGCACGCCGGAAGCTATCTATATCCAGGATGCGCCGGGGTTCACCTGTTCGGTGCAATGGCATCCGGAATGGGATGCGTCCAGTGATCCAGTGTCGCGGCCACTGTTCCAGGCTTTTGGGGATGCGGTGCGGGCATGGGCGGCAGCCGGGCCACAGACGGGATTGCAGAAATCCGCCTGAAGCCCGGTGTCCGGCGCCGGGTCAGATCATCAGATCGAAATCATGCATCAAGGGCAAGCGCCGTGCACGTTTGCCAGTAAGGTCGAACAACGCGTTTGCGAGTGCAGGTGCTGCGGGTGGTGTGCCCGGCTCGCCCACACCGCCGAGATGCGCCTGGTTTTCCAGTACCTGCACCTGGGTGTTCGGCATCGTGTGCATGCGCATAGCGTCATAATCCGGGAAATTGCCTTGTTCCGCTGCGCCATCAGCAAAGGTGATTTCGCCGAAACAGGCCGCTGAAAGGCCGTAAGCCATGCCGCCGAACATCTGCGCCCGGATGATCGACGGGTCAATGGCCTGGCCAACATCACAGGCAATCCAGGCGTTGGAGATGCGGATGCTGCCATCCTCCTCGGTCACTTCGATGACCTCTGCCACCGGGGTGCCGAAGCTATAGCACATGGCGACACCGCGTCCGGTGCCATCAGCTGTCTTGCCGCTCCAGCCTGACATCTCCTTGACTGCTTCCAGCACGCCTGCCGCAGGCGCCCATTCCCGGCGGGCCATATCCAGGCGGAACTCCAGCGGATCAGTGCCTGCCGCATGCGCCATCTCATCAATGAAACTTTCGACAAAGAAGGCGTTGAAGCTGTTGCCGACGGAGCGCCAGAAGCCGACGGGTATCTGAATGTCGGACAAATGCCCGGCCATGCGGAAGTTCGGGATCGCATAGGGCGGGTTGAAGAAGCCCTCTACATGCACCTTGTCCGGGCCGGCGGCAGGCAGATCAGCCAGCCGTTTCATCGCCTGCGCCACCGGCGAGGCCGCCGCGACCTTGCCGTCCAGCAGCACGGCCTGGCCGTTCTTCACCGCACCGCGCATCCGCGCCAGCGCGCCGGGGCGGTACATGTCATGGCGCATGTCTTCTTCGCGGCTCCAGGTAAGCTGCACCGGGGTGCCCGGCATCTGTTTTGCCAGACGGGTCGCAAGCACCGCATAGTCGAACTCCACCCGGCGCCCGAAACCGCCGCCGAGATAGGTGGTGCGAATGTCCACCTGATCGCTCTCCAGCCCGGCCTCTTCGGCGCATTTCATCTGGGTATAGGTCGGCATCTGGTTGCCACACCAGACGGTCAGCCTGCCGTCCTGCAATAGCGCAGTGGCGTTCATCGGTTCCATGGTGGCATGGGCCAGATAGGGAACCTGATAGTCCGCGGCCAGTTCCGTTGCACCTTCGGGGAGGGTGTCTGCATCGCCGTCATCGCGCAGGACCGAGTTTGGCCCATCGTCGAACGCCTCGGCGATCTTGGCAAAAACCTGGTCTGTTTCAGGCGGGTAGGGCGCGTCTTCCCAGTCGACCTCAATCGCGTCCAGCGCCTGCATGGCCAGCCAGGTGTTGCGGGCCACCACCGCTACGCCCGCGCCCATGTTCACGACCTGCTCCACCCCGGGCATGGTGTCAGCGGCAGAAGCGTCAAAGCCTTTCATGCCGCCGCCCTGGCGCGGATTCATTCGGAGCGATGCAAATTTCATCCCCGGCAGCCGTATATCGACGCCGAACTCAGCGGTGCCGCTTGCCTTGGCGGCCATGTCGAGCCGGGGCTGAGATTTGCCGATCAGCCGCCAGTCGCTTTTGGGGCGCAGCTCGGTTTCAATCGGGTCCAGCTTGGCAGCTTCCAGAGCAAGATCCGAATAGGAAAGTTTGGTGCCATCCGGGGCGGTCACAGTCCCGGCTGCGGTTGTCAATTGGCCCCGTTCCACGCCCAGACGGTTCGCGGCTGCCTGTTTCAATGTTTCCCGTGCGGTTGCGCCCGCCAGACGCATCCGCTTGTAGCCGTCCTTCATCGAGGTGGAGCCGCCGGTGCCATGCAGGTTCAGGGTCTTGCCCAGATGGCCAAGCATCTCGCCGATGGCATGTTTGAAATTGCCGGAGTCATATCCGCGGCCAGGCAGCCCGTCTGCGATGAAGGCAGAGTTGTAATAGGCGGCGGCCGCTGGCCCGTGCAGAACACGGACCTGATCCAGCTCGACGTCCAGCTCCTCGGCGATCAGCGCAGCCCAGCTGGTTTTCACGCCCTGGCCCATTTCCGCGCGCGGAGCAAACAGTGTGACACCGTTCTGGTCGATCAGCACAAAAGGATTGAGCGCTGCTTCGCCTTCACCCGGTTGCAGCGGGTTTGGGGCGGGACGGCTGACGTAGTAGGCGCCAAAGGCAACGCCACCGACGATGGCTGCAGAGCCGATCAGAAATGTGCGGCGGGCGATTTTTGCAATACTGGCCATGGGTTACGCCTCCTGCATCTTCTGAGCAGCGGAATGAATTGCCGCACGGATGCGCGGGTAGGTGCCGCAGCGGCAGAGATTGCCCTGCATCGCCTCGTCGATCTCGGCGTCCGAGGGGGCAGGGGTTTCTGCCAAAAGGCTTGCCGCCTGCATGATCTGGCCGGATTGGCAATAACCGCATTGGGCCACCTGATGCTCCACCCAGGCCTGCTGGATCGCCGCCATCGCATCCGGCGTGCCGAGGCCTTCGATTGTGGTTACCTCGCCCCAGACATCCGACAGTGCCACCTGGCAGGAGCGCACCGCCTCGCCGTCGATGTGCACGGTGCAGGCGCCGCAGGCCGCCACGCCACAGCCGAATTTGGTGCCGGTGAGGCCAACCTCATCGCGCAAAACCCAGAGGAGGGGCACATCATCAGGCAGATCCACCTGATGGGTTTTTCCATTGATGCGCAGATCTGTTGACATGGCGGGACTCCCTTGCTGTGCTCTGACAGAAGTAACTAAAAGTGTCATTGTGTCATTGTGTCATTGTGTCATTGTGTCATTGTGTCAATTGACATTTTTCACAAATTGTGTCAGATGGCAAATCATGAATATGGCAGGCATTGATCCCAAACAGCAGGCAATCCTTGAGTCCGCCTGGACGGCGTTTTCGAGTTATGGCTTCCGCAAGACCTCGATGGACGACATCGCCAAAGGGGCAGGCATGTCGCGGCCTGCGCTTTACCTGCATTTCAAGAACAAGGAAGCGATCTTTAGGGCGCTGGTGATGGCCTATTACGGTAACGCAGCGGCAGGCGTGCAGGCTGCCCTGGATGCCGGCGGCGCGCCGACGGACTGCCTGCAGACGGCCTTTGCCGCGCAGGGCGGCGAGGCGATAGAGCAGATGATGGCATCCGCGCATGGGATGGAGCTGTTTGAAGTCACCAAAAGCGTTGCCGGAGAGCAGATCGCGCAGGGGGAGGCTGCCCTGTGCGCATTATATGCTGCATGGCTGGAACAGCAGGCGGCGGCGGGACTGGCCGTGCTGAACGGCGAGGCAGAGGTGATTGCCCGTACTATCTGCGCCTCATTGAAAGGGATCAAGCAGACGGCTGTGGATTACGCGGCCTATCAGGCCGGGGTGCGCCAGCTGGCTGCCCTGATCGGGGCAGGGCTGGCGCCGAAGTGATGGCAGGGCCGACGGAACCGGCCCGCCTGCAAACTCAGAGCGCGGTGCGCAGGTGCCAAAGCTCGGGAAACAGTTCCACCTCCAGCATCCGTTTCAGATAGCTGACCCCGCCGGTGCCGCCGGTGCCGCGCTTGAAACCGATCACGCGTTCCACCGTGGTCACATGGTTGAAACGCCAGCGGCGGAAATAGTCCTCGAAATCCACCAGTTTTTCGGCCAGCTCATACAGCTCCCAATGGGTTTCGGTGTCGCGGTAAACCTCGGTCCAGGCGGCCTGCACCGCCTCATGTGGTTGGTAGGCCTCTGATACATCGCGGTTTACCACCTCATCCGGCAGGTCAAAACTCTGCGCCAGCGCCTTCAGCGCCACGTCATACAGCGAGGGCTGTTTCAGTTCCGCCTCCAGGAGCGCGAGAATGTCCGACCGGTGCGCATGTGGGCGCAGCATTGCCTTGTTGCGATTGCCCAGCATGAATTCGATCTGCCGGTACTGGTGCGACTGAAAGCCGGAGCTTTGGCCCAGTTCATCGCGAAAGGCGGTGTAATCGGAGGGTGTCATGGTGCGCAGCACGTCCCAGGCTGAGTTCAGCTGTTCAAAGATACGCGCCACCCGCGCCAGCATCTTGAGCGCCTGCCGCGCCCGGCCCGCCTGCAAATGTTCGCGTGCTGCTGTGAGTTCGTGAATGGCCAGGCGCATCCACAGTTCAGAGGACTGGTGCTGAATGATGAACAGCATCTCGTCATGGGTGCTGGTCCATGTCTTCTGGGCGTTCAGCAGCATGTCCAGCGACAGGTAGTCGCCATAGGACATGCGCCCGTCAAAGGACATCTGGGCGCCGTCATTGGCGGGGTCATAGGGTTTGGTCATCGGATCATTCCTTTTCCTGAGTATATCACGGCTTAGGGAAAGGAATGGTTTCTCCGGTTGAGGGTGCCGCATTGGGCCAGGCGGCGCCATTGCGCAACCCAGCCTGCCGGGCGGCAGAGCGGCACATGATATGAGGAGCGCAGCCGCATCAGGTGACGGCGTGGCGTGTTTTGTATTCGGCGCGGTCCCACAGGGCATTTGCCATCACGTCTTCCATGATCGCGACAGCGGCGCGCACATCATCTTCGTCAATGTAAAGCGGTGTAAAGCCGAACCGCATGATGTCGGGCGCGCGAAAATCGCCGATCACTCCGCGGTCGATCAAGGCCTGCATCGCGGCATAGCCTTCGCGGAACTTGAACGACACCTGGCTGCCGCGTAAGGCGGCGTCGCGCGGGGAGGCCAGCTCCAGCCCGACGCAGCGGGCCTCGACTTCGGCGATGAACAGTTCGCAGAGTTCAATGGACTTGGCACGGACATTTTCCATATCGGCCATGTCCCAGATGTCCATCGCGGCTTCCAGCGAGGTCAGCTGAATGACTGGCGGGGTGCCGACGCGCATCCGGTCGATGCCGTGGCCCGGACGGTAGTCGAGGTCAAAGGCAAAGGGGGCCTCATGCCCCAGCCAGCCAGACAGGGCCGGGCGGGCAGTTTCCGCGTGGCGTGGTGCGACATAGATAAAGGCCGGCGCGCCGGGGCCACCGTTGAGGTACTTGTAACTGCAGCCGACGGCAAAATCAGCGTTGCAGCCTGCAAGGTCCACCGGCACGGCGCCTGCGGAATGGGCCAGGTCCCAAACGGTCAGCACGCCTTTGGCATGGGCCTGTTCCGTCAGCGCTTTCATGTCGTGCTTGCGGCCGGTGCGGTAATCGACCTCTGTGATCATCAGCACTGCGATCTCATCGGTGATGTTCTCCTCGACTGCTTCCGGGTCTACCACTCGCAGCTCATATTCCGGCCCCAGAGATTTCAGCAGCCCGTTGGCCATATAGAGATCAGATGGAAAGTTGCCATTGTCCGACAGCACCACCTTGCGGCCCGGATTCAGCTCCAGCGCCGAGGCGACGGCCTGGTAGACCTTGATCGACAGCGTGTCGCCCATGATCACATGACCGGGTTCGGCCCCGATCAGTCGCCCGATGCGGTCGCCCAGATCCTTGGATTTCTGCATCCAGCCGGCCTTGTTCCAGCCAGTGATCAGCATCTGTCCCCATTCATCCTGCATCATCTTGCCGACGCGCCCGGTGGCGGCGCGGGGCAGGGGCCCCAGCGAGTTGCCGTCCAGATAGATCACCCCTGTGGGCAGGTCGAACATCGCCTTGGTTGCGGCAAAATCGGTCATTGCAGCCTCGCGTCTGATTGGTATTTTAAGCTTAAAGCTTTTACCTTCGTATCGGATCACAATGCGTCTGTCCAGAGGTGTCGCGCTTAGTCCCGCCGGGGCGCGGGCTGGGGATCCGGAATGCCAAACTCGGCGCGCTTCTTCTTGGACAGCTTCGCAGTCACCATCTGATAAGACAGCGTAATCTGCTCTTGCAGCTCTGTGTCCGAAAGACCGTCATCGGCGAATTGCTGCAGCCATTTCATACCGCGTGAGGCCAGATAAGGCGCCGGGCGAACACCTGGGCGTTCCTGCAGCACCTCATAGGCGATTTCACCCGCCTTGAAAGTAAACGCGTCCCGGCCATCGGCCCAGCCGCAGACGGCAAACAGCTTGCCGCCTGCTTTCCACACGTCTGAATTGCCCCATTGCACCACATGCTCCGCCGCCGGAAACGTGGCGCAGAAACGGTTGAACTCCTGACGGTTCATCACATCTGCCCGCCTGCAATTTCAATACATTGGCCGTTGACCGAACCGGACCCCGGACCACACAGCCACAGCGCAGCCGCCGCCACTTCGCTGGGTTCTATCAGCCGCTTGTGGCGGTTGGCATTCACCATCACGTCCAGCGCCTCCACTGCGCTCATCCCTGCGCGCTGGGCGATTGAGGTGATGTTGCGCTCGACAATCGGGGTGTCGACGTAGCCGGGACAGAGCGCATTGAAGGTGAAGGGCGTGCCCAGATAGTCCTCGCTCAGCGCGCGGGTCAGCCCGATGAGCCCGTGTTTGCTGGCGGCATAGCAGGACGCGCCCTTCAGTCCACGCAGACCCGCAACAGAGGAGACGGCAATAACCCGTCCCCAATCGGTCTGCCGCATGGACTTGAAGCTTTCCCGGATAGTCAGAAAGGCGCCGTCCAGGTTGGTTGCCATCATATTGCGCCAGAATTCCATCGAGGTTTTGTGCAGCGCAGTACCTTCCGCGATGCCGGCATTGACGACACAGATCTGGATGGGGCCACGGGCTGCAGCTGCGGCGTCGATCTTGGTTGCCACATCCTCTTCGTTGCGCACATCCATCGCCAGGGGATGCAGCCCGTCGGTTGCGGCTTCTTGCAGCACCTCTTGCCTGCGGCCGGTGATGGTGACTGTCGCGCCTTCTTTGGCCAGTGCCTGGGCTATGGCCAGTCCGATGCCGGTTCCGCCACCTGTCACCAGCGCGTGTTTGCCTTGCAATGCCATGTTTCGCGGCCTCCCTGATTTACTGTTCAGCCTATCCGTGCACAGACCTGTGGCAAGACCGCCGTGCCGTCACGGCGTCCTTGGGATGGTGAAATACACAATTCAGCCGCAGCCACCGACGCGGCGCAGTCAGGGCGGCTTTCTGTACACAAAGAAATACATAGGCATCCGGACGAAACTATGCAGGATCATGCCGCATGCGAGAACAGATTCGCCGTTTTCGTGGCACGTGGGGCAAATTGTCCTTTTCTTTCAATCCCGGCCAAAGCGGGCTGGACGAGCAGGCCGGATAAGGGAAGGTTGCCCGCGATGGCGGACATTTCAGACAACATTCTGCAAGGGTGCAGCGCATGACACGGTGGCTGGATGTGCCGCCGGTCTGGCTGGCTGTTTTTGTCGTGGCAGCCTGGCTGCAGGCAGAGCATTTTGCCTTCGGCCTTTCGTTCGGCGGCGCCTGGGCAGGGTTTCTGGCGGGCATTCTTTTGGGCGGCGGCATCCTGCTGGCGCTGCTCGCGATCACTGAAATGCGGCGCCAGAAAACAACCGTGATCCCACACCGGACGCCCAGCCGTCTGGTGCAATCGGGGATTTTCAGCCGCAGTCGCAACCCGATCTACCTGGGCGACGTTCTGATCCTGGCGGGGCTCATCCTGTGGTTTGATGCCGTCCTGTCGCTGCCATTGATCCCGGTCTTTCTGTGGCTACTGGAAAAGCGGTTCGTTGTCACGGAAGAAGACCGGATGCGGCGTGAATTCCGGGCAGACTGGGCCCGATACGAGAAGAAGGTGCGCCGCTGGATATGACTTTGATGCGGCAATGCGGCATAATATTGCGGCAGTGCGGCAAACTGCTTGCGCAATAAAATTGCGCAATGTAGAGGCAATTATTGTGATCCGAACCCGGCGCTGCTGGCACGGGCAAGACGAGGGGGACCAAAAAGGTGAAAATAGGTACACCAAAGGAAACATTTGCGGGCGAAAACCGGGTCGGCATGACACCGGATTCAGCCAAGCAGCTGCAGAAACTCGGTTATGAATGCGCGATCGAAACCGGGGCGGGTGCCGCGGCAGGCTTTTCCGACGCAGTTTACGAGGCGGCAGGGGTTGAGATCATCAAGACCCCGGCTGCCCTGTGGAAAGCGTCCGACATCGTCGCCAAAGTGCGCCAGCCGGACGCGGCTGAGCTGAAGCGTCTGACCAAGGGCAAAACGCTGATTTCCTTCTTCAACCCGGCGGGCAATGAAGAGGGCATGGAACTGGCCAAATCCAAAGGCGCCAATGTGATCGCCATGGAAATGGTGCCGCGGATCTCCCGCGCCCAGAAGATGGACGCTCTGTCGTCGATGGCCAACATCGCGGGTTACCGCGCGGTGATTGAGGCAGGCAACAACTTCGGCCGCTTCTTCACCGGCCAGATCACGGCGGCGGGCAAGGTGCCCCCGGCCAAGGTTCTGGTGGTTGGCGCCGGCGTTGCCGGTCTGGCTGCCATCGGCACTTCAACCTCACTTGGCGCTGTGACCTATGCGTTCGACGTGCGCCCCGAAGTGGCCGAACAGGTCGAGTCGATGGGGGCCGAATTCGTCTATCTGGATTTCGAGGAAGAACAGCAGGACGGCGCGGCCACCGGCGGTTACGCCTCAGTGTCCAGCCCCGAGTTCCGTGAAGCACAGCTGGCCAAGTTCCGCGAACTGGCGCCGGAAGTGGACATCGTCATCACCACCGCGCTGATCCCCAATCGCGAAGCGCCCGAGCTGTGGACCGAAGATATGGTCGCAGCAATGAAGCCGGGCTCAGTGATCGTCGATCTGGCGGCGGAAAAAGGCGGCAACTGCAAGCTGACCGTGGCGGATGAAAAGATCGTGACCGAAAACGGTGTCACCATCATCGGCTACACCGACTTCCCCTCCCGCATGGCGGCGCAGTCCTCGACGCTTTACGCCACCAACATCCGCCACATGATGTCTGACCTGACGCCAGAGAAAGACGGCCAGGTCAACCACGACATGGAAGATGACGTGATCCGTGGCGCGACTGTCACCTTTG
Organism: Rhodobacteraceae bacterium (ex Bugula neritina AB1); assembly: GCA_001730095.1. GTDB lineage: Bacteria > Pseudomonadota > Alphaproteobacteria > Rhodobacterales > Rhodobacteraceae > Leisingera. Next base: position 203,208 of record MDLF01000060.1, read on the forward strand.
AAGGTGAAATCACCTTCCCGCCGCCACCGCCGAAAGTGCAGGCAATTGCAGCAAAGCCCAAGGAGGTCGTGCCGGAGCTGACGCCGGAAGAAAAACGCGCGCAGGAGGTTGCGGCCTTCAAGGCGCAGACCAAAAGCCAGGTTACCATGCTGGCTGGCGGCGGTGCGCTTCTGTTGCTGGTGGGCCTGTTCGCGCCGGTCAGCTTCATGCAGCATTTCATCGTCTTTGCACTGGCCTGTTTCGTGGGCTTTCAGGTGATCTGGAATGTTGCACACAGCCTGCACACGCCGCTGATGGCCGTGACCAACGCGATCTCCTCGATCATCATCCTGGGCGCGCTGATGCAGATCGGTTCGGGCAGCTTCCTGGTGATCCTCCTGGCCGCGCTTTCCGTTTTCATGGCGGGGATCAACATCTTCGGCGGCTTCCTTGTCACCCGGCGCATGCTCGCCATGTTCCAGAAATCCTAAGGAGGGGCCGGACTAATGGATTACGGTTTCACCACCGCCGCCTATGTCGTTGCGGCTGTTCTCTTTATCCTGTCGCTTGGCGGCCTGTCGAACCAGGAAAGCGCCAAGCGCGCCGTCTGGTACGGCATTGCGGGCATGGGGCTGGCAGTGTTCGCCACCCTGATCGGCCCGGGCTCGGGCCTGTGGCTCCTGTCGGTCCTGCTGATCGCAGGCGGCGGCATCATCGGCACCTATGTGGCAAAAAAGGTCCAGATGACCGAGATGCCTCAGCTGGTGGCTGCGATGCACTCGCTGGTCGGCCTTGCCGCAGTGTTTGTGGGCTTCATCGCCCACTTCGAGATCGGCAATGTGGCGGCAGCAGCCAGCACCGATGAGCTGGGCACCTTTGCCAAGCTGATCGCCAAAAAGACCCCGGCCGAAATCGCCTTCCTGCGGGTTGAGCTGTACCTGGGCATCTTCATCGGCGCCATCACCTTCACCGGTTCGGTGATTGCCTTTGGCAAGCTGGCGGGCAAAGTCACCTCGGCGGCCACCAAGCTGCCGGGCGGCCATATGCTGAACGCGACGGCCGCGGCGCTCTCCTTTATCTGCCTGATCTGGTATTTCAACTCAGGTGGCTTCCTGCCGCTGTTTGTGATGACGCTGGCGGCGCTGTTCATCGGCTACCACCTGATCATGGGGATCGGCGGCGCCGACATGCCTGTTGTGGTCTCGATGCTGAACAGCTACTCCGGCTGGGCTGCCGCAGCGATCGGCTTCTCCCTGGGCAATGACCTGCTGATCGTGGTCGGCGCGCTGGTGGGCTCCTCGGGTGCGATCCTCAGCTATATCATGTGCAAGGCGATGAACCGCTCCTTCGTCAGCGTGATCCTGGGCGGCTTCGGCGGCACCACCGGTCCCGCGATGGAAGTGGAAGGTGAGCAGATCGCCATTGACGCCGACGGTGTTGCCACCGCGCTGGATGAGGCCGACAGCGTCATCATCATCCCCGGCTACGGCATGGCGGTGGCACAGGCGCAGCAGAACGTGGCTGAACTGACCCGCCGCCTGCGGGCGAAAGGCAAGGACGTGCGCTTTGCGATCCACCCGGTTGCAGGCCGCCTGCCGGGCCACATGAACGTGCTGCTGGCCGAGGCCAAGGTTCCGTATGACATCGTGCTGGAAATGGACGAGATCAACGAGGACTTCCCGGAAACAGATGTAGCGATCGTCATCGGCTCCAACGACATCGTGAACCCGGCGGCCCAGGAAGACCCCAATTCCCCCATCGCCGGCATGCCGGTACTGGAATGCTGGAAAGCGAAACAGGTCTTCGTCTCCAAACGCGGCCAGGGCACAGGGTATTCGGGCATTGAGAACCCGCTGTTCTTCAAGGAAAACACCCGCATGTTCTATGGCGATGCCAAGGCCAGCCTGGACACGCTGCTCACTTTGATCACCTAAGCAGCACGATCAGAAACGAAAGGCGCTCCACGGGGCGCCTTTCTCTTTCGCGCTTCTTTCTGGTTCCAAATACCCTAGGGAGGCCCGCGAAATCCGTCCCACTTTCGCCTCACTGTGTATACCATTGCATTCATTTAACGTGTTGAAATAAAACATTTCTGTACATGGATTTCCGGCGCCGGTATGGTGCGCGGCGTTGCCCCGGAGACCAGCCATGCCCCCGATCCAGGATCACCCGTTGCGCTATCAGCTGACAAATGAGCTGCACGCCCGCCCGTTCCCCACCATGACAAGTCCCTGCACGGTTGCGTATCTGGCGGTGAAACAGCCGCAGGAAGCCGTGCATCGGGACCGTGCACAAGACATTCAACACCTGGTTCAACTTCTGGACCGTCACGGGGCGCCGCACCCTAAACCGGGATCCACGCACCACACGGCCCAGATTGGCCGTTATATGCTGAAATGGGAACAGCACACTGAATTTGTCAGCTACACCGTTTATTTCGGTGGGGTCAGTGCCCGGGCCTTTGATCCCGCCGATTTTGATGTCTTCCCGGCGGACTGGCTGGCAGATGCGCCGGGGCAGCGGATCACCTCGGCGCTGATCCGGGTGGTGCCGCGCATTGCTCCGGTTCAGCTGAAGGCAACCCTGCGGGACTGGTTCGTGCCGGAAAGCCTGGCCGCTTCGCAAGTGCTGGATGACAGCGCTGTGGTCGCGGGGGATTTCCGTATCGATCCCGCCGGACATGTACGCTTTGCCATTCTTCCCGATCAGGATACCGGCAGCCAGCGGATTGGCCGGATCGTGCAGCGCCTGTGCGAGATCGAGACATATAGGGCGATGTCCATGCTTGGCTTCTCTCGCGCAGGCAGCCTGACGCCAGCCGTGGGCCGACTGGACACAAGGCTGAGCGAGATGATGGCGGAAATGACTGCCGGGACCAAGCCCGCCGAAGAAATCCTGACCCAGTTGCTGGCGGTCTCTGCCGAGCTGGAGGCGATGGCGGCACAAGCGGCATTCCGGTTCGGGGCAACCGGCGCCTATGACGCTTTGGTCAGCCAGCGGATCAGCCTGCTGCGCGAAGAGCGGCATCAGGGCTTTCAGACCTTTTCGGAATTCATGCTGCGCCGGTTTGAACCGGCGATGCGGACAGTGAACTCAACCGAAAAGCGGCTTGATACCCTTGCCAACCGGGCACGCCGGGCCGGGGAACTCCTGAGAACACGCGTGGATGTAGAGCGTTCGGCCCAGAACCAGGCGCTGCTGGCCAGTATGGACCGCCGTTCCGATATTGCGCTGAGGTTGCAGCATACTGTGGAAGGGCTGTCGGTGGTGGCGGTCAGCTACTATGCGATTTCACTGGTCTCAGACTTCCTGCTTCCCTTGGCCGAAAGCTATGGGCTGACCAAAAAGCTGCTGATTGCCGCCGTAACCCTGCCAGTGATCGGGCTGGTGTGGCTGGGCATCCAGCGGATCCGCAAGAAGCTGCACTGAGACCTCCCATGTCCGCGCAAAAGAAAAGGCCGCCTTGCCGGGCGGCCCTTTTTCTATTCTGTGTCCAGCCGCTCAGCGGCCCCGGATCCGCGGGTCCAGCGCGTCGCGCAGACCGTCGCCCAGGTAATTCACGCTCAGCACTGTCAAAGAGATCGCCATGCCAGGCCAGAACACCCGTTCAGGGTGCTGCTGCAGATAGTCGGTGGCATCAAACAGCAGCCGACCCCAGGTCGGGAAGTCCGGCGGGAAGCCAAGGCCAAGGAAGGACAGCGACGACTCGGTGATGATCGCGGTGGCAATGCCCAAGGTCGCCGAGACCATGATCGGCGACAGTACATTGGGCAGGATATGCCGGGTGATCAGCCCCTTGTTGGTGGTGCCGATGGAACGGGCTGCCATGACAAACTCGCGTTCTTTCAGCGCCAGCACATCGCCGCGCACAATCCGGGCTGTGGGCATCCAGCTGGTCACACCGATGGAGACCACGATCAGGATGAAGATCCCCTGTTCCGGACCGAAGGCGGCGTTCAGCGGTTCGCGGAACAAAAGCATCATCACCAGCAGCAAAGGCAGCAAAGGCAGGGCCAGAAACAGATCGGTAAGGCGCATAAGCGGCCCGTCCAGCTTCTTGAAAAACCCGGCTATCACCCCGATGAAAGAGCCAAGGAACAGCGCCAGCAGCATCGCAGTCAGGCCGACCGAGACCGAGGTTGCGCCGCCTGCCATCATCCGGGCCAGCATGTCCCGGCCCAGCTGGTCGGTGCCGAAAGGGTGCGCCCAGCTGGGGCTCTGGTTGCGATGGCGGATGTTGATCTGGGTGGCTTCAATGTCCCAGAAGAACGGGCCGAGATAGACCGCCAGAATGATGAACAGGAACAGCGCTCCGCCCATCAGCGCGCCGCGATGGGATTTGAACTGGTCCCAGACGTCCAGCCACTGGCTGCGCGGTGGCCTGGAGGGGACAGGGTTACTCAGCTCAGTCATAGCGGATCCTCGGGTCAAGAATGCCGTAGAGCACGTCGGCGATCAGGTTGAACAGCACAATCAGCACCGCAAAAATGAAGGTCAGCGTCTGCACCATCGGCAAATCATTGGCCTGGATAGCGCCGATCAGCAGCTGGCCAATGCCGTTCACCTTGAACACCTGTTCGGTGATGATGGCGCCGCCAAAGATCGACGGAATGCCAAGCGCGATTACTGTGACCACCGGGATCATGGAATTGCGCAGGACGTGGACCATGACAACGACATATTCGCTCAGGCCTTTGGCCCGTGCGGTGCGCACATAATCCTGGTTCAGATTGTCCAGCATCGAGGCCCGCATGAAGCGGCTGAGCTGTGCGGTGATCTGCAGCGCCAGCACCATCACCGGCATGATCATCTGCTTCAGCTGGTAGACAAAGGCGTCCCAGCTGTCGACCACATGGGTGGTGTCATAGATCGACGGGAACCAGCCCAGCTGCACCGAGAAGATGACGATCACCAGCACGCCCGAAAAGAACGGCGGCACAGAGAAACCGACCATCGACACGAAGGTGCCCATCTGGTCGAACCAGCTGTACTGGCGATAGGCAGAGTAGATGCCGATCGGCAGTGCGATCAGGATGGCGACCACATAGGCTGTGCCAACCACCCACAGGGTCTGCGGGATCCGCTGCACCACGATGTCCATCACCGGCGAGCGGGTCTGCCAGGAAATCACCCTGAGCTTGCCGTCAGCCAGACCGGTGCCGAAGATATTGTCGATCAGCACCTGCGGTTCGATCCAGAAGAACTGCACCAGCCATTTCCAGAACCGGATATGCATCGGTTCGCCCAGGCCCAGGGCCAGGCGCATCTTTTCTTTGACTTCGGCAGGGACGGTCAGGGGGACCTGCGCCATCGGGTCGCCGGGGGCGAGCTCCAGGAGCAGGAATATCACGAGGCTGATGAACAGCAGTGTCGGAACTGCCAGGACCAGCCGCCGGATTGTAAAGGTCAGCATCTGCTAAGGGCCTTTGCAACTTGTATTGAATTCGGAACGGGCGGGGAGAGGCCCCGCGTCCAGGCCATCCGCTGGGCCGCAGTGCAGCCTTGGCGGATGGCAAGAGGCCCCGGCATGTGCCGGGGCCCCGGAAAAGCACGCAGGGCTTACTTGATGCGGTACCAGTCAGCTGCGTTCCACAGCTCGCTGTCCCAGACATTCAGGTTGACACCGCCCAGGGTGTTGGAATGCGCCGACAGGCGGCCGCGGTGCACCAGCGGGATCATGCCGCCGTTTTCAACCATGATGTCGTTCAGGCGGCGGCCGATCTCGGCGCGCGCTTCCAGACCGGCGGTCTTGGCCAGCTCGCCATGCAGTTGGTCGAACTCCTCGTTGCAGAAGCGCGAAACGTTCTGGCCTTGCCACTGGGTATCCGGGCGCGGCGCCTGATCGCACAACCCGTTGCCCAGATAGGACTGGGGGTCGGTGCCGTCGAAGTTGTTGGCGTACATTTCTACATCGGCATAGAACTTCTGGAAAGTGTCGGGCGAACCCGGATCACCGCCAAAGAACACAGAGGCGTTGATGTTGCGCAGCTCAGTCTCGATGCCGATCTGGCTCCACCATTCCTTGATCAGCGCCTGGAAGTCTTGACGTACAGCGTTGGTCGAAGTCTGGTACAGGATCTTCATCGGCTTACCGTCTGGGGTCTCCCGCACGCCGTCGCCATTGGTGTCCTTGTAGCCGGCTGCCTCCAGCATTGCTTTGGCGCCATCGATATCCTGGGTAGAGCAGTCAAAAGTGTCAGAGGCAAAAGCCGCTGGTGCGGGCACCCAGTTGCAGCTGACGGCGCCTGCCTTGCCATAGCCGATTTCCACCAGCAGCGGGCGGTCGATGGCCAGCGACATTGCCTTGTAGACGGCCGGATCTTTCAGGAAGGGGTGGGGGTGCTTGGCCGTGGCGCGCTCACCTTCGGGCAGCTCGGACGATGGGTCGGTCTGGTTCAGCATGATGCGTTCCACCAGTGAACCGAAGCCTGCAACGGGCTTGCCTTTGCCGCCGGCTTCCATCTGCGCGATCACTTCCGGGGCCAGCTGCAGGTTCCAGGCATAGTCGAACTCGCCGGTTTCCATCACCGCGCGCCCCGCCGCGGTAGCATCCCCGCCGCCCTTGAACAGAACCTTGGCAAAGGCCGGCTTGGCCGGATCACGGTAGTTCTGGTTGGCGGACATGGTGATCACGTCGTTCGGCTTGAATTCGTCAACCACAAACGGGCCGGTGCCGATCGGGCCAAAGTTGGCTTCGGTGCACTCGGGCGCCTTGGCACCGGTGCAATTCTCGAATTGGGCTTTTTGCAGGATCGGTCCCTCACCGCCCACAAACGGGCCATAGGGGAAGGGGGTTGGTTTGTCGAAGGTGACTTTGACAGACAGGTCGTCCAGCGCTTCAACCGAGACCACACCTTCGTATTTGGTCAGCTGGGCGCAGCCGCCTTCGGGATGCATGCAGTAATCTGCAGTGAACTTCACATCATGGGCGGTGACAGCGCTTCCGTCGGACCATTTCAGGCCGGGAGTGATTTTCCAGGTGACAGAGGTCAGATCGTCACTGACGCCGCCGTTCTCTACCGTAGGAATTTCCGCAGCCAGATAAGGGACCATGTTGCCCTGCGGGTCGTAGCGGGCCAGGGGTTCGATCACCAGCGACGAGGACTGGATGTCCTTGGTGCCGCTTGACAGATACGGGTTCAGGATCGACGGCGCTTGCCAATAGATGATGTTGACCTGGCCGTCCGAGCCGCGTTCCGCAAACGCGGCAGGCGCCAGGGAGGCCGTGGCCACGGCACCCAGCAATAGGGATTTGATTTTCATCACACTCTCCTTGTCGGACACATTTCGTGTCTTTTTGTTGGCCGGGCTGGGCCCGGAATTTGCCGCATCTCTGCGGAAGGGCAGCGCTTGCGAGCGGATGTTCAGCTGCAAAACGAAGCAGTCTTATTATTGTGCCGGGCAGCCCGGCATGTAACGCCCCTTGCAGGCAGCTGCTAAGGGCATCGAAAACCACTTCCCTAGAAATTGCAAATTCCAATTTTGGAATCCTTATGCATTATTTGCATGAGCATTTTTGTACAAAGTAGAGTTAACTCCGGAAACTGAAGCCCAGTTTTCCAGCGGGCTAAAGATATCTACAGGCAGGGGAACCGTCATGCTCGACAACGCAATCGCGTCCATAAGAAACTTGCGGGTGGAGTTCCAAACCAAGGACGGCCCGGTTGTCGGCGTCGAGGATGTTTCCTTTGATGTGAACCCGGGTGAAACCGTCTGCATCGTGGGCGAATCCGGTTCTGGCAAGTCCGTTTCCTCGTTGTCGCTGATGCGGCTGGTGGAGTTTGGCGGCGGCAAAATTGCGGGCGGCGAGCTTCTGTTCAACCGCCGTGAGGGCAGTGATACCAATCTGGCAGACTCCGAACAGGAGATGATGAAGCAGATCCGCGGCAACGAAATCGGTATGATTTTTCAGGAGCCGATGACCGCGCTCAATCCGGTGTTCACTGTTGGCCGTCAGCTGACCGAAGGGCTGCGCATCCACAAGAGCATGTCCAAAGCTCAGGCCGAAGAACGCGCGCTGGAACTGCTGCGTCAGGTCCGCATCCCTGAGCCGGAACGGAGATTGCAGCAGTACCCGCACGAGCTGTCGGGCGGCATGCGTCAACGGGTGGTGATCGCCATGGCGATGGCCTGCGAGCCGCGTCTGCTGATTGCCGATGAACCCACGACCGCGCTGGATGTGACCATTCAGGCGGAAATCCTGGCGCTGATGGACCGCTTGAAGCGCGAGACAGGAACAGCAGTGATGTTCATCACCCATGATATGGCGGTGGTCGCCCAGATGGCCGACCGCGTCGTTGTCATGTTCCGCGGCAATAAGGTGGAAGAGGGCACCGTCGAAGAGATTTTCGAGACCCCTCAGCACGATTACACCAAGGCATTGTTGGCAGCAGTGCCCAAGCTGGGCGAGATGCGTGGCAAGCAGTACCCCGAGCCGATGAAGCTGATGGGTGTCGAAGATCAAAAGATCGAACCGATCAAAGGCACCGATGAGGTGCTGCTGGATGTGCAGCATCTGACCACGCGCTTCCCGGTCAAGGGCGGTCTGCTGCGCCGCACCATCTCCAATGTGCACGCGGTCGAGGACGTGTCTTTCAAGGTCTTCAGGGGACAGACCCTGTCTCTGGTTGGGGAATCCGGCTGCGGGAAATCCTCCGCCGGACGCTCGATCTTGCGGCTGGTGGAACCGCAGTCGGGCAAGGTGGAATTTGAAGGCCGCGATGTACTGCAATTCAACGGGTCTGAAATGCACAAGGCCCGGCAGGATATGCAGATGATCTTTCAGGATCCTTTTGCCTCGCTGAATCCACAGATGCAGCTGATCGATCAGGTGGCGGAACCGATCCGGAACTATGGCCTTGCCTCCGGCTCCGAACTGCACGACCGGGTTGCCGGCCTGTTCGACCGCGTCCACCTGCCGCGCAGCTTCATGCGCCGCTACCCACATGAAATGTCCGGTGGCCAGCGCCAGCGCATCGCCATCGCTCGCGCCTTGGCGCTGAACCCAAAATTGATTGTCGCGGATGAGGCCGTCTCGGCACTTGATGTGTCGGTGCAGGCGCAGGTTCTGAACCTGATGATGGAACTGCAGGCAGAACTGGGGCTATCGTTCCTGTTCATCAGCCACGATATGGCAGTGGTCGAGCGTGTCTCACATCAGGTTGGTGTGATGTACCTGGGCCGGATCGTTGAGATCGGCCCGCGCGAGCGTGTTTTTGAAAACCCGCTGCATGCCTATACTCAGGCTTTGATGAAGGCGGTCCCCATCGCAGATCCGCGCCGGCGCAAGTCGGAGAAAGAGCTGAATTTCAAACCGATCCCGTCACCGATCCACGAAGTTGGATATCAGCCTGCCCCTTCGGAGTATCTGGAGCTGGAGCCTGGCCATTTTGTGCTGACCACTGACAGCGGGTACTGACGCCATGGCCGTGAAACTGACGCCGCTGGAGATCATGCAAATGCTGGTCTCCTTTCCGACCGTGAGCCGGGACACCAATCTGCCACTGGTGGATTGGGTGCAGCAATACCTGTCCTCCCACGGTATCGAAAGCCACCGCTGGGTGGACCCGGAACAGCCCCATAAGGCTGCTGTATTTGCCCATGTCGGCCCTTGGGAAGAGGGCGCTCTGGTACTCTCGGGCCATACCGATGTCGTGCCGGTGGACGGCCAGCCCTGGGACACTGACCCTTTCACGGTGGTCGAAAAAGACGGCAAATATTTCGGCCGCGGCACCTGCGACATGAAGGGGTTTGATGCCCTTGCTATCTGGGCGCTGGTAGAGGCGCATACACAGGGCGTGACGCGCCCACTGCAATTGGCGCTGAGCTTTGACGAGGAGATCGGCTGTACCGGCGCCCCGCCGATGATCGAGGCGATGCAGCAGGCGCTGCCCAAGGGGACTGCGGTGATCGTGGGGGAGCCGTCAATGATGCAGGCGGTGTCTGGCCATAAAGGCGGCACCGGATACGCGACCCATCTGGTCGGGTTCGAAGTCCACAGCTCGCTTATGCACACGGGCGTCAGCGCCATCATGCAGGCTGCCCGGCTGATCGACTGGGCCAACCAGCGAAACACCGAGAGCAGTGCCAGGGCGCCGGGTGACGTGCAGGCGCTGTTTACCCCGCCATGGACCACTTGCCACGTCGGCATGATCGAGGGCGGCACGGCCCATAATATCACCGCCAAGGATTGCCGGTTCATGATGGATTTCCGGGTGCTGCCGGGGGAAGACACGGCAGGTTGGGAAGCGGCTTACCTGGCGAAGGTCCGCGAAGTCGAGGCGGACATGCAAGCCGTGCACCCGGAGGCCCGCATTGCTGTCTCCAAAAAATTCGCCGTTCCCGGCCTGGTACCGGAGCAGGACGGCGAGGCGGAGACAATGGTGCGCGCCCTGACCGGTGACAATGGCTCTCATGTGGTCAGCTACGGCACTGAAGCGGGCCAGTTCCAGCAGGCCGGTTACTCAGCCGTCATCTGCGGTCCCGGCGACATTGCCCAGGCGCATCAGCCGAATGAATTTGTGACTGTGGCACAGTTCAACGCTGGCCACGAGTTTATGCGCGGACTGTTAGAGAAGCTGCGTGGATAGTCTATGCACCTTGAATCCTGGCGTTTCATGCGCAGATAGATGCCAAGAAGAGTACGGGCGGCCCATGCAATTCCCCCCTCTCGGTTTGACGCATTCCGCCACGTCCCGGCGGGGGCGGATACTTGCGAAGCTAAGTTTTATCGCGGACAGTTTGCCACAACGGAACCTGAAACAATGAGGGGCGGAGAATATGCCGGTTAAGAACCGCTTTGCCGAGATGCACCAGGAAATCACGGCCTGGCGCCATCACCTGCACGAAAACCCCGAACTGATGTATGACGTGCATGAAACGGCCGCCTTTGTGGTGGAGCGGCTCAGGGAATTCGGCATCACGGATATCACCACAGGCATCGGCAAGACCGGTGTGGTTGCGGTGATCGAGGGGAGGACCAATACGTCGGGCCGTGCCATTGGCCTGCGTGCTGATATGGACGCACTGCCGATCCCCGAGGCCTCTGGTGTGGACTATGCGTCCAGGACACCGGGCGTGATGCATGCCTGCGGCCATGACGGCCATACCTCGATGCTGCTTGGAGCGGCCAAGTATCTGGCGGAGAACCGGAATTTCGACGGCAAGGCAGTGCTGATCTTCCAGCCGGCCGAGGAAGGCGGAGCCGGCGGCAAAGCAATGTGCGACGACGGGCTGATGGACCGCTGGGGTATTCAGGAGGTCTATGGGCTGCACAATATGCCAGGACTTCCGGTGGGCGAATTTGCCATCCGCACCGGTCCGTTGATGGCGTCCTCGGATGAATTCACGATCACAGTCACCGGCAAGGGCGGCCATGCCGCCGCCCCGCATGAGGCCATTGACACGACGTTGGCGGCGTCGCAGATCGTGGTCTCGCTGCACGCGATCGTGTCGCGCAATGTGGACCCGATCAAGCGCGTGGTGCTGACTGTCGGCACCTTTGAAACCGACAGCACTGCATCGAATGTGATTGCCCACACCGCCAAGCTGCAGGGCACCGTACGTACTTTGGATGCCGAATACCGCGCCCAGGCCGAAGGCTGGGTGCGCCGGGTCGCCGAAAGCACCGCCGCCGCATTTGGCGCAACAGCGGAGGTTGAGTGGAGCCCCGGCTATCCGGTTACAATCAACGACGAAAACGGCACCGCCCATGCGATAGAGGCGGCGCAGGCGGTCTCTGCCAAGGTCGATATCGAAACCCCGCCGATCATGCCGTCTGAGGATTTCGCCTACATGCTCGAAGAGCGTCCCGGCGCCTATATCTTCCTTGGCAACGGTGACACCCAGATGTGCCATCACCCGGCCTATGTTTTTGACGACGCGGCGCTCCCGCTGGGATGCAGCTGGTATGCCGAGCTGGTGGAACGAAGAATGCCCGCAGTCTGAGGGTGCGGGGCAAGACAACCAAAGGAGACAGAAATGCCGGTCAAGAACCGCTTTGCCGAATTGCAGGATGAAATCACCGCCTGGCGCCGTGACATTCACGAGAACCCGGAAATCCTGTTCGAAACCCATCGCACCAGTGCATTGGTGGCTCAGAAGCTGCAGGCGTTCGGCTGTGACGAAGTGGTGACCGGCATCGGCCGCACGGGCGTGGTTGGCGTGATCAAGGGCAAGGCGGACACATCGGGCAAGGTCATTGGCTTGCGCGCCGATATGGACGCGCTGCCGATCCATGAGCAGACCGGGCTGGACTATGCCTCCAAGACCCCCGGCGCGATGCATGCCTGTGGCCACGACGGCCATACCGCGATGCTGCTGGGGGCCGCCAAATACCTGTCCGAGACCCGCAATTTCGACGGCACCGTGGTGGTGATCTTCCAGCCCGCCGAAGAAGGCGGCGGCGGTGCCAAGGTGATGTGCGACGACGGGCTGATGGACCGCTGGGGCGTGCAGGAGGTTTACGGGCTTCACAATTGGCCGGGCCAGCCGTTGGGCTCTTTTGCGATCCGTCCGGGATCGTTTTTTGCCGCGACTGATCAGTTCGACATCACATTCGAGGGCCGCGGCGGCCATGCGGCCAAACCGCATGAGACAATCGACACCACTGTTCTGGCGGCGCAGGCCGTGCTGGCGCTGCAAACCATCGCCGCGCGCAATGCCGACCCGGTGGAGCAGATTGTCGTTTCCGTGACGTCGTTTGAGACGTCTTCAAAAGCGTTCAACGTGATCCCGCAGAAGGTGCAGATCAAGGGCACTGTGCGCACCATGTCGGGGGACATGCGCGACCTGGCCGAAACGCGGATCAATGAGGTTTGTACCGGCATCGCGGCGACCTTTGGCGGCACCGCGGACATCACCTATTACCGCGGATATCCGGTGATGGTGAACCACGAGGAGCAGACCGAGTTTGCCGCCAAAGTGGCGGCCAGCGTCTCAGGTTCCTGCGGGGATGCGCCGTTGGTGATGGGCGGCGAGGATTTCGCCTTCATGCTGGAGGAGCGCCCCGGCGCCTATATCCTGATGGGCAATGGGGATACCGCAATGGTGCATCACCCGGAGTACAACTTTAACGACGATGCGATCCCTGCGGGGTGTAGCTGGTGGGCAGAGATCGTTGAACAGCGCATGCCTGCGGCGTGAATGAAACGGGGGGAGGGGGCTGCCTGCCCCCTCTTGAGCTTTCAGCTCAATTCACCCCTGGGGGTATTGATCACCAGAAAGAAGCGGGGACGGTTTAGGGCGCCAGCAGTTCGCGGTAGATCTGAACCAGCGTACCGGCCTCTTTTTCCAGTGCGAAATTGGTCATGGCGTGTTTGCGCGCCGCATCTGACCAGGCTTCCAGCCGACCTTTAACCGACAGCACGTCGTTGATGGCCGCGATCATCTGCCCGGTTTCGCCGGGATCGATCAGCTGTCCGGTTTGGCCCGGGGCGATCAGTTCCTCGAAGGCTCCGACGCGGGTGGCAACGGCAGGCACGCCGCAGGACATCGCCTCAAGCGGGGTAAGGCCGAACCCTTCCCAGCGCTGGGGTGCGACATAGAGATCCAGCGCCTGATACCAGCGCGAGACGTCCCAGACCGGGACTTCCGGCGGGAACAGCAGCCGGTCCTTGAGGCCTGCGGCCTCTGCCTTGGCGCGCAGGCTCTTCTCGAAAGCAATGTGTTTTTCGGTGGCACGGCCCATGACGATGCCCACGGACTTTGGATGCGCCTTCAGCACTTCCAGCATGGCGTCGACAAAGACGTCCGTTCCTTTCTGCGCCCGGATGCGGCCATAGCAGCCGATTAGGATGGCCTCTTTGGGCAAGCCCAGTTCACCGCGCAGCGCTGATTTGTCGGCAGGCGGCGAGAATTCCTCGGTGTTGATGCCGTGATGCACAACCTGTGCAGCTTCGTCCAAATAGGCAGCCCCTTTGGCCGAAGTGGCGATGACCCGGTCCATCTTGGAAATCAGCCATTTGGTATAGCCGGAGTGCTGCCGCTGCGAGGCAGAGGTGAACAAGAGCTTCAGCCGCTTGCGCAGAAGATACTTCAGTGCCAGGCCGCCCAGCATTTCGATATTGCGCCGGGCGTGCCAGACACGGGCGCCCGTGGGGCCGTTGCGGCGCATCAGGATCAGCTGGGCTGTGGAGAGATGCGGCATGCCATCCGGCAAGCCACTGCCGGCAGTGGCAATGGCAATCTGCTGCTGTTGCAGCGGAACCAGCCGCACGATCGTCGACGTCACACCGGACAGGCGCCGTTTGAAGTTCGGGGCGATGACTTCGATTTTATTGGCGTCAGCCTTGGCCATCGCGGCCTCCTTGTTGCGGGAGCAGTGCCAGCAGGGCATCCACCGTCTTGTCCAATTGGTTTGACTGCCGGGAAATGAACTGTCTGGCGGCTGCGCGCGCGGTTTCAAGACCCTTCGGCTGTTCCAGCCATTTTGAGATCTGCCCGGCCAGTTCACGTGCTGAGCGGATTTCGACAGCGGCTCCAAGCCCGGTCAGTTCGGCATAGGTTTCGGCGAAATTATAGTGGCCGGTTCCGGTTATGACGGCTGCGCCGGCCTGCATCGGCTCAAAAGGGTTGTGGCCACCGATTTCGCGCAGCGATCCGCCGAGGAACACAAGCGGGCTGAGCGCATACCAGGTGCCGACTTCACCCATCGTATCGGCCAGATAGACCTGCGAGGTGGTGCCGGGCATCACGCCTTTGCTGCGGCGGGCACAGCTGAGGCCGGCCTTCTTGACCAGGGCTTCCACTGCATCGCCACGCTGGGGGTGGCGCGGAGCAAGCAGCAGACAAAGGTCCGGATGGTCCATTAGCAGCGTTTTGTGGGCGTTCAGAACGGTCTCTTCCTCACCCTCATGGGTCGAAGACGCAATCCAGACCGCACGGGTGCCGATGTCTTCGCGGACCTTCGACAGCGTGCCTTTATCCACCGGCAGGGGGGCTGACACGGCTTTGAGATTGCTGCCTGGCTGGATGCAGTCATCCGTGGCGCCCATTGCCCGCAGATTGTCTGCGGTTTTCTGGTTCTGGGTGACCAGAAGGCTGAACTGGTCAAGGACGTAACGTGCCGTTTCGCGGCGCTTTTTCCAGCTTTCGACTGAACGGTCCGACAGTCGCGCATTCAGCAGCACCAGCGGGCAGCCGGCCGTGCGGGCCCGCACCAGCATCTGCGGCCAGAGTTCGCTTTCAACAAATACACCAAGATCAGGCTGCCAATGGGTCAGGAAACGGTCGACGGCAGCGGCTGTGTCCAAGGGCGGGAACTGGTGGCGGCAGCGCGGCGGCATGCGTTTGGCAACAAGTTCGGCTGAGGTGGGCGTTCCGGATGTGATCAGGAATTCCGCTTCCGGCATCTGCTCGCCCATGCGGGCAATCAGGGTCAGGACGGACAGGCTTTCGCCGACCGAAGCAGCATGAAACCAGATCAGCTGCCCGGCAGGGCGGGGCAGGGAGGCATGGCCAAGGCGCTCGCGGACCCGTTCCTCTGGCAGGCCATAGCCGCGCAGCTTGCCTGCGACCTTGCGCCAGGCCAGGGGGGCAATCAGCCTGCTGACACCGCAGTAAAGAGAATAGAGCAGCGTCCGTTGCGCTGGAGAGGTTCCAGGCATGTCAGCCGCCGGTATGGCTCATGTGGCGGGACATCTGGCCGCCGGCTTCCTGCCGGGAGTAATCGAAGTCATGGCCGCGGGGTTTGTCGCCGATGGCAGCGCGGATGGCGGCCTCCAGCGCCCCTGCGCCTTCTTCGTTGGCGCGCAGCGGCGCGCGCAGATCTGCTTTGCCTTCCTGTCCTAGGCAGGTGTAAATTTCGCCTGTGCAGGTCACCCGCACCCGATTGCAGCTTTCGCAGAAATTGTGGGACAGGGGGGTGATGAAACCGATCTTCTGGCCAGTTTCCTCCAGCCGCACATACCGCGCAGGGCCGCCGCTGCGTTCGGCCAGATCAGTAACGCAGTAGTGGTTTTCATATTCCGCGCGCACATCCTTAAGCGACCAGTACTGGCCGATGCGCTGCATGGCCCCGATATCCTCGCCCATCGGCATCACTTCAATCCAGGTGAGATCCAGGCCGCGTTCCGCGCACCATTCAGTGATGCGGGGCAGCTCTTCCTCGTTGAAGCCTTTGAGGGCGACCGCGTTGATCTTGATTTTGAGGCCAGCCTTCTGTGCTGCATCAATGCCTTTCATCACCTGGGGCAGTCGGCCCCAGCGAGTGACATCAGCGAATTTCTGTTCGTCCAGCGTATCGAGCGATATGTTCACCCGGCGCACCCCGGCGGCGTAAAGGTCATCAGCGTATTTGGCCAGCTGCGAGCCATTGGTTGTCAGGGTCAGTTCCTTCAGCGCACCGGTGTCCAGATGGCGGCTCATCGACTGGAAAAAGGTCATGATGCCGCGGCGCACCAGCGGTTCGCCGCCGGTGATCCGCAGTTTCTCGACGCCAAGCCGGATGAAAGTGGAACACAGCCGGTCCAGTTCCTCCAGCGTCAGCAGATCCCTTTTGGGTAAAAAGGTCATGTTTTCCGACATGCAATAGACACAGCGAAAGTCGCAGCGGTCGGTAACCGAGACACGCAGATAAGTGATTGCGCGGGCGAAGGGATCGATAAGGGGTGCCGTCATGCCTCCTAGGTAAAGCGGGGCATCGCCCGCGGCAAGGGGGAGGCGGCATTTGTGTCTGGCAAAGCGTTTCACAGCTGGATAGGGTCGCCTCATGCGTATGACAGTCTTTTCCCTTGCTTCGATTTCCCTGCTGGCAGCCTGTAACGGCATCCAGCTGAATTCCTCCATACTGAACGGCGCAGGCGGTCCGGTAGCGTCAGAGCCGCAGGATCCTGTGCTGCAGCCTGCACCCGGCGTGGATGTCGCCGAAGCGGAGCCGCTTTTGCCAACGGCGCCTTCTGCGCCGCCCTTCCGCGGCTCTGCCACCACCGTTGCTTCGCTGGGCGATCCCTCGCTGCCGGGGCTGTGGATGGAGACGCCTCTGGTGGCGGCCGAACAGCAGGCGCTGATCCGTTCCAATCGCAGTACCCAGGTGGTGGTGACGCTGAAGCCGATCCCCGGTGCGGAGTCCGGCGGCAGCCGCCTGTCTATCGGCGCCATGCGGGCACTGGGGCTGCCGCTGACAGAACTGGCCGAAGTGCAAGTTCTGCCCGCAACATAAGATCCTGTAAGAAAATGATAAAGGAGGCCGCCCTAGCTGCGGCTTCCAGAACCCGCTCAGGCGTCTTTGAGGTATTTTGCCGCTTCTTTTCGGGCAAAGTTCTTCATTGAACCGCCGTGATCGGCCAGAAATGCACGGGTGCGCTCCGCATCATGTTTGCTAAGGTCGCGCAGCCACCAGCCGATGGCCTTTTGAATGAACCAGTCCCGGTCCGCGACGTAACAGGCTGCCCATCCGAGGATGCGTTCACGGTGTTCCTGATCTGCCGGTTTCAGGTTATTCATCTTGGCCCAGGGCAGGGTGGCGACCAAAGCTGCGCGGCGGGTCCACATGAGGTCCGACCGTGTCCATGTTTCAACCGCGTCCAGCCGGTCCGGCGCCGCCAGCAGTCTCTTTGAAATGGCGGAACAGGCGTGATCCGCAATGGCCCAGCTGTCAAACTCCGCGACCCAGGACTGCAGCAGGTCCCAAACTGGACCGTCTTCCTTGATCCGTGCCTGGGTCAGCAGTTTGGCCGCCGCGATGCGCGCTTCGAAGATGTCGGTGGCCCACAGCGCGCTTGCCAGATCCCTGCGGTCGGCAACGCTTAATGACTGGCGCCAGGCTTTGGTCAGCTCATTGGTTGCAGGATTGGGAACGCCCAGCACTTTGCGGTTTTGCTTGTGATAGGCCGCCATCTGTTCAGCCCGGCCGGGCTCAGCCATTGCACTGAGCTGCGCCAAGGCTTCTGAAACGCCCAAGATGCTCACTCCACGGTCACCGATTTTGCCAGGTTGCGCGGCTGGTCCACGTCGGTGCCTTTGGCAACCGCGGTGTGATAGGCTAAAAGCTGTGCCGGGATTGCGTAAAGGATTGGGGTCAGTGCCTCCTTCACCTTTGGCATGCGAATGGTGCACCAGACATCAGCGCCAGCTGCGTCGATCCCGTCCTGATCAGAGATCATCAGCACTTTGCCCTTGCGGGCCAGCACCTCCTGCATGTTGGAGACGGATTTGTCGAACAGCGAATCCCGTGGTGACAGCACCACGACAGGCATATGCTTGTCGATCAGCGCGATGGGGCCGTGTTTCAGCTCGCCCGAGGCATAGGCTTCTGCGTGAATGTAGCTGATTTCCTTCAGTTTCAGCGCGCCTTCCAGTGCCAGCGGAAACATCAGGCCGCGACCTAGGAACAAAACATCGCGGGCTTCGCTGACCTTTTGTGCGGATTGGCGGATCGGTTCGTTTTGTTCCAGTGCGGCAGACAGCACATTGGGCAAGCCGCGGATCGCGGTGGCGTATTCAGCCATCTCCTGCGGCGAAAGCTGCCCGCGGTCGCATGCCGCCTTGAGCGCCAGGGCCAAGAGCACCGTCAGCTGGCAGGTGAACGCCTTGGTGGAAGCGACGCCGATCTCAGGCCCGGCAAAAATCGGCAGCGCCAGATCGCTTTCCCGCGCGATGGAGCTTTCGGGGACATTGACCACCGACAGGATCTTGTCCGCCTTTCCCTGGCAATAGCGCAGCGCTGCCAGCGTGTCGGCGGTTTCGCCAGACTGAGAGACAAAGAGCGCGGCAGTTTTACCCGGGATCGGCGGTTCGCGGTAACGGAACTCAGAGGCGATATCGACTTCGACCGGCAGGCGGGCGATCTGCTCAAACCAGTATTTCGCTGTCAGGCAGGCATAAAAGGCGGTGCCGCAGGCAACCATTGTCAGCCGCTCGACCTGGGAGAAATCGATGCCATCACCGGGCAGGCGGACAGTGTCTTCCTCGACTGGCAGATAGTGGCGGATGGCCTCGGCGATCACATGCGGCTGCTCGGCGATTTCCTTGGCCATGAAATGTTTGTGGCCGCCTTTGTCCACCTGGGCGGAATCAATGTGTATGGTCTTGGTTTCGCGATTGACCAATGTGCCTTCGGCATTGCGGATTTCGGCGCCCTGACGGGTGACAATCGCGCGGTCGCCTTCCTCCAGATAGGTGATCCGGTCGGTGAGCGGTGCCAGCGCGATGGCATCGGATCCCACAAACATTTCGCCATCTCCATGGCCGATGGCCAGCGGCGAACCCTTGCGGGCGGCAACGATCAGGTCCTCTTCGCCGTCAAACAGAAAGGCCAGCGCAAAGGCGCCCTCCAGCTGGTCCAGTGTCTTGTAGGCGGCATCGGCGGGAGAGAACCCCTCCTGCAGGTAGCGCTCGGTCATCAAGGCAACGGTTTCGGTGTCAGTCTCGGTGCGAAATTCGAGGCCGCAGTCCAGCAGCTCGGCGCGCAATTCCTTGTAGTTCTCGATGATGCCGTTGTGGACAACCGCCACCGCACCGGCGCGGTGCGGATGCGCATTGCTGATCGACGGCGCGCCATGGGTGGCCCAGCGGGTGTGGCCGATGCCTGCCTTGCCTGCCAGCGGTTCATGCACCAGGAGATCGGAGAGGTTCACCAGCTTGCCCACCGCGCGGCGGCGGCGCAGTTCGCCCTTGTTTACGGTGGCGATGCCTGCACTGTCATAGCCGCGGTATTCCAGCCGCTTCAGCGCTTCGACAAGGATTGGGGCGGCTTCGTGATTGCCCAGTACGCCGACAATTCCGCACATCACTTGGCTCCCTTGTTCAGGCGCGCTTTCTTGGCGCGCAGCATATCCATCAGTTTGCGCGCGCGGCCTGGTTTGTTGCTTTGTTCAGCGCGGGCAATCGCCAGGTCGCCGTCTTCGACATTCCTGGTCACCACTGCACCGGTGGCCGTCATCGCCTCATGGCCGACCCGGACCGGCGCCACCAGCATGGTGTTGGAGCCGATAAAGGCGCGCGCGCCGATTTCAGTGCGGTGCTTCATTACCCCGTCATAGTTGCAGGTAATAGTGCCTGCGCCAATGTTGCTGGCCTCGCCAACCGATGCGTCGCCGATGTAGCTAAGGTGATTGACCTTGGCGCCCTCGGCAATCTCGGCGTTTTTGATCTCGACGAAATTGCCGATATGGGTGTCTTCCGCCAGCTCGGCGCCGGGGCGTAGGCGGGCATACGGGCCAACCTTGGCGCCGCGGCTGACATGGCAGCCTTCCAGATGCGAAAACGCCCGGATCAATGCGCCGCTTTCAACGGTGACGCCGGGGCCGAAAACCACGTTGGGTTCAATCACCGTGTCCCGGCCGATGAAAGTGTCAAAGGCCAGATAGACGGTGTCCGGCGCCATCAGGGTGACGCCCAGTTCCATCAGATCCGCCCGCGCCTGCGCCTGGAACAGGGCATCCGCCTGCGCCAGTTCGGCGCGGGAGTTGACGCCCAGTGTTTCGGCTTCATCGCAGGACACGGCGGTGACTTGCAGGTTCTCGGAACGTGCCAATTCCACCAGATCGGTCAGGTAATACTCGCCGGACGCATTTGCATTGCCAACTTTGGCGATCAGATCGAACATCGCGCTGGCCTTGCCCGCCATCAGGCCGGAATTGCAGAATCGGACTGCACGTTCGGTTTCGCTTGCGTCCTTGAACTCGACAATCCGTTCCAGACTATCGCCATCCATCAGCAGGCGCCCGTATCGGCCTGGGTCGGCGGCCTCGAACCCCAGCACCACCAGATCTGCACGCTGGCGCGCCTCGACCATGCGTTCCAGTGTTTCGGCGCTGACAAATGGGGTGTCGCCATACAACACCACCACGTCGCCCTCGAAACCTTCCAGCGCGGCGCGGGCCTGATCAACCGCATGGGCGGTGCCAAGCTGTTCTGCCTGCAGAACAACTTCAGCCTCGTCGTCGATATCGGCGACTGCGGCACGCAACTGATCCGCACCGTGCCCTGCAACGACAATGGTGCGCTCGGGCGCCAGCGCGCGGCCCGCGGCCATTGCATGTTCCAGCATTGGCGCCTGTGCGATCGGATGCAGCACTTTTGGAAGGTCGGAGTTCATCCGGGTGCCTTTTCCGGCCGCCAGGATGACAAGGGCAATGCTCATAATCGCTTTTCTCTTTGTCTTTTTAACGCTCCCGTTTTATCCGCTAACCGGCGGGGCGCAAGAGATAGCACCATCAAACAAGATTGCGGCCTGCAACATGCGGCGGCGAAAATGCGCCGAAAGGGGCGGTATATGCGAACAGTTATCTTCGATCTGGACGGCACGCTGGCAGATACTTCCGGTGATCTTCTGGCGGCTGCCAATGCGTGTTTCCGGCAGATGGGGCTGGGCGATGTGCTGAGCCAGCCGCGAGATGCGGCTGTGTCGCTGCGCGGCGCCCGGATGATGCTGACGCATGGGCTGAAACGTGTGGATCAGTATGATCCGGCGGTGGTGGAGGCCTACTACCCGGTGTTTCTGGACGTCTACCGTGACGCAATCGACCACCACACCGTGCTCTATCCCGGCGCGATGGAGGCTGTCGAGATGCTCAAGACCGCAGGTTTCGGGGTTGGCATCTGCACCAACAAGCCTGAAGGCCTGGCAGAGCAGCTGATGCGCAGCCTGGGTGTGCGGGACGCCTTTGCCTCGCTGGTCGGAGCGGACACGTTGCCGGTGAGCAAACCCAATCCTGAACCGCTGTTCGAGGCCGCCCGCCGCGCCGGCGGCGATCCGGCGCGGACATTGCTTGTGGGCGACAGCGACACCGACCGCAAAACATCTGCCAATGCCGGTGTGCCCTCTGTGCTGGTGACATTTGGTCCTTCCGGCGAAGACATGGCGGCGTTGAAGCCCGAGGCGTTGCTCAACCGGTTCGAGGATCTTCTGGAAGTCGCCGATCGGCTGATTGCGTGATCTCGCAACTCAGTTTCGGGAATATCGTCTGTCCTGCTTCCCCCTTGACCACTGGCCGCCTGCGGCTCACAAACGCCGCATGAGCGAGACATTTTCCGGGTCTTTCACCCAGCAAGAACCCATTCCCGAAGACGCCATCGAGGCCGCGCTGGAGGTGCTCCGCAGCGGGCGGCTGCACCGATACAACGTGGCAGAAGGCGAAGCGGGCGAAACCGCGCTGCTGGAACAGGAGTTCGCGGCGCAGATCGGCGCAAAATACTGCCTGGCAGTGGCATCGGGCGGCTATGCGCTGGCCACATCTCTGCGCGCGGTCGGGGTGAAACCCGGCGACAAGGTTCTCACAAATGCCTTCACTCTGGCACCGGTGCCGGGGTCCATTGCCTCTGTCGGAGCAGAGCCGGTGTTTGTCGAAGTAACCGAAAACCTGACCATCGATCTGGACGATTTGGCTGCCAAGGCGGATCAGGCCAAGGTGCTGATGCTGTCGCATATGCGCGGCCATCTGTGTGATATGGACCGGTTGATGGAGATTTGCGACGGGGCTGGTATCACCGTGATCGAAGATTGCGCGCATACCATGGGGGCGTCGTGGAATGGGCAGCTTTCAGGCAAGCATGGCGCGGTGGGCTGCTATTCCTGTCAGACCTACAAGCATGTGAACTCAGGCGAAGGCGGTCTGCTGATCACCGATGATGAAGAAATTGCTGCTCGCGCCATCATGATGTCGGGGTCCTACATGCTGTATGGCCGCCATCTGGCTGCGCCAGGTCCGGATGTATTCGAGCGTGTGAAGTACGAGACCCCGAATATCTCTGGCCGCATGGACAATCTGCGCGCGGCGATCCTGCGGCCGCAGCTGCGCGATCTGGGCACCCAGGTGGACCGCTGGAATGAGCGCTACTGCACCATCGAAGAAGGGTTGCGCGGAACGCCTGGCCTGACAGTGGTGGAGCGCCCGGAGCCGGAGGTCTATGTCGGCTCTTCCATCCAGTTTCTGCTCCTGGACTGGTCCGAGGAGGCAGTGCAGGAGGCGGTCCGCCGCTGTGCCGCGCGCGGGGTAGAGCTGAAATGGTTCGGTACGCCGGAACCGGTGGCCTTTACCTCCCGCTATGACAGCTGGCGTTATGCGGACAGCCCGCGGCTGCCGCAAAGCGACCGGGTGCTGGCGGGCATCATCGACATGCGGGTGCCGCTGACGTTCAGTCTGGAAGACTGCGCGCAGATCGCCCGGATCATCCGCGCCGAAGTAGGCGCCGTGTACCAGGGCGCCTAGAGCGTCACTGCATATTCGCTGGCGCAACAGAAAACTGGCCTGTCTCCTACGAATGGAGGCGGGCCTTTTCGTGTTTGTCTGTGCAAAACAGAACCGGACGTCACTGTTGCTGGCGGTGCGCTGTGGTTGACGCGAATCGAAGGTTCCCCTAATGAATTGAACAGGTGTTCATATAATCGGCTACGGCTGGAGGAATTGCAGGATGTTCAACGCAAGCATGACTTTTGACCTGGGCGAGGATGTCAACGCGCTGCGCGACATGGTCCACCGCTGGGCGCAGGAGCGCGTCAGGCCGATGGCGCAGGAGATCGACCAGAACAACGAATTCCCGGCTGAGCTGTGGCAGGAGATGGGCGAGCTGGGCCTGCTGGGCATCACCGTGCCAGAAGAATTCGGTGGCGCCGGGATGTCTTATCTGGCGCATACCGTCGCGATCGAGGAAATCGCCCGGGCCAGCGCCTCTGTCTCGCTGTCCTACGGCGCGCATTCGAACCTCTGCGTCAACCAGATCAAGCTCAACGGCAATGCCGCGCAGAAGGCCAAATACCTGCCGCGGTTGCTCTCGGGGGACCATGTTGGGGCTTTGGCAATGTCCGAAGCGGGCGCGGGCTCCGATGTGGTATCGATGAGCCTGCGCGCCGAAAAGCGCAACGATCACTTTCGTCTGAATGGCAACAAATACTGGATCACCAACGGTCCGGATGCTGACACGCTGGTGGTCTATGCCAAGACCGATCCGGAAGCCGGCTCCAAGGGGATCACCGCTTTCCTGATCGAAAAGGAATTCAAGGGGTTCTCTACCTCCAAGCATTTCGACAAGCTGGGCATGCGGGGCTCCAACACCGCTGAACTGGTGTTTGAAGACGTGGAGGTGCCGTTCGAGAACATTCTGGGCGAAGAAGGCAAGGGCGTGCGCGTTCTGATGTCCGGTCTGGACTATGAACGCGTGGTGCTGGCGGGCATCGGCACCGGCATCATGGCCGCCTGCATGGATGAAATGATGCCCTATATGAAAGAGCGTAAGCAGTTCGGCCAGCCCATCGGGACCTTCCAGCTGATGCAGGCCAAGATCGCGGATATGTACACGGCAATGAACACTGCCCGCGCCTATGTCTATGAAGTTGCCAAGTCCTGCGACAAAGGCACCGTAACACGCCAGGATGCCGCCGCCTGCTGCCTCTATGCTTCTGAGGTCGCCATGACACAGGCGCATCAGGCGGTGCAGGCCTTTGGCGGCGCGGGTTACCTGTCCGACAACCCAGTGGGCCGGATTTTCCGCGATGCCAAGCTGATGGAAATTGGTGCGGGCACCAGCGAAATCCGCCGGATGTTGATCGGCCGAGAGCTGATGGGCCGCATGTAACACAGAAGCCCCGCGCATCCGATGTGGCTCGCGGGGGGGGCAAAGCAGGTCGGCGGCACAGGGCCAGCCGGCGGGCCATTTCCGGATTGTCAGGGATCAGAAGCGGTGCACAAAGGCAGACTTCACGACCAGCGGATCGATCCCGGCGGTGCTGATGGCAGCGCCGTTCAAGGTCGCGTCGCCGTCGATGTTCATCCAACGGAGGTTGATCCGCAGCGCGCCCTTGCCGGAATTCGGGTTCACCTTGGCTGTGCCAACGCCGACAGGTCTGTCGTCTTGTTTCTGCGCAAATGCAGGGGTGGCCAGCGCAGTCAGGGCAAAGATCAGCGCAAACGCACACAGCCTGCGTTTCATGGGCAGCCGCCCTGGACATGTGTTCGTCGGCACGAGATGCGCCCAAAAGGGCGCGAAAACCCTGGCTTGAGACAGGGCAAAAATCCATTACCTATTGAAATTGCGTTGGAAAACGCCTTTCAAATTTACCTTTCAGGAATGTCTATTCATGCATGAAATCCGCAACATCCCGGGGCTTCGCGCAGATGGCAGCTGGAACTTGCCGGAACGGCTGAATATGGCCGCGCAATGCCTGTCGCAGCCGGACGAGGCGCTGGCACTGATCGATATGACCGGTCCTGAGCGCAGGGATATATCCTATGGTGCCTTGACCGCGATGACAGACGGGCTGCTGCGCTATCTGCTGACCCGCATCCAGCCGGGCGATCGCGTGGGTGTGCTGCTCAGCCAGTCGCCGTGGTGTGCAGCGGCGCATCTGGCGGTCTGGAAGGCCGGCGGCATATCCGTCCCGCTGTTCAAACTGTTCAAACATGACGCCCTGGCGTCGCGCGCTGGCGACGCCGGAGTGCGCTTTGTTCTGACCGACGCTGAAGGGGCCGGGCTGCTGGGAGATCTGGCAGAGGCGGTGATGGTAGATGCGGCCGGCATCGAAGGCGATCCGATGCCTTTTGCCAATACGGCACCGGAAACACCCGCAGTGCTGATCTATACATCCGGGACCACCGGCAGTCCCAAAGGAGCGCTGCATGGGCATGGGGTGCTGACCGGCCACCTGCCGGGCGTGGCCATCAGCCACGACCATCTGGGCCAGCCCGGAGATGTCCTGTGGACTCCGGCGGATTGGGCCTGGATTGGCGGGCTGTTTGATGTGCTGATGCCAGGGCTGGCGCTGGGCGTGCCGGTGGTGGCCGCGCGGCTGGACAAATTCACGCCCGAGGCCTGTGCCGATCTGATTGAACAGGCCGGTGTGCGCAATATTTTCTTCCCGCCAACCGCGCTCAGGATGCTGAAGGCAGCCGGGCAGGGGCTTCGGTCCTTGCGTTCCGTTGCCAGCGGCGGAGAGCCCCTGGGCGCCGAGATGCTCGCCTGGGGCCGACGGCAGCTGGGCGTGACCATCAACGAGTTTTACGGCCAGACCGAATGCAACATGGTGGCATCGTCCTGTGCTGCGGATTTTGAGCCGCGTCCGGGCTGCATCGGCAAGGCGGTGCCGGGACATGACCTGGCGGTGATCGACGAGGCAGGCAACCCGACGGATGCAGAGGGCGACGTCGCCATTCGCCGCGGCTCGGCTTCGATGTTGCTGGAATACTGGAACCGGCCCGAGGCGACGGCGGCCAAGTTCCGAGGGCCGTGGCTGGTGACCGGCGACCGCGGCATCTGGGAGGGCGATTACCTGCGCTTTGTGGGCCGCGAGGATGATGTGATCACCTCGGGCGGCTACCGCATTGGCCCGGCGGAAATTGAAGATTGCCTGCTGACCCATCCGTCCGTGGCGACGGTGGGCGTGGTTGGCAAACCCGATCCCCTGCGCACAGAAATCGTCAAGGCCTATGTGGTGCTGAAAGCTGGTGCCAAAGCCTCGGAACAGGACCTGCAGGACTATGTCAAAGAGCGCCTCGCGCATTATTCCTATCCGCGTGAAGTGGCGTTCGTTGAGGCGCTGCCGATGACTGTAACCGGCAAGGTGATCCGCAAGGCGCTGAAGGCGCGGGCCGCTGGGGAAACGGAATGACCCATGGTGTTGCAGGCCCGGCGTACGCTGCCCCAACAGGAAATAAAGATCTCAACCCTATAACGGGAGAGTGGACATGAAACTCACATCCAAGGCGATGCCCTCCTCGGACGGCTTCAAGCAGAATCGCGCCTCACATTTGGCGGCGCTGGCAGAGATCAGCGAGGTGGCGGAGGCTGCACGCATGGGCGGCGGCGAAAAGTCCCGCGCCCGGCACGAGTCCCGCGGCAAGATGCTGCCGCGCCGCCGGGTGGCGAACCTCTTGGACCCCGGCTCTCCGTTTTTGGAGATCGGCGCAACTGCCGCGCATGCCATGTATGATGGCGCTGCGCCGTCTGCGGGCGTGATCGCGGGCATCGGCCGGGTGCAGGGGCAGGAGGTCATGGTGGTCTGCAACGATGCCACCGTGAAAGGCGGCACTTATTATCCGATGACGGTGAAGAAACACCTGCGGGCGCAGGAGATTGCCGAGGAAAACCGTCTTCCCTGCATCTATCTGGTGGACTCGGGCGGCGCCAACCTGCCGAACCAGGATGAGGTCTTTCCGGACCGCGATCACTTTGGCCGTATCTTCTACAATCAGGCGCGAATGTCGGCCAAGGGCATTCCGCAGATTGCTGTTGTCATGGGCTCTTGCACTGCGGGCGGCGCCTATGTGCCGGCGATGTCGGATGTCACGATCATCGTGAAGGAGCAGGGAACGATCTTTCTGGCCGGTCCGCCGCTGGTGAAGGCCGCCACGGGTGAGGTGGTCAGCGCCGAGGACCTGGGCGGCGGCGATGTGCACACGCGCCTTTCCGGCGTGGCGGATTATCTGGCCGAGGATGACGCCCATGCGCTGGCGCTGGCGCGGCGTGCGGTGCAGTCGCTGAACATCACCAAGCCGCTGACGGTGAACTGGGCCAACCCCGAGGAACCGGCCTATGACCCTGAGGATATCCTCGGCGTGGTGCCCGGCGATTTGCGCACGCCCTATGACATCCGCGAGGTGATTGCGCGGCTGGTCGACGGCTCCCGCTTTGACGAGTTCAAGCCGCGTTTTGGGGAAACGCTGGTCACTGGCTTTGCCCATCTCAAAGGCTGCCCGATCGGCATCATTGCCAACAACGGCGTGTTGTTTTCGGAAGCCGCCCAGAAAGGTGCGCATTTCGTGGAACTGTGCAGCCAGCGCAAGATCCCGCTGGTGTTCTTGCAGAACATTACCGGATTCATGGTGGGGCGTCGTTACGAAAACGAGGGCATTGCCCGCCACGGCGCCAAGATGGTGACGGCGGTGGCCACCACCAATGTGCCCAAGATCACCATGCTGGTCGGCGGCTCCTTTGGCGCTGGCAATTACGGCATGTCGGGTCGGGCATATAGCCCGCGCTTTCTGTGGAGCTGGCCGAATTCGCGCATCTCGGTGATGGGGGGCGAGCAGGCGGCGGGTGTTCTGGCGACAGTGAAGCGCGACGCCATCGAACGCCAGGGCGGCAGCTGGAGCACTGAGGAAGAGGTTGAATTCAAACGCCCCACCATCGAGATGTTCGAGGAACAGAGCCACCCGCTTTATGCCTCGGCGCGTCTTTGGGATGACGGCATTATCGATCCGCGCAAGAGCCGCGACGTGCTGGCGCTGTCGCTGAGTGCTGCCCTGAATGCCCCGATTGAAGAGACGCGCTTTGGCGTGTTCCGGATGTGAGGACTTCCGATGTTTGACAAGATCCTGATTGCCAACCGCGGAGAGATCGCCTGCCGCGTGATGGAAACGGCCCGTGCCATGGGGGTGCGGACGGTGGCGGTATACTCAGATGCGGATGCGGCTTCGCAACATGTGGCGCTGGCGGATGAGGCGGTGCATATCGGCGGCGCGGCCCCGGCACAGTCGTATCTGCTGGGCGACCGTATCATCGGGGCCGCGCAGGCCACCGGCGCGCAGGCCATCCACCCGGGCTATGGCTTTCTGTCCGAGAACCCTGAGTTCGTGGATGCGGTGGAGGCTGCGGGGCTCACTTTTGTCGGCCCTTCGGCGGATGCGATCCGCAAGATGGGGCTGAAAGATGCCGCCAAGACATTGATGGAAGAGGCTGGGGTGCCGGTGGTGCCGGGCTATCACGGGGCCAGCCAGGATCCGGATTTTCTGGCAGGCGAAGCAGAGAAGATCGGTTACCCCGTGCTGATCAAGGCGGTGGCCGGTGGTGGCGGCAAGGGGATGCGGCTTGTTGAAGCGTCCAGCGAGTTCGCGGATGCCCTGAAAAGCGCCCAGGGTGAGGCGACCACTGCCTTTGGCAATCCGGATGTGCTGATCGAGAAATATATCCAGCAGCCGCGTCACATCGAAGTTCAGGTGTTTGGCGACGGTGAAACCGCGGTGCATCTATTTGAACGCGACTGTTCCTTGCAGCGCCGCCATCAGAAGGTGATCGAGGAAGCGCCGGCCCCGGGCATGACGGCAGAAGTACGCGAGGCTATGGGTCAGGCCGGTGTGCGCGCGGCTGAGGCTATCGGTTACAAGGGCGCAGGTACGGTGGAATTCATCGTCGACGGCTCTGGCGGGCTGCGTCCCGATGGGTTCTGGTTCATGGAAATGAACACCCGCCTGCAGGTCGAGCACCCGGTAACGGAGCTGATCACCGGCGTTGATCTGGTAGAATGGCAGCTGCGCGTTGCCTCGGGGGAGCGGCTGCCTGCCAGGCAGGAAGATCTTACTATCACCGGTCATGCGTTTGAGGCGCGCCTTTATGCAGAAGACGTGCCAAAGGGCTTTTTGCCCGCAACGGGTCGGCTGACCCATCTGTCCTTTCCGGCCGTGGCCCGCGCCGACAGCGGTGTACGGGCAGGGGACACCATCAGCCCCTGGTATGACCCGATGATTGCCAAGGTGATCGTGCATGGTTCTACTCGCAAGGTGGCGCTGTCGCGGCTGGCGCGTGCATTGGCGGACACGCAAGTCGGCGGTACTGTCACCAACCTGGCTTTCCTTGGCGCGTTGGCGGCGCACAGCGGGTTTGCAGACGGCGACGTGGATACCGGCCTGATTGCGCGCGATCTGGACGCGCTGACCACGGCACCGGCGGTTGAATTACGCCACAGGGCGGCAGCAGGCATGGTGGCGCTCAACCTGCTGGAGCCTGCGCCTGAGGTCGGCTTCACTCTCTGGGCGTCCTTGCGTCGGGCTGTCACATTGTCCCATGCGGGTGAAGAATTCACTGCCGAAGTGCAGGTGGATGGGGCGGACCGACAGCTGTGGAGCGTTGGTGGTGAAACTGTTGTGGCCGAGCGAAGCCAGGGCCAATGGCGCATTGGTGGGCGCCGGATGCCTGCCGTGTCGCAGTCAGGATCGCTGATCACTGTGCATGATGCCTATGGTCTGGAGTTCACCGCAGTTGACCCGCTGGACCGCGATGCGGTGGCGGGCGGCGACGGCAATGTCATCGAGGCGCCGATGCCGGGGCTGGTGAAGGCGGTTTTCGCCGTGGCGGGCCAGGCTGTGCAGGAAGGCGACCGGCTTGCCATTCTGGAAGCAATGAAGATGGAACACGCGCTGCTGGCGGCCCGCGATGGCGTGGTGGCTGAGGTCCTGGCGGCTGACGGCGATCAGGTTGAGGCCGGTGCGGCGCTGGTGCGGCTGGAAGTGGGTGACGGCTGACTGCGGGCCCGTGGCAGCTGTCCGAATTTGGGTATTTGGGACCAGAAAGAAGCAGGAGGTGCCGCCATGGGTGAGCGTGCCGAGATTTTCGAAGTGGGCCCGCGCGACGGGCTGCAGAATGAGAAACGCGAGATTCCGGTGGCGGAAAAGGTGGCGCTGGCCAATTGCCTGAGCCGCGCAGGGTTCAAGCGCATCGAGGTTGCCAGTTTCGTGTCGCCAAAATGGGTGCCGCAGATGGCGGGCAGCGCAGAGGTGCTGGCGGGTATCTCTCGTGCTTCCGGGGTGCGCTATGCGGCCCTGACCCCCAATTTGCGCGGCTATGAAGAGGCGGTGGCTGCCAAGGCGGATGAGATCGCGGTCTTTGCCTCTGCGTCCGAAGGGTTTTCCAAAGCCAACATCAATGCCACCATCGAAGAAAGCATAGCCCGCTTTTTGCCCATTCTTGACGAAGCCAGGAAAATCGGGCTGCCAGTCCGGGGCTATGTCTCCTGCGTCGTTGACTGCCCCTATGACGGGGTCACGCGGCCCCAGAAGGTGGCGGAGGTGGCTGAACGGCTGTTCTCGCTCGGATGTTACGAGATCTCGCTGGGTGATACCATTGGTCAGGGCACCCCGGAGGCGATCACAGCGATGCTCAGGGCAGTGAGCGCGCGCGTGCCTGCGGCAAGGTTGGCAGGCCATTACCATGACACGGCGGGTCGGGCGCTGGACAATATCGAAGCGTCGCTGGCGCAGGGCGTGCGGGTATTCGATGCGGCCGTTGGCGGCTTGGGCGGTTGCCCCTATGCGCCGGGTGCTGCAGGCAATGTGGCAACGGAAGCGGTGCACAGGCGCCTGACCGACCTGGGTTATGACACAGGGCTGGATGCAGAAGTGCTGGAGGAAGCCGCAGCACTGGCCCGGTCGATGCGCGGTTTTCAGTAGAATTTCAGCGGAGAAACAAGATGTTCGAGACGATCACTCTGGGCACCGATGGCCGCGGTGTCTGCACCCTGACCCTGAGTAGGGCAGAAAAGCACAACGCCATGTCCCGCCAGATGCTGCTGGAGCTGACGCAGGCGGCCCAGCAGCTGGCGCAGGATGACAGCATCCGCGTGGTGGTGCTGACCGGTGCAGGCAAGAGTTTCTGCGCGGGTGGCGATCTTGCCTGGATGCGGGCGCAAATGGATGCAGATCCCGAAACCCGGGCGCGCGAGGCGCGGGTGCTGGCGGATATGCTGATGGCGCTCAATACGCTACCCAAGCCCTTGATCGGAGCGGTGCAGGGCAATGCCTTTGGTGGTGGAGTTGGCTTGGCGTCGGTCTGCGACGTGGCCATAGGTGCGGATCATTTGAAGATGGGCCTGACCGAAACCAGGCTGGGACTGATTCCCGCCACCATCGGGCCATATGTCATTGCCCGCATGGGGGAGGCCAGGGCGCGCCGTGTATTCATGTCGGCCCGTCTGTTCGATGCGGCAGAGGCCGTGGAGCTGGGGCTGCTGGCCAGGGCCGTAGCCTCGGATCAGCTGGCTGAGGCGGTTGAGGCAGAGGTTGCCCCCTATCTGAGCTGCGCCCCGGGTGCGGTTGCTGCTGCCAAGAAGCTGGCCCGCGATCTGGGTCCGCAGCTGGATGACCGCGTGATTGACCATACAATCAAGGCGCTTGTGGAGCGCTGGGAAGGGCCGGAGGCGGTGGAAGGGATCGCCGCATTCTTTGAAAAACGCAAACCCAGCTGGCAAGGCTGAAAAGCTGCATATTTGACTTGTGTTTAACGAGCGGCAGCACCTTTACGTGTTGCCGCTTTTCTTATGAATTCACTAAGAAATTACATGCATGTTGCGGCTGTGCTGTTTCCTGTCACAAACCCTTGTTGATTAACCTTGCTTTAGTTGACGCTGTGGGGGCGGAGGGGTATGCACGGATCAAATCAACACGCCAATTGACGCCGCGCGGAATTCCGCCCGGGGAAAGGAGCTGCTCTTGGAAGAGATGTTGAGGGAATACCTGCCGATCCTGGTCTTCCTGGCCGTTGCGACAGGTTTGGGGGCAGTCCTGATCCTGGCAGCCGTCGTGCTGGCGGTCCGAAACCCGGACCCGGAAAAGGTCAGCGCCTATGAATGCGGGTTCAATGCTTTTGACGATGCCCGCATGAAATTTGATGTCCGTTTCTATCTGGTGTCGATTCTCTTCATCATTTTCGACCTGGAAATCGCTTTCCTGTTTCCCTGGGCCGTCGGTTTCAAGGACATCAGCGACCTCGGCTTCTGGTCGATGATGGTGTTTCTGGGCGTGCTGACCATCGGATTCGCCTATGAATGGAAGAAAGGGGCCCTGGAATGGCAGTGATGACCGGACCCAATGCGGCGGGCGTGGACAAGGAAGTTGTCACCCGGGCCATCAACGCCGAGCTTCAGGACAAGGGGTTCCTGCTCACGTCGGCTGAGGATATCATCAACTGGGCACGTACTGGCTCCTTGCACTGGATGACCTTTGGTCTGGCCTGCTGCGCGGTTGAGATGATGCATACGTCGATGCCGCGCTATGACGCGGAACGTTTCGGCATTGCGCCGCGTGCCTCGCCGCGCCAGTCGGACGTGATGATTGTGGCGGGCACGCTGACCAACAAGATGGCCCCGGCTCTGCGCAAGGTCTATGACCAGATGCCCGAGCCGCGCTATGTGATCTCGATGGGTTCCTGCGCCAACGGCGGCGGGTATTATCATTACAGCTATTCTGTGGTGCGCGGCTGCGACCGGGTTGTGCCGGTTGATGTCTATGTGCCCGGCTGCCCGCCGACGGCAGAGGCATTGCTGTACGGCCTGATGCAACTGCAGCGCAAGATCCGCCGCACCGGCACCCTTGTTCGATAAGGCGGGAGAGAGCAGATGACAGAAGCATTGCAAGAACTCGGCGCCCAGATCGAAGCCAAACGCCCCGATTGCGTGGTGGCCTGGGATGTGGCTTTTGATGAGCTGAACATCGACGTTACACCCTCGAACATCGCCGGCCTGGCGGAGTTCCTGAAGTCGGACCCCAACTGCAAGTTCTCCACTCTGGTGGACATCACTGCGGTGGACTATCCCGAGCGTGGCAAGCGGTTCGACGTCGTCTACCACTTTCTGTCGATGTACAGAAATCAGCGCATCCGTCTGCGCGCCGCCATCCGCGAGGATGAGATGGTGCCGTCGATCGTATCTGTGCATCCCTCGGCCAATTGGTTCGAGCGTGAGGTTTACGACATGTTCGGTATTCTGTTTTCGGGCCATCCGGACCTGCGCCGTCTGCTGACCGACTATGGCTTTCGCGGCTATCCCTTGCGCAAGGATTTCCCGACCACCGGCTACACCGAGGTCCGCTATGACGAGGCGCAAAAGCGT
The DNA here is from genome assembly GCA_001730095.1 of Rhodobacteraceae bacterium (ex Bugula neritina AB1). Taxonomy (GTDB): domain Bacteria; phylum Pseudomonadota; class Alphaproteobacteria; order Rhodobacterales; family Rhodobacteraceae; genus Leisingera. The sequence goes on from MDLF01000060.1 coordinate 236,716, forward strand.
GTGGTCTATGAGCCGGTGAAGCTGGTGCAGGAATACCGTCAGTTCGATTTCATGTCGCCATGGGAAGGGGCCGAATATATCCTGCCGGGCGACGAGAAGAAGGAGGGCGCAAACTGATGTGGTTTGAACCTCTGGCCGAAGTGGGAACCTTGCTGGTTGGCTGCGCGGCCATGCTGGGCGCGGCTGTGCCGCTTCTAAAAAAACCTGTGCCTTTCCTAAATAAAGGAATTGACACGAACACTCGCAGTGGAGGTCGCAAATGATGGACGGCTCCAAATTTGACGACGGCAGCGTGGATGCGCTGAGCGGCGAGCAGAAGATCCGCAATTTCAACATCAACTTCGGCCCGCAGCATCCTGCGGCGCACGGGGTTCTGCGTCTGGTGCTGGAATTGGACGGCGAAGTGGTTGAGCGTTGCGATCCACATATCGGCCTTCTGCACCGCGGCACCGAAAAACTGATGGAAAGCCGCACCTACCTGCAGAACCTGCCGTATTTCGACCGCCTGGATTACGTAGCGCCGATGAACCAGGAACATGCCTGGTGCCTGGCCATCGAAAAACTGACCGGCACCGAGGTGCCGCGCCGTGGCCAGCTGATCCGGGTGCTTTACTCGGAAATCGGCCGGGTACTGAACCACCTCTTGAACGTTACCACGCAGGCGATGGACGTCGGCGCGCTGACCCCGCCGCTGTGGGGCTTTGAAGAGCGTGAAAAGCTGATGGTCTTCTACGAGCGAGCCTGTGGCGCGCGTCTGCATGCAGCCTATTTCCGCCCCGGCGGCGTGCATCAGGATCTGCCGGACGATCTGCTGGACGATATCGATCTTTGGGCGATGGAATTCCCCAAGGTTCTGGATGATATCGACGGTCTCTTGACCGAAAACCGCATCTTCAAGCAGCGCAACTGCGACATTGGTGTGGTGACCGAGGAAGAGATCCAGCAATACGGCTTCTCTGGCGTCATGGTGCGCGGCTCCGGCCTGGCATGGGATCTGCGCCGCGCGCAGCCTTATGAATGCTATGACGAGTTCGAGTTTCAAGTGCCCGTCGGCAAAAACGGCGACTGCTACGACCGCTACCTCTGCCGCATGGAAGAGATGCGCCAGTCGACTTCGATCATCCGTCAGGCGATTGGCAAACTGCGTGAAGCCACCGGCGACGTGATGGCGCGCGGGAAACTGTCCCCGCCCAAGCGCGGCGACATGAAAACCTCGATGGAAAGCCTGATCCACCATTTCAAGCTCTACACCGAAGGGTTCCACGTCCCGGCCGGCGAGGTCTACGCTGCCGTCGAAGCCCCCAAGGGCGAGTTTGGCGTCTATCTGGTGGCGGATGGGTCCAACAAACCCTACCGCTCCAAGATCCGCGCGCCGGGCTTTTTGCACTTGCAGGCAATGGACCACGTTGCTAAGGGCCACCAGCTGGCCGACGTCGCCGCCATCATCGGCACCATGGACGTTGTGTTCGGGGAGATTGACCGGTGAGGCTGGTTGGCGCGCTTCTTCTGTCAATGCTTGCTTCAACTGCTTCCTCTCAGGAAGTGGAAGGTCAAGGTGATGCTGAGGGCGTAGCCCAGTATGTTGTGGAAGCGGCTACGTCACCGGAATTCCAAGAGTTTCATTGCCGCGGCTTGCTGGATCGAGCTGAGATGGAAGTGGCTCGTGTTTTGAACGACTTAGACTACAGTTTGGTGCTTTCCGCCCGCGGAAAAGGCGGTGCCATTGGCAATGTTGAATGCCATCTCTCTTCGTCGAGAACGGTAACTAAAACCTATGAAGGTGTGAAAGACTGATGCTTCGCAGACTGCACCACGAACAACCCGACAGCTTTGCCTTCACCCCGGCCAACCAGGCCTGGGCTGAGGCGCAGATCACCAAGTATCCTGAGGGCCGCCAGGCCTCCGCGGTCATTCCGCTGCTCTGGCGCGCGCAGGAGCAGGAAGGCTGGGTCACCAAACCCGCGATTGAGCACATCGCCGATATGCTCGGCATGGCCTATATCCGGGTGCTGGAGGTTTGCTCCTTCTACTTCATGTTCCAGATGCAGCCGACCGGGTCTGTTGCCAATATCCAGATCTGCGGCACGACCTCCTGCATGATCTGCGGCGCCGAGGATCTGGTGGCGGTCTGCCAGGAAAAGATCGCCGAGAAGCCGCACACCCTGTCTGCAGACGGCAAGTTCACCTGGGAAGAGGTCGAGTGTCTGGGCGCCTGTACCAACGCCCCGATGGCACAGATCGGCAAGGATTATTACGAGGATCTGACTGTCGAGAGCTTCACCAAGCTGCTGGACGATCTGGCTGCGGGCAAGGACGTGATCCCAGGCCCGCAGAACGGCCGTTACGCGGCAGAGCCGAAGTCCGGCCTCACCTCGTTGACCGAGTTCGACAGCGGCAAGACCCAGTACAATGCTTCTGTGCAGCTGGCGACGGATATCAAAGATGGCGTCAAACGCATTCAGGGTGACGAAGTCCCGCTGCTGACCCCCTGGGTTGGCAAGGACGGCGTTGTGGCTGGCCGCGCCGCCGCAGATGCACCGCCAAAAGCGCCCGAAGCGCCGAAGCCTGCGGTGAAACAGGCAGCAGAAGCCAAGGCCGCCAAGCCGACGGCAAAAGAGGCCGAAGCGCCTGCGGCTGAAGAAAACGAGCCCGAAGTGCTGAAGGAGGCCCGCGGCGGCCTGCCGGATGACCTGAAACTGCTGAAGGGCGTTGGACCCAAGCTGGAGCAGACCCTGAACGAGCTGGGTTTCTTCCACTTTGATCAGATCGCCGACTGGACCGAGGCCGAAGTGGCCTGGGTTGACGCACGGCTCAAGTTCAAGGGCCGGATCGAACGCGACGGCTGGATAGAGCAGGCCAAGCGCCTGCAGGTCGGCGATGAAACCGAATTCGCCAAACGTGCCAAAGAAGACGGCATCTACGAAGACGACGCAGAATAATTGGCAGCGGCCCGTTGTGGCCGCAGCAGGGTGATAGGGAACAGATGAGCAAGGAACAGGACCAAGCCATCGCAGCAAAGGGGCGGCACATCGCATTGGTGATTGCCGGGACCATTTCGCTGTGGATCGTTGTCTCGCTGTTCATCGGCCCCATGCTAGGGCTGCCAGGGCGCTATGCGCTGCTGTTCGACTTTGCCGCGCTGGCAGGCATGATCTATGCCCTGGTCAACATATTTCAACTCTGGCGCATGCGCCAAAACAGCCAAAGGTAGGCACACATGCTGAAGGATCAGGACCGGATCTTTACCAACCTCTACGGCATGCACGAACGTAACTTGGCGGGCGCCAAGGCGCGCGGCCATTGGGACGGCACCGCAGGGCTGATCCAAAAGGGGCGCGACTGGGTCATTCAGACAATGAAGGACAGCGGGTTGCGTGGCCGGGGTGGCGCGGGTTTCCCGACCGGCCTGAAATGGTCCTTTATGCCCAAGGAAAGCGACGGCCGCCCGGCCTACCTGGTGATCAACGCGGATGAATCCGAACCCGGTACCTGCAAGGATCGGGAAATCATGCGCCATGATCCGCATACGCTGATCGAGGGCGCGCTGATCGCCTCTTTCGCGATGAATGCGCATACCTGCTACATCTATCTGCGCGGCGAATACATCCGCGAGCGCGAAGCGCTGCAGGCCGCTATCGACGAATGCTATGACAAAGGCCTGCTGGGCAAAAACGCGGCTGGCTCTGGCTGGGACTTCGACGTTTTCCTGCACCACGGGGCAGGGGCCTATATCTGCGGCGAGGAAACCGCTCTGATTGAAAGCCTTGAAGGCAAAAAGGGCATGCCCCGGATGAAACCACCGTTCCCGGCGGGCGCGGGCCTTTATGGTTGCCCGACCACGGTGAACAACGTGGAGAGTATCGCGGTTGTTCCGACCATCCTGCGCCGCGGCGCCGACTGGTTCGCCTCTTTCGGACGGCAGAACAACGCAGGCACCAAGCTGTTTGCGATTTCTGGCCACGTGAACAACCCCTGTGTTGTCGAAGAAGCCATGTCGATTGGCTTTGAGGAGCTGATCGAGAAACATTGTGGCGGCATCCGCGGCGGCTGGGACAACCTGCTGGCGGTGATCCCCGGCGGCTCCTCCGTTCCATGTGTGCGGGGCGAGAACATGCGCGACGCGATCATGGATTTTGATTATCTGCGCGGTGAACTGGGCTCTGGTCTTGGCACTGCTGCTGTCATCGTGATGGACAAGCAGACCGACATCATCAAGGCGATCTGGCGCCTGTCTAAATTCTACAAGCACGAGTCTTGCGGCCAGTGCACCCCCTGCCGCGAAGGCACCGGCTGGATGATGCGCGTGATGGATCGTCTGGTGAAGGGCGAGGCCGAGCTGGAAGAGATCGACATGCTATGGGACGTGACCAAACAGGTCGAAGGTCACACCATCTGCGCCCTTGGCGATGCAGCTGCCTGGCCGATCCAGGGCCTGATCAAAAACTTCCGTGAAGAGATTGAAGACCGTATCAAGGCTCAGAAGACGGGCCGTATGGGTGCGATGGCGGCGGAGTGAATGATGGAAAGTTTTGCAGAATATTCCCATGCGTTGGCTGCGCTGGCGATCTTTACGCTGATCACCTTGGCGCTGTCGCCGCTCTCGGCGTTTGCGAAACAGAAGGCAGGACATGTTCCGGGCGCCACGCCGCAGGACGATTATGCGGATCAGGCTTACCGCCTGAACCGCGCCTATCTGAATGCTTGCGAGACACTGCCTGCTTTTCTGACAGTGACACTTGTTGCGGTTTTGGCAGGGGCGGCGCCGTTCTGGGTGAATCTGCTGGCCTCACTGGCGCTGGCCGCGCGGATCATCATGGTTTTCATCCATATCAAGGGCATTGGCAAACCGCATAGCGGGCCGCGCACAGTTTTCTATGTGGCCGGCTGGGCCTGCATGGTTGGTTTGGCGATTCTAGCATCGGCGGCAGTATTTTGAGCATCTTTAAGACATATCGGATGGCCGTGCCTGCGGCTTGCCTGGCGGCTTTTGCGCTGGTTTCGGCCTGCGGCAGTTCCGTCACCAACAAAAACCGCGAACTCTATGACGGCGTGCCTTTCAAAGCGAAGGCCAAGCCCATCGACAAGAAGACTGATCCAGCGCTGTTTCAGATTGACATCAAAGGGGCTGAGCGGTCGGCCCAAGGGGCACGCGAAGCAGCGGCCCACGGCGGCACAAGGTACTGTGTGACCACCTATGGGTCTTCCGACATCGAATGGGCCAATGACCCGCGCGACGCAGAGACACCGCTGACTATCACCGATGGTCGGGCTGTGTTTCAGGGGACTTGCACGCCGTGAGCGGATGTCCGGCATATCAGGGTCTGAAGGCCCGGCTGCTATTGCATAGCAGCGCCGCGTGCCTGCGCATGGGGGCTTCAAAACTGAAGGAGTCCCATGCCATGCATGCCCTGATTGCCGTTGGTCTGTCCATTTTTGTTGCCGTGCCGGCTGCTGCGCTGGCAAAACAGTCGCTGCGCGACGTGAAGGAAATCGAAGACCCGCTGTTTGCCGTCGCCATCGCCAAGGAAGTTGCAGATCACTGTGACGACATTTCCCCGCGCTACCTGAAAGGGCTTGGCGAATTGCGCCGTCTCAAGGCGCGAGCAAATTCGCTTGGCTACTCGGATGCGGACATCCGCGCCTACATCGAGTCTGATGCCGAAAAGGCCCGGATGCGCGCCAAGGGAGAGACACTTCTGGCGCAAAGCGGTGTTGACTACGGCCAACCGGAAACCTTCTGCGCCTATGGCCGCGCGGAAATTGAAAAGAACAGCGCGATCGGCGTGTTACTGAGGGCGAAATAGACCATGTCTGACCTCCGCAAGATCAACATTGACGGAACCGAGATTGAGGTGGACGGGGCAATGACCCTGATCCAGGCCTGTGAGGAGGCCGGTGTCGAGATTCCGCGCTTCTGCTACCACGAGCGGCTGTCGATTGCCGGCAATTGCCGGATGTGCCTGGTAGAGGTTGTTGGCGGCCCGCCGAAACCAGCGGCCTCTTGCGCCATGCAGGTTCGTGACTTGCGCCCCGGCCCCGAAGGCCAGGCACCGCAGGTGAAAACCAACTCGCCGATGGTGAAAAAAGCCCGCGAAGGTGTGATGGAATTCATGCTGATCAACCACCCGCTGGACTGTCCGATCTGCGACCAGGGCGGCGAGTGCGATCTGCAGGATCAGGCGATGGCCTATGGCATCTCCGACAGCCGCTTCAAGGAAGCCAAGCGCGCAGTGGATGATCTGGACCTCGGCCCGCTGGTCTCTACTACCATGACCCGCTGCATTTCCTGCACCCGCTGCGTGCGTTTCACCTCCGAAGTAGCGGGCATCACCCAGATGGGGCAGACCGGTCGCGGTGAAGATGCGGAGATCACCTCCTATCTGAACCAGACGCTGCAATCGAACCTTCAGGGCAATATCATTGACCTCTGCCCGGTGGGTGCGCTGACCTCCAAGCCTTACGCCTTTACCGCCCGCCCGTGGGAGCTGACCAAGACCGAAACCATCGACGTGATGGACGCATTGGGGTCGAACATCCGGGTTGACACCAAGGGGCGCGAAGTGATGCGTATCCTGCCGCGCAACCATGACGGCGTGAACGAGGAATGGATCAGCGACAAGACCCGCTTTGTCTGGGACGGGTTGCGCCGCCAGCGCCTTGACCGCCCCTATGTACGGGTTGATGGCAGGCTGAAGCCTGCCACCTGGCCTGAAGCGCTGTCTGCCGCTGCAACGGCCATGAAGGGCAGGAAAGTTGCGGGTCTGATTGGTGATCTGGCGCCAGTTGAGGCCGCATTTGCCTTGAAACAGCTGGTCGAGGGACTGGGTGGCAAGGTGGAATGCCGCACGGACAACGCCCGCCTGCCGATCGGCAACCGCGCAGGCTATGCCGGCACGGCAAGCATCGAGGACCTCGACGACGCCGAGATGATCCTGCTGATCGGCACCAACCCGCGTGACGAGGCACCGGTGCTGAACGCCCGTATCCGCAAGGCCTGGTCCAACGGTGCCGAGGTGGCGCTGATCGGCCCGGCAGCGGATCTGACCTATGACTACTACCACGCCGGCACGGGCCGCGATGCCCTGACCGACATGATCGCCAAAGGTGTTTCGGACGAGACCCGCGACAATAAGAAAACCGTGATCATCCTGGGGCAGGGCGCCTTGCGCGAAGCGGACGGCCTGGCTGTCATGGCAGCCGCGCAGAAAATGGCGGAACTGTCCGGCTCCAAGCTGATGGTCCTGCACACCGCGGCTTCCCGTGTTGGTGCGATGGATGTCGGAGCCGTGACCGAAGGCGGTATGGCAGCGGCCATTGACGGGGCAGAGGTGATCTACAACCTGGGCGCTGACGAAGTTGAAATCGATGCAGGCGCCTTTGTCATCTATCAGGGCAGCCACGGCGACCGGGGCGCACACCGTGCGGATGTGATCCTGCCCGCAGCGACCTACACTGAGGAAAACGGGCTTTTTGTGAACACCGAAGGCCGCCCGCAGCTGGCCTTGCGGGCAAGCTTTGCGCCGGGCGAGGCCAAGGAAAACTGGGCCATCCTGCGCGCTCTGAGTGCCGAAGTGGACGCCAAGCTGGGGTATGACTCGCTTGCGCAGCTGCGCCAGGCATTGATTGCAGAGGTTCCGCATCTGGCCAAGATCGACGAAGTCGTCGAGAAGACCGGCGAGGCGCTGCAGCAGGATAAGCTCGGAGACGCGGATTTCCTGAATGTAATCAAAGACTTCTACCTGACCAACCCGATTGCTCGCGCGTCGCAGCTGATGGCGGAGCTGTCGGCAGGCGTGAAAACCCGCGAAACCGGAGCCATGGCCGCCGAATGATCCGCCTCGCCCTCATATCCTCCTTACTGCTGGCCGCCTGTGCAATGGCGCCCGGCAGCCAAGGTGAGCGGCCCACCCCGATCTACGAAGGGGTGGAAACCAGCCTGCTGGAGGGCGATCTGGTGCAGTTTCACGTTTCCATGCGCGGACCGCGCACCAAAGGGGACGTCGACCAATATGCGGCTTGTGCCGCTGCACAATACGCGTTGATCCGGGGATACGGGTTTGCGCGCCATGTGCGTACAACATCAAAACAGGATGGGGGCAGCCGGACCGCTGATGCGGTTTACGTGATTTCGCCCTCTCTGCCGAGCGGCCTGCGCACCATCGACGCCGAAGTCGTTGTCGCGGATTGCGAGGTCAACGGAATACCCACGGTGTGAGGACCTATGGCTGATTTCTTTAACACTCCAGGCGGCATCGCTGTTCTGATCCTGGCGCAAGTGCTTGCAGTTGTTGCCTTCGTGATGATCTCGCTTCTGTTCCTCGTTTACGGGGACCGCAAGATCTGGGCTGCCGTCCAAATGCGCCGGGGCCCGAATGTGGTGGGCGTCTTTGGCCTGCTGCAGTCGGTAGCTGATGCGCTGAAATATGTGGTCAAAGAGGTGGTCATCCCGGCTGGCGCCGACCGCACCGTCTTCATCCTGGCGCCGATGACCTCCTTTGTGCTGGCGATGATCGCCTGGGCGGTGATCCCGTTCAACGACGGCTGGGTTCTGTCGGACATCAACGTCGCCATTCTCTATGTCTTCGCGGTCTCGTCGCTGGAGGTCTACGGCGTGATCATGGGCGGCTGGGCGTCGAACTCGAAATACCCGTTCCTGGGTTCACTGCGGTCTGCGGCACAGATGATCTCTTATGAGGTTTCGATTGGCCTGATCATCATCGGTGTGATCATCTCCACCGGTTCGATGAACTTTGGCGACATCGTGCGCGCGCAGGACGGCGATCTGGGCCTGCTGAACTGGTACTGGATCCCGCATTTCCCGATGGTCTTCCTGTTCTTCATCTCGGCGCTGGCGGAAACCAACCGCCCGCCGTTCGACCTGCCCGAGGCGGAATCAGAGCTGGTGGCCGGCTACCAGGTGGAATACTCGGCCACCCCGTTCCTACTGTTCATGGCCGGAGAATACATCGCCATCTTCCTGATGTGCGCCCTGACAACCCTGCTGTTCTTCGGCGGCTGGCTGTCCCCGATCCCGGGCCTGCCCGATGGCGTCCTGTGGATGGTTGCCAAGATGGCGTTCTTCTTCTTCCTCTTCGCAATGGTAAAGGCGATCACCCCGCGCTACCGCTACGACCAGCTGATGCGTCTGGGCTGGAAAGTGTTCTTGCCGTTCTCGCTGGCCTGGGTGGTCTTCGTGTCCTTTGCTGCAAAATTTGACTGGTTCTGGGGCATCTTCGCCCGCTGGACCGTGGGAGGGTGAGGGTGAAGAAAACACTTTTCGCCATCTTAGCAATCGTTTCGCAAGCGGGGCCGGTTTGGGCCAGCGAACTTACCTGTGCCTCGATGTCTGACAAACTGACCGACATGAACCCCAGCTTGGTCAAAACCTGGGGTAGGAGCAAAGGTCTTACTAACGGTACCGACCTACAGGAGTTCGACGGACGACTAATGTTCACCGTGGCGCTTTTTTCCCAAGCGGGCTGCCAGCTTTCGGGGACTGCCCAGTGCCGGTCAGGTCTCCCAACCGAACGAGAGTATTGGCTTGAGACCTATTATCTCTCTGCTTTGCTGTTGAACTGCTTCGAAGGTGATGCAGCGGATTTTTCTGAATCCAGACGTAATCTTTGGAATGAGTTCGATAGAAATGCGCCCTTTGAAAAACGGACGCATCTGGCAGCAATGGCAGCGTCCGAACTGGGCATACATATCAACTTCGAGGTGCAGCAATGACCCAAATCGACTACACCCGCGCCGCCAAATACTTCCTGCTGCAGGATTTCTGGGTCGGCTTCAAACTGGGGCTGAAGTATTTCTTTGCGCCCAAGGCGACCCTGAACTACCCGCACGAGAAGGGCCCGCTGTCGCCGCGCTTTCGCGGTGAGCACGCGCTGCGCCGCTATCCGAACGGAGAGGAACGCTGCATTGCCTGTAAACTCTGCGAGGCGGTCTGCCCGGCGCAGGCGATCACCATCGACGCGGAACCGCGCGAGGACGGCAGCCGCCGCACCACGCGCTATGACATCGACATGACCAAATGCATCTATTGCGGCTTCTGCCAGGAAGCCTGCCCTGTGGATGCCATTGTCGAAGGCCCGAACTTTGAATTCGCGACTGAGACCCGCGAGGAGCTGTTCTACGACAAGGACAAGCTGCTCGAGAACGGCGAGCGCTGGGAAGCCGAGATTGCCCGCAACCTGGAAATCGACGCGCCGTACCGATGAGCGATCCCAAGAACCCTTTTGAGGCCATGATGGCCCAGATGCAGACCCAGGCGCAGGAGATGGCCAAGGCGTTCAATCCTGCGCTGGAGAACTTCTCGCCAACGGAGGCTTACAAGGAGTTCGAGGCGCTGTGGCCCACCATGCCCAAAGAGGTCATGGAAATGATGTTCGGCAACACCGTCAACAAGGACGGGCTGGATGCCAAGACCCGGCTGCTGCTGACGCTGGCCGGGCTGACAATGCAGGGCGCGCAGGCAGATTCAGCTGTGCGCCAGACCGTGCGCCACGCCCTTGCGGCCGGCGCCAGGAAACAAGAGATCGTGGAAACGATCGGACAGATGTCGGTCTTTGCCGGCATTCCGGCCATGAACCGGGCGCTGGATCTGGCGCAAGCGGTCATGGACGACAAAAGGGACGATGAGACATGAGCGTTTTTGCCTTCTACCTCTTCGCCATCAGCGCCATCACCGGCGGGCTGTTCACAGTGATCAGCCGCCAGCCGGTCCATTCGGTGCTGTGGCTGATCCTGGCCTTTCTTTCCTCGGCCGGGCTGTTTGTGCTGCTGGGGGCGGAATTTGTCGCCATGCTGCTGGTCATTGTCTACGTGGGCGCGGTTGCGGTGCTGTTCCTGTTTGTGGTGATGATGCTGGATGTGGATTTTGCCGCGCTGAAGGCAGAGATGGCGCGCTACTTGCCGCTGGCGCTGCTCATTGGTCTGGTGATCCTGATGCAGTTCGTGATGGCCTTCGGTGTCTGGGAAACCGCGCATATGGCACCTGAGCTGCTGGCCAATCCGGTGCCTGCGGACCGCCACAACACAGAGGCTCTGGGCCTCATCATCTATGATCAATATTTCCTTCTGTTCCAGCTGTCGGGCCTGATCCTGCTGGTGGCGATGATCGGCGCGATCGTGCTGACCCTGCGCCACCGCACCGACGTCAAGCGCCAGGACGTGGTTGCGCAGATGATGCGCGACCCGGCTGCTGCAATGGAGCTTAGGGACGTGAAACCGGGGCAGGGGCTGTGATGCGTTGGTTTTTGATTTCAAGCGGGTTCCTTCTCGCTGCGTCGGCTAGCGCTCAAGAAGTCGATTGTGAGAAGCATGAACAGGCGTTGTTTTCGCCAAGGGAGATTATGACCAGAGGTGAAAGTCGCTACGTCTTGGAGCATTTCGCAGTCGCGAAAGACCGGGCTGTAGCGGTTCTTTCGCACTGTGATCGAGGGAGCTTCGTTCTGGACAAGTTTAAAGTTCCTGTAAGTTCGGCGGAGTTTTCGGCGTTCAAAGGCAAGATTGTCTCAGCCGGATTAGGAAGCTTTGACAAAGCTGCTCAGGTCAACTCAAGCATAACTCGGAGTGGATACAGCAACGAGCAGACTAGCTGTGGCTGTATAGCGGAGTTCCCAGAACTCGGCTCTGAAAGAAATCCGGTTCGCCTCTATGTTCAATACGATGAGGCAATCAGGTTGAAAATGGAGATGGCGGAGCAATCGCAATGATCGGACTTGAACACTATCTGACCGTCGCGGCGACGCTGTTCGTCATCGGCATCTTCGGGCTCTTCCTGAACCGCAAGAATGTGATCATCCTCTTGATGAGCATCGAACTGATGCTTTTGGCGGTGAACATCAACCTGGTCGCATTCTCCAGCTTCCTGGGCGATCTGGTGGGGCAGGTTTTCACCCTGTTCGTGCTGACCGTGGCCGCTGCTGAGGCCGCCATCGGCCTGGCGATCCTGGTCTGTTTCTTCCGCAACCGCGGCACCATCGCCGTCGAAGACGTCAACGTGATGAAGGGCTAAAGACACATGGAAACCATCCTCCTCTTTGCCCCGCTGGTTGGCGCCATCATCTGCGGCTTCGGCCACAAGATGATCGGCGAGAAGGCCGCCACTGTGACCGCCACCGCACTGCTGTTTCTGGCGGCGCTCCTTAGCTGGATCACCTTCCTGTCATTTGACGGCAAGACCGAGACCATCCAGATCCTGCGCTGGATCGAAAGCGGCACTCTGTCGACAGACTGGGCGATCCGTCTGGACCGGCTGACCGCGATCATGCTGATTGTGATCACCACGGTTTCGTCGCTCGTGCACCTCTATTCCTTCGGCTACATGGCCCATGATCCGCAGTGGAAAGAGGGCGAGAGCTATAAACCGCGCTTCTTTGCCTATCTGTCGTTCTTCACCTTTGCGATGCTGATGCTGGTGACCTCTGACAATCTGGTGCAGATGTTCTTTGGCTGGGAAGGTGTTGGTGTCGCCTCTTACCTGCTGATCGGCTTCTATTACCGCAAGCCCACCGCCAATGCGGCGGCGATGAAGGCCTTCATTGTGAACCGCGTCGGCGACTTTGGCTTTGCGCTGGGGATCTTTGGCCTGTTCTTCCTGACCGACAGCATCAATCTGTCTGACATCTTTGCGTCGGCGCCCACGCTGGCAGAGACACAGGTGACCTTCTTGTGGACCGAATGGAACGCGGCGAACCTGCTGGCCTTCCTGCTGTTTGTCGGCGCGATGGGGAAATCGGCGCAGCTGATCCTGCACACCTGGCTGCCGGACGCGATGGAAGGCCCGACCCCAGTGTCGGCGCTGATCCACGCGGCAACCATGGTGACCGCGGGCGTGTTCCTGGTCTGCCGCATGTCGCCGCTGATGGAGTTCGCGCCAGACGCAACCGCTTTCATCACTGTGCTGGGCGCCTGTACCGCATTCTTTGCCGCAACCGTTGGCCTGGTGCAGAACGACATCAAACGCGTGATCGCCTATTCGACCTGCTCGCAGCTGGGCTACATGTTTGTGGCCGCAGGCGTCGGCATGTATTCGGCGGCGATGTTCCACCTGTTCACGCACGCTTTCTTCAAGGCGATGTTGTTCCTGGGCGCCGGTTCGGTGATCCACGCGATGCATCACGAGCAGGACATGCGGAACTATGGCGCCTTGCGCAAGAAGATCCCCTATACCTTCTGGGCGATGATGATCGGCACGCTGGCCATCACCGGCGTCGGTATCCCGCTGAGCGGTTGGGTAGGCTTTGCAGGCTTTGTGTCCAAGGACGCCATCATCGAAAGCGCCTATGCGGGCGGTTCCATGTTCGGTTTCTGGGCTCTGGTGATTGCCGCCTTCATGACCTCTTTCTACTCCTGGCGTCTGATCTTCATGACCTTCTATGGCGAGGCACGCGGCGACAAGCACACCCATGACCACGCGCACGAAAGCCCCTGGACCATGCTGGTGCCGCTGGGTGTTCTGTCGCTCGGTGCAATCTTCTCGGGCATGCTGTGGTACAGCAGCTTCTTTGGCCACGCCGATCAGGTCGGCAAGTTCTACGGCATCCCGATGGCGGAAGCCGCAGCCGAAACCGATGGCCATGGGGAAGACGCTGGTCATGGCGACTCTGCCGCTGAAGGCGAGCACCATTATGTGTTTGCCGGCAAGCCGGGCGAGGGTGCGCTGTATATCGCGCCGGACAACCACATCCTGGAGGATGCCCACGCGGCGCCGAAATGGGTGAAACTGTCGCCCTTTGCAGCCATGGTTGCGGGTCTGGTTCTGGCGCTGTGGTTCTACATCTGGAACCCGTCGCTGCCGAAACGTCTGGCAAAACAGCAGCGCCCGCTGTACCTGTTCCTGCTGAACAAATGGTACTTTGACGAGATCTACAACGTGATCTTCGTGAAACCCGCTCTGGCCATTGGCCGTTTCTTCTGGAAGCGCGGCGACGGCGGCACCATTGACGGCTTCCTCAACGGGTTGGCGATGGGCGTTGTGCCCTTCTTCACCCGTCTCGCCGGACGCGCACAGTCCGGGTACATCTTTACTTACGCCTTCTGGATGGTGCTGGGCATTGCTGCCCTGGTCACCTGGATGTCGATCGGCGGAGGAGCGCACTGATGGACAATCTCCTTTCTATTGTCACCTTCATCCCGGCGCTTGCGGCGGCCATATTGGCCCTGTTCCTGCGCGGCGAGGATAAGGCGGCGCAGCGCAACGCCAAGTTTGTCGCGCTTTTTGCCACCACGATCACCTTCCTGGTCAGCCTTGGCATATATTTCGAGTTCGACCCGGCCGACACCGGCTTTCAGTTCGTCGAGGACCGGGCGTGGATATTCGGGCTGAAATACAAGATGGGCGTCGATGGCATCTCGGTTCTGTTCGTGATGCTGACCACCTTCATCATGCCGCTGACCATTCTGGCCAGCTGGTCGGTTACCGACCGGGTCAAGGAATACATGATCGCTTTCCTGCTCCTGGAGACCCTGATGCTGGGTGTCTTCATGGCGCTGGATCTGGTGCTGTTCTACCTTTTCTTCGAGGCGGGCCTCATTCCGATGTTCCTGATCATCGGCATCTGGGGCGGCAAGGAGCGGATCTACGCCTCCTTCAAGTTCTTCCTCTATACCTTCTTCGGCTCGGTGCTGATGCTGGTGGCGATGGTGTTCATGTATGTGGATGCGGGCACCACCGATATCGAAACCCTGCTGACCCACAGTTTCTCGGCGGCGTCGTTTGACGTGCTGGGCATTCATGTGCTGGGCGGTGCCCAGACGCTGATGTTCCTGGCGTTCTTTGCTTCCTTTGCGGTGAAGATGCCGATGTGGCCGGTGCATACTTGGCTGCCGGACGCCCACGTTCAGGCGCCGACCGCGGGGTCCGTGGTGCTGGCAGCGATCCTGCTGAAGATGGGTGGCTACGGTTTCCTGCGCTTCAGCCTGCCGATGTTCCCGGTGGGCGCGGATGTGATGACCGATGTGGTCCTGTGGATGTCGGCCATTGCGGTGGTTTACACCTCGCTGGTGGCGATGGTTCAGGAAGACATGAAAAAGCTGATCGCCTATTCCTCGGTTGCGCATATGGGCTTTGTCACCATGGGTATCTTTGCCGCCAACCAGCAGGGCATTGATGGCGCCATCTTCCAGATGCTGAGCCACGGCTTTATCTCTGCTGCGCTGTTCCTGTGCGTGGGCGTGATTTATGACCGCATGCATACCCGCGACATCGACGCCTACGGCGGTCTGGTGATCCGGATGCCGGCATATGCGCTTGTCTTCATGTTCTTCACCATGGGCAACGTCGGCCTGCCGGGCACCTCCGGTTTCGTTGGCGAATTCCTGACCCTGATGGGCGCCTTCCAGAAAAACACCTGGGTGACTGCGGTTGCAGCCACTGGCGTGATCTTCTCGGCCGGCTATGCCCTGTGGCTCTACCGCCGGGTGGTCTTTGGCGACCTGATCAAGGGCAGCCTGATGGGGATCAAGGACATGTCCGCGCGCGAGCGGTTCGTCTTTGCACCACTGGTGGTGATGACCCTGCTGCTGGGCGTCTACCCGTCGCTGGTCACCGATATCATCAGCCCCTCGACCGAGGCGCTGATTGCAAACTTCAACCAGTCTCTGGCTGCTGCCGATACCTCGGCAGCGACCCAGATTGCTTCGCATTAAGGGAGCATCAGGCAGATGATCCAAGCTGATCTTACCGTAATCCTGCCAGAGATCGTTCTGGCGCTTTACGCCATGGCGGCGCTTCTGGGCGCTGTCTACACCGGCAAGGACAAGCTGGCGGTGCCGCTGGTCTGGAGCACAGCAGCGCTGCTGGCGCTGGTCGCTTTCTGGATCGCGTCCAGTCCGGCCGGCACTCAGACTGCGTTCAATGGCATGTTCATCGACGATGGGTTCTCGCGCTTTGCCAAGGTGGCGCTGCTGTTGGGGGCCTCTGCCGTTCTGCTGATCGGCCAGGACTATATGGCGCGCCGCGGCATCTTGCGGTTCGAATACCCGGTCTTGGTGGCGCTTGCTGCTGTGGGCATGATGATGATGGTGTCCGCAGGCGATCTGATGTCCCTCTATATGGGGCTGGAGCTGCAGTCGCTGTCGCTTTACGTCGTTGCCGCGATGCGCCGTGACAGCGTCAGGTCCACCGAGGCCGGTCTCAAGTATTTTGTGCTGGGGGCGCTGTCCTCTGGCCTGCTGCTTTATGGCGCGTCGCTGGTCTACGGTTTTGCCGGCACCACCCAGTTTGCCGGTATCATCCAGGTGGCGGAACATGGGTCTATGTCTATCGGCATGCTGTTCGGGCTGGTCTTCATGATCTCGGGGCTTGCGTTCAAGGTTTCGGCAGTTCCTTTCCACATGTGGACACCGGATGTCTACGAAGGCTCGCCCACGCCTGTTACCGCGTTCTTTGCCACCGCGCCCAAAGTCGCAGCCATGGGTCTGTTCGCCCGGGTGCTGTTTGATGCCTTTGGCGGTGCTGTCTCTGACTGGCAGCAGATCATCGTGGTGCTGTCGGTGCTGTCGATGTTCCTTGGCGCCATTGCGGCGATCGGCCAGCGCGACATCAAACGGCTGATGGCGTTCTCCTCGATTGCCCATATGGGTTATGCGATGATCGGACTGGCGGCCGGAACGGAGCAGGGCATCACAGCGATGCTGGTCTATCTGGCGATCTACGTCACCATGAACATCGGTACATTCTCCTTCATTCTGATGCTGGAGAAAGACGGTAAACCGGTGACCGATATCTTGGCGCTGAACCAGTTTGCAGCACGCGAGCCGGGCAAGGCGCTGGCGGTGCTGATCCTGATGTTCTCGCTGGCAGGCGTGCCGCCGATGCTGGGCTTCTTTGCCAAGTTCGGCGTTTGGCAGGCTGGTATAGATGCAGGGCTGATGACGCTGGTGATTGCGTCTGCCGTCGCCTCGGTGGTTGGCGCATTCTATTATCTGCGGATTGTCTTCTACATGTACTTCGGCACCGGAGAAGACGACGTAGAGGCGAAGGGATCGCCGGTTCTGAGCCTTGCTTTGATGGCCTCTGCCGCGCTGATGCTGGTAGGAGTTGTCTATCAGTTCGGCATCGATAATGCCGCTGCGGCTGCAGCCGCGACCCTTGTAAATTGATCTGCTTCTCAGGCAGGCTGACAGAGCCCGGTCTTGCGACCGGGCTCTGTCGCATTTAAGGAGCGCATATGAGCTGGCCAGCTGGATATGGAAAACGGGTGCTTGCCGAGGTGGACAGCACCTTGAACGAGGCCGCGCGAATTGCGGATGAACTGGCCGGTCCGGAATGGATTTTGGCCCTGCGTCAAACCCAGGGAAGGGGCCGCCGCGGGCGGGATTGGAAAGATCCCGAGGGCAACTTTGCCGCCACCCTGATGATGCGCCCCGAAGGCTCCCCGGATCAGGCTGCGCTGCGCAGCTTTGTTGCGGCTCTTGCGGTCTTTGACGCCTGCGTCGCGGTCACCGGTCGCAGCGAAGGTCTGTCGCTGAAATGGCCCAACGATGTGTTGCTGAAAGGCGGTAAGCTGGCAGGCATTCTTTTGGAAAGCGCAGGCAACAGCAAGGGCGTGAACCATCTGTTTGTCGGCATCGGGGTGAATCTCGTGGAAACCCCGATGAAAGAATGGCTGGAGCCGGGGGCGGTCTGGCCGGTGTCGCTGCTGTCGGAGACCGGCGTTCAGGTCACGCCAGAGGAGTTCCTGGAAGCCGTGGCCGAAACCTTTGCCCGCTATGAGCAGCAGTTCAGTACCTATGGGTTTGAGCCGATCCGAACCGCCTGGCTGGAACGGGCGGCCAAGCTGGGCGAAGTGATTACGGCTCGAACTGCAAGTTCCGAGACTGAAGGCACTTTTGAAACGGTGGACGCCAGCGGCAACCTTGTCCTAAACACCGCCAAGGGCCGCGTCAGCATCCCGGCGGCGGACATCTATTTCTAGGAAGGGCCAGCGATGCTTCTGGCAGTTGATTGCGGCAATACAAACACCGTCTTCTCTATTTATGACGGCGAAAAATTTATCGGCATGTGGCGCACTGCTACCGAATGGCAGCGCACCGCTGATCAGTATTATGTCTGGCTCAGCACGCTGATGCGGCTGCAGGGGATTGAGGCGGATATCACCGACATGATTATCTCCTCCACCGTGCCGCGTGTGGTGTTTAATCTGCGTGTTCTGGCGGACCGCTACTTCAACACACGCCCGCTGGTGGTTGGCAAACCCGACTGCCTGCTGCCGGTCGCCGTGCGGGTGGATGAAGGCACCGCCGTTGGGCCAGACCGGCTGGTCAATACCGTTTCCGGCTTTGACCAGCACGGCGGCAATCTGATCGTTGTGGATTTCGGCACCGCGACCACCTTTGATGTGGTGGCCGCAGACGGCGCCTATGTTGGCGGGGTGATCGCACCGGGTGTGAACCTCAGCCTGGAAGCGTTGCACCAGGCTGCCGCGGCGCTGCCGCATGTCGACATTTCCAAGCCGCAGAACGTGATCGGCACCAATACCATCGCCTGTATGCAGTCTGGCGTGTTCTGGGGCTATGTCGGCCTCGTGCGCGAGATCTGCACCCGCATCAAGGCGGAACGGGCGGTGCCAATGAAAGTGATATCGACAGGCGGACTGGCGCCTTTGTTCCAGCAATCTGCTGATCTGTTTGACGCATTCGAGGACGACCTCACCATGCATGGGCTTCAGATCATCCATAAATACAACAAGGATAACGGTACTGACGCATGAGCAGTGATAGATTGATCTACCTGCCCCTGGGCGGGGCAGGCGAAATCGGCATGAACGCCTATGTCTATGGCTACGGGCCACAGGGCAAGGAACGGCTGGTGCTGGTCGACCTGGGCGTGACTTTCCCGGATATGGACACCACCCCGGGCGTGGACCTGATCATGCCTGACATGACCTGGCTGAAGGAACGCGCTGACCAGCTGGA
Source organism: Rhodobacteraceae bacterium (ex Bugula neritina AB1) (assembly GCA_001730095.1). Lineage (GTDB taxonomy): Bacteria > Pseudomonadota > Alphaproteobacteria > Rhodobacterales > Rhodobacteraceae > Leisingera. The sequence goes on from MDLF01000060.1 coordinate 255,640, forward strand.
AGGCATCTTCATCACCCACGGGCACGAGGACCATATCGGCGCCATCGCCCATATGTACGCGCATTTGAACGTGCCGGTTTACGCCCGCGCCTTCACCGCCAATCTGGCGCGCCGCAAGATGGAAGAGGCCGGCCACGACCCGGCCAATGTGCATATTCTGCAGGCCTGGCCAGAGACAATCAAGCTTGGCCCCTTCACCATCGGTGTGGCACCGATGAGCCATTCGATCCCTGAAAGCGGCGCGCTGGTGATCGACAGCCCGGCAGGTCGGGTGGTGCACACCGGCGATTTCAAACTGGACGCTAGCCCGCTGGTTGGCGAGCCTTTCGACCCTGAGATGTGGCAGGAGATCGCCAAGGACGGTATCCAGGCGCTGATCTGCGATTCCACCAATGTGTTCTCTCAGCATCCGGGCCGTTCGGAAGCCGAGCTGCCAGAGGAGATCACCAAGCTGTTTGCCGAGGCCAAGGGCATGGTGGCCGCCACCACCTTTGCGTCCAACGTGGCCCGTGTGAAAACCCTGGCCGAGGCGGGCGCCAAAGCGGGGCGGTCTGTGGTTCTGCTGGGCCGCGCCATGCGCCGGATGATCGAGGCCGCAACTGAAACCGGCGTGCTGACGGATTTCCCAAAGGTGGTCAACCCCGAGGACGCAGGCGACATCCCGCGTGAGAACCTGATGCTGATCACCACCGGCAGCCAGGGCGAGCGCCGCGCCGCGACTGCGCAACTGGCGCGCGGCAAGTACCGCGGGCTGGAATTGAAAGAGGGCGACACCTTCCTGTTTTCCTCCAAGACCATTCCCGGCAACGAAAAGGGTGTGATCCGGATTATCAACCAGTTTTCGGAAAAAGGCGTGGATGTGGTCGATGACAGCTCCGGCCTGTATCACGTTTCCGGCCACGCCAACGGTCCCGACCTGGAAGTGGTTCACAACCTGCTGAAGCCCAAAATGCTGATCCCGATGCACGGCGAACACCGCCACTTGCGTCAGCATGCCCGGTTGGGCGAGGCAAAAGGCATTCCCAGCGCTGTCGTTGTGAACGGCATGATAATGGATTTGACCGGAGAAACGCCAAAAGTCTCCGGCTATGTGGATACTGGGCGCACCTATCTGGACGGCTCGGTCAAATACGGCGCAATGGACGGCATCGTCCGCGACCGTATCCGCATGGCGCTGAATGGCCATGTGGTGGTGACAGTGATCCTGGATGAGGACGATGAACCGCTAGGGGAGCCTTGGTGCGACCTGAAGGGGTTGTCTGAAACCGGGACTTCCAATGCAGCACTGGTCGAGGTGCTGGAAGAGGATCTGAACCAGTTTCTGATGCGGGCCGGCGCCAAAACGCTGCGTGACGACGAGAAGCTGGAACAGGAGCTGCGCCGCATTGCCCGTCAGACTGCGCATTCCGAAATCGCCAAGAAACCGGAAGTGACGGTGGTGGTCAGCCGCATGCGCTGATCCTGCAGGCCGGGCGGGAGCACCTGCCCGGCACATGCCGCATCGAGGATGTTCAGACCGGCAGAGCGTGGCTCTGTGTATCCTGACAGGCCTGCAGCCCTGCCGCAGCCTTCGAAGACCGAAAACGAAAGACGCCGCGGCCTGACAAGGCACGCGGCGCTTTCATGTCGGATGCTGCTCCAATAGCAGCCGCCACAGCCTCAGCCGCGCAGCGGGCGGGCGCAGTTGGGGCAGGACAGAGCTTTGCGCGGGGCACTGAAAAGCGTGCCGAACAGGCGGCGCATAAAGCCCGCAAATGCTTCTGCGCGCAGCTGGTGCGCACGGGCTTCGATGGCCTGGAATTGGGCGAAGCTCAGGATCTGTGTTTCATTGGTGTTCATGTCGTGACCCATCATTCATGGCGCGTATTACTGTTGCACCTGCTTTACGCCGCTCTGCCTGGAAATACGCCGGCCAAGATCGAAGACCCGCTATGCCGCAATTGCAAAGGTCGCCTTGCTGTGTCTGCATCATACGCAGCACATGCCACGAAAAAGGCCGCCCCAGCGGAGCGGCCTCAAGATCTGTCTGTGAACGCTGGTCAGCTGGCGCGGCGTTCGGCAAAGCTGAGGGCGATGAAGCTTGGCAGATGATCGCCCATGCCGACCACGGCCTTGTCGTCGCGTTTTCCGTGCTTGCCGCCGCGGCCGCCGGAAGAGCGTTCCTGCCTCTGCGCGGGCTTTTCATCCCTGCGGCGGTCACGGCTCTCGTCTTTGCGGCTCTCACGGCTTTCGCTCTTGCGGCTCTCGCGAGTGTCCGATTCAGCTTTGTCGGCCTTTTCAGCCTTTGCAGGCCGGGCAGGCTTTTCTTTCTTGGGTTCCGGCTTAACTGGGTTTTCCAGACGCGGAATTTCCTTTTGGATCAGACCTTCCACTGCCGCCAATGCCTTGTCGTCGCGCGGGATGCAGATGGTGATCGCCTTGCCCTCACGTCCGGCACGGCCGGTGCGGCCAATGCGGTGAACGTAGTCCTCTGCGTGGCCCGGAACGTCAAAGTTGAACACGTGGCTGACGCTCGGCACGTCCAGACCACGTGCAGCCACATCCGAGGCCACCAGAATGCGCAGGTTACCTTCGCGGAAGGCATCCAAGGTCTTGGTGCGCTGGCTCTGGTCAAGGTCGCCGTGAATGGCCGCGGCGTCATAGCCGTATTTCTTGAGCGACTTCGCGCAGATATCCACATCCGTCTTGCGGTTGCAGAAGATGATGCCGTTGGTCAGCTTGTCGCCCTCTGCGTCGATAAGTGCACGCAGCACGGTGCGCTTTTCGCTGCCCTCGCGGTCGCGGCGCGAAGCTTTGAACTGGACCACGGCCTGTTCGATGGTTTCTGACGCGGTGGCCTGACGGGCCACTTCGATTCGCGCCGGACCTGACAGGAAGGTATTTGTAATGCGTTCGATCTCTGGCGCCATGGTGGCAGAGAAGAACAGCGTCTGCCGGGTGAAGGGCGTCAGTGAGAAAATCCGTTCAATATCCGGAATAAAGCCCATGTCGAGCATCCGGTCAGCTTCATCAACCACCATGATCTGCACGCCGGTCAACAGCAGCTTGCCGCGCTCGAAATGGTCCAGCAGGCGGCCCGGCGTGGCGATCAGCACGTCGACGCCTTTGTCGATCAGCGCATCCTGTTCCTTAAAGGAAACGCCGCCAATCAGCAGTGCCTTGGTGAGTTTTACGTGTTCGGCATAGGTGTCGAAGTTCTCTGCCACCTGCGCCGCAAGCTCGCGGGTCGGGCACAGCACCAGGCTGCGCGGCATCCGGGCACGGGCGCGGCCGCGTGCCAGCAAGGTTATCATCGGCAGCGTGAAAGACGCAGTCTTGCCCGTGCCGGTCTGGGCGATTCCCAGTACGTCGCGCCCCTCTAGGGCAGGCGGGATTGCCCCTGCCTGAATAGGGGTGGGGCTTTCGTATCCGGCGCCCTCAATAGCTTTGAGGACCTTGGGATTAAGGTTCAGATCGGAGAATTTTGTCATTTGCATCCGTCATTGCGGACACTGACCTGGCCCGCGCGTGTATGTTGCAGCCGGCTCCGCAAAAGGTCATGCAGTGTGGCAACTGCCGGCTCGTGGCGCGGCATAACAAAATCCTGTGCCAAGGTCAATTAATGGCAGATTTTGCAGCGTTTTCGTCGCGGAGATCGGCAAAATGGAAACAATTCGACTGAAGCCGGGGAAATGTTTTCGCCGCTTGTCTTCCCTGCTGAGGGGGCGAATCTCCCAAAGGCCCCAGCCGTCAGCCGTGCCCGCAATCCGGTTTCCCCCTCTCGCCTGCGAAGGCCGACAGATGTTCTTGCACGGTCACGCCTCCGAATTTGCGCGGGAAAGCAGGCTATCACTCGGCCCTGTGAGGCCGGTGTTGCAAGCGGTACCGGAAATGCCACAACCAGCTGTCCCGGGTTCGGGCAAACAGCTGGCACAGGCCCATGCTGGCGGTCTGGGTGAGGTCTGGTTTTTGCTTTTTCTGAAAGGCGTTATGGATTTGCAGTTCGATGTCTTCCAACCCGGTGCAGACAAACAGCTTGCCACAGAAATGGCGCAGAAACCCGCCGTCCGGATGTCCGCCAAACTTGGGGTAGACGTGCTCTGTTCTGTGGGGGGCGTCCGGTTTGGAAAGGGGAGGTTTGAACGTGCGGCCATCCCGGCCGGACAGCTGTTCAATTGGCCGCACGAGTGTGTTTAAATCAAACCATCATTTCCTTGGTCGCGGTCAGGCTCAAATCCGGATAGTCCCGCACCACCCGGTCAATGTCCCACTGCAGCCGGGTCAGAAAGACGATGTCGCCGTCATTGTCATGGGCGATGTGCTGCTTGTTGGCATTGATGAACTTGTCCACTGCGGCTTTGTCTCCATTGACCCAGCGCGCACTGGTGAACTGGCTGACCTCAAACCGCACGGGCAGGCCGTATTCCATTTCAATCCGGCTGGCGAGGACTTCGAACTGCAGCTGACCAACCACGCCGACGATAAAACCGGAGCCGATTGAGGGTTTGAAGACCTTGGCAGCGCCTTCTTCGGCAAACTGCATCAGCGCTTTTTCCAGGTGCTTGGCTTTCATGGGATCGCCAGCGCGTACCCCCTGCAGCAGTTCCGGTGCAAAAGACGGGATTCCGGTCACTTTCAGCGCTTCGCCCTCGGTCAGCGTATCGCCGATGCGCAGCTGGCCGTGGTTGGGAATGCCGATGATATCGCCGGCCCAGGCTTCTTCGGCCAGTTCCCGGTCAGAGGCCAGGAACAACACCGGGTTCGACACCGCCATCGGCTTCTTGGTGCGGACATGGGTCAACTTCATGCCGCGCTTGAAATGGCCGCTTGCCATCCGCACAAAGGCCACCCGGTCGCGGTGCTTGGGGTCCATATTGGCCTGAACTTTAAAGACAAATCCGGCGACTTTCTTTTCCTCGGGCGCCACGGCGCGGGGCTGCGCTGACTGGGGTTGCGGCTCTGGTCCGTAAGCACCAATGCCGTCCATCAGCTCTTTGACGCCAAACGAATTGATCGCCGAGCCGAACCAGATCGGGGTCATATGCCCCTCCAACACGGCCTGCGGGTCCAGTGCGGGCAGCAGTTCGCGGGCCATTTCGACCTCTTCCAGCAGCTTCTCCAGCAGGTGCTCCGGCACGTGTTCAGCCAGCTTTGGGTCATCCAAGCCGTTGATTTCAATGCTTTCCGCAATTTTGTTACGGTCAGCGCGGTCCATCAGTTCCAGCCGGTCGCGCAGCATGTCGTAACAACCGATGAAATCCCGCCCTACGCCAATAGGCCAAGCGGCAGGGGTCACGTCGATTGCCAAGTTTTCCTGGATTTCGTCAATGATTTCAAACGTGTCCCGGCTTTCACGGTCCATCTTGTTACAGAAGGTCAGGATCGGCAGATCGCGCAGGCGGCAGACTTCGAACAGTTTCTGGGTCTGGCTTTCCACACCTTTGGCGCCGTCAATCACCATCACTGCCGCATCCACCGCTGTCAGGGTGCGATAGGTGTCCTCGGAGAAATCCGAGTGGCCGGGCGTGTCCACCAGATTGAAACGGAAGCCGCTGAAATCAAACGACATTGCGGATGCGGAAACAGAGATTCCGCGATCCTTTTCCATTTGCATGAAGTCCGACCGCGTGCGTCTTGCCTCGCCTTTGGCGCGCACCTGGCCAGCCATCTGAATCGCGCCGCCATAAAGCAGGAACTTTTCAGTCAGCGTGGTCTTGCCTGCGTCCGGGTGCGAAATGATCGCAAAGGTCCGGCGGCGGGCAATTTCGGGCGGCAGTTCGGGGCGGTTTGTGACGGTGCTCAGCATGCGGGTGGCTGTATCCACAAACCGCATAAGAGGCAAGAAAAACGGCGCCCTGGCGATCTGGGCCTTCTTCGGGCGTCAAGGCAAACAATTCTAACTTGCCTATGTTTTAAAGACGATTTTCTTGTAACATTGTCACTGCGACAACATTGTTTAAGACTTCAGTAGCTTTGCCTATAAGGAACCCTACGTGCCACAAGTTGAATTTTCAGATCACTTTGAAATTCTGGAAGCTATTGAACTTGCGGTGATTGTTCTGAAAATGGGCGAAGATGGGCTGCCACGTTACGTGGTCATGAACGCAAAGTCGCGAGAGCTGACGAAGTTCAAGCGCAGCGACTATTTAGGCAAGACGGCGCTGGAACTTTATGGCGGTGCGACAGGCCGGAGAGCTTTGAACCATCATCTGGCTGTCATCAACGGCGGCAAGGCTGCAACATATGACATCGTGCTTCCGGTGGAGAACAAGGAAAAACATCTCAGCACCACTCTTCGGCCGGTGTTCGACGAAAACGGCCGCCCGATCTACCTTGTGGGCACGTCCATCGATGCCACCACTGAACGCGAAAGAGACGAAGCGCTGGAACTCACCCGGATGGCGCTCGACAAGGCCGAAGAGGCCAGCAAGGCCAAGGAACGCTTCCTGGCAAACATGAGCCATGAGATCAGGACGCCGATGAATGGCATCATCGGCATGTGTGAGCTGCTGAAGGAGACAGACCTGGACGAGCAGCAGCAGCTTTTTGCGGATACCATCTTTAGTTCTGCAACCACGTTGCTGACGGTCATCAACGATGTGCTCGATTTTTCCAAAATCCAAGCTGACAAAATCTCTCTGAACGAGGCGCAGTTTTCGCTCTATGATGTGGTTCAGGACGTGGGAACCCTGCTGTGGGCCAGGGCTGCTTACAAGGGGATCGACCTGCGAACCGAGTATTCCGAAGACGCGCCGCGTGTGTTTTCCGGTGATGCGGGCAAGATCCGGCAAATCCTGATGAACCTGTTGGGCAACGCGATTAAGTTTACCGAACACGGCCATGTCACCGTCAGTGTTGTCTTTGATCCCGAGGCTGTGAACCATACCTTGAAAATTCGCGTCTCGGATTCCGGCATCGGGATTGAGCCTTCGCAAATGCAGTGGATTTTTTCCGCTTTTGAACAGGTGAACCGCCGGGCGGTCCGCGTGATCGAGGGCACCGGGCTGGGCCTTGCGATCACCCGCGCGCTGGTAGAGAGGATGGGGGGCACGGTAACAGCGTCCTCCGTACCCGGCGAAGGGTCCGTTTTCACAGTGGGACTGAGCCTGCCACCTGTCGCTGACCTTGACCCGCTGGACCCGACTGCTGCTGCGGGACCTCAACTCAAGGACCGCAGGCGGGCGCTGAACGCCGCGCCTGGCCTGACAGCTCCAGATGTGCCGCCCGATGCGCTCAGCGGCAAGCGTGTTCTGGTTGCGGAAGACAATAAGACCAATCAGCTGCTGGTTCGCAAAATGCTGAACTCAACTGGCGCTGAGCTTCGTTTCGCCGCAAATGGCCAGGAGGCGCTGGAGATGTTCAAGTCCGAGGGGGCCGACCTGATCCTGATGGATCTATCCATGCCTGTCCTCGGCGGATTGGATGCTACACGCCGTCTCCGGGCCTATGAACTGGAAAATGGGCTGGTCGAATGTCCGATTGTTGCCCTGACTGCCAACGCCCAGCCCAGCGATGTCGAAGCCTGCCTTGCCGTCGGGATGAATGACTTTCTGTCAAAGCCTTTCCGCAGGATCGAGCTTTTGAACCGGATCCTGCTGCAGTTTAGCTAAAGCGGTTCCCGCGGGGCAGGTTGACCGTTTCAGGGACTTTGTCAGCGGCAGGTCTAACCGCTGTTTGACGCCGTTGCAATCAGGCCGTTGCGCAGTGCGGCGGGGTGCAGACATCCCACATTTCCTGCAGCGCGTTCAGTACTTTCTTTGTGCCTGCAGAGGAGCTTGGCTTCACGATATAGCTGCTGATGTTGCGGTGGTAGGCGCGGGTGATGTCGTGCGGGCTGTCGGAGGTGGTGAACATATAAACGATATTGTCGGAAATCTCCTCCCTGGCGCGCAATTCATCAAGAAATTCATGGCCGTTCATGCGCGGCATGTTGATGTCCAGCAAGATGAAAAAGGGGCGAGGCAAGTCCCGCCCGCGCTCCGTCGTCAGCAGTTCCAGCGCTTCTTGGCCATCGCAGGCCCGCACCAGAGTGGCAGAGGGAGAATGCTTCTTCAGCATGCGCTCCAGGATGAGCGCATCCACATCGTTGTCTTCAATCAGGAGGATGTTCATTCGGTGGTTTTCCACGTTAGGCGGCTTTGGTTTTGATGTCTTCAGCGGCGGTACTGTCTCCGGCAGGCCAGCTGAACCGGAATTCGGCACCATGTCCAACTTCGGACTGCAGGGTCACTTTGAAACCGTGATGTTCAACGGTCTTTTTGACGATGGCGAGGCCAATCCCGGTGCTTTCCGGGTCTCCTGCCCGCCGCAGTGTCTGAAACACGTCGAAGATCCTGCTGTGGTATTTTGGTTCAATGCCATTGCCGTTGTCGCGGACCGTTATGTCGCAGCGGGTGCCTGCGTCGGTTGCGTGGACGGTAATTTTGGCATGCTCAGGATCAGGATGGTACTTGATCGCATTGCCCACCAGATTTTCCAGCACACGGACAAAATTGAAGCTGTCGGTGGAAATATGCGTCAGGCTTCCAGTCAACTCCAGCTGGCTGGTGGACAGGTTGAAGTCAGACCGGAACGTTTCGATGACCTCAGGTAAGAACAGTTCTTTTTCTTCAGTCGTATGTTTGCCGATGCGCGCATATTCCATCACGGCCTGGGTCAGGTCGTTCATCCGGCCCACCCGTTCGGTGATCCTCTGCAGATTGGCGGCCACGTCGGGATCGGCATCGCTGGAAGTAAAGTAGTCCTCCAGATCCTCCTGGACCATTTCGGTCAGCGTGCCAATACCGCGCACGGGCGTCTTCAAATCATGCGAGGTGATATAGACGAATTGTTCCAGCTCCTCGTGGGCCTTTTCCAGTTTCGCGGTCTTTTCCTTCAGGTCGGCGGTGACCCGTGCCGCATAGGCTTGGGCGCGCTGTCTGGAACGGCCCATGAAGAAAAGAAGCGAGATGACCAACGCCTCGATCACCAGGCCGCCAGTCAGGATGAGCATGGGCTGCGAATAGGAATGAGCCTGACGAAAGCCGAGGTTGGTGCGGATATCAAGCTGCCAGGTCCGGCCATAAATCTCCATCTCGACGGTTTCTGAAAACTTGGGGGAGGGGTCGAAACTGGGGGCTGCCGGGTTATGCTCGTCATAGATGATCTCGCCGCCGTCGCTGATGCCGAGACGCACGTGGCGAAGATCCTTGGACAGCAGGCCCGCCATCAGCTTGCGGACCACAAACGGCGCATAGACCATGCCGTCAGGGTGCTGTTCACCGGTAGCGGGGCTGTTGGCTGCCCTGCCGGAAAAAAACGGCGCATAAAACAGGAAGCCTGCGGTGCTGCTTTCATCCTGTACCAGCACAATCGGACCAGTGATCTGCGCGTCGCCGGTTGCGCTGCTGGCCAGGGCGGCTTCGCGGCGGTTGACCTCATGGGCGATATCCAGACCGACGGCCGCGGCGTTGATGTTTTCGGGTTCAATAAAGGAAATCGGCAGGCGGAAGTCGTGGTCATGCGCGGGATAGACAGAGAAATCGGGCCGTTCTTTGCGCCGTTTCTGCAGGTAGGTTTCGAATTGGCCGGGTTCGACATAGTGGATAATGCCGATCCCGTTGATTCCAGGGTATCGCTCATCCACGCGCAAGGTGTCTGCAAAGGTTTTCCACTGCTGGTAGGTCATGTCGCCGCCATGGGATCGGACAGCGGATACGCCAGCCCACAGGGCGTCCTCATACTTCTCCATCCGGGCGGAAATCAGCCCGACGACCTGATCGCGGGCAGCCAGAAACGCGTTCTCGATACGGGTCTCTGCTTGCGCGCTGGCATAGAAATAGGCGCCAATAGTCATCATCAGCGACAGCCCGATGACCAGCGCGTGGATCAAGGATAGATGGAAGCTCCGGCCGAATTGCCGCCAGCGATCCAGGGTTGAGAAGCGGTCAAGCATGTTTTCCACTCATTTGTCGAGCTGGATTTATTCTGCTTTTGCGGGCTTAAGATGCGGTGAATTTTTTGCGACACCTGATTGCCAGGTTGGAAATTTGGCGGAGCATGAGCAAGATTCTGCTGGAGCACAATGTCAGTCCCGTCGGTCCGTTTTCCTGCTGACCCCGCTATGTTGCGCGCCGCCCGCGGGGAGGCGGTCGCTTCGAATGCAAGTGGCCAAGCTGGCGGAACAGGGCAGGCTGTGCATTAGCCTCTTTTAAAAGTATTGCTTTTATTTCAATGGGTTGGTGTGGTCGGTAAAGCGTTCGGCCCAAAGAGCGCGGTCAGCACAAAGAGGCCCGTTTGAGCAACCCTACGGCATCCGGACGGTCCAGCAGCGACCG
>MDLF01000061.1 GCA_001730095.1 Rhodobacteraceae bacterium (ex Bugula neritina AB1)
CCGTTCCTGGACAGGGGTACTTTACCCCGGTGTCCGGAAACAGGGACGAAGTTCAAGCTGTATCCCGAGCGAATGGCCGCGCTTCACGCCGCATGGCGGCGCTGAAGATGATGCAATCGCGGCGATTTTGGTGCTGCGAGCGCATGCAGCGAGAAACGGCAATGGCAGCCTTGGGCTCGAAGCGGCCATTTCAGAAGCTGATTCATCGCCCACTTGCCAACCCCCGCATTCCCCTGTACATGCCGCCCAATCGTCTTTGGGCGAGATTCTCTCGTGGGAGATCAAGGGATCGCGATCCTGACATCCGACCACGCAACATCCACTGGGTGAAACGCGTTTCATCCGAGTTGAAAGGACAACCAAATGGCTAAGAAGCTTGTTGGTTCGATGAAGCTGCAGGTTCCTGCAGGTCAGGCAAACCCCTCTCCGCCCGTCGGCCCGGCCCTGGGTCAGCGCGGCATCAACATCATGGAATTCTGCAAGGCGTTCAACGCCAAGACCGCAGACATGGAGCCCGGCGCGCCGTGCCCGACCGTGATCACCTACTATCAGGACAAGTCCTTCACCATGGACATCAAGACGCCGCCCGCGTCTTACTACCTGAAGAAGGCCGCCAAGGTTAAGTCGGGTGCAAAAACCCCGTCGCGCGAAACCGTCGGTACCGTGACCGCGGCCCAGGTGAAAGAAATCGCCGAAGCCAAGATGAAAGATCTGAACGCCAACGACATCGACGCGGCAATGCAGATCATCCTGGGCTCCGCCCGCTCCATGGGCATCGAGGTGAAGTAAGATGGCAAAGCTCGGTAAACGTACCCGCGCCGCGCGCGAAGCTTTCGCAGGCAAAGAAAACCTGTCCGTGGAAGAAGCAGTTGCCCTGGTGAAAGCCAACGCGACCACCAAATTCGACGAGACCGTTGAAATCGCTCTGAACTTGGGCGTCGACACCCGCCACGCAGACCAGATGGTTCGCGGTGTGGTCGGCCTGCCGAACGGCACCGGCAAAACCATGCGCGTTGCTGTGTTCGCCCGCGGCCCGAAAGCTGACGAAGCCAAGGAAGCCGGTGCAGACGTGATCGGCGCCGAAGACCTGATGGAAAGCATTCAGGCAGGCAACCTCGACTTTGACCGTTGCATTGCAACCCCGGACATGATGCCGATCGTTGGCCGTCTGGGTAAGATCCTGGGCCCGCGCAACCTGATGCCGAACCCCAAGGTTGGCACCGTGACCATGGACGTGAAAGCGGCCGTGGAAGCAGCCAAAGGCGGCGAAGTCCAGTTCAAGGCGGAAAAAGGCGGCGTTGTGCACGCAGGCGTCGGCAAAGCGTCCTTTGACGAAGCCAAGCTGGTCGAAAACGTCCGTGCCTTTGTGTCGGCTGTGGCCAAGGCCAAGCCGTCGGGCGCAAAAGGCGCCTACATGAAAAAGATCAACCTGTCCTCGACCATGGGTCCGGGCATCACGGTTGACGTGGACAACGCTGTCGCCGAGTAATTCGGGGTAGGCAATGCCAGTTAAGGGCCCGGAGCGCGCAAGCGGTCCGGGCCTTTTTGCCTTTGTAGGGTGGCTGTGTTAGGGTGTCGCTTGAAATCCTGGGCAGCCGCGTTGCGGAGCGCCCGATTTCTGGTTGGAAAACTCTCTAAAACCTTCTAAGACACTCGTGCAATCCAGCGTGCGATTCGTCGTGCGCTGTTTTGCATTTCGTCCAAGATGGTGGGTGGCCTTTCGATCGGGTCTTAATTTCCCTCCTGAGACGGGTAAGACCAGGAAGATCGAGGGTTTTCATTCCCTCGGGCGACTTTGGCTCATCCCGTAAAACGGACCTGAACGCTGGTTCCTTGGAGCCGGCAAATATGAGCCGGGATGCATGTCATCCCAAACTTGGAGAGAACTGTGGATAGAGCCCAGAAAGAGAAAGTGGTCGAGGAACTCGGCCAGATCTTCGAAAGCTCTGGCGTCGTAGTGGTTGCCCACTACGCCGGTCTGACAGTTGCTGAGATGCAGGATCTGCGCGCGCGTGCAAGCGAAGCGAACAGTTCCGTGCGTGTTGCCAAGAACAGGCTCGCCAAAATCGCCCTCGAGGGAAAGCCGTGTGAAAGCATGTCTGACCTGCTGACAGGGATGACCGTTCTGACCTATTCCGAAGACCCCGTGTCCGCTGCTAAAGTGGCCGAGGGTTTCGCCAAGGAAAACAAAAAGTTTGAGATCCTTGGCGGCGCAATGGGTGAGAATGCTCTGGACCGCGCAGGCGTCGAAGCTGTGTCCAAAATGCCGTCCCGCGACGAGCTTATCGCTCAGATCGCAAGCTGCATTGGCGCACCTGCTTCGAACATCGCCGGCGCAATTGGCGCACCTGCAAGCAACATCGCAAGCATTCTTTCGACCATCGAAGAGAAGGCGGAAGCTGCGTAAGCGGTTGGCACTGAATGACTGGCGTGGGGCAAAGCCCGCACGTTGGAACACACATACTGTAAACGGAAAGAGCTGATACAATGGCTGATCTGAAAGCACTCGCAGAAAGCATCGTGGGTCTGACCCTGCTGGAAGCACAAGAACTGAAAACCATCCTGAAGGATGAGTATGGCATCGAGCCCGCAGCTGGCGGCGCAGTTGTCATGGCGGCCGCTGATGGCGGCGCAGCTGCAGAAGAAGAAAAGACCGAATTCGACGTCGTTCTGAAGAACGCCGGCGCTTCCAAGATCAACGTGATCAAAGAAGTTCGCGGCATCACCGGTCTGGGCCTGAAAGAAGCCAAAGAACTGGTCGAAGCTGGCGGCAAGATCAAAGAAGGCATCGACAAAGCCGAAGCAGAAGACATCAAAGCCAAGCTGGAAGCAGCTGGCGCCGAAGTCGAAGTGGCCTAAGCCTGTCTTCAGATGCATCGTTGATGCATCAGGAATTTGGCTGGGTCCGGAGTTTTCCGGGCCCAGCCGAACCTGTCTTAGCAAGGGCCCTGATGTGCGGGGCGTTTTCTTAGGCGGAGTTCAAGGGATCGGGAGGCTGCCTTCGGGACGGTGGCCATGAATTGATCCGAACGCGCTGTCTCGTATGGGCAAGGTGCCGGGGCCCGGCGGCATCCTTGACCGGTGAGAACTCGAAAGGTGACATCTGACATGGCTCAATCGTTCCTTGGCCAGAAACGTCTACGTAAATATTACGGCAAAATCCGCGAAGTGCTGGAGATGCCGAACCTCATCGAGGTGCAGAAATCCTCCTATGATCTGTTCCTGCGCTCTGGCGATGCCGTCGAGCCGCTGGACGGTGAAGGCATCAAAGGTGTCTTCCAGTCGGTTTTCCCGATCAAGGACTTCAATGAAACCTCCGTTCTGGAGTTCGTGAAGTATTCCTTTGAGAAGCCCAAGTACGACGTCGAAGAATGCATGCAGCGCGACATGACCTACAGCGCACCGCTGAAGGTCACCCTGCGCCTGATCGTGTTTGATGTCGATGAAGATACCGGCGCCAAGTCGGTAAAGGACATCAAGGAACAGGACGTCTTCATGGGCGACATGCCTTTGATGACCCCGAACGGCACCTTCATCGTGAACGGTACCGAACGTGTGATCGTGTCCCAGATGCACCGTTCGCCGGGCGTGTTCTTTGACCACGACAAGGGCAAGACCCATTCCTCGGGCAAGCTGCTGTTTGCCTGCCGCATCATCCCGTACCGCGGCTCCTGGCTGGATTTCGAATTCGACGCCAAAGACATCGTCTTTGCCCGTATCGACCGTCGCCGCAAACTGCCGGTCACGACGCTGCTGTATGCCCTGGGCCTGGACCAGGAAGGCATCATGGATGCCTATTACAACACCGTGCATTTCAAGCTGGAGAAATCCCGCGGCTGGGTTGCCCCGTTCTTCCCGGAGCGCGTTCGCGGCACCCGCCCGACCTACGATCTGGTTGACGCGGCCACCGGCGAGATTATCTGCGAAGCCGGCAAAAAAGTTACGCCGCGCGCGGTCAAGAAGCTGATCGAAGAAGGCACCGTCACCGACCTTCTGGTTCCCTTCGAGCACATTGTCGGCAAATATGTCTCCAAGGACATCATCAACGAAGACAACGGCGCGATCTATGTCGAAGCCGGTGATGAGCTGACCCTGGAATACGACAAGGACGGCGAACTGATCGGCGGCTCCCTGAAAGAGCTGCTGGACGCGGGCATCACCGAAATTCCGGTTCTGGACATCGACAACGTCAATGTCGGCCCCTACATGCGCAACACCATGGCGGCGGACAAGAACCTGGACCGCAACAGCGCGCTGATGGACATCTACCGGGTGATGCGCCCGGGTGAGCCGCCCACCGTTGAAGCGGCCTCTGCCCTGTTCGACACTCTGTTCTTTGACTCCGAGCGTTACGATCTCAGCGCTGTTGGCCGCGTGAAGATGAACATGCGCCTGGCACTGGACGCCGAAGACACCCAGCGCACCCTGCGCAAGGAAGACATTGTCGCCTGTATCAAGGCGCTGGTCGATCTGCGTGACGGCCGCGGCGATATCGACGATATCGACCACCTGGGCAACCGTCGCGTGCGGTCCGTCGGCGAGCTGATGGAAAACCAGTACCGTGTCGGCCTGTTGCGCATGGAACGTGCGATCAAGGAGCGGATGTCCTCTGTCGAGATCGACACCGTGATGCCGCAGGATCTGATCAACGCAAAGCCTGCCGCAGCCGCAGTGCGTGAATTCTTCGGCTCCTCGCAGCTGTCGCAGTTCATGGACCAGACCAACCCGCTGTCAGAAGTCACCCACAAACGCCGCCTGTCGGCGCTTGGCCCGGGCGGTCTGACCCGCGAGCGCGCTGGCTTTGAAGTCCGTGACGTGCACCCGACCCACTATGGCCGGATGTGCCCGATTGAAACGCCGGAAGGCCCGAACATCGGTCTGATCAACTCGCTGGCGACCTTTGCGCGCGTCAACAAATACGGCTTCATCGAAACACCTTACCGCGTTGTGAACGAGGGTCAGGTGAGCGATGAAGTCCACTATATGTCCGCGACCGAAGAAATGCGCCACACCGTGGCGCAGGCGAACGCGACCCTGGACGAGAACGGCAAGTTCATCAACGATCTGGTCTCGACCCGTCAGTCCGGCGACTACACGCTGGCACCGCGCGAAAGCGTGGACCTGATCGACGTCAGCCCCAAGCAGCTGGTCTCGGTTGCGGCCTCGCTGATCCCGTTCCTGGAAAACGACGACGCCAACCGCGCTCTGATGGGCTCGAACATGCAACGTCAGGCGGTTCCGCTGCTGCGCGCCGAGGCGCCGCTGGTCGGCACCGGCATCGAGGAAAAAGTGGCGATCGACTCTGGCGCGGCCATTCAGGCCAAGCGCGCAGGCATCATCGACCAGGTCGATGCGCAGCGTATCGTGATCCGGGCCACCTCTGATCTGGAGCTGGGCGACGCGGGCGTTGACATCTACCGTCTGCGCAAGTTCCAGCGCTCAAACCAGAACACCACCATCAACCAGAAGCCTCTGGTCAAAGTGGGCGACACCGTTGTCAAAGGCGAAGTTATCGCTGACGGCCCGTCCACCGATATGGGTGAACTGGCGCTGGGTAAAAACGTGGTCGTCGCGTTCATGCCCTGGAATGGCTACAACTACGAAGACTCCATCCTGATCTCCGAGCGCATCGCGCGTGACGACGTCTTTACCTCGGTCCATATCGAGGAATTCGAAGTCGCCGCCCGTGACACCAAGCTTGGGCCGGAAGAAATCACCCGCGACATCCCCAACGTCGGCGAGGAAGCCCTGCGCAACCTCGACGAGGCGGGCATCGTCTACATCGGTGCCGATGTGGAGCCGGGCGACATTCTGGTCGGCAAGATCACACCCAAGGGCGAGAGCCCGATGACCCCGGAAGAAAAGCTGCTGCGCGCCATCTTTGGCGAAAAAGCATCTGACGTGCGCGACACAAGCTTGCGTGTGAAGCCGGGCGATTACGGTACTGTGGTCGAAGTGCGCGTCTTCAACCGCCATGGCGTTGAAAAAGACGAGCGTGCGCTGCAGATCGAGCGTGAGGAAGTCGAACGTCTGGCCCGTGACCGGGACGACGAGCTGGCGATCCTGGACCGCAACATCTATGCCCGCCTGCACGGTATGCTGCTGGGCAAAGTGGCAGTCAAAGGCCCGAAAGGTGTGCGTTCCGGCGCCCCGATCGATCAGGACATGCTGGACAGCCTGTCCCGCGGCCAGTGGTGGATGCTTGCCCTTGAGGATGAGCAGGACGCCCAGGTCGTTGAGGCCCTGAACGAGCAGTACGAAGCACAGAAGCGTGCTCTGGATGCCCGTTTTGAAGACAAGGTCGAGAAGGTCCGCCGTGGCGACGACCTGCCGCCGGGTGTGATGAAGATGGTCAAGGTCTTTATCGCGGTGAAGCGCAAGCTGCAGCCGGGCGACAAGATGGCCGGCCGTCACGGCAACAAAGGTGTAATTTCGAAAGTGGTGCCGATGGAGGACATGCCGTTCCTCGCCGATGGTACCCCGGTCGACTTCTGCCTTAACCCGCTGGGCGTTCCGTCGCGTATGAACGTCGGTCAGATCCTGGAGACCCACATGGGCTGGGCCGCACGCGGTCTTGGCATCAAGGTGGATGACGCGCTGCAGGAATACCGCCGCTCGGGCGACCTGACACCGGTGCGCGAAGCCATGCACCACGCCTATGGCGACGATGTCTATGACGAAGGCATTGCCAACATGGACGAGACCGCATTGGTCGAGGCCGCAGGCAATGTGACCCGCGGTGTGCCGATTGCGACGCCGGTCTTTGACGGCGCCAAAGAGGCCGATGTCAACGACTCTCTGAAGCGTGCGGGCTTTGACACATCGGGCCAGTCGATCCTGTTTGACGGTCGCACCGGTGAGCAGTTCGCGCGTCCCGTGACCGTTGGCATCAAGTATCTGCTGAAACTGCACCACCTGGTGGACGACAAAATCCACGCACGTTCCACTGGTCCCTACAGCCTCGTTACCCAGCAGCCGCTGGGTGGTAAGGCGCAGTTCGGTGGTCAGCGCTTTGGGGAAATGGAAGTCTGGGCACTGGAAGCCTATGGCGCCGCCTACACCCTGCAGGAGATGCTCACCGTGAAATCGGATGACGTCGCCGGCCGGACCAAGGTCTATGAGTCGATCGTCAAGGGCGAGGACAACTTTGAAGCCGGCGTGCCGGAATCCTTCAACGTTCTGGTCAAAGAAGTCCGTGGCCTCGGCCTGAACATGGAACTCCTGGATGCGGAGGTTGAGGAGTAAGGGCCTCGCGCCCTTCTCCCGTCCCCCCTTCCGCAAGATTTGAGGTATCAAAATGAACCAGGAAATCACCAACAACCCGTTCAACCCGCTGACCCCGCCCAAGGTCTTTGATGAAATCAAAGTCTCGCTGGCCAGCCCGGAACGGATTCTGTCGTGGTCCTATGGCGAAATCAAAAAGCCCGAGACCATCAACTACCGGACCTTCAAGCCGGAGCGCGACGGCCTGTTCTGCGCCCGGATCTTTGGCCCGATCAAAGATTACGAATGCCTGTGCGGCAAATATAAGCGGATGAAATACCGCGGCGTCGTCTGCGAGAAATGCGGCGTCGAGGTCACCCTGCAGAAAGTGCGCCGCGAGCGCATGGGCCACATCGAACTGGCAGCACCGGTTGCACACATCTGGTTCCTGAAGTCGCTGCCCAGCCGCATCGGCCTGATGCTGGACATGACCCTGCGCGATCTGGAGCGGGTTCTGTACTTTGAAAACTACGTTGTCATCGAGCCGGGTCTGACCGACCTCAGCTACGGCCAGATGATGACCGAAGAAGAGTTCATGGACGCCCAGGATGCCTATGGCATGGACGCCTTTACCGCCAATATCGGCGCTGAAGCGATCCGTGACATGCTGGCCCAGATCGACCTGGAATCGGAAGCCGAAACGCTGCGCGCCGAACTGGCCGAAGCCACCGGCGAACTGAAGCCCAAGAAGATCATCAAGCGCCTGAAAGTGGTGGAGAGCTTCCTGGAATCGGGCAACCGTCCGGAATGGATGATCATGACCGTGATCCCGGTCATCCCGCCGGAACTGCGCCCGCTGGTGCCGCTGGACGGTGGCCGTTTTGCGACCTCTGATCTGAACGACCTGTACCGCCGCGTGATCAACCGGAACAACCGTCTGAAGCGTCTGATCGAACTGCGCGCGCCTGACATCATCGTCCGCAACGAAAAGCGGATGCTGCAGGAATCCGTTGACGCCCTGTTCGACAACGGCCGCCGTGGTCGCGTCATCACCGGCGCCAACAAGCGTCCGCTGAAGTCGCTCTCTGACATGCTGAAAGGCAAGCAGGGCCGCTTCCGTCAGAACCTTTTGGGTAAGCGCGTCGACTTCTCCGGTCGTTCGGTCATTGTGACCGGTCCGGAACTGAAGCTGCATCAGTGCGGCCTGCCCAAGAAGATGGCGCTGGAGCTGTTCAAGCCCTTCATCTATTCACGTCTGGAGGCCAAGGGCCTGTCCTCGACCGTGAAGCAGGCAAAGAAGCTGGTCGAAAAAGAGCGCCCCGAAGTCTGGGATATCCTGGATGAGGTGATCCGCGAGCACCCGGTGATGCTGAACCGCGCACCGACGCTGCACCGTCTGGGTATCCAGGCGTTTGAACCCACGCTGATCGAAGGTAAGGCCATCCAGCTGCACCCGCTGGTCTGCTCGGCGTTCAACGCGGACTTTGACGGCGACCAGATGGCTGTTCACGTGCCGCTGAGCCTTGAGGCCCAGCTGGAAGCGCGCGTCCTGATGATGTCCACGAACAACGTTCTGTCTCCTGCAAACGGCGCGCCGATCATTGTTCCGTCGCAGGATATGATCTTGGGTCTCTACTATGTGACCCTGGAACGCGAAGGCATGCCGGGCGAAGGCATGGTGTTCGGCTCGATCGAGGAAGTTCAGCACGCGCTGGACGCAGGTGTTGTGCATCTGCACACCAAGATCAAAGCCCGGATCACCCAGTTCGACGAGGAAGGCAACGCGGTTCAGTCGCGGTTTGACACCACGCCGGGCCGTGTCCGTCTGGGCGCGCTGCTGCCGAAAAACGCCAAGGCGCCGTTTGAACTGGTCAACCGCCTGTTGCGGAAGAAAGAGGTTCAGCAGGTCATCGACACCGTCTACCGCTACTGCGGTCAGAAAGAGTCGGTCATCTTCTGCGACCAGATCATGACCATGGGCTTCCGCGAAGCGTTCAAGGCCGGCATTTCGTTCGGCAAGGACGACATGCTGATCCCCGACACCAAATGGCCGCTTGTTGACGAGACACGCGATCAGGTGAAGGACTTTGAACAGCAGTACATGGACGGCCTGATTACCCAGGGCGAAAAGTACAACAAAGTTGTCGATGCCTGGTCCAAGTGTAACGACAAGGTCACCGAGGCGATGATGGGCTCGATCTCGGCCGTTCAGAAGCACGAAGACGGCTCCGACAAGGAACCGAACTCGGTCTACATGATGGCCCACTCCGGTGCGCGTGGCTCGGTTACCCAGATGAAGCAGCTGGGCGGTATGCGCGGCCTGATGGCCAAGCCGAACGGCGACATCATCGAGACACCGATCATCTCGAACTTTAAAGAAGGCCTGACCGTTCTGGAGTACTTCAACTCCACCCACGGTGCCCGTAAGGGTCTGTCGGATACCGCGCTTAAGACGGCGAACTCGGGTTACCTGACCCGCCGTCTGGTGGACGTTGCGCAGGACTGCATCGTGCGCGAGATCGACTGCGGAACCGAGCGTGCGATCACCGCCGAAGCGGCTGTGAACGACGGTGAAATTGTGGCAACCCTTGGTGAACGCCTTCTGGGCCGTGTGGCTGCGGATGACATCAAACGCCCCGGCACCGAAGAGATCGTTGTGGGCGCCGGTCAGCTGATCGACGAACGTATGGCGGATGCCGTGGAAGAGGCGGGCGTTCAGTCCACTCGTATTCGCTCGCCGCTGACCTGCGAGAGCGAAGAGGGCGTCTGCGCCTTGTGCTACGGTCGTGACCTGGCACGCGGTACCCGCGTCAACACCGGCGAGGCCGTCGGCATCATCGCGGCGCAGTCGATCGGTGAACCCGGCACCCAGCTGACCATGCGGACCTTCCACATCGGCGGCGTTGCCCAGGGTGGCCAGCAGTCGTTCCAGGAAGCCTCGCAAGAGGGTAAGATCGTCTTTGAAATGCCCAACACCCTGGTCGATGCCAATGGCGAGACCCTGGTTGTGGGCCGCAACATGAAGCTGATCATCCAGGACGAGCACGGCGAAGAGCGTGCCAGCCACAAGCTGGGTTATGGCTCCAAGCTGTTCGTCAAGGAAGGCCAGGATATTGCGCGCGGCGACAAGCTGTTCGAATGGGATCCCTATACCCTGCCGATTATCGCCGAGAAGCCGGGTACCGCGAAATACGTGGACCTGATCTCGGGGATCGCTGTGCGGGACGAGACCGACGAAGCCACCGGCATGACTCAGAAGATCGTGATCGACTGGCGTGCGGCTCCGAAGGGATCGGATCTGAAGCCGGAAATCATTCTGGTCGACAGCAACGGCGAGCCGGTCCGCAACGACAACGGCAACCCGCTGACCTACCCGATGTCCGTGGATGCCATCCTGTCGGTCGAAGACGGCCAGCAGATCATGGCAGGCGACGTTGTTGCGCGGATCCCGCGTGAAGGCGCCAAGACCAAGGACATCACCGGTGGTCTGCCGCGCGTTGCGGAACTGTTCGAAGCCCGCCGTCCGAAAGATCACGCGATCATCGCCGAGCTTGATGGTCACGTGCGTTTTGGCCGTGACTACAAGAACAAGCGCCGCATCGCGATTGATCCTGTGGACGAGGCGCTGGAACCGGTCGAATACATGGTGCCCAAAGGCAAGCACATCCCGGTTGCGGAAGGTGACTTTGTCCAGAAGGGCGATTACATCATGGACGGCAACCCGGCGCCGCATGACATCCTGTCCATCATGGGTGTCGAGGCTCTGGCGAACTACATGATCGACGAGGTTCAGGACGTCTACCGCCTGCAGGGTGTGAAGATCAACGACAAGCACATCGAGGTGATTGTCCGCCAGATGCTGCAGAAGTGGGAGATCTCCGACTCCGGTGACACCACGCTGCTGAAAGGCGAACACGTCGACAAGCAGGAGTTTGACGCAGCCAACGAGAAATCGCTGGCCCGCGGCAAGCGCCCCGCTCAAGGCGAACCGATCCTGCTCGGCATCACCAAGGCGTCGCTGCAGACCCGCTCCTTCATCTCGGCGGCCTCCTTCCAGGAGACCACCCGCGTTCTCACCGAGGCATCGGTGCAGGGCAAGAAGGACAAGCTGGTCGGCCTCAAGGAGAACGTCATCGTGGGCCGCCTGATCCCGGCCGGCACCGGCGGCGCGACCCAGGCTGTGCGCTCGATTGCACAGGGCCGCGACAACGTGGTTCTGGAAGCCCGCCGCGAAGAAGCCGAAGCGGCTGCAGCTCTGGCTGCACCGATGATGGATGACGACGTGATGGGCGGCAGCGATCTGGACAACCTGGTCGATACACCGGAAAGCCGCGACTAATCCGCAGGCTCCTCAGAGCAAGCGAAAAAGGCCCCCGCATGATGTCATGCGGGGGCTTTTCATTTTGCTGGCGGCGGTTAACTTGCGTGGGATCACCGGGGCGGCGAACAAGCTCTGGCAGCAGGCTTGCGGGCAGGGGGAAAGATGGACATCAAGTTGCGGATGATCGGGCTGGTCCGGTTTTCGGTGCTGAGCACGGAATTCTTTGATGAGGATTTCCAATCCCTGCAGGAAAAGGCTGATCACCTCTATGCGCCAGAGCGGATGGAACTGCGCTTTCGTCTGTTTGAAAACCTCTGCCTGCGTTCGTTGACGCAGCAAAGCGACAGCAGCTTCCGGCTGATCGTGCTGACATCCAGCGAAATGCCCGAACGCTATCTGGAACGGCTTCTGGACCTGACAGAACCGTTCAGAAACGTCTATTGCCACGGTGTCGCGCCAGGGCCGCATTACAAGCAGATCAAGGAAGGCTATGGCATGGTACAGCTGCGCCGGGCCAGCCACCGCGCCTTTTTCCGACTTGATGATGATGACGCGATGGACCGGGATTTCGTCAAACGCACCAAGGAACTTGCCCGGGGGTTAATCCCCTTGCAGGGCCAAGACCAAACGCCCTTTGCGATAGCCCATAACCGTGGGTTTTATCTGGAAAAGACGGCCGTCGGACCCGAGGTTTACGACACATGCGAATGGGCGCCGCTGTCAACTGGCCTGTCGGTGGTGGCGCCGGTTTCCGCCAGCATCAATCCCTACAGCTATAATCACCGCAAATTCGCGCAGCATATCAACACCTACTCGGATATCTCGGTCCCGTCCTTCCTGCGCAGCATTCATTGGGACAATATGTCCAACCCGGCAAAGATGGGAACCACCCGGAAATCAACCCCGGCTGAGGTGGACAGCGCGCTTGAACAGCATTTCGGCTTTGACCGCCAGCAGTTGGAGAGGCTGGTCTTTTAGGAGCCGAAGACCTGCCGGACATGGGCGCTGCGAATGCCGAAGATGGTTTCGAATTCACGCTCCTGTTTTGCTGTCAGCGGTGTGACTGCGATCTGATCGGCGCGGAGCTGGCGGGAGTCGTTGAACCGGTTGTGGCTGCGCACCCACATCGGCACATCGGGCACAGTCACTGTTGGTATGTGATGATGGATGCGGTGGTGTGCAAAATTCATGATCGTCATGCGGCTGCCGCCGGCGGCGTACATGGCCAGCGCGGCGGTAAAATACGGGTATACGGCCGGTTCTGCCGCCGCGATCCCATCCGCGCTGAATTCGGCGATGTAACCGCGGTTGAAATCAATCGCGGCAGCGGCTGTCTTGGCCAGGAGCGGCGCGCAGTCCGCAGCCGTCTCCCGCAGCCGTGCAACGAACTCCCCGGCCACCGCGTCGTCGTCGTCGAAACGGAATTGCAGGCAGGGCTGGTCCGGATCCCGCCGCGCCTGGTTCAGAAGATCCTTCATAATCGGGCGGTGTCGGCGCGGCGGTTCAGTGACGATCCGCACCTGTGGCATGTCTGCGGTCAAGCTGTGCAGCCTGTCGCGGTGCTGCTGCGGAAGACTGTCGCCGGTCACCAGGATCAGGTCAAAATCCTGATCCGACTGCTGCCGCAGAGAGGGCAGGGCGACGGTTTCAAACAGCCGAAAACGCTCTGCCATCCGTGCGTCGGAGTAGAGATAGGCAAGACGCTCTTCCATCGTTTCATGCTCAACCTGGAACCCGCCGAGGGCCGGGTAGGAAAACCGGCACAATCCGATGACTTGCATTCTGAAATCCGTTTCGCGATGTAAAGCTGTGCACCGCGACTATGCCGGTCGGCCGGCCTCTAGGCAAGCACCCGCAGCGGGCCGGGCCGCCAGGCCGGGGCTGCTGTTGACAACCGCTGCGACTCCCCATATACGCGCGCCTATCCGGCACCCGGAGTGTATGCTCTGAAAGCCGAATTCAAAATTGCAGTGGCTCAAGGTCCGGGCACTTTTACCACCCGGATCCTCTGTAAACACACCGCGTCGTCTCACCTCGGAATGGGAGCGATTGCGGTTTTTGCGCTTGTGGACGCACAGGTGCAGTGAAATCACCCGCACGCGCCGGCGTGCATGACAAGTTGCTAAACGGGGAACACCTGAATGCCAACGATCCAGCAGCTGATCCGCAAGCCGCGTCAGCCGAAGCGTAAAGTTTCGAAGTCCCAGCACCTCGAGCAGTGCCCGCAGAAGCGCGGCGTCTGCACCCGCGTGTACACCACCACGCCGAAGAAACCGAACTCCGCTATGCGGAAAGTTGCGAAGGTCCGCCTGACCAACGGTTTCGAGGTCATCTCCTACATCCCCGGTGAAAGCCACAACCTTCAGGAACACTCTGTGGTTCTGATCCGCGGGGGTCGTGTAAAAGACCTTCCGGGTGTCCGTTACCACATCCTGCGCGGTGTTCTGGATACCCAGGGCGTCAAAGACCGTAAGCAACGCCGCTCGAAATACGGCGCGAAGCGTCCTAAGTAAGAAGGAGAGGCTGATATGTCACGTCGTCACGCCGCTGAAAAACGCGAAGTCCTGCCCGACGCCAAGTTCGGCGATCGCGTTCTGACCAAATTCATGAACAACCTGATGATCGACGGCAAGAAGTCGGTCGCAGAGCGTATCGTTTACAACGCATTCGACCGCGTCGAAGGCAAGATCAAGCGCGCTCCGGTTGAAGTCTTCCACGAAGCCCTGGACAACATCAAACCCTCCGTTGAGGTCCGCTCCCGCCGTGTTGGTGGTGCGACCTATCAGGTTCCGGTTGAAGTCCGTCCCGAGCGCCGCGAAGCCCTGGCCATCCGCTGGCTGATCACTGCCGCCCGCAACCGCAACGAAAACACCATGGAAGAGCGCCTTGCAGGCGAGCTGCTGGACGCTGTCCAGTCCCGTGGTACCGCGGTTAAGAAGCGCGAAGACACCCACAAGATGGCCGAGGCGAACAAAGCCTTCAGCCATTACCGCTGGTAAGCCGGAGGACATAGACCTATGGCACGCGAATATCCGCTCGACCTGTACCGTAACTTCGGTATCATGGCGCACATCGACGCAGGTAAAACCACCTGTTCCGAGCGCATCCTGTATTACACTGGCAAATCCCACAACATCGGTGAGGTGCACGACGGTGCAGCCACCATGGACTGGATGGAGCAGGAACAGGAACGCGGCATCACCATCACTTCGGCTGCGACCACCACCTTCTGGGAACGCACCGAAGACGGCAAAACCGCTGACTCGCCCAAGCACCGCTTGAACATCATCGACACCCCCGGCCACGTTGACTTCACCATCGAAGTTGAACGTTCGCTGGCGGTTCTCGACGGTGCTGTCTGTGTTCTGGACGCCAACGCCGGTGTTGAACCCCAGACCGAAACCGTGTGGCGTCAGGCTGACCGCTACAAGGTTCCGCGTATGGTGTTCGTCAACAAGATGGACAAGATCGGCGCTGACTTCTTCAACTGCGTCAACATGATCGAAGACCGTACCGGCGCCCGCGCGGTTCCGGTTGGTGTTCCGATCGGCGCAGAAACCGAGCTGGAAGGCCTGGTTGATCTGGTCAACATGGAAGAATGGCTGTGGCAGGGCGAAGACCTGGGCGCATCCTGGATCAAAGCTCCGATCCGCGACAGCCTGAAAGACATGGCTGACGAATGGCGCGGTAAGATGATCGAAGCGGCCGTCGAAATGGACGACGACGCGATGGAAGCTTACCTGGAAGGCGAAGAGCCCGACGTTCCGACCCTGCGCAAACTGCTGCGCAAAGGTACTCTGGAACTGGCGTTCGTTCCGGTTCTGGGCGGTTCCGCGTTCAAGAACAAAGGCGTTCAGCCGCTTCTGAACGCTGTGATCGACTATCTGCCCAGCCCGCTGGACGTTGTTGATTACATGGGCTTCAAACCCGGCGACGAGACTGAAACCCGTGACATCCCGCGCCGTGCGGATGATGACATGGCGTTCTCGGGCCTGGCGTTCAAAATCATGAACGACCCCTTTGTCGGCTCGCTGACCTTCACCCGGATCTATTCGGGCGTCCTGAACAAGGGCGACACGCTGCTGAACTCGACCAAAGGTCGTAAAGAGCGCGTTGGCCGGATGATGATGATGCACTCGAACAACCGTGAGGAAATCACGGAAGCGTTCGCGGGCGACATCATCGCGCTGGCAGGTCTGAAAGACACCACCACCGGCGACACGCTCTGTGCCGTCAACGATCCGGTGGTTCTGGAAACCATGACCTTCCCGGATCCGGTGATCGAGATCGCGGTTGAGCCCAAGACCAAGGCCGACCAGGAGAAAATGTCCCAGGGTCTGGCCCGTCTGGCCGCCGAAGATCCGTCCTTCCGCGTCGAAACCGACCTCGAGTCCGGTCAGACCATCATGAAGGGCATGGGCGAACTTCACCTGGACATCCTGGTGGACCGTCTCAAGCGCGAGTTCAAGGTTGAAGCCAACATCGGTGCGCCGCAGGTGGCTTACCGCGAGACCATCTCCAAAGAGGTCGAGCATTCCTACACCCACAAGAAACAGTCGGGTGGTTCGGGCCAGTTCGCCGAGGTGAAACTGATCATCTCGCCGACAGAGCCGGGCGAAGGCTACTCCTTTGAATCCCGTATCGTTGGCGGTGCGGTTCCGAAGGAATACATCCCGGGCGTCGAAAAAGGCATCAAGTCCGTCATGGATAGCGGCCCGCTGGCCGGCTTCCCCGTGATCGACTTCAAAGTTGCCCTGATCGACGGTAAGTTCCACGACGTGGACTCCTCGGTTCTGGCCTTTGAAATCGCGGCCCGTATGGGCATGCGTGAAGGCATGCGCAAAGCTGGTGCGAAACTGCTCGAGCCGGTGATGAAAGTCGAAGTGATCACCCCGGAAGACTATACCGGCGGTATCATCGGCGATCTGACCTCGCGTCGCGGCCAGGTGTCCGGCCAGGAGAACCGCGGCAACGCAATCGCGATCGACGCGTTTGTGCCGCTGGCGAATATGTTCGGCTACATCAACACACTGCGTTCGATGAGCTCGGGCCGCGCCCAGTTCACCATGCAGTTCGATCACTACGAACCGGTTCCGCAGAACATCTCGGAAGAGATCCAGGCGAAATTCGCGTAAGCGACAAGAAATCGAGGGGTTCGCAATCCGTGCGGACCCTTCTCGAAACAAAAGGAGGCCACCATGGCTAAGGAAAAGTTTGAACGTAATAAACCGCACGTCAACATCGGCACCATCG
>MDLF01000062.1 GCA_001730095.1 Rhodobacteraceae bacterium (ex Bugula neritina AB1)
ATCCTGTCGCAGGACTATGACCTGGCCGATGGCCGCAGCTTCAAACAGGGCACCTCCCTCACCGATCCCAGCCAGTTCCCGCCGGAGATCCTGGCCGGGGAGGGCTACGCCCTGGCATCGGCCCGGCCGGTACCCGGCGACAACCAGGTGGCCGAGTGGGGCGGCGCAGATTGGGTTGTGCGGGACAAAAACGCCGAAGAGCTGGCGGCGGAGCGTGCTGATCAGGTTGCCGGCATGGTTCTGCAGCGCGGTCAATTCGCTGTCGCGGCGGCCCTGGCGGGTATCCTGACAGAGCAGGAGGCGGAGGACTGGGCGGGAGGCAACGCCCTGCCTGCTGCGGTCACTGCAGCCATCAACAGCGCGCTGCCAGAGGGTGAGCGCCTTGCCGCACGTATCGAGGCGCTGACCGCCCAGCAGATCCGCCGCAGTGCCCCGCTGATTACGCTGCTGCAGGCCGCGCTGGCGCTGACCGATGACCAGGCTGATGCCCTCTTTGCCTGAGATCGCCTGAACTGCCAGAATGAATTCTGGATGCGCCAATAGCTTGGCGGTCTGTGCAATCCGAAGTCTGCCGACTGAAGCAGAACACCGCGCTAGGCTGCGCGGTGCTTCCCGCGGCTGTGGCCGCAATTCCCCCCTTTCATAATGCCCGCTTGGGCGCAGCCAATGGAGTTTGCAATGGCACAACCCACCTTCGGCATGACGATCACGCCGCGCGATAATGAGCCGCGCCCAGCGATTGCCGCTGACCTTTCTACCATCGGCCTCGTGGTCACCGCACCGAGTGCTGATACCTCGGTGTTTCCGGTCAATACCCCGGTTCTGATCAACAGTGCCGATGATACCGCCGTGGCAGCGTTGGGTTCGGACGGCACAATCGCGCACCAGATCGATCTGATCAATGCACAGCTGACCGGTTTCACCGCATCGGCCCGCATCGTTATCTCGCGCGCTGACGTGGGTGTGGATGACGCCGCCACGATGACCAACCTGATCGAGGCGCTGCAGGCTCTGGAAGATGCGGAATCCATGCTGGGGGTAGCGCCGCGCCTGATCGGCGTTCCGGGCTTCACCCACCAGCAGGAGACGCCGACCAGCGCGAATGCCGTTGTCGCTGCTCTGCCTGGCACACTGGAGAAGCTGATCGGCCACGCGGTGGTGACCGGGCCACACAACAGCCTGCAGGGTTACACCGACTGGCGGGAAACCATGTCGAGCAAGCGCCTGATTCCTATCGAAACCTGGGTGAAGGTCGGCAATCCTGCTGTCGAGGTGGACAGCGTCGGCGCCGTTCTTGGCATGATTGTGGCCGTGGACAACGAGAACCGCGGGCGCCCGTTCCACTCTGCTGCCAACCGCCCGATGCAGGGCATCACCAATGTGAACCGCCCGATCCCCTTCAGCACCACCGATGGCAACACCGAGGGCCAGCAAATCCTTGCGCTGAACGGCGGCATCATCGTGAAGGGTGAAGCGGGATCGGTTACCTCTCTGGGCACCGGTGGCTTCACCCTGGTCAGCACCGATACCGCGGGGGAAGACGATCTGTGGCGGTTCTACAATCAGACCCGCGGCCGTGATTTCATTCACCTGATGTTCCTGCGCACGCTACGTTTCTATCTGGGGCGCTTCAATCTGACCGGTCAGACCATCGAGTCGATTGTGAACACCATGAAGATCGCGCTGCGGGATCTGCAGGCTGATCAGGATATCTTGGGTTTCAAGGTCGGTTTCGACCGGGAACAGAACCAGCCCGAAAATCTGCGCCAGGGTCACTTCACCCTGCAGTTCCATGCGGAAGAGCCGCCGGTGCTGCGCCGCCTGGACATCGAGTCCTATCGCTACCGTCCGGCGCTGGACCAGCTGCTCGACAGTATCCAAGCGCTGGCGATCTAAGCCGCATCACGGCAACCGTGGCGGCCTGACGCGGGCCGCTGCATTCCGGACAAGGAGAAAAGCACATGTCCAACATGTTTGTTATGGAGGCCGTGAACCTGTTTTGCGGCGACGACGACCCGACGGCATCCAAGCATTTGACCATTGATGAACTGCAGCTGCCCGGCCTGCAGGAGATGTTCGCCGAGCACAAGGCCGGCGGCAGCCGTGTGGCCATTGATGTGCCGGTAGGCGCTATCGAAAAGCTCACTGCGCCATTCAAGCTGAAGGGTACAGATCCGCAGCTGATGTCGCTGTTCGGCCTCGGCAGCAAGATCATGAACAACTACACCGCCTATGGTGTTGTGCGGGATCTGCGCAGTGGCCGCGCCATGGAAGCAAAGGCGCTGATGAATGGCCGGCTGGGGAAAATCGGCGCTGATGCGTTCAAGAAGGGCGATCTGCACGGCTACGATTACGAGATCAATGCGATCATGCACTATGAGCTCTTCTTTGACGGCCAGGAGAAGTATTATTTTGACTTCTTTACCGGCTCCTGGCGTGTCGATGGAAACGACGAGAACGCCGATACCAATCAGATCCTGCATATCGGCTAACCCACCTCACTGCTGACGAAAACCGCCTCGGCCGCGCCACGCTGCCGGGGCTTTCCTATGCCCATCCCCTGAAGAGGAAACCCGCCCATGACTGCCTGGGAAACAAAAACCTGCGATCTTGATTACCCCTTTGACTTCGGCGAGGGCGAGGAGGCCCGTAAGATCTCGAAGGTCACCTTCAAAACGCCGAACGGGCGTGTGTTGCGGAAAATCGAAAACATCATGAAGGCCGGCCTTCTGCCTGAAGGTGAGGAAGAGGCCGCTGCGGCAGAAATCGGGATTGATGAGTCCCTGAAGTTCATCACGCTGCTGTCTGATCTGCCCGAGGGCGCGGACGATGAGTTGCATCTGAAGGATATCGTCAGCCTGGCGGAGGAGATGGCGCCTTTTTTGGCCGGGACATTGGAGGCGCTGGGGATGGCCACGGCGGAATCCTCGGACTCGCCCGATGGTACGGACAAAACGCCGACGTAATTACCGCTGACATCAGCCATTTTTTCCACGTCCCCTGGGACGCGGTCGAAGAAATACCGGTGCACCGCCTGGTGGCGATGCACCAGCAAAGCGTGCGAATAGCCGCCTTCTACCGGAGGTCCTAATATGGGCACTCTCACCAGCTCGCTTATCGTTCGCCTGATCAACCAGGTCAGCCGCCCGGCAAAGCAAATAACGGGCAGCTTGCTGGGTATCCAGAGGGTCGCCCGTGATAGCCGAAAGCTGTCTTTTGGTGATCAGCTGGCAGGGGCGATGCGCCGCAATAACTCGGCTCTGGCCGACGCGCGCGGCGGGCTGGTGGATGCTGTCGCGGGGTTTTACACCCTGCGAACCGCAATTGCCTCACCGGTGCGGGCAGCCATGGATTTCGAAAGCGCCATGGCTGACGTCAAAAAGGTCGTCAACGATTTCGACACCTCCACCGAAGCTGGTCGGGCCGCATTCTCAAAGTTCAAAACCGAGCTGATGGAGATGTCCAAGCAGATCCCGATTTCGGTGAGTGGTTTGGCCGAGATTGCCGCCGCGGCTGGTGAGGCTGGTTTTGCTGGCGATGAGTTGCTGACCATCACCGAGGCGGCCGCGAAGATCTCCGTTGCCTTTGGTTCTACCGCAGAGGTTACCGGCGGCGCGCTCGCCACCATGGTGAAATCCTACGGGCTCACCATAGATCAGGCGGTGCTGTTGTCGGATGCGATGAACCATCTCTCCAACAAACAGAAATCGTCAGCACCGCAGCTTTTGGAATTCTTCACCAGGATTGCCTCGGAATCCCAGAAGATGAACATGCCTTACGAGCAGGCTGTTGCGTTCGGTTCGGCGATGATTGCGGCGGGGCATCAATCCGATGTGGCGGCCACGTCTTTCCGCAAC